>DINS01000014.1 GCA_002426015.1 Flavobacteriaceae bacterium UBA5534
CAGCTGAGCTACATCGGCTTTTTACTACTTTTTTCTCAATAAAAAAGCCCGCTATTTCTAACGGACTGCAAATGTAAAGATTTATTTATTTATTCAAAACATTTTTTGAAAAATTTTTATCATAAATGTGCTCTTAATTTTTCTTTTCTCTTTTTTAATTGTCTTTCAAGGGATGCAATAGCTATATCTGCGCCCTCTTCAAAGGTTTTACATTGCTTTTTAACAACAAAACTATCGCCAGGCACACTTACTCTTGCTTCAAATATTTTATTTTCTTTATCACTCGTGTTCTCCACCTTTAGATATACATCCGATTGAATCACTTTATCGTAGAACAAATCTAGTTTGTCCATACGTCTTTGAATAAAATCAATCAACTTTTTGTCTGCATTAAAATTTACTGATTGCGTGTTAACTTTCATACTTCTCCTTTTTGGTTAGACAATATATTATTTTTTACTTCTTGGGTGTGCGTTTGAATACACTTTTTTTAGTTCTGCTATACTGTTATGTGTATAGACTTGGGTCGCTGCTAAACTTGAATGTCCAAGAAGTTCTTTTACAGCATTTAGGTTTGCTCCTTGGTTGAGTAAATGTGTCGCAAATGAGTGCCTTAATATATGCGGACTACGTTTTACTTTAGAAGATGCTTTACTAAAATAATCATTTATAATTCTGTACACAAGCGTTTCATAAATTTTTAACCCTTTTTTTGTTAAAAAAAGATATTGATAATCTATAATATCTTCTAATTGATTTCTTGCTTTTAAATACTCGTTTGCTGTGATGACGACTGAATCTATCAACGGAATGAAACGTTCTTTATTTCGTTTGCCCAATACTTTTAACGTTTTGTTGGCCAAATCTAAATGTGAGAGTTTTATTTGTACTAATTCAATACGACGAATTCCAGTTGCATAAAACAGTTCGACAATTAATCTGTTTCTCAATCCTTTAAAATCAGTTTCTGTAGATAAATCTGATATGACCGTTTTTAACTCATCTTCCGAAAAGGGGATTTGTACTTTTTTACTTGTTTTTAATGCCTTGTGCTTTGCTAATGGGTTTACACTAATGGTTTCTGTTTTTAGCAAAAACTTATAGTATGAATTTAATGAAGATACTTTTCTATTTATGGTTCTGTTTGTAATTCCTGCTTCAACTAGATTGACTACCCAGCTTCTGATTTGTGAATAGTTGACATCATTTATGGTATTGGAATCGTATTGTTTAAGTATGAACTCTGAAAAACCTTCCAAATCGGTTTGATATGCTTTGACAGTTAATACTGAATAGTTTTTTTCGTGAAGCAAATAGTCTGTAAACTGTTTAAAGGTCATTTGGGTAGAGGTGTACATTATATATTAAAGATATAACTTAAATATAAAACTTCCCTTAATATATAGTTAAAAAAAAATCCTGCAGTAGCAGGATTCTTTTTTATGACTTGAAAACGGACTATACGTTTTCTTGATCTCTTAAACGTTGGATGTATTGCGCTTTTTGAATTTGTGCTCTACGCTCTACTGAAGGTTTAGTAAACTGCTTGCGATTTTGCAATTGACGCTTTGCACCAGTTTTGTCAAACTTACGTTTGAAACGCTTTAGCGCTCTATCTATATTTTCTCCTTCTTTAATCGGTATTATTAACATAGTATCTTAACCTCCTCTCTTTTAGAATTTTTAAGGATGCAAATATAAAAAGTAATTAATAATGTACAATTAAAAATTTAATTTTTTTTAGAGGCTTTTTTGGAGCTCCTCAAAAGAGAACCCTCCGACTTCGCTCGAGACAAACTTAACCGAAAGCGCGGTGCAACTTTTATTGCATTTGTCCTAATTATTTTAATCTTTGTATAACGATGATCGTTTGGTTAAGTCTTGAATGAGTTGCTCATCTTCTTCACTTTCTAAAAGTGTGTTGTAATTTCTCCAAAATTCTTTGTTATATGGCTTGACTGAAAAAATATCGGCATCCCAAGGACGAGATAATGCTTGGCTTATTTTTTCTTGATCGAGAATAATTTCTGTAAATAACACTTCCTGCACTGTGTAATAATAGCGCTCGTCCTTATCATAGGTAGATTCATCTTCTCCCTGTTTTGTTGGCTTAAATCCTACATTGACCAGTTTTGGAGTTTCATAGTAAATGTAGTTTGGATACATTTTACCTTCATACTCCATATAGTTCATGACCAGCTTATGATTGACTTGTGTATCAAAAAGCGCCTTGCTTCTACTCTTTTGAGCTTCAGATTTTGCAATTAGTTGATATTCTATCTTTTTGATGGCATAGGTGTCCCAATAAATATATATCCAACCATTGGCTATATAACCATCATTGAATATGCCTTTGGTTTTAAGGTCGATATAATCTGTGCTTTCAGAAATTTTAATTTTATATATTTTTCTATCATTATCCACCAATACAGTGTCTAACTCAAATTGATGCATGTCTAGAATATTTTTACCAAAGAGCGCTTTTGAATTTGTTGAGTTCCTCACCAAGTTTAGCTTTCCTTGAAACAAATTTTGCAATCCATTGACCCTAGTATCGTTCCATTTGATGGCTTTAACCAATGATGATGTTTTGATAGTGTCCCTTCTTAAGTTTCTTGCCTTTAAGTTTCTGATATTGGCCTTGTCTTGTAGATAAGCAGTGTAAGTTAAGAGACTATCAACATCTCTTAAGTCATAGCTTTTACGAACTTGGTCAACATTTATTTTAATGTTTTCGGCAGCATTAGAGCCATATCCTGAATCATACATCGTAATGGCACTTTCGATAAGCCACTTAAATTCCTTCTTGTTTCGTTCTTTATGTCGAAGGAATCCTTTTTGCAAATATGATGAATCTGGCATATTTCGTGGCAACCTTTCAAGCGCTCGTAAAACGATGTCATTTCCTGTCTTTGGTCTAGTTTCGGCTACTAGTACAATTTCATCTAAAGAGGCTATGTCTTCTTCTAAATAGATTTCGAGAGAGTTGTCAAATTCATTTACTGGAGTCTTGAAGCTTTTATAACCAATTGATGAAATGATAAGTGTGTCATTTTTAAACTCATTTGGTACTAACAGTACAAACTTTCCATCAGAATTACTTACTGTTCCTATAGTTGTATTCTTTACATAAATACTTGCACTTTCTATTGGAAGTAAAGTGCCAAAATCAACAATTTTATTTTTAAGTTCTGTTTGCGAAAACGCAGAAAAACCAATTAATAAAATGGTTAAGGCTATAAAGTGTTTGAGGCTATAAATTTTCATAGCAAATATTTCATTTTTATGTTGCAGGCTTATAATCCTTTTTATCTATGACCATTTTGGCGATGATTTCACGAAGAATCTCGGAAGTCCCTCCTCCAATTGGCCCAAGCCTGCTATCTCGCAATAAACGTGCCATTGGGTAATCTTCCATATAACCATAACCTCCTAAAAATTGCAGACATCCATAAATGACCTCATCAGCCATTTTAGTTGAATGTAGTTTAGACATGGTTGCTTCTTTTACAACATACTCTCCTCTATTAAGTCGATATGCTACAGAATAATTAAACTCTTTACATATTTCCATTTCGGTGTAAAAATCGGCTACTTTGTGACGCAATGCTTGGAATTTGTCAATTGTCTTACCAAATGCAGTACGCTCTGACATATATTGTAATGCATACTCTAAAGCAAATTCGGCTCTTGCATGTGCATTAATTCCCATAATCAATCGCTCTAATGCAAAATGCTGCATGATATAAGGAAACCCTTTTCCTTCTTCTCCCATCAATTGATTGGCAGGAACCACTACATTATCAAATGCGATTTCGCCAGTATCGGATGCTCTCCAACCCAATTTATCAAGCTTTGTTGATGTAATTCCTTTTGTATCTCTATCAACCACAAAAATGCTCATTCCGTGATGTCCTGCTTCTGGATTTGTTTTAGCAGCCACTACCAAATAATCACTATAAATTCCGTTGGTAATAAAGGTTTTTGAACCGTTCAACACATAAGTGTCGCCTTTTTTTTCGGCTGTTGTTCGCATCCCTGCGACATCACTACCACCAAAAGGCTCGGTAATACACAAGCAACCTATTTTGTCGCCTGTAATACTTGGCGCTAAATACCTTTGTTTAATATCATCATTACCTTCTTTGTTTAGATGTGTCATGGCCAAATAGGCATGTGCCCACATGGCTGCTGCAAATCCACCAGAATTTACTTTTTGCAATTCTTCAAGAAAAATGACCGTATAAAAAAGATCGAGGTTTAATCCTCCATATTGTTCTGGATAATTAAGTCCAAAAAAACCCATGTCACCAAATTTTTTCCAGATAAAGCGCTCTATCGTTCCTGTTTTTTCCCATTTATCGATGTATGGAACGACTTCTTTCTTTAAAAAATCCTGTAAACTCTGTCTAAAAAGTTGATGTTCTTCGGTGAAGTACATGGTATTCATATGTTCTTTTTTAATACTTAATTAAGCGTCAAATATAACTTAATTATCTCAATTTTTTGGACTGGGAAGTTTTTTACTTTGGTCAATTCATCCAAAGATTTGAATCCATCACGAAGTGTACGTTGCTCAATAATATAATGGGCAATCTCATAATCGATGTGTTGAACAGTGACTAATTGCTCTTTAGTTGCTGTATTGAGAGCGATTTTTTGAACTTGTCTTGGTGTCTTTACGGTAAAGTCATTGGTGATACGTTCAATAACTTCTGGTGTCAGTCCATACACGTCTTGTAGCTGCACATCTGCAATGAATCCGCCCACAAACTTATTTCGAAGTTTGATGATATTATCAGAAAGTTTTTCGCCAACGCCATTCACTTTTTGAAGCTGAATAGCTGTTGCTGTATTTAGATCGATTTTTTGATCGTATGTTTTCGCCGGAAAATTTCTTGCGGTATTGGTTTTAGAATAATCAACCCAATTAGAGTTAGATTTTGATTTTGGGTTGATCACCCAATCTGGAAATTTGAAATATGGTGAGATAACAGCAAGCAACGAATCGGAAACTTGAGTCACGTCCTGAAATTGTTGTGCAGAGTTAATCCATTGATCCTTTTTTCTGAATGCCAATAACCTGTCGATTTCTTCATTGGACATCCCAAGGGAATAGCCTTTGTAATCTGTAATGTAATTTGGATTGAATGGATAGATTATGGGTTTGTTATTTTCTATTTCTACCAATTTTAAGGAATCGATTTCTTCTTGAAATTTTTGCAATTCATTCGAGTTGACCTGAATATCTTCAGTAGAAAAATCAATAAAGAAATAAGCACATTGAAACAATATGATAAGTGCCAACAATAGAAAAATCCCATTCTGTTGGTTTTTGGTAAACAGGAAATGGGATTTAAACTTGTTCATTATGTTAAAAGCAACAACTAATTACATGTGCTTTGTAATATCTTCAGCACCATCTTTGATTGCTTCTCTTTTTACAGAAATAGCTCCAAGGTAACGTTTCATTTCTTCTCTCACTTTCGGGAATAAGAAGAACAATCCTATCATATTAGGGAATACCAATGCCAAAATCATCGCATCAGAGAACTTGATAACCGCATCTAATGTTGCAGCAGCACCAATTACTACGAACAAAAGGAATAAAATTTTATAAACCATATCGGCTGTTTTTCCTTTACCAAATAGGTATTTCCATGATTGCAATCCGTAATATGACCATGAAATCATGGTAGAGAACGCAAACAAGACAATAGCGATTGTTAATACATAAGAGAAATGAGGTATGACAGAATCAAATGCCATCGAAGTTAAATCGACGCCATTGATTGTATTACCATTAGAATTTAAAATCACACTACTTCCATGTTCTGCAGTATAGTTGAATACCGATTGAGCATCTGTACCATTAATATTAAAGAATATAATAACCAAAGCTGTCATTGTACAGATCACTACAGTATCGATAAATGGCTCTAAAAGCGCCACAACACCTTCTGATGCTGGATATTTAGTACGTACGGCAGAGTGAGCAATGGCAGCAGAACCTGCTCCAGCTTCGTTTGAGAATGCAGCTCTTTGAAAACCAACAATCAATACACCAACAAGGCCACCAAGTCCAGCCATAGGCGAGAATGCTCCATCAATTATCAATGAGAAAGCAAAACCTATATCACTAAAGTTAGCGAAGATAATGACCAAAGAGGCAAGTATGTAAAGTCCTGCCATGAAAGGCACAATCTTTTCTGTGATTTTAGCGATACGTTTGATACCTCCAATGATAACAATACCTACCAATACAGCAAGTATAATTCCTATGATAACACCATTAGAACCTCCACTCAAACCTAAAAGTGTACTGATTTGTACTGCAGCCTGATTCGATTGGAAAGCGTTTCCACCACCAAAAGAAGCACCTACGCAAAGTACCGCAAACAAAACACCAAGTATTTTACCCAACGTTCCAAAACCTACTTCTTTCATCCCTTTAGAAAGGTAATACATTGGCCCTCCATAAACGGTTCCGTCTGACCCAACATCTCTATATTTTACACCAAGAGTACACTCAACAAATTTTGTTGACATTCCTAAAAGACCACAAACAATCATCCAAAATGTTGCTCCAGGACCACCTAGTCCGATAGCAACTGCAACACCAGCGATATTTCCTAAACCTACGGTTCCAGAAACTGCTGTTGCCAATGCTTGGAAGTGAGACACTTCACCATGAGCACTTTCGTCACGAATAGTGTTAGGTATATCTTCGACAGCAAGAGCTTCGTCATTATTATATAATTTGTCAACACCGTGTTTTTCGATATCTACATAGCGTCCTCTTACAGTATTAATTGCTGTCTTAAATTTTGTGATACTTGGAAATTTAAAATAAACCGTAAAAAATGTAGCTCCAACTACCAATAAAATTACCACAAAAGGAATGTTATACTCACCTATTGGCACTCTCGTTAAGATAAAACCTTCCCACCAAGTGGCAATTGGCATAAAGGCATCATTAACTTTTTCATCTAAACCTTTGTCTTGTGCAAAAGTTATAATTGGCAATAAAACAGTGAGAACTGAAAGAAGATATTTCTTCATGGGAATAATTTTGTATTAGTTAGTGTTTGTTGTTTATGTTAAAAAACGTGACAAGATGCTAAAAAAAAATGATTTTTTAAAACATCTGTTGTTAAAATGAGTATCTGTCTAATTTATATTATACAATGAGTTTAATTTCTGTATTTGTTCTGGGCGTCCCAATACAATGATTTTGGAGTTGGGAACCAGTCTTAAGCTGGCTTCTGGATTAACGAGATACTCGCCATGCCCATCTTTAAACCCAATCACTGTGCAACCTGTTTTTTTGCGCAAATCCAAATCCTTGATTGTTTTTACTTCATTGGTATTGTATAGCTTATCAATTGAAATTTCTTCAATGTTGATATTCGATTGGCCAACGATCGACAAGTTATCGATAAACTCAATCAAATCTGGAACTACTACTAACGATGCCATGTGGTCGCCACCTATTTTGTCTGGTAATATCACATTATTGGCGCCTGCCATTTTTAATTTGCTATATGATGTTTCTTGTGATGCTCGACTGATGATGCGCATATTCTTGTTTATCTGTCTTGCCGAAAGCACTACAAACAAATTATCGGCATCGTTTGGCAAAGCCGAAATAAGCGTATTGGCCCTATCAATGCCTGCCATTAAAAGTATTTCATCTTCATTAGCATTCCCAACAATAAATGGTACCAATTCGCTTTGGAATTTCTCTACAACATCCTTGTTCTTTTCAATGACAACGAATGGTTTTTTATAAGCCAATAGTTTTGAAGCTGCTTGCTTACCGTTTCTGCCATAACCGCAAATAATGATGTGGTTGGATAGATTGTCAATCTTTTTTTGCATCTTTTTAAGTTTTAATTCTTCAAGATCATTTTTACTCAAAATGTATTCTGTAATCACAGTAAGGGCATAACCAACAATGATAATGCTGGCTAAAATTAAAAAAATCGTGAATATTTTTGCTGTGTCATCTAAAGGGCTTACCTCACCATAACCAACTGTTGTTACTGTAATAACTGTCATGTACAGTGCATCAACCCAAGAGAAATTTGACAATATTTTAAACCCTAAAACGCCAACAAACAACAATGACAGTAGTAAAAACACTGCCATATAAATTCTGGTCCTGAATAGTTTTATTATTGGGTTGCCCATAAATTATAAATCAAATACTGAAGATCGCTTGGTATATACCAAATCTTTAATACGCATCCAAAAGGCAATGAATAGGTATAGCGCAAAACCAAAGCCCAAGGTGACAAATGTCAAGTACATAAATGAGGTTCTCACTACTTTGGCTCTAATGCCCAATCGGTCGGCAATACGCTGACAAACATAATAACCATGCTTTTGAAAATACAATAGTGCTTTGTAAAAGACATTCATGCTGCAATGTACTAATTTTTTGCTTTTTTTGTTCGTTGTTGTGCCTGTTATTCTAATTTAGTTATCAAAGCATTTCCAATGGCACAATGCAAACATCTGTTTTTATCGCAATAGTTCGTTTTTAGCTGAATCAAGGCTTGTGATTGCAATGATGTGTTGGTCAACTTCCTTAATTTCCCAAAGGTATCAACAATACTGTTTTTTTCTGAATTGATATCTTGAGCAATGGTCATCAATACCTCAACATTGTCTATTCCTTGGTGTTTGGTATAGCAGAATTTTAATGGCAGAATCGTGTTAATCAACAACAAATCGGTAAATGACTTCGCAATGGTCTTTTTTGATACTTTTGATGGTTTCCCGAAGGTGTAATGGTCGTCCCAAAATGCTGATGTTGACCCCTTAAAAAGTTGATACAATTCATCTTTGGTAGTGGCTGCAATCACTTTTGAAAATAAATGTTGGTGTTCATGATACAACATCGCCAATTGCGATAAGCGAATGGTTGGAAAATTGGGTGGTCGCAATCTAAAAAACTGTAATGGTACCACTTGAGTGTTCAATAACCCAAATTTTTGCTTTAAGAATTGGTATTCTTTTTTCAAATGGAGATAATAAACCTCTTGAACATCTTCCTCCAACAATCCAGCTTGGCCAAACAATAAAGCTTCCAGCTGTATTGGGTTGGATTGCACTTTCCGAACGATTGAAAAATCCATAGAATTTGCCAAACTCAAAAAAGCATCACCATTCACTTTAAGCCCAAAGTTTTTTGCCAATAATTTAAAGAGGACTGCCTCCCAATCGTTCTTTGAATTGTGGAGCAAGGTTTCAATTGTTATGGCTTTTCGTTCTAATCTCTCAACATACAAACGCTCCAACCAGTTATTCATGGTAAAGGCATCGATGTCTGCAAAATCATTTTCGCAGTTTATCCATTTGTTTTTGTTGGAAAGCAATTTTTGGTAATTCTCCAATATCTCTTTGTGGATATAATTTTTGAGTTCTAGTGTTGGAATGGCTGTATTGTCTTTTCTAAAAATCTCGGTATCGTGCTCATATACGACATGTAAGATGACATTATCATAAGCTGCATCTGTTTCGTGATGATGCACATACCAATCGCTCGACTTCACATGTATCTCGACATTACCTGCCCACAATTGTTCACCAATATGGAGTTGCGCATTAAAAAAATCTGGACCAGCATTGGTGTTGGGCTGACCAACTGACAATAAATCAACCACCTCTCCATGCGTAGTTTTTAGGGTTGTTGAACGCAACTTTTTATGTTGCCAAACATAATGTAGGAAGTCTTCTTGCATATAGTTAAAAATAATAAAATTACCCAGAACTTTGCAACAAAACAACTGGCAACCCTTTAAAGAAAAATCTAATTAATGTATATTCGCAGCCTATTTAAAGTTGACTTCTATGCAAGACCAAAACATACTATCATATATAAAAAATGTTATTGAAAACATGCCAAGCGATTGGCTGAATTTAACAACCCATCGACTGGATATTTATGATGAGTCGTTGGCCAAAACAGAGTTTTTAGACCAATTTGAGGCTTTATATAATTCCAATACTTATGATTCGTTAGCATTACAGCAATTGCCAACTGCATACGATTATATTAGGTTAGGTCATCCGTTATCGAGTGTACTCGAATGGGTCATTGCCAACTTAAATGGTTTACCATCAAAAAATGTCATTAGTTTTTCTTCAAAAACAACTCCTATCATGGCAGTGTTGAGAAAGAATCTATTACTACATAAAAGTACTCAAATACTGTATTCAGGTGAATTGCCTTCTTATTTTGATACAGAACTTATTAAGCGTGTTTATGGCTATTCGTTCACTTTAAAACAGATTGAAAGCACCGACCAAATTTCGCAATATCATGGCAGTACGATTTACATTTCACAACAAGACGATATTTGTCATTTCAGCTTAAAACCAGAGGTCGATTTTTATATCAACACACATTCGCATTTTGGGAGTGTCTTATTGGTCAATGGCTCTGAAAACGAAAGTTATATATCGGAAATTCAGCATGTGCGACGTAGAGAAACCATTGCCATGACACCAGCCAATTGTTTAACAGCCTTAAAAGTATTAACCGATAACACTCCTTATAGCTTCAACAGCAGTAATGTTGCAGCCAATAAAGCATCAGTATTACAATCGATAGCAACTGTAACAGGCTCGCCAATACAAGCATTGGTTGGCTCTAGCGGATTGTCTATTCAGTATGCCATAATGATGGGACTTGTTCAAGAAGCGTTAGATACACACCAAGGTAAAGCCATTAAATTTATTGTTCCACCTAATTGTTATGGAGGCACCAATGACCAAGCCAGACGTGTCGCAGCATGTATTGATACTGTAGAAGTTGTTGACTTACCGGTAGATGGCGATAACGATATGGTACAAAGCATTGATAGGATTTTAAATATGATTGCAGAAGACGATGCCATTCCTTATATCATTGCCGAAATACCAACCAACCCAAGAGTTGAAGTGCCAGACCTTAACAAGTTAAAAGCCGTGTTAAGTAAAGAGCGCACCACTCCAACAGGCAACAAAGCTATAGACCCAGTGTTTATATTAGACCAAACGTTTTGTCCTAATGTTCAGTTTTTAGGTGAAGGTGACATACTATCAACGGTGAGAACCATTTCGTATGTTAGTGGTTCAAAATTCCCAAGTGGAGGACGTTGTACTGCTGGTTACTGTGTTGCCAATAAACAATCGGAAGGGTTAATGGCCAACATTGAGCGCCATTTAAAGCTTTGTGATAATGAAGCCACACCATTGCAAATGGAGATACTCGCCGAACAATTGCCATCGATGAACCAGCGCATTGCAGATGCTTATACCAATACACGAGCCTTTGTAAACTTTATAAAAACCACATTGCCAGAGGCCAAAATCAACTTTGTGTCTGAAGCATTGGCAGCGCAAGGGTTTACACCATCGGTGTTTTCGTTAGATTTGCCAACAAAAGGCGCTACAGAAGCCGAAAAGGAAACTTACAAAAGAGCGTTAAATCTAAAGCTGATTCATTTAATGATAAGCGACATCCCAGACGAGAGTAAGTTTTGTGTTAGCTATGGGCAACTAAATGGCTGCTATTGGACCATACCAGCAACCTCAACCCAAGGGACAACAAAAGAAGGCGACAAAGATTATATTGTACGTGCCGCATTATCCCATAATATGGACCTAGAACGCCATAAAGCGGTGTTTTTAAAATTTGTTGAAAGCCTTTAAGACCTTGCTTTTTGTTTACAAACCACTTGTAAATACGTATAACTACGTATTTTATTTCTCGTTTTTAAAAGCTAACTTCGTTTAACTATCGATTTGGATAAATTTTCCTGAACTTGTTTTAGAATTGAAACTATCCATATCGTTGCATTAAACAAACCTTCCAACATCAATAACAAAAAAACCTGAACTCACGTTCAGGTTTTTGTTTTTTTATGAGACACTGAAACACGTTCAGCATAACAAAAAGACTAGTCGATATACCCCATTTTTTTCATCCAGTCGTCGTTAAACATTTTACCAACATAACGGCTACCATGGTCGTGAAACAATACGACCACCACATCGTCTTTTGTAAAATGCTCTTTAAGTTGTAAGAGTCCTTTGATAGCTGCACCAGCACTATTGCCTAAAAACATGCCTTCTTGTTTTGCCAATAGTTGTGTATAGACTGCTGCATCTTTATCGGTTACTTTGGTAAAGCCATCAATGATACTAAAATCGACATTTTCTGGTAAGATATCTTCGCCAATACCTTCGGTCACGTAAGGGTAAATTTCTTTTTCATCAAAAACACCTGTTTCGTGGTATTTTTTAAACACCGAACCATAGGTATCTATTCCCCAAACTTTAATATTTGGGTTTTGCTCTTTTAGGTACTTACCAACACCAGAAATGGTACCACCAGTACCAACACCAACCACAAAATGAGTGACCTTACCATCGGTTTGTTCCCAGATTTCTGGACCTGTACTTTGGTAATGTGCTTTGGTATTGCTTGGGTTATCGTATTGGTTAACATACCATGAGTTTGGCACTTCGGTTGCCAATCGTTTGGACACCGAATAGTACGAACGCGGATCGGTTGGCTCTACATCTGTTGGGCAAACCACCACTTCTGCTCCTACTGCACGTAGGATGTCCATTTTTTCTTTAGACTGCTTGTCGGACAACACAAAAATACATTTGTAACCCTTTACAATGGCTGCCAATGCCAAACCCATTCCTGTATTTCCTGAAGTTCCTTCAATAATGGTGCCTCCTGGTTTAAGGCGACCATCGGCTTCGGCATCTTCAATCATGGTTAAAGCCATTCGGTCTTTTACAGAGTTCCCAGGATTAAAGGTTTCGTATTTTGCCAAAACCAAACAAGGCAACTCTGCAGTGAGTTTATTTATTTGTACTAAAGGTGTATTTCCTATAGTTTCGAGTATGTTTTTTGCGTATTTCATTCTGTTAATTTTGCGATGCAAAGGTAAGTTTAATTTACGATTTTTGAATGGCGATTAACGATTTTTGCTATTGGCTATTCACTAATCGAATCGAATGGCCTTTACTGGTGAAATTTTTGTGATAATGATTGATGGGATGAGTAGAATTAACAAACACACGATAAAAGTGCCAACATTGAGCAGTAGGATATAGTCTAAACTAATATAGGCTGGAATGGTCGTCATGTGATACTCTTCGGGATTTGGAAACTTAATGATGCCTGTATATTTTTGAATGAACAGCATGCTTAAGCCAATTAGGTTTCCCCAAAACAAACCTAACCCAATAAGATAGGTTGCGTTGTATAAAAACACTTTGCGTATGCTCCAATTGTTGCTACCTAATGCTTTGAGAATACCTATCATTTGGGTACGCTCGAGAATCAAAACGAGTAAGGCAGTAATCATATTGATAGCTGCAACGATGATCATGATGCCTATAATACCATAGGTATTGTTATCGAATATTTTTATCCACTCAAATACCGATGCATATTTTTGCTCAACCGTTTCGGCATTGAGACTGGATGGTGTGGCTTGGTACACTTCGACACCTTTTTGTTGTATTTGTGAAAAGTCGTCTATAAACACTTCAAAATTGCCCACTTGGTCTTCGTCCCATCGATTAAGGCGTTGCACATGACGAAGGTCGCCAATTACGAATTTTTCGTCGAGTTCCTGAAAACCAGAACTGTAAATACCTACCACTTTAAAGGCACGCTGAAACGGAATTTCATTAGCGCTTTCCTTACCAAATAGCGTTTGGAAGCTGTCGCCTACTTTAAAGTGTAATCGGTTAGCCAAGTACTGCGAAATAAGGACTTCGCTATTCATATCTTTTGAATAGTCTGGTAAACGACCATCGACCAAAAACTCTTTAAAATACGACCAATTATAATCGTAACCTACGCCTTTTAATACAATGCCTTCAAAATCGGTTTCGGTACGCACAACGCCAAACTTGGTTGCTACTGCTTGTACGTGTTTTATACCTTCGATATTTTTGAACTTCGGATAAAATTCTTGATGTATAGAGATTGGTTTTTCTGATTCGTCGGACACATTGGTATCATAATTGGTAATGATAATATCTCCATTGAAAGCCACGACCTTATCGCGTATTTTTTGCTGGAGCCCAATTCCTGTAGCAATGGCAATGAGCATCACTATAATTCCGATAGCAATTGCGGCAATTCCAATTTTTATAATTGGTGCCGAAACACTACTTTTATACGCTTTACTGCCTATAATACGTTTAGCTAAAAATAACTCGTAATTCAAAATTAATGTATGCGTTTTAAGATGTTCAAAAATACAGTTTTATTATTTGTTTTGGTATTGATTTCTTGTGGAAACTTTTCGAAACGTGATGACCAATCAAACACAAATGATACTACCGAAGAAAGTAAAGATATAATTCCAGAAGAAATTACAGTTGGCGCTAGCCAAACGGAATTGTATTTGCCATTATTGAAAGGTAAAAACGTTGGTATTGTTGCCAATCAAAGCTCGGTGATTTTTAAGAACGGAAGACAGATGACAAATGACCAAGCAAACTATACACATCTTGTAGATTCATTACTTGCCATGCATGTTGCTGTAAAAAAAGTGTTTGCCCCAGAGCATGGTTTTAGAGGGACCGCTGATGCTGGCGAAGTAATAAAAGATGGTGTCGATATTAAAACTGGCATTCCTATCATTTCACTTTATGGCGACAATAAAAAACCAAAACTAGAACAGCTAAAAGAAACCAAAAAATACGAAAAAGATATCGAATCTGGTGTTTCTTCAATTGATATAATGATTTTTGACCTACAAGATGTTGGTGCACGTTTTTATACCTACATTTCTACTTTGCACTATGTTATGGAAGCTTGTGCTGAAGCTAATATTCCTGTCATTATTTTTGATAGGCCAAACCCAAATGGCCATTATGTTGATGGACCAATTCTAGAACCAGAATATAAAAGTTTTGTTGGTATGCATCCAATACCTGTGGTACATGGAATGACCATTGGTGAATACGCCAGAATGATTAATGGTGAAAAATGGCTAAAAAATGGGATTCAATGCAAATTGACTGTGATTCCTATTAAAAATTATACGCACAATACTGCGTATAGCTTGCCCATAAAACCATCGCCAAACTTACCTAACGATACCTCTATAAATTTATATCCAAGTTTGTGCTTTTTTGAAGGCACCAATGTGAGTGTTGGTCGTGGTACCAACAAGCAGTTTCAGGTTTTTGGAAGTCCGAATTTACCAAAAGACCATTATACTTATAGTTTTACTCCGCAACCAAATGAAGGTGCCAAAACACCACCACATCTGGGCAAAATATGTTTTGGAATGGATTTGAGTACTTCCAAACAATTGACATCATTAGATTTGAGTTATCTAATTGAAGCCTATCAACACAGTAGTAACAAAAAATCATTCTTCAATGCCTTTTTTATTAAATTGGCTGGCACTAAAAATCTTCAACTGCAAATAGAACAAGGCTTGTCTGAAAAAGAGATTAAAGCCACTTGGGCCAAAGGTCTTGAAGAATTTAAAAACATGCGTCAACCTTATTTGATTTACAACTAATGTTCAAACGAATTATTGCATCATTAATGCTGCTGATGACTTCGGTAGGTTTTAGCCAAACAGTCGATAGTCCGCAACAAGTAAAAATAAAATCGGCAAAAAAAATGGCTAAAAAGTTTTTACGCAAGCAACGTATTCCAGGAATGGCTATTTCGGTATCTCAACATGGTGAACTGATTTGGTCGGAAGGATTTGGCTATGCCAATAAAGCGAAAAAGAAGAAAGTAAAGCCTAATGAAACCCAATTTAGAATTGCAAGTATTTCCAAATCGATTACAGCAATGGCTTTGGTAAAGCTAGTAGATGAGAAAAAAATAAATTTAGATGAAAGCATCTACACCTATCTTCCCGATTATCCAAAACAGCCCTATGATTTTACGGTTAGGCAATTGGGAGGCCATCTGGCTGGTATTAGACATTACAAAGATAATAACGAATATGCTCTAAACAAAAAAATGTCGATTACCGAAGGGTTGGATTTGTTCAAAAATGACCCATTGGAATTTGAACCAGGCACCCAATTTTTATATAACTCGTTTGGCTATGTACTGTTGAGCGAAGTCATACAGAAGGCTGGAAATTTAGACTTTAACTCCTTTGTAGCCGATGCTATTTTTAAGCCTCTAAAAATGGACCATACCACCATCGATGCCTCTGATGTGGAATTAGAAAATCGCTGTGAATTCTATCGACAATCGGCTTTGAGAAAACCTGTGATTTGTGATCCTGTAGCCAACGAATATAAAGTTGCAGGAGGTGGTTTTTTATCAACTTCAGAAGACATCACTATGTTTGGACATGAGGTCATTTCACCTACAATAGTCTCTAAAGAAGCCATCAACGAAGTCATCACTTCTCAAAAGCTAAAATCGGGAAATATAACAGGTTATGGCATTGGTTTTTCGGTGGAAACATCCAAAAAAGGAACTCCAAAATATTACCATACTGGAGGTGGTGTTGGTGCAGCAACCATTTTAATTGTTTATCCGAAAGAGGAATTGACCATTACAGTTTTAACCAATCTTTCAGGTGCAGAAGTACAACAGTTTGGTGAGCAGCTAGAATCTGTTTTTTTGGATTAAAATCAATCTTCGTTACTTACGGTTTTGATGTTAGGGTCAGTAAGCAATGCCAATGACGTATCGTCCTTAAACACTCTAACCACAAAAATGATTTTTAATGGCGATTGTCCTACTACAAAAGTATGTTTACCCTTGCTTAATTTATGAAGTGGAACTCTGACAATATGGTCATCACCTTCAATTTCAAAATCGATTTCCCTTCTATATTTTTCATTAATGGAATATACAAAATCGATGTTCTTTTCGCTTTTGAGAATTAAGGTATCTTTCGTTTTGTTAAGGTCATGGTACAAATCTTTTGCACGAACATTGACGTTTTTTTCAATTTTAGCAAAGCTCTGCTGTGCTTGTGATTTCTGAAAGTAAAGACCCAAAATGGATGCCATGACTAATCGACGGTATTTTCCCATATAAAAAATGCTATTAACTCCAACTGTTGTTGAATTAATAGCAAATAGTCTGAATCCCTATGGCTAATCTAATTTTTTAATTTTCAATTGAACAATAAAATCTACAAACGGTAAAAAAAGCTGATGAACGTTCTGTATCAAAACATAACCTCATTGGATTTGTTTAGATCAGTTATAGGGCTTTCCATTAGGTCTTAAATTCTCTTTACGATATGCCTCTCGAGTCTGTACATAATCTCGCTTCAAATCTGAAATATTGTAGCTCTTTGGCACTCCATTGTTAATGGCTACACTAGAATCTAAAATGTTTTTTGACGCAGATGCAACACCATCTTTACCTGCTATGCTTTCAGCGACTTTTAAGTTTGTGTTTTCTGAATTTGTAAAGCTGTTTTTGGCTTTAGGTCTATTTAGAATTCGCTTGTTTAAAATGGCACTACTGCCTTCATCGTCTCCACTAGCCACAAAATCAGAATCATCAACATTATTGGCCGCTATTGTATTCTCCACCATATTTAATCCAGCTCTTTTCAAATCAGAACCAACATGTTCTATCGACTCATGAGCTACATCTGGTTGAAGAATATGCTCTTTGTTCATTGCCAAATCACTATTGAGCAACTCAACATCGTCGAATTCCATCAATCTTGAAATTTTAAAAACCGTAATTCGATCCGTTTCATAAACCAAAACTGTATAATCACCTATAGGAAATTGACTTACTGGGATTTTGGCTTCAAATACTGGAGGATGAAAATCGACGATTTTGCGATTTCCATTGTTCAAAAAACCAATTTTAGTGAACAGAAACTCACTTTTGACAATCAATGAATCACCATTTGCCGATAAATCATGAAATAGATTTTTCGCATCTGGATTAAAGTTCTTTTTGATGGTCGTAAATGTATGTTGGGCAAGAGCATTTGCGCTTACAAATATTAAGAATATTATAAGTAAATGTCGTGTACGAACTTTTAGTTCAATGTTTGTTAACTTGTTCATGATTGGGGTCATTTGAGGGTTAAACAAAAAACAAATTAAAACTCCATTTTTGAGAGTTCTAGGATTAATTCTTTAGTTCAAAGTTAGACACGAAGCATATAGTATGCCAAACAAGTTAGTTAAATGTGATTAAAGTCACGACGAATGAAAAATCATGTTAAAAAAAACGGATGAACTACATGTTTACAGGAAAATCAATCTAGTTTTACACAACCTAATCATCGGAAAAACAGGTGTTTAGTCTATTATTTATCAAAAGAAGCAGTTGTAGGCTTTCGATATTTATGAAAGGGTTGTTTCAATAAATCTTTAATATTGCTATTGGTGATTTCATCTGGAAAGGTATCAACACCATAAACGATTTTTTCCCTGTCAAGTTCCATGAAAGTTCCGAAGAGCCTATCCCAAATTGAGAAGATATTCCCATAATTAGAATCTGTATATGGCAACACATTATGATGGTGTACTTTGTGCATATCTGGCGATACCAATACATAACTTAAGGCAGTATCTACTTTTCTTGGCAATTTGATATTGGCATGGCTAAATTGTGTCGCAATTAGCGAGAGGGATTGATATAAAAACACCAAGGCTATTGGAGTTCCTATAATGAACACACCAATTAATGTGAAGGTAAAACGAATTACGCTTTCTAATGGATGATGTCTGTTGGCAGTTGTTGTATCTACCTTATGGTCAGTATGATGCACCAAATGAATCATCCATAATGGTTTTACTTTGTGCTCGACATAATGTGCTAAATAGGCACCAACGAAATCTAAAAGCAATACACCAATCAAGGCATACAACCACAATGGCATGTCTGGCAACCAATTGATAACTCCAAAGTCATTTAGTTTTACCCAATCGGCTGTTTCTAAAAGTAAAAAAGCCAATCCGAAATTGATAATAACCGTTGTTAAGGTGAAAAATAAGTTAGGAATCGCATGACTCCATTTTTTGTATTTGAATTGAAATAAAGGAAAGGCACCTTCCAATAACCAAAAGAACGTGATGCCTCCAACAAGAATGATACTTCTGTGTAGCGAAGGAATGGTTTCGAAATAGTTAATTAAATCTTGCATTCTTGTGATTGTTTAAAATTAATTCTGCCTTCTTCAAATTTAGTAAAGAAATTTTGCTTTTCCACACTTCCGCATTTGCTTCGTCTTTTAATAATTTAAAAACCGTATAATTCAAGAATTCAAACAAAGATTCATTCATTTGCATTATTTGTTTCCCATCAATTCTTTTAATTTTTCTATGTGCTTTTTTATATTGATTTAAAACCAACAATTCCTTAATTTGAATCAATTCTATTTTTTGAGAAAATTCTTCATAATTCTCACTATTGGTATCTAACAAGATTTTTTTTGACTCATCAAGATAAATATTTGCTAAATCTATGATTTCAGGTCTCAATCTTTCGTTGGCAAATATTGCAAAATCGATGTACTTTATTGCCAAACGTAATGCTGTGGTAAAATTCTTTTCTTTAGAATAACTTTCTAATTCTGGCTTTAAAAACAATGTGTTTAAGGCATAAGATTTGATTAGTGACGACATGCTAGGCAACCCATCAGAAGTGTCGGCAAGGTTTAATATGTTTCCGTTGATATCCATGATCTTAATGCTGTCATCATTAAGCTTATCTAAATATCTAAAACCTCTGTCTTTAGCTTCATTTACAAAATCGACATAATAAGATTCTGAAAGTTTAACTGGTACAAAATACTCCCAAATAATGGCGTCCAAACTATCATCTTTAGATAAATTGATAACGACCACATTGCCTTTATCAGAATTAGCAAGTATAGGAATTGGATGTTGAAAAGAATCTTCCCACAGAACGAATAACATTTTGTTTTGAACAAGCGCAAAATTTTTGGCAGCATCAAAAGAAGTGAACCATTCTTGACCATAGGAAATGCTCATAGCCAAAGAGAAACCGCAAAGCAAAATGATTCTTTTCATTTTAATGTCTTTAATCTATTTTTCATCTCTTCAACGATATTGAATGCTGCTGGACATATTTCTACATTCTTTAGTGTAAGATTCGATATTTGCTGAAACTTTTTTCTATCAGTATGAGGGAATTCTTTGCATGCTTTTGGCCTCACCTCATAAATAGAACAATAGTTATCGGCTCCTAAAAACGTACAAGGCACACTTTGCAATACATAGTCATTATCTTCATCGATACGCAAAAACTGATGGATAAATTGCGATGGCTTCATTTTAAAATGCTTTGCAATACGCTCAACATCTTTATCAGTAAACAATGGACCTGTCGTTTTGCAACAATTGGCACAATCGAGACAATCGGTACGTTTGAATTCTTCCTCATGCAATTCCTGCATAAGATAGTCCAATTGTTTTGGCGGCTTCTTTTTAAGCTTGGCAAAGAAGGTTTTGTTTTCCTTATGCTTATCTTTGGCGAGCTTTGGAAGATTATTGATGATGTCTTGCATATAGCAAAAATAATCCTTTCGTCATTACGAAGGAAGAATGACTTAAGTAATCTTTAATAATAGAAACTAAAACTGACAGATTGCCACGACTTTATAAAGTCTCGCATGACAACATCTTATGAAAGACCTATTCGGAAAAGCATTGTTAGATTATCAAAATGGTAATTATACTGAAGACCTCATCACATCTACCAATATTTCTGATGAAGATGAATTACCACTCCCATACCTCTTTAGAGGTTATAAAGAGATGCCCAAATTAGAACAAAAAGCTTTACAATTAGCTAAAGGAAAGGTGCTAGATGTTGGTTGTGGCTCTGGAAATCATAGCTTGTATTTACAAAGTAAAGGTATAGATGTTAAAGCCATTGATATCTCAAAAGGTGCCATTGAAGTTACTAAACTACGAGGTGTTTTAAATTCTGAATTAAAAAATGTACTAGACGAAACCAATACTTTTGATACTATATTATTGCTAATGAATGGCACAGGTGTTTTTCAAAAACTATCAGAGGTATCAAGGTACTTAAAACATCTCAAATCACTTTTAAAACCTCATGGACAGATTTTGATAGATTCGTCTGACATTCGATACATGTACGAAGATGACGATGGTGGCTTTTGGCAAGATATGAATGCCAATTATTATGGCGAACTCGACTATTTTTTAAGCTACAAAGGTGAAGAAGAAGTACCAATGAAATGGCTCTATCTCGATTTTAACACCTTGCTTACAGCTTGTAAGGCTGTTGGTTTACAATGTGAATTAGTTATTGAAGGTGACCATTATGATTATTTGGCGAGGTTGAGTTAAACTTACTGTTCCTTCCCATCCACAAACGTTTTCACCACTTTTATATTCGGAATTTGGTGCATATCAACAGTCATAATATCAGTATCTAAAATGATGAAATCTGCAAATTTACCAGCTTCAATACTTCCTTTTTCGTTTTCTTCAAAATTAGAATAGGCAGCCCAAATGGTCATTCCTTTTAAGGTTTCTTCTCTTGTTAGTGCATTTTCCATTTGGTAACCTCCTTCAGGATATTGCTCTAAATCTTGTCTTGCCACTGCTGCATAAAAAGTTAAAAACGGACTTACTTGCTCCACAGGAAAATCGGTTCCTAATGCCACTTTACCATAAGCATTCAATAATTGTTTATAAGCATAAGCGCCTTTTACACGCTCTGCTCCTAGTCTATCTTCAGCCCAATACATATCGCTAGTTGCATGTGTTGGTTGTATTGATGGTATAATATTATTGTAATATTTAAAGTCTTCAGGTGATATCACTTGCGCATGTTCTACTCTCCATCGTCTGTTAGATTTTCCGTTTAACACTTTGTTATAGGTTTGTAAAACAGCATGATTTGCCGAATCGCCAATAGCGTGTGTATTCATCTGAAATTCTGAATTAGCAATACGTTGCGCAGCATCATTAAAGGTTTCTAAATCGGTAACCAACAATCCAAAATGACCTGGTTTATCGCTATAAGGCGCTCTTAACATAGCACCACGTGACCCTAATGCACCATCAGCATAATACTTAAATGAACGTACATTAAGTCGGTCGGTTTTTGTAATGCCTTTATTTAAATAATACTCTAAATTTTCTTTTGAAGCAGAGACCATTGCGTAAATACGCATTTTTAAATCGCCTGCTTGTTGTAAACTATCTATAATATTAATAGCATCAGGACCTAAACCAGCATCATCAACTGTTGTTAATCCAAAATCAAAACATATTTTTTGAGCTTCCAATAATGCATTTACAACATCTTGCCTAGACGATTTTGGCCAATAATTCATCACTAAATTTTCGGCATTGTCAATTAAAACACCTGATAATTTTCCGTTTTCGATGACTACGTCTCCACCTTCAATTTTGCTGTCAACGGTTACTTTTCCTAAATCTAAAGCCGCCTGATTACATAATATGGCATGTCCATCGATACGCGTTAAGGCTATAGGTGTATTTGGAAATAAGCTATCCAGTTTAGCTTTATTAGGGAACTCTTTAACGTTCCAATCGTTCTGGTCCCAACCGCGACCAGTTATATAATCTAAATTCTTTTCTTTTTGAAACTCTACAACTCGTTCTACAACCTCATCAAAACTTTTAGTCCCTACTAAATTGACCGATTGCTGATTAAAACCCATTCCTAAAAAATGGCAATGTGCATCAATCAAACCAGGAACAACAGTTTGCCCCTTGGCATCAATAATATTATCAGATTTGTACTTTTCTTGAATCGCTTTTGAAGTACCAACATCAACAAACTTTCCGTCCTTTATGGCGAAGGCTTCAGCTTTGTCAAAACCTGAATTGACCGTGTAAATATTAGCATTAATGACTATTGTATCAACTGCTTCTTGCGGTGCTTGGCAAGAAAAAACAACTATTAGAATGAGAAAGGACAGAATATGTTTCATCGTTATGGTATTGGTTTTAGTAAAAATAAGAAAAGCGTTCGACACTTTGGAAGAACGCTTTTGAATTGTTGCTTTTTATTATTTAAAAATTAGATTTCATATGATGAAATTCCCTCCTTTGAGGGAATGACAACTAATCTTTTTAAAAATCAAACTGATAGGTAGCTCCTACCAAAAACTGAATGCCTTGGACAGGGTAGTTTAACCAACGTTGGTAATCTTGGTTTCCAATATTATTTGCTTTAGCATAAGCAGAAATTTGATCTGTGATTCTATAACCAACGTGTGCATTGGCATCAAAATAACTATCTAATGTAACCGTTGTAGGTATTGGAAGTACTAAAATGCCTTCTTCATAAAACAAATCTTTACGCTCTCCTACATAATACAAACCTGCACCAGCAAACCAATGCTCGTCAATTTGATAATCCATAAATAAGGACGCCTTAATGTCTGGAAGATTCCAAGGTTCAGCTTCTGCATCTGTACTGTATCCAAAATACTCTGCTTTGATGCCTAACTTGAAATTACGGTTGACATCCACATTCAATTCACCAGCTATTGAATAAGTTTTGACATCATCATACACCACTCTAAATGAATTGCCATATTGGTAATCTTCAGTTGCACTTCCCAAAACACTGTTTACCTTGAACAATGCTTTGCTTCTATCGGCAAAATAACGTCCTGTGACATTATAACTCATACTATTGGATAATTTTCCTTTGATACCAGCGTGAACATTATATTGCTGATCGGTTGGTGCAACAAATAAAGTGGGTGAGACAAATGGGTTGGTTTGTGTAAAATCTTCATACGAATTTTGAATCAAACCGCCTTCAATACCTCCATAGGCTATCAATAATTCATCTACCAGACGATAACTAGCCGTGATATTTGGATAGATTAAAATTTTGCTGTCACTGGCTTCAGTATCATTCAAATAGACCAAATTGACACCCAAGTTAACCGTTAAGTCATCTTGCGTGAGTTGATATTGTGGCGCAATCCCAATATTGATATTCCCGTATTTTATCTCATTTTCGAAATAATAATTTCTATCAAACGTACCACCTAAATAATCGACGGTCACCTTTGTTGAGATTGTTTCATCTTGAATTGGCACATCAACCTCACCTTTCATCACAAAACGATTTTCACCAGAACCTTGGTCATCACCGAAACGTCTAAAACGCACACTTGCCTGCTTAAACCAAGCGTCTTCAAACTTAATTTTTCCACCAAGATTCACACCAGTGTAAGAATGGTGAACAGTCAGCATATCTGCAGTTGTAGCATCAAAATATGGTTGTGGCAACCCATACCAATTGTATTTTTGATACAGTCCTCCTCCATCGACCGTCCAACTATAATCGCGTAACTTTTTACTGTAATTGACATTAAGATTGGTGTTCCAAAAACTATCATCCAACAAAACATCCTTAATACCACCACCAGATGAATGGTGACTCAAATAACCACCGACACTTTCACCACGTCCAATAGCATGATTCAAATAAACCTCACCTAGAATAGTCGTATAGTTACCTACACCAAGCGATGCGTAGTTGTCGTAAAGTTTTTCTTGCTTTGCTTTATTTACAGAAGCTGCTTTCCCTTTAGCTGGCGTAAAGGTCGATGCTACGGGAATGGAAAAAATATTGTATTTGATGACCTTTTTGGTGGAAGTTGTTTCATCATCCAAAGTTGGTGTTTCCTTCACTTTGAAAGCATCAGAAATCGTTGGTGTATATGGTTTTACAACATTCACAACCTCTGGGTCTAACGTATCTTTCGTTCGTTCTTGGGCAAAAAATGTGCTGCTTGTTAAAACAGTGATGATGAAGGTATACTTGATTTGTTTAAACATAAATGCTCTATTTATTTGTGAGATTCCTGCGTTGGCAGAAACTTTAATTTTCAGTAGTGATTGATGAATTTGTTTTGGCTTCTTCGGCTTTTATTTTGTTCAATTCGGTTCGGGCTTCTGCTACGACGTCTTCAAATTCGGCGAAATTAGAAATCACGCTTTCAAGGATGTATGTGGCTTGAAAAGCATCTTTCAATCCATAAAAATTCTTTGCCATGACCACCAAACCTTTAGCGCTATAATATTTATAACTCGAAAAGTCTTTCGCTAATTTTTGAATTACGGTGTTGGATGCTTCATATTTACCCTCTTTGTTTTTGAAATAACCATTATAATACAAAGCTTCGGCTGCCAAAGAACCCGTTGCAATTTTCTCAACTTCGGCATATGCAGATTTAGCTTTGGTCTCATTGCCAGTTTTGATAGCTGAACGAGCAATGATGATTTGTGCATCACTCTTTACTTTATTGTCAATTTTTGAATTTGCCAGTACCTTTTCGGCATAAACTTCCGCATCCTTATAATTGTCCAATTGGTAATAGGCATTCATCAAATTAGATTGTGCATACGTTACATTTTGAGGATAATCGGCTTCGGCTTCTAGGCGTTTTAACAATGGTAAGGCTTTATTCCATTGAGATGCATTCAAATAGATTTCTGATAATTTCACCAAGGCTTGTTCGGTATATTCTCCTTTAGGTTTATTGACCACATACTCATAATGAGGTTGTGCATTTTCTGGGAGATTCTTTTTTGAATAGAGTTCAGCTAAATAAAAGTGTGATTTTAGTGCATGAATACCGTTAGGAAACTCATTCAAATAATTATTGAATTGCTTAATGGCATTATCTGTCTTGTTATCTAAATATTGCTTTTCGGCAGCGAGATACGTAGTATTATCTAATTCTGCATCAGTCACATTGATATAATCCAAAGTTTTCACCCAAGCAGCATAATCATCTACACGACCCAAATCGATATATATTAAACGTGCTGTTGACACTGCTTGAATGGCTTCTTCAGAATTTGGATACTCTTTAGCGACTCTTTTAAACTTGGTCAATGCTTGTTCGTTTTGGCTGTTATTGTAATGCACCAATCCTTGACGCAATAAAGATTTAGAGATGAACACACTGTTTTTGTATTCGTTATTCAATCGATCGTACATTGACATCGCCTTTGTAGATTCATTGGATTTTACATACGAATTTGCCAACTCGTACATTGCGTCATCGCGCAAAGAGGATTTTGTGTATCTATCAATAAAACTATTGAGTTCTTTTATTTTGGTGCTACCTTGCCCAATAAAACCATAGCTCATCGCCTTTTGGAAGGCTGGATAATCTGGTTCAATTTCATTGAGTGCCATGGCTTTTTCGTAAGCAGCAATCGCATCTTGGTAGTTGCTCGATACAAAATGACCATCACCAAGGCGCAAATAGGCATCATTCAAACGCAGTTTGTCTTCTTTTCTATTGGCAATAAAATTTTTGAAATGTTCAGTAGATTTAGCGTAATTTTTCTGCTTGAAATAAGTATATGCCAAATTATAATCGATGTTCTTCATTTCTGGAGTAGAAGCAGCTTCGGTTTGTTGTTGAAACTGTTTGAACCCAATCAATGCTTCATTAAAATCGCCTTTATGGTAATCTGTTTCGGCTTTCCAAAAGGTAGCTCTTGCAGTAAACTTGGCATCTCTAGGTTCTTTTAAAGACTTTTCAAAAAGTTTTCTGGCTTCAGCGTAATCACCTTCATTGTAAATTTCGATACCTCTGTAAAACGCTACTTTTTGGTATGCCACTTTACTTTCAAAACTATTTTTACCTTCCAACAACTTCAATGCTTCCTTATAGTTTTTGGATGTGATATAAGAATCAATTAACAAACTCTCGATTTCATCTTTATAAGCTGTTTTTGGGTATTTATCTAAATAACTTGTCAATACCTGTGGAACAGATTGGTAAGGGTTTCCTATTTCATAACTGATCTTGGCATAGTTTAACCAAGCATCTTCCTGAATTTTAAGGTCAAAATCCATTTGTGATGCATTTCTAAACGCATTAAGGGCTTCCTGCTTTTTATCGAGATTGATATAGCTTTCTCCTAGATGGTAATAGGCGTTTTGAGCAACACTGTTATTGCCGCTAATGATCTTGTTGAACTCTGAAACCGCTTTTTCAAAATCATTTTGTTTGTAGTAGGCATAACCCAATTGATAGTAATCAGTATTATTCCACTTGCCACCTTTGCCTTTATAATCTTTTAGGTAAGGAATGGCTTCATCATACTTTTTGAGATTGAATAAGCTTTCGCCAATAATTTTTGACAGTTCTGATTTTTCACTCGGATTGCTTTTTGGCATTTGCTCTTTTGCTAAAGCAATGGCTTTTTCAAAATTGCCTAACTTAAAGTTCAAATCAGCCTGATAATAAGATAACTTTTCCTTGTACTTTTCATCATCGCTTACTTGCTCAAAATACTCGTTGGCTTTGTTGTAATCGTCGCCTTCATAGGCCATAAAACCGATGTAATATTTAGCTTCAGAGCCATATTCTTTAGAATTGACCACTCTATTCAAATACTTTTGCGCACCAACTTCATCTTTGGTACTATATAAGCTATACCCATAATTGAATGAAAATTTGTCGCGTTCGGCTCGTGAAATACTACCTTCATCAACCTTTTCGTACCATTTGCGAGCGTAAGCATACTTACCATTATCAAAATAATAATCTGCCACATCAATAAAGGCGGTATTTTTTTTTGTTGATGTTGGATAGGTCTCTACAAAGTCCTCTATCAATGCATCTGCATTTTGTTGATTGAGTCGCACTGCACAATTTGCATAATAATAGGCACAATCTGACTCCAGTTGCTCATCTTCGGTCTTATCTTTTATTTTGTCGAACAACGATTGTGCTGCTTGGTATTGATTGTTGTTATAAAGTGTGAGTGCTTTTTGATAATCGACCAAATCATTAGTGTATGTTGCCGATTGTTGTGCAAAACTGAAAAAATTTAGAAGTACGATACTTGCTAAAATGATGATTTTCTTATTAGCCATTAAATCCGTTTTTTGTTTGAAGTTTCAAAGATAATTGAATCTTAAATCTATAACGACGGAATTATTTTTTAATTATAAACGAAGTTATTAAAAATAAGTCTTCAGTGTGCAGTCGCAGTATTCAGTAGGTAGTTTGCTTTTAACAGTACTTAAGGTTTAACATTCATACTTTTTCTTTTTCACTTCAACTCTAAAACTAACAAATAACAACTTCACCATAAACAATTGGAATTTGTAATTTGATAATTGAATATTTTAATAATACATTTACAATTCCTAAAAAATACAAGCAATAAAAATGACCGAAACTGTTTTAGAATTAAAGAATGTCTCCATATTTCAAGGTGACAGTATGGTGTTGAGTGATGTCAATTTTGAAATGAAAAAAGGCGATTTTGTCTATTTGATAGGTAAAACCGGAAGCGGAAAAAGTAGTTTTATGAAAACACTTTATGGCGATTTGGAACTTACCGAAGGCGAAGGTCATATTGTTGATTTTGACTTGCGCACATTAAAAGAAAACGACATTCCTTTTTTGAGACGTAAGCTTGGTATTGTTTTTCAGGATTTTAAGTTATTACCAGACCGAACTGTCAACAGCAACCTAGAGTTTGTGCTCAAAGCAACAGGCTGGAAAGACAAAAATGAAATTGCCGAACGTATTGACAAAGTACTCGACAAAGTGGCCATGAAAACCAAAGGGTTTAAATTCCCACACGAATTATCAGGTGGCGAGCAACAACGTATTGCCATTGCAAGAGCTTTGCTGAATGACCCAGAATTGATACTTGCAGATGAGCCAACCGGAAATTTGGATCCACAAACAAGCATCGAAGTCATGGAGGTACTACAGGAAATCAATAAAAACGGGAATACCATTTTAATGGCAACACACGACTACGCTTTGTTATTGCGCTATCCAAGCAAAACATTAAAATGCGACGAAAACAAAGTGTTTGAGGTCGTACAGCGAAAGGCTTAACCCAAAATTTTCATTAATTGGCTGGCGTTACCTTGAGAATCATATTTTTTTAAGGCAGCATTCCGTTCTTCATTTAGGATGAATTCTTTTGTGAACAGTCGTTTTATTGCCATTTGATACTCGTTTTTATTGTCAACGACGTCACAATGCCTTAAAATATCAGGATCGTCTATCATGTTTTTGTTCAAAATGCAATGCCTTCCTTTATATAATGCAGTAAACACCTTTAATTTTGTGCCTGAATTTTGGAACGAATACAATACATTGATGTGAGCGTTCTGTATTAAATCATCCAACTGCTCTTTGTTTGCAATATGTTGAAACGATATGTTTTTATAGGCACCTATCTTATTTACAAGCGCTGGTATTATCGTAGAACTTGCAATAATCAACGGTTCATTTAAATCTTTAAAAACAGAAATCATAAAAAAAGCCGATCTTAAGTTGTCGGCCACAGACAAATCGCCATGATACAGAGCGTATGTCCCAAATCCGTTTATGGACTCAATTTTTTCACTGTTATGAAAAACAGGCAAAAAAACACTTTTGCTCACAAACTTTTTCTTATAGTATGATTGTTCGTGGAAGGAAAGTGTAAATAAAAAATCAACCTTTTCTAACACAGATTCATAATATTGAAATTTACAGCCTTCAATTAAAAAAGCCACTTTCTTAATCCAATTTCGCTCACTTTTAAACAGACCAAAACTATAATCAGATTCAATATTATGGCATCTTACAGCTGTTTTTTGATTAAATTGATTGTGTAGTAAAACACCAGTTGTACGAACAGACTCAAACAGAATTGGCGCCTCACTTTTATTTAAATTGTCAACCAATTCATTAGAAATCCTTGAACTAACTGCATAAGGAAGCAGTGAAAAATGTTTGGTTATTTTGGCGTCTTTCTTATACAGATAAATAGACTCGCACAAATGGGTCAGTCCAGAGACGTCGTTTCTGTCATCATAATATATATGCAAATGGATTTTAACACCGATTTCTTTTAGAGCCTTGATTTTATAGTAAACATCAATGGCACCTCCAAAATCTGGAGGATAAGGATTATTAAATGCAACGATTTGAATTTCGTTATTATTCATATTCGCAAATCTAAAAATTCTTTAACCAATCTTTTGTGTTTATCAATAAAAAAGCACTATTTTTCATTCAAATCTTTAATCGAAATAATGCCTTTTTTTTCAGTTATCATTCCTTTATTCAATAAAGAGAAGCATATCAATACGACTTTAGCAAGTGTGCTTTCTCAAACCTTTGATGATTTTGAGATTATAGTTATCAATGACGGCTCTACAGATAATAGTTTGAAAATTGTTGAAGCCATCATAGATTCAAGAATAGTATTGCATACTATCAAAAATCAAGGTGTGTCATTTGCAAGAAACCATGGTATTGAAAAAGCGTCATCAAACCTTGTTGTGTTTTTGGATGCCGATGACAATTGGCTTCCAAACCATTTGGAAAACCTAAAAAAGCTTTATAACAAATTTCCCGATTGCGGATTATATGCCACTGCTTATACCACCCAAACGGGAGGCAAATTCATCCCATCTGAATACTACAATATCCCAAAAACACATGATTGGATGGGAATTGTTCCAGATTTTTTTGAGTCTTGTCGTATCAACTGCATTGCTTCATCATCGTCAGTGATGATTCCAAAAACTGTTTTTAATGCTATAGGAGCATTTAATGTCAATTACAATTCGGGAGAAGATATTGACTTATGGATTAGAATAGGGATTCATTATAAAGTTGCTTTTACCAAAATCAATAGCGTCATCATTACCACAGATGCCAAGAATAGGGTTTCACAGTTCAATATCAACCAAAGACAACACATTGGTTTTGATGATTACAAAGAAGAGCTGACAAACGAAAGTTTAAAACAGTATTTAGATCTCAATCGGTTTGCTTTGGCCATTCAGCATAGAGTTGTTGGAAATCCTAAAGAAGCAAAACAATTAATTGATAACATCCAACTGTCAAATTTGACTTACAAACAGCGATTTCTGCTTCATTTGAATGCGCCTTTACTAAAATCAATATTGTTTCTAAAAAATTGGCTACACAAATCAGGAATTCATTTAAGTAGTTTTAAATGATTTGAATTTATTGTAATCTCTGATATATTCAGTTTCATCAAAATCGGTTGAGGCAAGCACCAAACACACAGCACCTGATGAAAAATTTTCTATTTCACGCCAAATTCCTGTTGGGATATAAAGACCCGAATCGGGTTTATTGAGCATCACACGTTTTTGTTCCTTTCCATCATCAACAAGCACTTCAAAGCTACCACTCAACGCTATGATAACCGATTGTTGCTGCAAATGTGCATGTCCACCTCTATAGGCATCACTTGGTATATCGTAAAGATAATAAACGCGTCTTACGGCAAATGGGATAGAATCTTTTTCTACAACTGCCAATTTACCTCTATGGTCATGTACTTGAGGGATTTTTATAGAAACGACATCTGTTATTTTAGTTTTCATCGATACTTTTTAATAAGTTTTGCCAGTCTTTTGTAACATGCTCAATAGAAAACCGTTCAACGCTTTGCTTGGCATTGGCCTTACAATTGGCATATAATGTTGCGTCAAATATAAAACTATTCATGGCTTCAGCTAGTGCTGGCACGTTATAATTTTCAACTACAAGCCCATTATGTCGATTCGTTATGACTTCATTAAGTCCAACATTATAATTTACCGAAACCACTGGAGTTCCCAAAGCCAAAGATTCTGGTATGACCATTGGAAATCCTTCAAACCTGCTTGTCAACACAGTAAACTTGGCTTGTTTTACATAAGGATAAGGGTTTGAAACAAATCCTTTAAAAACAACTTGCGCCTCTATTTTTAATTGCTTTGCATAAGCTTCAACCATGTTTTCATCTGGACCATTGCCAAGCAATAGAAGCTTTACATGACTTTCTGATAATCTTGACTGTTTAAAAGCGTCCAATAGTAACTTAAGGTTTTTTACCTCATCATCTATACGACCATAAAAAAGAATATAATTCTCGTAAGGAATTGCTTCATTGGCTTGATGATTAATTGTTTTTAAATCAAAACCATTATGAATGGTTCTTGTCCGATTCAAACCAAATGCTTTTTTAAACTTTTGGTGAGCTGCATCAGAAACAAAAGTCATCCACTCGTTTTTGTATAAATAGCTGTTCAACCAGTTATAAGGTGTAAAAGTGACATCAGAATTATAAGAATGTACCACATATATGGTTGGCATTTTATAAATAAACTTGGTGATAATAAACTCTCGATAGGCCTGGACTCGTGCTCTGTTATCAATAATTAGATCGAATCCTTGCTTTTTCAGAAAGGCTTTAAACAATCTTAATCGGTCTAACCTACTCAAAACCGTGTCCTTTTTATCTTTTAGTGCGCCCAAATTAAAAAGTGTACCTGCATACTCATACTCAACTCCAGATAATACTGTCACAATATGAATTTCATGTCCAAGACCATCGAGCATTTTAGACAACAATGCTGATGAACGCTCTGCTCCTCCTTGCGACAAACAAGTGGCAACGATGCAAATCTTTTTTTTATTGGTTTTGAACATTAAAAACTATCTTTGAAAAGTACATTTGATAACGTACCTATTGAAAACAAATGTATATAAATAAATGAAGATTCTATTAATTGGCGAATATAACTCCTCACACTACACTTTAAAACAAGGGTTGCAGCAATTGGGTCACCAAGTTGTTGTAATTGGCAATGGCGACGGTTTTAAAAACCGTAAAGTGGATATCAACTTTAAAATAAAGTATAGAACTGGTCTTATAAATTACTTAAGAAGGCTTATATATAAACTAACGTCATTAGACATCACTTCATTGAGTGTCCAAAGACAGTTCAATAAACATAAGCACCTGTTTAAAAATTATGATGTCGTACAATTGATCAATGAAAATGCCTTTAATTGCTTTCCAAAGGTTGAAAAACAATTATTACAATTCATTTTTGATCATAACAAGAATGTCTTTCTATTATCGTGCGGAACCGACTATATGAGTGTAAAATATGCTGCAGACCGCAAGTTCAGATATGACATCTTAACGCCCTATTATGAAGGCAAAGGCACAAAGCGTCAGTTTTGGCATGCACTCATGTATTTAGAGCCATCCTTTGTTGATTTACATAAATTTGTTTACAAAAACATTAAAGGTGTCATTGCTTCTGATTTTGATTATGATATTCCCTTAAAGGGACATGAAAAATATTTAGGTCTTGCGCCAAACCCAATTAATATTGATGCTTTACCATATAGCAACATGCAAATAGATGGCAAAATCGTCATCTTTCATGGCATTAATGAGCAAAACTACTTTAAAAAAGGAAATGATATTTTTGAGGCAGCACTAGAAATAATCAAGTTAAAATATCCTGAAAAGGTTGAGATCATTACCGTAAGGAGTTTGCCATATGAAGAGTATATCAAATCATTTGACAAAGCACACATATTATTGGATCAGGTATTTGCCTATGACCAAGGATTCAATGCATTGGAAGCTATGGCAAAAGGCAAAGTTGTTTTTACAGGAGCTGAACAAGAGTGGTTGGATTATTATAATTTAAAGGAAGATACGGTTGCCATCAATGCCTTGCCAGATGCTGAAAGCATTGCCTACAAACTAGAATGGCTCATTATGCATCCAGAAAAGATTCTTGAGATTTCAAAAAACGCAAGATCCTTCATAGAAAAAGAACATCACTATGTAGATTGCGCTAAAATTTATCTCGAAAAATGGACCTCTAGAATTTAGTGTTTCACTCTCGGAAAACGAAGTTCTAAAGAAATCCTTGTAGTGTCCTCGTTTTTGTTAACGGCTGCACCATGTATCAAATAAGGCGTAAAAATAAGTGCTTCTCCTTGCTTTGGATTTGGTCTTTTCATCTGAATGGCTCCTTTATTGGTTTCAAGAATACAAGGCACATAATAGACATTTCCATTTATCTTGGCTCCTTTGCTTTCGGTTCTTAAAATATCATTTTCTGGTATCAGATGACTTCCAGGACAAACAGGTAATGACGATTGCTCGTTACAGCCTTCAATTGGTATCCAAACATTGATGATATCTTCCCAGTAGCTCAAATAACCATCTCTATGTGGCGGATTGATGTCCAATGAATTTGGCCTACTGATTCTAATTTGGATATGTGATTTTTGTAGTTCTTCAACCCAAGATGTCAACTCATATCCCAAAATGTTGCTAAATCGATTGGCAAGGGCATCAATATCGACATCAAAATCATGATTTTCCAGATTGCGAGTAATATCGATAACTTTATTGTGCAGTTCATTGGTATTTATGAACTTGTGATACCGTTCTAAACCAAACTCTTTCTCATCAATATCAACTCCAATATTTTTTATGCTATTGACGATGATATTGGTAATCGATGTTTTTAAAAGTGTGAATTCTTCATCAGTAAAGGCATTGACCACATCAAAACCTTTATCTTTCCATGGCATTTTAGAAATCACATTGTCCTTTTCTTTGAAAAGCAATCTGCTTTCTCCCCAAAAAAAATCACCATCGACTTCAAAGTCGTAAGCTTCATTATCTATATATAAATGGCAGGTTTTTAATGACATATTTATAAAGTATCAGATTCGGTTTTAGGCAATTTACCAAAAAGTGAGGTTCTAAAAATGAGCAATACAATGCCAAAATAGAATATATAATTGACAAAATGTGCCATGGTTGCTCCTTTAACTCCATACAAATCTATCAAATAAATGCTTGAAAAATAAAGTACAGTGACTGATAATGCTTCTGTTATTATATAATGCCAAAACATTTTTTTAGCTAAAAACTGTACTGCTATTACTACCGACAGCACCTTCACAAAATCACCTAGCAATTGCCAAAAAAACAGGGTTTCGACTGGTTCAAATGCTTTAGAAAACACGATGGTAATTATTAAATGTCTCAAAAAATATATGACTATCAATCCAAGCCCAAAAATAGGGATGATGGTTTTATAGAAACCAAACACTTCTTTTCGAAATTCCCTATCAGTAGTGATTTCAGAAAAGCGTGGCAATACGTAAAGTGTCAACAACGAACTCACAAACATTAAATAATAATTCGACAATCGATTCATAGCTTCCCAAAACCCAGCATCATCTGTACCTTCGTTTTCAATAATATAATTACGTATCATAAGTGCAACAAGTGGCATGACAGTCGCAGTAAACAATGCCATAATAGAAAATGAACTCAATTTTTTTATTTTTTTAAAACTGATGTTCTTTCTTTTGATCAGCGATAAAAAATAGCGCTTGTCAGAAATACTCAAAATGGTAATTACAAACAATAAAACCTCTATCAGTATAATTGACAGCAAAGCGCCATCAACATGAAGTCTCCAGATTAGGAAAACTGCCAAACAAGCCCCAAATAATTGCCCTATAATTTGAACCATTAAAATGGTCCTAAATCTTGAAAGCCCATTCAACAGTGCCAGCATCAGTACATTTAATGTGTAAAAAGGAAGTATTACAGCAACAATTCTAATGATATAAGCATAATCGTTCCCTTCTTGAAACAATAACTTATTGATGTAATCAGCTCCAAAAAAACAAAAAAGAGCTACCAAAATGGTTGCAATAAACATCAAATAGAAAACAGACGAAATGGTTTGAGTCAATCGTTTAACATCGTTTTTAAATTCAGCCACATACTTTACTACACCATTATAAAAACCCAATGTTGAGAACGATTGCACAGTGCTGAAAAAGTCGCGCATATTGCCCACAAGAGCCAAACCGGTTGGTCCAACAAACAGCGCAATGACTTTAGAGGTCACTAAACCTGTTGCAATCCTTACCAGAACAGATGCCGAGTTTAAGGAAGCTATCCGAAGCAGGATATTACTATTAAAAAAATTAATTAATCGTTTCAAACTGGTCTCGGTTAATGAAGTATTAGTTTTCTTCAGGTATTACACCAAAAAGTGAACTACCAAATATCAATAAAATAATACCATAGTGCATAAGATAACTTACAAAATGTGCCATCACTGCACCTCTAAGTCCAAAAATATCTATCAAATAAACACTTGAATAAAACATGATTACCACTAAAAATATTTCTATAATGATAAAGTGCCAAAACATTTTTTTTGCAATAAACTGGTATGCAATGACAACTGACAAAACCTTAATAAAGTCACCCAAAAGCTGCCACAAAAACAAATCCTCAACAGGCTTAAAGGCTTCTGAATATATGAGCAATATTATATAAGGCCTCAATAAATAAATAAGAATTAATCCAGCACCAAAAAATGGAATGACTGTTTTATAAAAATTGAACACTTCTTTTCTAAACTCTTTTTTATTGTCAATCTCATTAAATCGAGGCAAAATATATAAAGTAATAATCGACATGATGAACATCAAATAATAATCAGAAATTCGGTTCATGGCTTCCCAATAACCAGCATTCTTAATTCCTATCTCGTCTATGATATAATTTCTGATAATAATTGAAACCAATGGCAGAGCAATTGCAGTTACCAATGCCATAATTGCAAAAGGGAAAAACTTCTTTAAAATATCAAAACTAACGTTTGATATTTTAACAGATGAGACCAAACTTCTTTGATTAACAATACCTACCAATGTCATAAGCAACAATAAAGATGGCGTGATAACTGCTGAAACCAATGCACCATCAATATTACTTTGGTATATTAAAAATATAGTTATTGAAAGCCCTAAAATTTGCCCTATTATATTGATAACCAGCAACATTCTGTATTTAGAAAATCCATTCATAATCGAAAAACAGAACATATTCAGCGAATAAAAAGGGAGTGCCAAAGCCAATACTTTAATGACATACGCATAATTATAAAGTGAAGAAAACAAAAACACATTGATGCTTTCTGCATTATAATAACATACAAATGATACCATAATGGTAGAGAAAAATCCCAAATAGTAAGCTGTTGACAATGTTTTGCTTAACTCCAGAGCATCGTTTTTGAACTCTGAAATAGACTTGACCAACCCATTATAAAATCCTAAAATAGCAAATGACTGAATGGCACTTAAAAAATTTCTTAAATTTCCAATAAGTGCCATCCCCTCAACTCCAATAAAAACAGCAATTGCTTTTGAGGTTAAAATCCCAGCGACAATTTTTGTGATTATTGTTGCCGAATTGAGATGTGCCACTTTAAAAAGCACATTGGTATTTATATAATTAATGAATTTTTTCAATTAGTAGGTATTTAAAATTTGAATCATTTCTTGTACATCTTCGTTAGTCATTATCGGACTCATTGGTATACTAACTACTGTTTCATGTATTCTTTCAGTAATTGGAAATGAAAGATGACCAAAGACAGATAGTGCTTTTTGTTGATGTGGAGGAATCGGATAATGGATCAAATATCCAATATGATGCTTGTTCAAATAAGCAATAAAATCCTGACGATTATCTACCCTAACCACAAAGACATGAAAGACATGATTTTTAGAACAATCATAAAAAGGCAGTCTGATTTTCTTATTTGTTATTTGAGTACAGTACTGTTTTGCAATTTCCTGTCTTCTATTGTTATCAGCATCCAACACTTTTAATTTAATATTCAAAAATGCGGCTTGGAACGCATCTAACCGACTATTAAAACCAATAATCTCGTTGACATATTTAGTAGTGCTTCCATAATTTCGCATTTTCTTGATACAGTCTGCCAGTGTTAAGTCGTTGGTGGTTACAGCACCACCATCACCCAAACAACCCAAATTTTTACTTGGATAGAAGCTAAAGGCAGCAGCAGCAGATAGGTTTCCTGCCTTTAATTTATAATTTGTAACAGCTCCATGAGCTTGTGCTGCGTCTTCAATTAGCAATAATTGGTTTGCTTCAGCCAACTCTTGAAGCGATTCCATGTCTGCCAATTGACCATATAAGTGCACAGCAAGAATGGCTTTTGTTTTTTTAGTGACCTGCTTTTTTACTTCTGAAACAGATATATTAAAGGTCTCTTCATCTGGCTCTACCAAAACTGGAGTTAAACCTGCATGAATAACTGATAAAATGCTCGCCACAAATGTATTGGATGGCACGATTACCTCATCGCCAAGTTTCAGTTTTCCAATCAGTATATACGATTTGAAAATCATGGTAAGCGCATCCAAACCGTTAGCTGTACCTATACAATATGTCGTTCCACAATAGTTGGCAAAGTTATTTTCAAATGCCTCCACTTCTGGGCCTAAAATGTACTGACCAGATTCTAAAAAATGTTGAAATTGCTTTGAAAATTCGTTTTCAAAACGTGCATTGATGCTCTGTAAATCTAAAAATGGTATCATATCAAAACAGCATCTAAACGTTCAACATCTTTAGTTTTTATCGTATAATGGTCGTGTACCATTGCTTGTGCACCAAAAGATTCTTTCCAAGACAACAAACCTTTGTTTATCTGTTTCCCTTGATTTTCGTTAGAAATGCCAAAATCGAAATACCGCTTGTTTTTATAGGTTGTGTTAATCAATTGATCAAACAGTATATCGAGACTTCCCAATTCTTGCTTTTGCTCATTGGCAGAAATGTATTGTGCATGAGCGACGGTTTTGGTTTCAAAAATAGTGACACCTGCAACGACATCATTATTTTTGTACACATTGAATTGTCTAATCTGTTTCGGAAATTTAGCCTTTAACAGCTCTATTTCTTCCAACGTATGTACTGGTTTAGTATTATGCTTCGCTTTTAGGTTTGGAATTAAAATATGGTTCCAAAATTCAGCAAAACCATTCACTTCTTTTACCTTCAACTCGTTTTTGATGGCTTTTTTCAACCCTCTTTTTCTGTTGGAAGATGTTATTTTTTGCCTGTTCGAACAATCAATCGTCGATGTAATATCTCTTCGTACAAGTTCTGCCTTCAGAATGAAAAGCAAGTAATCCATTTCATCACTAGGCAACTGATGATAATGTTTTGGCACTAATTTTAACTGTAACTCTTCAATGGACAGTGTTTTCAAAAATTGAAGGACACTTTTAAAACCTTCTAAAACAGAATTAAAATCAGCATCATCCTTCAATAGCAAACCTCCATAACTCAATCCTTGATGTGAATACAAAGTCGTCAATTTTCGATTGGCCGGAAGCAGGGCAAAAAGGGATTCGTCTTTATAAACCATCAACGAAAAGTCTTCAAATCGGTCGTGATGATAGTCCATAAAATCGCGATGGAACAAGAACGTTGCATTTTTCGATTTGGCAACAAAAGTATCCCAAGCTTTTTTGTGTTGTGGTTGATATGTTTTTACTGTAAAAATAAGCGCTGTTTAAGTTGCTGATTATGACTGTGAAAATACAAATTTTGAAGTGATAATCTCAAAATTGTTATCCTCAAAATCTTTAATATGTGATGAATTATTCGACTTTTATTTCGCTTTTAATATTTGTGTCCTGAATGATAAAAAGAGGGCGTTCTCTCGTATTATTATTGATTCGGCTGATGTATTCTCCAATCACACCAATAGACAATAACTGAATACCTCCAATAAACATCGAACTAATAATTAACGACGTCCAGCCTGTTATGGTATGTTTGAGTACAAAATGTGAAAAAATAGCGTATAAAATCACTAAAAACGAGAAAAATGAGATTAAAAACCCCATTCTACTGACAATCAATAAGGGTTTATCGGAAAAACTGGTGACACCATCCAAAGCCAACTTTAATAGTTTGCCATAAGAATAACCCGTTACGCCATGTTTTCGGCTTTCCCTATCAAACAAAACGAAGGTTTGTCTAAAACCCAACCAAGCAATTTGACCTCTTAAAAACTTACTTCGCTCGGTCATTTTGTTGAGTGCCAACACAACTTTTTGGTCAATCAATCTAAAATCGCCTGTGTCTAACGGAATATCGAAAGGTGTCATTTTTTTGAAAGACCTATAAAATATTTTGGCAGTTGTTTTTTTGAGCCATGTCTCTCCATCTCTACTTTGTCGCTTGGCATAGACCACTTCGTAACCTTCTTGGTACTTGTCGTAAAGTTTTGGAATCAGTTCTGGTGGATCTTGTAAATCACCATCCATAAGCACTGTGCATTTTGCTTTGCTGAATTCCAAACCAGCCGATAATGCAATTTGGTGTCCAAAATTTCGACTAAAATTGATATAAAACACCTTGTCATCATTTTCGGCTATATCCATAAGTACTTCCAGCGACCTGTCTTTACTGCCATCATTGACAAAAATGAGTTCATAAGCATTGGTCATACTAGACAATGATGCTGTTAATCGCTGGTAGAGTTCTGGTATGGTTTCCTGCTCGTTATATATTGGGATAACTACAGAAATATCTTTTTCGTTTTGCATATATTAAGTCCAAAATTGGACAGCGTTTGGTTGTCTGAAATTGAGTTTTTAAAGATAGAAAAATATATGCGACTATAAAGTTGAAGTGTTGAAAATCAATTTTAAAATAGATGTACGTTATTTTTTTATCGATTTATAGATGTTGAAATGTGAATTGCTCCATACAATGGTGTAGTCATTCCGTTTGATGAAATCATTCATTGCTTTGGTTCTACCTGCATTATATCGACTATCATTTACTTTACCCTCTGCCATGTAATCGTTCACAGGTTCTTCAAAATCAACAATGGTTTCAAATTTTTGCTGTACGATAATGGGCAACACATCAATTTCATTCTCGCCACGTTTTAAATGACGCTCAAACGAACTACTATCATAAATCCAAGGCCAAGGGTTGTGAACATAAGGTCTTGTTTTTGTCAAAAAATGTATCATCGGAATTTTATCATACGCCAACAAATAATCATCATCATCTACAAAATCGTCTAAATTAACCAATAGGTCATTTACGATGTCTGCTCTTTCTTTGGTTGTGTAAATGTGCTTTGCCATATCACTTTTAATCACATAGGTCTTCTCCAATCTGCTTCCTCCATCAAAATAGGCCTCATTGAAAATTTTATAAAACTGAATGAAAAAAAAGCCCAAAACCATAGCTAACATAATGTGACCCAAACCATAATTTCGATTTGTCAGCCATTTATTTTGACCTTTTAAAACCGAATGGATGAACAGAGGTATTACCAACCAAACACTCATATATCCAATATTATAAATGCCGCCATCACTCCCAAAAGGCAAGAAAAAAGCCATACAAAAAGTAAGGAAAACCAATAATTTAATGGTTTCTGGTTGTTTTGTTACTAATAAAAAATAAGTGCTGATGAGCATTAAGCCATAAATTGGAAAAATGGTATCAACTTTAAAATTATAAGCAAAAAGGGCAATGGCCATGGCATACCAAATGACATAAAGCGATTTATGCTTTCTGGCTATAAATGTTAAACCAAACAACAGGAGTCCAGTCAAAATGAATGTTGCCATTGATTTGAAAACTGCTGTATAATTATAAATGTACATTCTCAACAAGGAGCCAAAATTATGGCTGCTATCTGCTGCATTTCCAAGATCGAAACCTCCAGCGATGGCCAATTTCATAATTTCAAACTGGTTAAAAATCAATAACAATCCAAAAACCATAGCAAAACCAAGCAAACTACCCAACCCAAAATACAATATTGGCTTAACGGCCTTTAGGATTGAAAATTTTTGCAAAAAATAAATATAAAAAGGAATCGCAAGCACAACAATGAAGAAGGTGGCATTGGGCAATCTTGTAAACACATTGATTGCTACAATACATCCCGACAGTGTTATTAATTTCAACTTATTATTGACCAAGCCTTGGTGAAGCGCATAAATGGCACATATACTCAAAAGTGCTGTTAAATGATTGTGATAAAAAGCCAAATATCCATAATCATTAATAAACAGAACCATTGTCAAACCTATGAGCGCATGCCATTTGTTGACGTACTTGACCAATAATTTATAAGCCACAAAAAAAGTGGCCATATTGATAATGATTGTAAAAAACCGAAACCAAAGAATGCCTCCGTTTTCATACATCTCATACCACAAACCACCAATAAGCCCAGAAAACCAATACACAAAATTATATTCTACACTCTCTGGAGCATTATAAAATTGTTGAAAAAAAGTGAGTGACAAACCTTCGTCACAAATATCAAACCCTTGAAAAGCGATAAGCAACTGCAATAAAACGACTACAAAAACAAGTAGTAAAGCTGCTATACGATTGGAAGTCCACCATGAGTTCATCAATGTATTGAAGATTTTGAGTTTGTATTTAAAGATTTTTTTGAGTTTTGGTAGTTGTTATTCTGATTAACTTATTCAGTTTGTTTTTTAATATTTTGGTTTGAGAAAAACAGGATTAATCTGTAGTATGTTTTTTAAAAACAATAGCTCCATCTTTATCTATGTATTTATAAACACCTTTCGGAGTTCCCTCTTTTATTACTATATAGCTTTCATCTGGTTGCAGGTTAGATAAATACTTTTCATTCTCAGACAAATAGGAAAATAAAATTCTGAAAAGATTCACTGAAGATTTAAATTTATGGCCATAATTTGGCACATCATTTTTGGGCCAATGTATAGACAATTGGCTACTAAAAATTGAATAAATAAAATCTCTGTCTTGAGACTTCTTTTCACTTTGATCTCCAAAATCCATACCTACGTAACCTCCATGGTCAGCCATAATAATGATTAAAGCATTTTTATCCCTCTCCTTAATTAAATTTATCATTTTAGATAAAGCATTATTTGCTTCAACTAAATTTTCAAGCCATAATTTTCGCTCTAATGCTTTATCACTATTGATACTTTTACGACTACTAATATGCCAAGGTTTTAAAATTTGTAAAAAGAAGAATTTAGGACTATCAATTTCTTCTGAAATACTCGCCTTTAAGCTCATATTAATATCAACTGGATTGCTTATTCCAGGATTAATAAAAGGAATATTAGTGTAGTCTATGTTAGTGAAATCATAACCTATTTTCGGTCTATTAAACATCATGTATGGTGTTTCTGATAAAAAATAAGTTTTATACCCATTGTTTTTAAAAACATCTAGCACTGGGTTTTTTGAGATAATCATGTCCCTAGCATTGTACATTTCAAATGAAGAAACTAAATTATTATAATAATGATGCTTCATCATAAAAGTAGATGCGTTAGAGGATAATGTCGTTGTGTAATTACTTCTAAAATCGGGATAAGTTACAAAATCATTTCTATGTAAAAAGGATTCAAATTCGCTATTATCAAAATCGTAAAACCCTTTTTTTATTTCTGAAAAATTTACATATCCATCTGGTTGAATAAAATAAATATTAGGTTTTATCTTAAACTCAACTTTTACAATATCATCAGGTTGAACTTGCCATTCATTTGAAATTCTTAAATTTTTTGATATTATAAAAGTTAAACTTATAGCACTTACAAAAGCCAATAAATATTGAAAAACAACAATTTTCTTTAAATACTTATTAAAGAAAACAGCGAATATAATTGAAATAAGGATTACTAAAAGTGTCTTTTTCTTATCAAAACCAGCATAGGCAATTGTTTTAATAAGAAATAAAAAAGTAAATATGTTGAAAAACGGAAGAATATATTTGTCGTATTTTTTGAGGCTATTAAATTTAGATACCCAATGAACTAGTTTAAAAACCACAATAGGTATACATAAAAAGGCAACAATAAAAAACAGAAAATGGTCTAGAGAGTTTACTATTGAAAAATTTTTACTATAACAATAGAGCATAGGATATAAACCTGATGCTATAGCAGTTATGACTGGAAATTGCTTATCGCTTTTTAAAAAAGAATCTACTACCCTTTTTAACTTTGTTATCATTTTCTTTTCAATAAGTACATTATTCTTTCAGAACCCTCAATTGGCTTACTTTCAATAAAATCAAAATAAAGACTATAAGCACTTTCAAAAGTCTCGATATTATAAAAATCAAAAAAGTCTTTAAAGTCCGCCTTGTTATTTAGCAAACGTTGTACCCATGAATCATTGCGCTTTGGAAACTCAATAATTAAATATTGAGAAAATGAACCAAAAAACGCAGCTGATTTATCAAATGGGACATTGCCAGACAATGACATATGGTGTATTACTGCTAATGCTAAAGTAACATCAGGAGCATAGGCTTTTATTCTGTTTAAAAAAGAAAAACGCTCTTCATTATTCAATCCTAAAGCAGCAGAAGGATTTAGAATATCAAGAACAAATGGCAACATAAATTGCTCCTTATTATTCTTTAATGTTTTATAATTAAAATCTACAGCATTGTTATCAATATCACATACTAAAGTTTCGTCAATTTCAATCTTGATTCTCCTAACAAAAGTGCCATCATTACCACCAATATCTATTAATGTTTTTGGTTTTAAATTAATTATCCAATTATTAATTATTTCAGATTTTTTCTTAAAAGCTTCATCAGAATAATTAGTTTTATGGTAATAATCTCCCCATTCAGAATTTTCCCTTAATTCTAATTTCTTAATGTAGTCGTATAAGCTTTCAATAATATTTAATTGCCCTTTTTTAGATAGTGTTGCTACTTTAGTTTCTCCCTTATAATCTTCATTATGTTTTTCTTCTAGTTTTGATAACAAATGTATGTTTGAATATAAAAAAAGACTGATTTTTGTTTTAAAAGGCAACAAATCACTTATCATTTTCACAGGAATACCATCAATAAAATTACTGATTAATTTAAGCATTTGCGCTCCATAAAAATGCGCTAAAACAAGTGGCCCCAAAAAATGTGTTATAAATTGCTTGTAAGCTCTCCATGGTGAATTTTCTGTATAAAAATCGAAAGATAAGGTGTCAATAAAAGTCGCTTTCCCTTTGTGAAATGTGATATTAAAAGCGGACGCATCTTTAAGCGAAAACCCATGCTCTAAACTATACTTTTGAAGCCTTAAAGTAAGTAAAGCAGCTTCTTTATACTGATTAAAGCTCCATTCATAAGGATAAGTTATGAATGAAATTTTTTCTGGCTGAATTACTATATGCTCATCAGTATTAATTAACTCTTGATGAGGAATAAGTAATCCATTTTTAAATAAAACATTGAAAAAACCAGAGTCAGCTAATGCTTTATACTGCTTAAAATAAATTGGATAGATGATCCGTTTTAGGACACCTTCTTCTATAAACACATAACCAGAAGGGTCTCTGAACGAAGATGAATGCGCTTTGTTAGCTATCACTAGAATTTTTGTTTTCTAAATCTGAATCTTTGATGTTGATATCATCAAATACATCGTCGTTATCATCTTGCTTTATTAAACCAAAAAACAATTTCACTTTATACATAGCATTCTTTGAAAACAAAACAACTGCTGCAACTCCTGCAACAATCGCTTGGACAATCATTGCTCCTAAACTTGGATCAAAATAAAGTAAAATCATAATTAAGTTTTAACAAAGATAAACAATCTTAATTATCAATTTAATTCTTTTTATAAAAGAATATAATAAAGCGAAAAAGAGGAACTATGTATTTAGTTCCTCTTGAAGCTATTTGAATTAATTTTTAACTATTTTCTGAGTATGTAAAGTTTCTCCCTTTTTATTGAATACTTTTAAAATATAAATGCCATCAACTAAATTTCCTAAATTTAAAATAATTGAATCAGAATTTATTTTGTCTTCTTTAAAAACTTCTGTTCCATAAAAATCATAAACCTTTATCTGTGACATTATATCTAAACCTACTGCCTTATTTGTTATAGAAATATCTTGAGTAACTAAGGTTGGCATAACTTCAAAGTTGCTTTTCGGGTTCTTAACATTTATATCGTCATCATTTATGCTTCTTGATGCTGCCCTAACTGGTGGTGGCGGACAATTTAAAGCTAAAGTACTATCTATACTCAAATCCATATAACCTCCAGTACTTGGATAATAATCTCCACTTAAAATTTCAATATTATTTCTAGCTTTGAACTTTAATTTTGACCCACCAGTGACATCATTGTTGGTCATTTTTATTTCATAAGGAGCTGTTTCTAACTTATAAAACCATGGACGATATAATATTCTATTTTTCACTTCAACAGTACCATAAGCATCAGCCATATCTTTAGCCATTTTTACGGCTTCATAAGCATCTAATTTTCCTGCACCTAACTTTCCATAATATTGTATGTTTTGAGGTAAATGATCTATCCTTACCGCTGTAAGCTTTAAAATAGTTTCTACTTCTTTAGGGTCAATGCAATAATTGACATCAAACATCAATGCTATTGTTCCACTAACCATTGGAGTAGCATAGGATGTACCTCCTGATCTGACATAAGAATTAACATCAGCAACAAGAACTGCATAACCTGGAGCTACAATATCTACAGAATCATTATGCTGATGCACATTTCTTTCTCCATTAAATATAATCTCATGGCTATCAGCAACTGTTTGATAGGTATTATTCCATGTATCTGTCCAATTAGCAGTTTCATGAGAGACTGAAGAAACTGAAATCACATTCTTAAATGAGGCTGGGATATAAAAACCAGTAGAATTATTATTTGCTCCATTACCAGCGGCGGCAACCATTACAATTTTTCTATTGTTAATATCTTCATATACTGCATTAGTAATTGGTTGAGTAGTATTACCTATAAAACCCCAACTAGCATTAAGTACTTTTACCCCATCAAGTAAAGATAAATCGTAATCAACTGATGTGCTATGCCCATATCCTGCATAAATAAAAGAATTATATCCTATTGCAGCCATCCCGACAGCATTATTAGTCTCTGCTGCGGCCACAGAAGCTACATTATTTCCATGAGGGCTTCCTGCTGGATTATTATAAGACTCATTTACAACGATTTCCATTTTATCTATTAAATCTTCATGATTAGGATTAAAATGCCCATCAGAAATTCCAATAATTATATTTCCAGAACCTGTTGTGATATCCCAAGCTTCAGGAGCTCTTATATAGTTTAATTCTTCTTGAATTTCGATAAAACCCCCAGTAGTACCAAAATCATTAGGAATACTTAATGGTTCTCCATTCGCAGATTCTATCCTAGGATAGAACTGTTGAAATTGAGCATATAAATCGTTCATCAACTGTATATCATTACATCCAATTAAGTAAATATTTTGTAATAAAACTTTATTTGAACCTTTGAAAACCCTCTCATTACTGTAAATTTCATAGGAATTTATCAATGCATCCAATGATTTGTTTCCAGTTTTAGACGTTCCAATCTTATTCCCTTTATTATCATGAGTAACAACAGGGATATAATTTACATCAGGAACCTCGATAAAAAAGGATGGTTTATCTTGTGAATATCCACCTATAAAGGATATAAAAAACAAAAATATTATTAATTTTTTCATATCCATTTATTTTGCTTTTAATTCATCGATTTCCTTTTTTAGCTGAATAGTATACAAAGTAAGTTCTTCGATTTTTTGAAGTAATAATTTGTTCATCTCACCTAGTTCTATACCATTCTCTTCTACTTCTTTTGCACTTGGAATATTTTTTAAATGTCCATTTTTATTAATATAATTTTCAACTTCTTCAAGTGTTGGGAGTTTGTAAGTATCTTCAAATACAAAATCAGCCCAATCTGTATAGACTTTTACCGCATTAGCCCTAATTTTTCCATTAACAGAAAGTTTATATGTATCTGTACCATCAATGAATGAACTTGTACCAATACCTATATTACTATTAGTTAAAATATTACCTTCAATCATTGCACTACCATTTTTCACCACAAATTTATGTTCAGGCAAATAATTATTATCACCAGCAATTATAACCCTAGTGTTTGCTTTTGGCATTTGCAAAACGACATTATCGTTTCCATCTTCATTTAATATAAAAAATCCACTTTGACTTTTATTATAATAAGTTAATGTGCTTTTACCTCCTGTATCTGCATTAAATCCCCATCTTGTTGTATAACTTCTATCTTCAAGACCAATTGTAGATTGTGCTACTGGGTTTAAGTTTGATTGAGGAAAATCAAAAACGGTAAACAAACTTTGAGTATTATCAAATCTCGTTCCTACTCCTATTGCTAAACATTTTTCATTTCTATCAGCATAATCTATGAAGGTAGAGCCATTAGGTTGAGAATTTGTGAATAGTCCTCTTTTAGCGAGAACAGTACCAACAACTTCCAATTTTTCAGTTGGAGTAGTGGTTCCAATACCAACATTACCTGGACCAGGCTCAGGAAAAATATTGTTTTGGGAATTAGCAACAAAAGTTACAAGTAGCAAGTTTAAAAAAAATAATTTTTTCATAATATAAATGATTTAAGATTAGTATTCTTTAAAAATAGCTAGTTATAAATGATACCATTCCCTCTCAAAAGTTAAAAATTCAATTATTTTGCTAAAATATTTACGGAAAAACCGTAATATTCATTAATCTCAATAATAGCTTTAGTCAAAAAAAAAATTTAACTTAAAAAAAATATTTTAAGTTTACATCACAAAACCAAGCACTCATTGAATACGAAAATTACGCGTAAGCAAAATTATTTATTGCTTTTTATCTATGCCATTACCTTTGTGTTTTTGATACGCATTGATGGTATATATACTTACGATACTTATGCTTATTTAAGAGCAGATGTGCATATTCCTTCTGGATATGTGATTTTTTTGAAAACGTTTGAGTTTCTCTTTAAAGATTATTTTGAGTTCATGGTGGTTGGATTTCAATTACTGTTTGCTTTTTTTGGAATTCATCTGTTTTTGAAAAAAATCGTTCAAACACTTCAATTGCATATTGGAGTCCTATTGGTTTTATTGGGTGTCCTGTTGTTTCCTCTTTTTGCGCCTTTATATACGGCAAATAATTTGTGCTCTGAAGGGTTGACGTATCCTTTATATTTAATGTGTATTGGTTTTGCGATGGAATTTTTGTTCAGCAACAGAAACAAATCGCTCTTTTTTTTAGCTATCACCTATCTGTTTTTGAATTTAATAAGGATTCAGTTTGTTATTATTCCAATCTTATTTATTTTCATTTTTATCCTGAAGCACAAATCTTCAATTTTCAAAAGAACGCATCTCATTCAATTTTGTGTTTTGATAAGCCTCCCTTTTATTTTGAATGTACTTGACAGAACCTATCATTTACTCAAAGATGATGCTTTTATTGCAACGCCATTTAGTTATGTGAATGCGGCTTCAGCCGCTTTTTATGTGAGCAATGCATCTGATGCAAATGATATTGCAAATGAAGATGATCGACTTATTTTTGAAAAATGCTATCAACTTTTGCAAGAAAAACAATTGCTTTATACCAATTTGGATAAAACAGATTCTAAAGGGTATTATCTCTTTTTTCACGAGAATCTACCAAAAATATGCAACCAAACCATTCATGATTTTGGTACTCGATATTATATCGAACAAGGTATGAATTCAGTCGATGCTCGATACCATATCGACCAAACCTGTAAACGAATTCTACCTCTTCTCATCAAAAACAATGCTGATAAATGGAGTCGTTTATACTATCAGAATTTGGTATATGGCTTCAAAACACCCATCCTTCTATTTTTTATTGTTGGAGCATTTTTGTTTAGTTTGATCATGATTGTAAGGTCGTATCAAAAACATTATGCTATCTTGTTCTTACTTTCGAGTTTGGTACTTTCAAACGCTATGTTGGTGGCATTTGCAAGCCATTCGATTATGAGGTATCATTTTTATAATTACGGATTTATTTTTTTAATTTTCATAACCATCTACAGTATCATAAAGCATGGAAGAACCACTTGAGTTATCAATCGTCATGCCTTGCTTAAACGAGGCAGAAACTATTGCAAGTTGCATTACCAAAGCACAGACTTTTATGTCGCAGCACAACATAAAAGGCGAAGTTGTTATTGGCGACAATGGCAGTATTGATGGTTCTCAAGCTATTGCCACAAAACTCGGAGCTGTGGTTGTACATGTGGAAAACAAGGGTTATGGAAGTGCCTCCATTGGAGCTATTGAACAAGCCAGAGGAAAATTTATCATCACAGCCGATACTGATGATAGTCATGATATTTTGAACTTGATGCCTTTTGTCGAGCAGTTAAGAAATGGATACGATTTGGTGATGGGAAACCGTTTTAAAGGTGACAAGCAAAAAGATGCGATGCCTTTTTTACATCGTTATGTTGGTAATCCACTATTGACGTTTGTAGGAAATTTGTTTTTCAAAACATCCATTGGCGATTTTCATTGTGGCTTGAGAGGATTTACAAAAGAAGCGTTTTACAAAATGAATCTCAAAACGACTGGAATGGAGTTTGCATCAGAAATAGTAGTGAAAGCTTCACTTTTAAAGTTAAAAATCACTGAAGTGCCAACGGTTGTTTTTCCAGCAGGAAGAAGCAGAAAACCACATTTAAAAACATTTCCTGATGGTTGGAGACATTTACGATTTTTATTGCTTTACAGCCCGAAATGGTTGTTTTTCATTCCTGGAATTATCTTGATGATTATTGGAGTTATAGTTTCCATTTCATTGGCATTCAAATCGGAAGTCGTTGAAAATACAGCCTTCGATTTCCATACACTTTTATATGCGTTGAGTTTTGTGCTTATCGGATTTCAGTTTATCATCTTTTATGCACTCACCAAAATTTTCGCTGTAGAACAAGGGTTGCTCCCAAAAAGCACACGTTATAATAAACTGTTCGATTATATTAATTTAGAAAAAGGATTAATAACAGGTGTGCTGCTACTAATCCTTGGTTGTATTTTGAGTTATTATGGGCTGACTTGGGACGCTGATGGCCACGCTTTAAGACCTTCTGATACCTTCAGGATTATTATTCCTGCGGTATTCACTGTCCTTCTTGGTGTTCAGATTATCTTGTTTAGTTTGTTTTTCAGCATTTTAGGATTGCGAAACAAACCTTAATTCTCACTTTTTCTTAAAGAACAGATAATACATGTTAATACCAAAAATAGCTGTATTGGTTATCACGATTGGGTAAGAAACAGGTTCTAGCAACAATCCGTAAGCGACAAACAATAAACATCCGAAGGAGTTAACCAATCGCAATGTATTGACTTCCTTCATTAAAAATGAAATCAAAACGGTTGCCATGGCTGCATAACCAACCCAGTCTGTAATAGTGATTGAGTCCATTAGATTGCTTTACCTCTTTTACGTTCTACTTCTGTCAATAATATTTTACGCAAACGTAAATGGTTTGGTGTTACCTCAACATATTCATCTTTTTGGATATACTCTAAAGCTTCCTCTAATGAGAATTTGATTGCAGGAATAATTCTTGCCTTATCATCTGCTCCAGATGAACGAACGTTACTCAACTTTTTAGTCTTGGTTACATTGACAGCCATATCATCACCACGAGAGTTTTCTCCAATGACCTGACCTTCGTAAATATCTTCACCTGGATCGACAAAGAATTTACCTCTATCCTGTAATTTATCAATTGAGTAAGGAATCGCTTGACCCTTTTCCATAGAAACTAAAGAACCATTTTGACGTTCTGGAATACCACCTTTCATTGGTTGGTATTCTTTAAAACGATGTGTCATAATTGCTTCACCTGCAGTTGCAGTCAACAAGTTGTTACGCAAACCTATAATTCCTCTTGACGGAATCATAAATTTACAAACCATACGTTCACCTTTGGCTTCCATACTCAACATTTCACCTTTTCTTACCGAAACCATCTCGATTGCTTTACCAGAAACATTTTCAGGCAAATCAATGGTCATTTCTTCTACAGGCTCACATTTGACACCATCAATTTCTTTTATAATAACTTGTGGTTGTCCTATTTGAAGTTCATAACCTTCACGACGCATGGTTTCTATCAGTACTGATAAATGCAATACACCACGACCAAAGACCATAAATTTATCTGCACTATCCGTTTCAGCCATACGAAGGGCTAAATTCTTCTCAAGTTCTTTGGTCAAACGTTCCTTGATATGACGAGAGGTAACAAATTTTCCATCTTTTCCAAAGAAAGGTGAATCATTAATCGTAAACAGCATACTCATTGTTGGCTCATCAATGGCTATTGTTTTTAATCCTTCTGGATTTTCGTAATCTGCAATGGTATCACCAATATCAAATCCTTCCAACCCTACCAATGCACAAATATCTCCAGCTTGTACTTCGTCCACTTTTTTACGACCAAGGCCTTCAAATATGTGCAACTCTTTAACTTTTGATTTTACGATACGTCCATCACGTTTTACTAACGAAATGTTCATTCCTGTTTTAAGTGTCCCACGCTGTAAACGTCCAATAGCGATACGACCTGTAAACGATGAGAAATCCAAAGATGTGATCAACATTTGAACTGATCCTTCTTCAATTTTTGGGGATGGAATGTGCTCAACTACCATATCTAACAAAGGCTCAATGTTAGTCGTTGGATTTTTCCAATCGTCACTCATCCAGTTTTGCTTTGCAGAACCATACACTGTTGGGAAATCCAACTGCCATTCTTCGGCACCAAGCTCAAACATCAAATCAAAAACAGCTTCATGTACTTCTTCAGGCGTACAGTTTTCTTTATCTACTTTATTAACTACCACGCATGGTTTCAAACCTAAATCGATTGCTTTACCTAATACAAAACGTGTTTGTGGCATAGGGCCTTCAAAAGCATCGACTAAAAGTAAAACACCATCAGCCATGTTCAACACACGTTCTACTTCACCTCCAAAATCGGCGTGACCTGGTGTATCGATAATGTTGATTTTTGTGTCTTTGTAAACTACAGATACGTTTTTAGATGTAATTGTAATTCCTCTTTCTCGCTCTAAATCGTTGTTGTCAAGAATTAAATCTCCTGTGTTTTCATTCTCTCTAAATAATTGACAATGATACATGATCTTATCAACCAAGGTCGTTTTGCCGTGGTCAACGTGAGCGATAATTGCGATGTTTTTAATATTAGCCATAATGCGTGCCTTTTTTTAAGCGTGCAAAGGTACATTATATTTTTTGATAAAATAGATTATATATGCACAATACGTTAATTAAATGTTATAATTTGAAAATCACGTAATTTCAATGAGTATCTTACGTTTATATTATTGATTAATAGTAAATAGCCACACAAACCAACCCACCTAACTAATTGGCGATTTTACATCTGATAACTCTAAAAAACATTACAGATGCAAACGATTAGCAAGTACTCAAAATTTATCCCCTATCTCTATTTTTTAGCAGTGATAGTGTATTGGTTTACCGATATCAATAGAAGTGAAGGCCTTACAGCTTACCCAATTTTATTGTTTGGAATTCCTTTTGTTTGGCAATTGATAAAGCCTAACAACAAACTCAATTTTTCTTTAGGTATCATCTTTGTATGTCTATCATCCTATATGATTTTGGCATATTTATCTGATGTCTTTCATATTGTTAACATCACAGAAAACACTAAAAGGTTTTTAATTTTAGGTGGATTTTTTGTTGTTGGAAACTTTATCATGTCGCTTTGGATGATTAGAAATAGTATTAAAAGAAGTTTTTAATTTGATTATCTTTGTGGCTTAAATTTTTAAGCTGATGACTCTTAACGACGTTCCAAAATTAAAACATACAAATTCTAACAATTTCTTTTTGCTTTGTGGTCCTTGCGCGATTGAAGGAGAAGACATGGCATTACGTATTGCCGAGAAAGTTGTAGGCATTACTGATGCTCTAAAAATTCCTTATGTCTTTAAAGGTAGCTTTAAAAAAGCTAACAGAAGTCGTATAGATAGTTTTACAGGCATTGGCGATGAGAAAGCGTTAAAGATTTTAAGAAAAGTATCTGAAACTTTTGATGTTCCTACAGTTACTGATATACACGAAATATCTGATGCCACTATGGCTGCAGAATATGTTGATGTTTTACAAATTCCTGCCTTTTTAGTTAGACAAACAGACTTGGTGGTTGCTGCAGCACAAACAGGAAAAGTAGTTAACCTTAAAAAAGGTCAGTTTATGAGCCCTGAAAGCATGAAACATGCTGTGCAAAAAGTAAAAGATGCTGGTAATGATAAAGCATGGATAACCGATAGAGGCACTATGTTTGGCTATCAAGATATGATTGTCGATTTTAGAGGTATTCCAACAATGCGTCAATATGCACCAACAGTATTAGATGTTACTCATTCTTTACAACAGCCAAACCAAACTATTGGTGTTACTGGAGGTCGTCCAGACATGATTGAAACTATTGCCAGAGCTGGTGTGGTTAATAATGTAGATGGTTTATTTATTGAAACTCACTTTGATCCTGCAAATGCAAAAAGCGATGGTGCCAATATGCTTCATTTAGATAATTTAGAAGGTTTACTCACCAACTTGGTTGCTATTAGAAAAACCATTAATAGTTTAAAATGAAGTTAAACTATGGATTTTGAAATCAGACAAGCTACAATAGACGATATTCCTGAAATCACTTCACTTTTCAGAAATACTATTATAAATATAAATTCAAGAGATTACTCTGATAAACAAATAAAAGTTTGGGCTTCTGGAGCTGATGATATTGAAAAATGGGAAAAGAGAATAAATAATGATTACTTTATTGTTGCCGAAGCTAATAACCAAATAATAGGGTTTTCATATTTAACCAAAGGAAATTATTTAGATGGTTTATTTGTGCATAAAGATTACCAAAGAAAAACCATTGCTTCTAAACTATTGCGAATTATGGAGTCTAGAGCTTCAATAAACGGTTTTGATGTTCTAAAATCTGATGTGAGTATTACAGCACTTCCTTTTTTTGATTCCCACTATTACGAAGTAGAAAAAAAGCAGAAAAAATCTTTTAAAGGTTTAGTATTTGAAAATTATATAGTTTACAGAGAATTGTAATTACTTTAAGAACGATTTATTTTTAAAAGACTCTACTTCTTTCAGAATTCTAATAAAAATTTCGTCATTAATATCTTCTAGCGATTTATACCTTAAGGATTTAATAACCTTTCGTTTCTCGCTTACCAAGTACTTATCATATATGTTTGATAAATGTGCAGAATGCCAAAATGCAACATCAACATAACCTTTACTTTGATTTAAATAACAAATTGGTCGTGTACCAATATAGTAACAAGGTATCTTCCATTTGTATTCCATATGAGCTTCTGGCAACGTATGCTCTATCAATAATTGTACGTGCAACAATATAGATTTGAATGGCTCTGGTTGTTTTAGTATGTATTCTTCGGCTGGTTTCACTGTTTGCTGTTTGCTGTTTGCTGTTTGCTGTTTGCTGTTTGCTGAAAAATACAAATTTAATTAATCCTTTATAAGTTTTTTATTTCTCTGCTTCTCGGTAACTCTGCTACTTTACAAGAAATCTTAAATAAATTATCAAAATTTTAACTTGTGTGATTCAAAATAAAAATTAACTTTGTAATTCAAAGTACTTTATATGGAATCAAAAGATTATTTAAAAGATATCAGCGAGATCAAGGATTTGATGAACAAATCTTCTCGTTTTATTTCCTTAAGCGGATTATCTGGAATCCTTGCTGGTGTTTATGCGCTGATAGGAGCAGCAGTTGCTTATTGGCTGGTTTCAAATTCGGGTAGAGAATATCTTATTTTGGATGGAACAATTTTTAGATTGGTCATGCTCGATTTGTTTCTAATTGCATTTTTCAGTGCGGTAACAGGCATTTTTTTGACTACAAAAAAAGCAAAAAAACATGGCGCCAAAATTTGGGATGCCACCTCAAAGCGATTGGTCATTAATTTTTTGATTCCTTTGGTTGTTGGTGGTATTTACATTCTCATCATACTCAATCAGCAAAAATATGGACAAACTGGAGCTTTGATGCTCATTTTTTATGGGTTGGCATTGATCAATGCATCAAAATATAGTATTGGAGATATTCGATATTTAGGTTTTATACAGCTGATTTTGGGTTTAATTTGTGCTGTGTTGCCTGGTTATGGCTTTTGGCTTTGGGTTTTAGGATTTGGAGTAATGCACATTGTTTATGGCACTTGGATGCATTATAAATACGATAAAAAATAACTTCTAATTACTATATATTATGATTAGTGAAAACAAAAGATTAAAAGCCATTTTGGCCATTGGGACCTTACTGCTTCTAATTCCATTTATTGGTATGCAATTTTCAAACGAAATCGATTGGAAGTTAAACGATTTCATCATCGCTGGCGTATTATTATATGGAACAGGTTTGATAATAGAACTCATTTTGAGAAAGGTAAATAAACAAAAAGACCGAATGTTATTAACTATTGCTGCATTGGTGTTATTACTTCTCATTTGGCTAGAATTGGCAGTAGGTATTTTTGGAACTCCAATAGCTGGAAGCTAAATAAGAACAAAAAGATTCCTGCCTCCGCAGGAATAACGTATGAGCTTAATAAACAACATAAATAAAGTATTCGACCACAGAATCAGATTGGGCATTATGTCCATCCTAATGGTGAATGAGTATGCCGATTTTAATATGCTCAAAGAATTACTTGATGTCACTGATGGTAATTTGGCAAGCCATGTTAAGGCTCTTGAAACTGCCGAATATATTGAAGTTGAAAAACAATTCATCGGTCGAAAACCTAATACGCGCTACTCTACCACCAAATTAGGAAGAGCGGAATTTAACAAACATATAGAAGCACTTGAAAAATTAATCAATAATAAATAGGTACACTCCTTAAAGGGGAAGACCAAAGCAATTAACTATTTTTTTTATCATTTTACTTTGAATTACAAAGTACTTTAAATCAAACATTATGGAAAACACAGACAGACCTCAACAGCAAAACAAATTTAGCAATTGGCTAAAAACATCAATCACAGCAAGAATGCTCATGGTTGGTTTTTTGATCATTATTTTGTTGATTCCTCTATCCTACATTAATAGCCTGATTGAAGAACGCTCTTTTAGACAACAGGATGTCGTTAATGAAATCAATGACAAATGGGGAAATAACGTATTAGTGTATGGACCAATGCTTAAAATACCTTACAAAACCTACACAGAAACCTCTACATATAACGAAAAAACAAAAACATATCTAAAAGAAACTCAAACACATATCAATTATGCCTATATATTTCCAGAACAATTGGATGCAGATGTCGATGTCAATTCTAAAACCTTGAGTCGAGGTAATTTTGAATCTGCAGTGTTTACCACCAATATGAAATTTGTTGGAGCGTACATTCCTACTGACTTAACTGACAAAGGCATAACATCAGAAGATATCATTTGGGACAAAGCAAGTGTTATCATTAAAACATCTAATCTCAAAGGCATTAAGAGCGAAATGATTTTAAAATTGAATGACAACAGTTATACGTTTCAGACCAATTACAACGAAAACAATAAAGGTTACAATGGCTATTTAGACGTGTTGGAATCTGGTTTTTTAAAAACTGAAGATGTTCAAAATACAGAAAATTCACAATTCAGCATTAACATATCATTTAATGGAAGCAAGCAAATAGAATTGATTCCCATAGGAAAAATAACAACTATGAAAATGAGCTCCAACTGGGCTGACCCTAGTTTTATAGGAAATTACCTACCTAACGACGAAACAAAAACAATTTCCAAAGACGGTTTTAAAGCCGAATGGAAAGTACTGCATATCAATCGACCTTTTTCTCAACAACATCTCGACAAAATCCCAAATCTCAACGAATTTGCTTTTGGAACCAAATTTATGGTGATGGTAGATGAATACCAAAAAAGTGAACGCTCGGCAAAATATGGCTTTCTGGTCATCGCATTGACCTTTTTGATTTTCTTTTTGATACAAACAATGAGCAAAATCAATATTCATCCATTTCAATATTTAATGATTGGATTGGCATTGACCATGTTTTACACGCTGTTGGTGTCGATATCGGAACATAGTAATTTCCTAAAAGCTTATCTAATAGCAGGAATTTCGGTCATTGCATTGATCACTTTGTATTCTAAATCTATATTGAAAACTATAAAATTTCCTGTGTTTATAGGTTTGTCGTTAACAGCTTTGTATACATTTATCTATGTGATTATTCAATTAGAAAATTATGCGCTGTTGGTTGGAAGTATTGGACTGTTCCTCATCTTGGCCATTGTCATGTATGTCTCTCGAAAAATTGACTGGAACAACGGATAGATCATATTAGTTGGTGATGTGTTCCCTCGCTCCTCTTTCAATTTTGAAATGAGCGAGGTTTCACTCCACTAAAACCAAAATTATGGCACAAAACTCTATAAATATTGGTAAAGGATCTGCACTAATTAGCTACGTAATTGGCACTGTTCTTTTTATACTATTCACATTTGTGATGCAGTCTATAATATTATTAAAAATAGGAGTTGTATTTATTCTGATAGCTTTCCTGTTCAACTCATTCATATTCATACATCTTATTTATTTAGCTATTAAATATCCTAAAAAACGTTTCGAATTACTAAAAACATGCGGATTAATGCTATTAAACATTCCTGTAGTAATTGGTTATTTTTATTTTATGATAAACTTTAATTTCAAACCACATTTTTAGCATATGAAACTACAATTCAACAAATACTATTTTATCATCTTCATTGTTCTTTTTATAATTGAAACACTCATTGCTATCTATTTAAAAGACGGTTTCATTCGTCACACGTTTGGTGATTATTTGGTGGTTATATTACTCTATTGCTTTTTTAAAAGTTTTATACAAACAAAACCAATTCATATAGCACTTGCCGTATTGCTGATAGCTTTCACCATTGAGTTTTCACAGCTTTTTAATGTTCTAAGCCTTTTTGATTTACAAGAAAGCTCATTAGCAAAAATTGTTTTTGGAAGCACATTCCATGTAAGTGATTTATTAGCCTACACACTTGGCATTGCAACCGTTATAATTGTCGAACTAAAACGAAATCCAAATGGAAGCAATTAAAATACTCATCATCACCCGATTTAGAATTCTATCATGGGTTATAACTTCTATGGCATTGAGCATTGTTTTATTGATGATTCGCATGAAACTTAATCAATCATTTTTCTTTATGTTTCTGGTTTGGAATTTATTCTTGGCATTGATTCCTTTTGCCATTACAATGTATCTAAGCAGTAAAGAAAACCTTCCAAAATGGTCATTGTTTTTTTGGTTTGGTATCTGGTTATTGTTTCTACCAAATGCTCCTTACATTATTACCGATTTATTACATTTACGAATGAGTGACAAGTATTTAATGTGGCTCGATGTATTAGTTGTTAGTTCTTTTGCTTGTAATGGTATGGTGTTCTTCTTTTTATCACTCATGGATATGGAATCTCTATTAAGAGCATTTACAAGTGTTAAGATACGGTTCTACCTGATAACATTTGTGCTATTCCTTACAGCTTTTGGTATCTATCTAGGACGTTTCTTACGCTACAACTCTTGGGAAATCTTACAACATCCTTACGATTTATTTACAGACATTTTGAACATCATCATCCATCCTGACCAATATATTGAAGCTTGGGTATTCTCACTATTTTTTGGTGTCTTTTTAAGTGTTGGCTATTGGATGTTTAAAGCGTTTTTAAAAATAAAGACCAACTAAATGTCTCTATTCTTTTCTTGAATCCTTCTTACAATGGAAGTTGCTCTATCTCTAGATAAAAAGCGAGGCAGACCAGACAAAAGCTTATTGAACATTCCGGGAACCAGTACCGTTTTTCCTTGATGCATCCCTCTATAGCCATAAGCAGCTACTTTTTTGGGACAAGCCATATTAAATGTAATTTTATTATCAGTTGAGCCATTAGAAACCACATCTTGAAAAGAGGTCTTCGTTGGGCCAGGACACAATGCAGTTACAGTAACTCCAGTACCTTTTAGTTCGTTGGCAATGGCTTCAGAAAACGACAGCATATAACTTTTTGAGGCATAATAAATAGACATCAAAGGACCTGGTTGAAATGCAGCCAATGATGACATATTTAGTATTTTCCCAGATTTTTGTTTTATCATTCCGTCTAACACAAGCTTTGTTAAATGTGTGGTTGTGATAATATGTACCTGCAACATTTCCAATTCGCGTTTCCAATTGGAGTCTGAAAAGGTACCAAACAACCCAAATCCAGCATTATTAATTAAAACATCTATTGGTGTATCTTTAATCTCTTTAAAAATAGATTCGGCGACATTGTGCTCGCTCAAATCTTTTACTATTAATTTGACATCGATAGTACTAAACCCAAGAATATTTTGTTTAGCTACAAGCAAATTCATCTCATCGATATCAATCAAAATAAGGTTATAGCCATCTTTAGCCAATAGTAGAGCCAACTCGTAACCCAATCCGGAAGCAGCTCCAGTAACTATTGCAGTTTTAATCATTAAAAAAGTGTTTGGAGCAATGTAGTAAATTAAAAACCAATAAACCTAAAGTTTACCGTCTACATAATCCTGTAAATATGAAAATCGTTCGGTTAGTTTTTTGTTTTCAGTAATTTTTGCACGCTTTAAAATTCCTCGTTCATCACCATTAAAAAATGCAGGAATAACGTGTTCTAAAAACATCTCACCAAAACCTTCACTAGCATCTTTTGGTAGTTCGCAAGGTAAGTTGTCGACTGCCATAACTGTAATTGCATCTTTAGCATTAAAAGCGACTTCTTTTTCAGTTTTTGCATCATAACCGTAAAATGGATCTGCAATGGTTGAAGCTCTTAATGTTGAAGCCACAGGTCCATCAACATCACAACTAATATCTGCCACTAGATTGATATTAAAATCTTTTGATTTTGCATCTTGTCTTGTAAACAAATAAGGCGCATTATTACCATAAAAATGTCCAGCTATAAACATATCTGTTTCTTTAGCATATGGCATAAAATTACTTTCGTAACCTGTTGGGTCTTTATAAAACTCCCACTTCTCACCTACTTTGCCATCTTTACGTTTTGCATATTCCATAACATCTGCCATAACATAAACTGGTTCTGTAAACTTTGACGTTAAATATAATGCATCACTTACTTCTTTTATTTTTAAGTGATCTAGAATTTCTTTTGCTCCTTGGGCAACTTTTCCTGTTCCTGTAAGTAATATTTTGATATTTGGAAGTGTAATTTTATCTAGCTCTCTTTTTACCTCGTCTAAATCGGCTAATGTTACTACTTTTGGTAAGTTGAATAACCCATCACGCAACCCAAGAGCTCTAAATCCGTTATACGCTCCAACCAAGCCTGCATAACGACCAAAACCAATTAAACGTGCTCCACTTTTCTTTACAATAGTTTCGTGGTCATACATTTCAATATTTTTCTCTAACATAGCCACTAAAAGCTTTCTGTTATAAGGTTGCTTTTTAATAGTATGAGAAAAGTAAAAGTATTTTTTGTTTGGTATTAAATTCTCAATTGGTACTTCTTTTACGCCTATCATCACATCGCAATCTGACACATCGTCTGTAACCTTAAATCCTAATGCTTTGTATGCTGAATCTGGAAAAATGCGAACATCACTAGACTCAACAATAAACTCGGCTTTTGGAAATTGTGCTCTAGCTTCTGCTAGCTTTTCTGGTGAAAAAACCACGCGTCTATCTGGCGGATTTTTACGTTCTTTTATGATGGCGAATTTCATAAGCTTATGATTGGAATAATTTTTGCACGAAAATAATAGGATTTGCAAGGTTTACCAAACTTTTTGATAACTTTGCAGACTACGTTAGCGATTAAAGCGGCATCCTTTTGCTTTTTGCAAAAGATATAGCTGAAAGCGCGACCTGAAAGGGAACGCCAAAATACTATTAATAATGGGGTCGACTGGTTTTGACAGCGAGATTTATTAGGTAGTAAGCACGTCGTGTAATGATTTTGAAACACGTAAAAGGCTAGATCAAATTTTAAACGGCGAGAATAACTACGCTTTAGCTGCTTAATTCTGAATTACAGTAAGAATTTGCCTTTGTCCTACTAGGTAGGAAAGCTAAATGTCTCTTGAAAGCCCTGGTCAGCGGCGTTCTAATTAGAGGCATCGTAAAAGTTGACATAGAAAGTGAAGCGCTTCGATTTGCTTTTGAAACTTAAGAAGATAAGTTGTGAGTAGAGTGTTTTTAATCAGCTTACAATCGAAAATCATGAAAAAACTAAACGTGTAGAAGGCTATTTGGTGACTTGTTTGGACGAGAGTTCGATTCTCTCCGACTCCACCTTTGCCCTACCAAGCTTTGAGGAAACAAAAAGCGAAGTAGGGCTTTTTTAATATTTTTTTATTATTTGAAATATTTCCAAGGGCTTCGATGGACTCGCCCACTAAAATCAATAAATTTATAAAAATGGAATTACCATATGCAGTCTATATTTTAAATTGTAATAATGGTACTTATTACACAGGGTACACAACCCATTCTCACCTTAAAGTTTCCTCATTTTACCTGTGACTTCTTTTATCTTAATCAAAAAAACCGTTGGAAGTTCATCGTTGTATATTTTACTGGAGAATTCACTGATAAAATCGAGGTCTCTATGCTCTTTTTTTAGAATCAAATCTTTGACTCCCAATGAAAATTGGTGTAAATAGGCTTTAGAGTTACTGCCCTCAAGCTCTTCAAAAACTCCATGCACCAATACTGATCTCCAATCGTTTACGGATTCTATTTCGGTGACATTTAATGAAACACTATTGTTCTTTCTCATGGCAGTGAGCTTATGCCCTTCTCCAGAATAACAAATAATAACATTCTCGTCTTCACTATAAAAATAGGTGATGGGAATTACGTAAGGTTCCTTTTGGAACATGTATGCCAATTGACCTATATAATTGTGTTTGAGAATAAAAACACGTTCCTTGTTGTCTAAATTCTTGATCATAACAATAGATTTAATAAATTAATGATGTATTAGTCTGCCTTCAATTCCATATCTAGTTTGGCAAGCATCATAAGCTCTGATTTGTTCTTTCCAGAAAAACTGGAAGCAATAGCATTAGCTGTTTTTAATATCAATTTTTTGATGTCTTCTGTAAAAAACTGTTTGTGCTTGTTTTTGAACTTGATGAACTTTTCAAAATTAGATTTGGCATCACACTCTCCTTGGTCATTAAGCCAATCGAAAACAATTTCTATCTGATATGCAGCATCCGATAGATAATCGTCTTTGGAAGTATCTATGTCTAACCAATCTTGTTTAACAAGTTGCTTTAATTTGCTGAATTCAGCTTCATGAACTTTACCATCAATTGCGGCGATGCCATAGAACAATTTGCCAAGGTTTTGGTAAAATTCCAAATATTGATAATCTGACGGCTTCATAATAAATTGATAATATTCAAAGCTAAAGCAATAGATAAAATTTAACTATGATATAAATCAGTAAAGCAAAATATAACATCTGTTTTTTGTATTTTTACGCACATCTTAAAGATATCTAATTAATGTTCAAGAAAGATCAAGACGTTTTCAATATTCTTTTAGGTGCCGTTTCTGAAGGCGTTGTAATTGTTGATGAACAGCAAAAAATTATTGAAGCCAACCAGTCTGCCGAAACCATTTTTGGGTATCAGAGAGAAGAACTTATAAATCAGCCTTTAAATATCTTGATTCCTCAACCTTACAGAGCAAATCATAAAACACACGTAAAAGGTTTTGTAGAGCAAAATCAAAAACGACAAATGGGTAAAGGGCGTGATATTTTTGGGCAACGCAAAGATGGCAGTATTTTCCCTTTAGAAGCAGGTTTGAACCCTTTTAAGATAGATAACAAAACCTATGTCATGGCTTTGATTATTGACATAACCGAACGTAAAAACTACACCGAAAAACTTGAACGTACCGTAGAGCTTCGGACTGAAGAACTGCAATTGGCATTAAATGCAGAAAAAGAGCTCAACGAATTAAAAACAAAATTTTTATCGCTCGTGTCCCATGAGTTCAAAACACCCTTGAGTGGAATTTTGACTTCAGCAATGTTGTTGAGCAAATATCGCTTGGAAAATCAGCAAGAAAAAAGAGATAAGCATATATCAACCATTACCAATATTGTTCATCAACTCAATACCATATTGAATGATTTTCTATCTGTTGAGAAATTAGAAACCGGAAAAGTAAATTATCATTTTAAGACTTTTAAATTGAGTAAAGTACTCAACGAGGTCATTTATAACGCCAATATGTTACTAAAAGATGGCCAGCGTATCAACTACCCCGAAAATATTGATGACCTATCCATACACCAAGACGAGAAAACGTTGGAACTGGCCTTATCTAATATCATTCACAATGCCATAAAATATTCGCCAGAAGACACTTTAATCGATATTACTATCACCCAAAATGACCATGTTACCATTTTTAAAATTGAAGACAACGGCATTGGGATACCAGAAGCTGATCAAAAAAACGTTTTCAATCGCTATTTTAGAGCCGAAAATGTTTTAAATATCCAAGGCACAGGTATTGGCCTTAACATTGTCAAAAGCCATTTAGAAAATTTAGGTGGCACTATAGAATTTACAAGCGAACTTAATAAAGGAAGCATGTTTACCATAACACTTCCAAACAATAGTAAAGAATGAAAAAAATACTCCTCATAGAAGACGACCCCGTTTTAAGAGAAAATACCGCCGAACTCTTGGAGCTTTCCGAATATAATGTCATTACTGCTCCAAATGGAAAAATAGGAATCGATCTGGCCAAGGCACATCTGCCAAACATTATCGTTTGTGATATCATGATGCCAGAAATAGATGGTTACGGCGTATTGGAAGCACTTGTTAATGATGAGACAACCAAGCACATTCCATTTATTTATTTGTCTGCAAAAACCGAACGAAGTGATGTAAGAAAAGGCATGGATCTAGGAGCAGACGATTACATTACAAAACCTTTTAGTGAAGACGAACTCATCAGTGCCATTGAAAGCCGGTTGGCAAAAGCAGCCATTTTAAAGGAAGCCAGAGAATTACAAAGCAATAAAAACCAAGAAGACTCCGAAAGTGGCTTGAGAACACTTAACGATTTAAAAAATTTCTTTGATGATAATGGAGAGGTATTTTCTTTTGAAGCTGGTGAAACCATTTACCAAGAAGGGCAAAACTCCAATGTCATTTATCTTATTACCAAAGGTGTGGTCAAATGCCATAAGCTAGACGAACAAGGTAAAGAGCTAATAACCGCACTTTTTAAAGAAGATGATTTGTTCGGCTATACTTCATTTACCGAAAACACCCCATACTATGATACAGCAACTACGATAAAAAAAACAGAATTGGTTGGCATTTCAAAAAACAATCTGAAGGATGTTCTCAACAACAATCATCAGGTCACTTTAGAATTGATACAGCTTCTTACTGATGATTTGTCTGGCACTAAAGATCAGTTGTTGCAAATGGCTTATAGCTCGGTAAACAAAAAAACAGCTTCTACTATCCTGAAATTTGCCGAAAAATTAAATAGAAAATCAGATGATATCATAAAAATATCTCGAAACGACCTTGCCAGCGTAGCTGGTATTGCTACCGAAACATTGATTAGAACCATGTCGAACTTTAAAAAACAGGGACTTATTGAAATTGAAGGTCGAAGCATTAAAATTTTAGATATCGAAGGCTTAAAAGACATTCAATAATAGTTTGCCAAAGTTGAATATGACCAAAATCATATTTTAAAAATCCCTATCAACTTACATTTGTTTTCAACAAGTTGATTACAAATGAAAAATATTTTACTGCCAACCGATTTTTCCGAAAATTCTTGGAATGCCATCAAATATGCTTTGGCTTTTTTTGAGGCTTCGGCGTGCAATTTTTATTTGCTTCATGTCAACAAATTAAACAATCTCGCTTTAAGCGACTCACCATATATAGCCTCACAACAAAACATTGAAGATATTTATACCAAGCCAGTAAAAAAGCAATTACAAGATGCTGTAAAGCGTATTCGGGAAGAATTACCAAACACCACTCATCATAAATTTTATACACTCACCGATTTTAACTTTTTTGTTGAATCAATACGGGACAATGTTGATGAAAAAGCAATCGACATGATAGTCATGGGAACAAAAGGTGCTTCAGGAGTCAAAAAATTAATTGTTGGTAGCAATACAGGTGATGTTATCAGAAAAGTGCAATGTACCACCTTGGTTGTTCCAGAAAATGCCAGTTTTAAAGAATTAAAAGAAATTGCATTTCCAACCGATTTTTCTCTGCACTATAGTGTTGATACACTACAGCCTATTCTAGATGTTATTTCTAGCTATAAATCTTCTTTACGAATATTACATATAAGCAAGAAAAAAACAGATTTGAATACCGACCAGAAAAAAAACAAAGACTTATTGGAAGATTATTTTAGTAATACTGACCATAGTTTCCATTTTTTGACCAATAAAAAAGTTGAAGATGCTGTACAGTGTTTTGTAGAAAGCAGGAATATCGATATGATTACGATGGTAGCAAAAAACCTTAATTATTTCCAGCAAATACTGTTTCACAATAAAGTCGAAGAAATCAGTTACCACACCGACGTTCCGTTTTTAGTCTTACACAAATAAACCGTTTTTCAACTATTTTTTAATCTAATCGGGTAAAGCATCTATGTTATTGTTAACTGTGCAAAACTAAAAGTGGCACAATAACTTTGTTGCTTATTTGTGCTGTAGTCGAGCCTATAAAAAATCGTTCAAAAAATCGTTCTTTCTGTACCAACAAAGCCATTATATCAACAGGATTGGTCTGCAAATAGCAATCTACGACATAATGCATCGGAACAGCGCTTACTTTGTGATATTGGTGTTTTTTATCTTTTAAGACATGTTCAAAAACATTAATATCGCTGGCTTCTGCTTTCAATTTTCGAGCAGTCGGTTTTATTCTCAACACATGCATTGTTAAGTTGTAAGTTTTGACCAAGGTCATTAATTCATCAAAATCTTTACCTTTCATGGTATCATTTGCATCTAACGGTAAAAACAGTTGTTTGGGTTGTCTATATCCAAAACCTTCAGGGATTACCAAAGTGGAGCAAGCTACATTTCTAATGATGTTGATGGTATTACTTCCAAAAATCACTTCCTTGGCTCCTGTGACACCATTGGTTCCCATGACAATCAAATCAATGTTTTTTGCTTTCACAACTTGGTTGACCGAATCTGTAAAGACATCAAAATCTACAATGGTCTCAAAGCTATGTTTGCCATTTTCATGTTCTACTTTGATGACACTTACCAACTTTGTTAGTTTCTGTTTTGTTTTTTTGACCAGGATATTGTAAATACTTTTATTTCCTGCCAGCATCAAATCATCTGTAGTATATTCCAATGCATTTGCGACATGTAGTACGTAAAACGTACACAAATCCTGCTCAAACAATCGTACTGCATATTGCATGGCATTTTTTGAACTTTTTGAAAAATCGGTAAGTAGTAGGATATGTTTCATTTGATTAATTTATATAAAAATAATAAACAATGGTGAGCTCTAATATGATTTAAATCATTAAATGACAGCTATGTAATGATAACTAAAATCTCCCTTCAGGCATTGAAGGGAGATTTGCTATTACATGTTTTTATAACTTTAAAAGTTGTTTTTTATTAATCGCTTTTGCTCTAAAAAATTTATTTGCCACTCATCTCTTTATTATAAACCCAAATCTCATCCCATTGATTATCGAATGTATCCTTGATGGTTTTTATGAAATTTTCCCAAGAATTCTCTCCATACAACTTCTCATAAGCTTCTTTAAACTTTCTGTCTTCATCAAATTCAGCCCAGTTCTTATAAAAACTTACTGTAGCCACATGACGACCAAGATCGCCTTGCAAAAACTCGTTATAATATAGTCCCCATGGATTTACTCCAGGCATACTTTTTATTGTTTCACTTACCTGCTTAAACAAATTATTCATGGTATAGTCGTGATCATCACTAATTTCAAAATATCTAAAATATAGTATCGGATATTTAGAGCTGTCACCATCGAGCATCCCTGTATTAGATAATTTATCGTCTTCTGTCCAATACTCAATGGTATGAATTTTCTTAATATAAGGCATGACATTATCTCGCCAATCCTCATTATGTGCACCTGCATCAGGTCGCGTATCGTTGTGCTTAAACATCATTGGTCCCATTTCCCAAATAATATTGCCTGCATTTGGTCCTGTTGTAATATTATAGACTGTAGCTTCATAAGGCCCACTTTTGTGAAAGGTTTGGTTGTGCTTTCGCATATTGGCTTGCAATATCTTTAATTTTGTGTTGTCTGGTGTAAGCATAATGTCTTCCCACATTTTGTAATCTTCTTGTGCTAATAGAGTAAATGAAACTCCAAATAGCATTACTAGTGTCACTAATGACGCAATTGTTTTTTTTAACATAATATCTTGATTTAATTGGTTGTTTTTACATCATACATCTTTTGTATGATGACAGTTGAAATAAAATGTAATAGCATTTATATTGAGTATAATAAATGGAAAGTGCTAGCAATCCATTTAAGATAAAGGATCAGCATTTGGAGTTGATTAAAGATAACTTGTTAGAATGTGATAAATAAGTGATATAGGACGAAGAGAATGATTTAGTGTCCGAAGGTTGCTTATTACTTATCATGGATACGTGAAACACTGAAAATAAAAGCAAAAAAAAACGCTCTAAAATTAGAACGCTTTTTAAATTTCTTTATTCTTTAAAGTTTTCTAGCCCTGTTTTTAGCCAATTATAGTACTCGTCAACATTTGGGGTATATGCTGTTGTGTGATTCAACAATTCCATGTCATGATTTAATAATACATAATAAGGTTGTGAATTGTTTTTAAAATTAATGGTTTGTAAGGTTGCCCATTTATCACCAATCGTCTTTATTTTTTTTACTGTTCCGTTTGACTTCAAATATTCAAATTGCTCATCATCAGGTAAGGCTTTTCTATCATCCACATATAATGAAATAATAATATACTCATCATTTAAAACGTTAAATACTTTAGGTTGGCTCCAAACTTGTTCTTCCATCTTCCTGCAATTAACACAAGCCCAACCTGTAAAGTCCAACATTATAGGCTTGTTTTGTGCTTTTGCTGCTGCTATCCCTTTATCTAAATCTTTATAGCATTCAAGACCAAGTGGGCACTCTGAAGTTTTATCATAATAACTATAAAATAATGGAGGTGGAAAACCACTTAATAGTGTTAAATTAGCAGCTTTTGTATTTGTTAAACCTGGAATTAAATACAATACAAAGGCTATTGTTAACAAACCGACACCTATTCTTCCTTTACTTAATTTATTGATTGGTCCATCGTGAGGGAACTTAATTTTTCCGAATAAATACAAAGCCAATCCAATACCTATCACAATCCATAAGCCTATAAACAATTCTCTTTTTAAAAGTCCCCAATGCTCTACTAAATCAGCATTTGACAAGAATTTAAGTGCCAAACCAAGCTCTATAAATCCTAGCACTACTTTCACTGTATTTAACCATCCACCCGATTTAGGCAATGAATTTAACCACTTTGGAAACATCGCAAATAATGTAAAAGGCAATGCTAGAGCTAATCCAAATCCGCTCATACCAAGTGATAATTGTGTTGCGCCTCCATCTGAAGATAATGAGCTACCCAAGAGCGTACCCAATATTGGACCTGTGCATGAGAATGACACAATTGCCAATGTTAACGCCATAAAGAAAATGCCGATAATTCCACCTATTCTATTGGCTTTACTGTCTAATGCATTGCTCCAAGACGATGGCAATGTAAGTTCATAAAATCCAAAAAACGAAAAAGCAAAAGCAACAAAAATGACAAAGAAGATAATATTTAAGGTAACATTAGTCGAGATATTATTAAGTATCTCAGCGTCGATTGAATCTATTAAATGAAACGGAAGGCTCAAAATGGCATATATCAAAAAGATAAAAAAACCATACATAATCGAGTTTGCCATTCCTTTTTGGGTGTTGGCTCCACTTTTAGTAAAAAACGACACGGTCAATGGTATCATTGGAAACACGCAAGGCGTTAATAATGCAATTAGTCCACCTAAAAACCCTAATAAAAAGATGGTAAAATTACTTTTCTCTTCAACACTTTCTTGCTTGTATTGCTCCCAACCTGTAACATTCATCTCTAAGGCTTCAGATAATGCTTTACTCCTATCATCGATCGTTACTGGTATTACTTCTTTTTTTTGAGATGGGTCTCTTTTAATAATCTCAAACTCTAAATCTACATAATTAGGAGGTGTACATTGCTTGTCATCACAAGCCATAAATTCAACTTCTCCTTTTACAAGCGACAAGTCTTTATTCAATATTTTTATGCGCTGTCTAAACTCTGCTTTATCTTCAAAAAATTTAATTTTCATCATAAAGACTGGGTCGTCAACTGTATGACCTTTATCTTCCAGTGTTTTTCCTAAAAGCTCGTAACCTTCGTCAGTTGTGTATGTAAATGTGGTTGGAATTGGCCCATCTTCTGGAACATTTTGTGAGTATAAATGCCAGCCTTTATCTATTGTTGCGACAGAAATTAAATCATATTCGGTTTCAGAAACCTTTTCAACAGTAGTCGTCCATTTAACAGGCTCTAAAATTTGTGCCTGAAGGGTTGAAAATGAAAATGTGAGTAAAAGTGTGAGGCTTAATAAAAATTTAGTCATCGGTTCATTTGTTATTCAATCTTTGAAAAATAAGATTGGTAAACAACAAAAATAACAGAAGTTAACATATAAAACCTATAAAGCTTTCTTAAAATTAGGAATACTTTACAGGTTTTGTTGGCATATTATGTATGTAGAATGTATAGAAAAATTAATCTTCGGTCGAAATTTCAAAACCTTTAAATCTCCACTTGGTGATACCTCCCTCTAAATCGAAAATCTTAATGAAACCAGCTGCTTTCAATTTCTCAGCACATTTGGCACTACGTCCACCAGACTTGCAATACAGCACTACTGGTTTAGATTTATCTAGCTTTAATATATCTTCATCAAATGTTGGAGAGTTAAAATCAATGTTTTGTGAGTGTTCGATGAATCCATCTTTACGTTCTGCCTCAGTTCTTACATCTACCAGTTGAACATCTTTTTGTTCAAGCAGTGATTTCATTTCTTCTGGAGTCACTACTTTTATTTCTCCATGTGTGTCTTCTTTACAACTGGTCGCAAATACCAGAATTGCAATAAAAAGAGTGGCTGTTAGTTTTTTCATTTTGATTGATGTTTATGTTATTCAATAGCTCCAGTCCATTGACTAAAGCCTCCTATTAAATTATAGGTGTTTTTAAAACCTAATTGATTCATCACAGCACAGGCTTGCGCACTGCGACCACCTGCTTTACAATACACATAATAGTTTTTGGATTTATCTAAAGCATCTACTTCGTAAATAAATCCTTGACCTTTATAAATATCGATATGAAGTGCATTAGGAATTTTACCTTCATCGACTTCATCTTGAGTTCTTACATCCAAAATAACAGCGTTATCGTCATTATTAAGTTGTTCCACCCAATGTTGTTGTGTTAAATCTGCCATAATTACCATCAATAATCATGCAAAATTAACATTTCCTTATGATAAAGACGAAAAAAAATCCGAAGTGTTACGCTTCGGATTCAATTTTAACAGTTTTAAACTTAAACTTTTATCGAGCAACCAATGGCTCTTGTTTCTTTTTCTTTTATTTCTTTTCCAGAAAGTAGTGCGTCAACTGCGTTCTCGACATATTTTGTTTTTACAGCTGCTGCATCTTGATAATTGTCATCAATTGCTCCAATATATTTAACCTCATTACCTTTTTTGGTTTTTTGAAGTAAATATACATGAGGTGTTTTTGTAGCTCCATATTGTGGATAAATTTTTTGACCTTCATCCATTAAATACGGAAATGTAAATCCTTTTGCTTTGGCTCTTGCTTTCATGGCTTCCATATTATCTCCAGGCTTTACGTCAGTGTTATTTGGCATTATTGCAATAACTGGATACCCTTTAGATGCATATTTTTTATCGAGTGCAACAATCCTGTCCTCATAAGCAACAGCATAAGGGCAAGTGTTACACGTAAAAATAACGATATAACCTTTCGCATCTTTATAATCTGCTAATGAGACCATTTTACCATCAATGTTTTTGAGTTTAAAATCAGTGGCAATATCACCAACTTTATAACCTGTTGAACTTGTAAATACTGAACCAATCACAATGGCAAGTGTGGCAATAAATGTTTTAATTGGATACATAATCTTTTCTTTATTTTAAAAATTGTTTGACTTCGGTTTCTAATTCGTCATATGTAAATGATTGCTCATAAAACTGACGTTTATTTTTGTTAAATATTAAAGTTGCTGGAATAGCACCAGACCAATTTTCATTTATCTTCGGGATCCACATATTGGAATCTGTGTCGTTCAAAGCAACCACTTTAGATTTTAAGCCTTTTTCTTTTATGAATGGCTTCAACTTTGACTCATACTTATTTGGGAAGTCTAGGCTTACCAATATGACTTCTACATTTTCCGATCCATATTTGGAATTCAATGCTTCAAAAGAAGGCAACTCCTTGACACAAGGTGCGCACCATGTCGCCCAAAAATTGACCACATAAGTTTTGTCAGATGTTGTCGTTAAATATTTTTTGAGGCCTTCATAATCATAAACTTCCAACTCCATAGATTGCTCTATCGAATTATCTTCAGATTTGGCTAATTGTTCATTTTGTTTTGGCTCATTTTTACATGAAACCAATATTAAAAACAATAAAAAGGACAGTATTCTCATGTGATAAAGTTATGAATCTGTTCGCTTTGCATTAAAACTTTAACAAAAAATTATCGTAGTCAATGTAGTACAATTGAAAAATTACATTACATTTGTATATACAATTATTGTATATGAAACAGTTAGAAGACATTTTAAAAACATCTAAAACATTACCATTGTCTCGTAAAACAATCATTAATGTGTTTTTATCAAATACTTGGTTTAAGGAAGAAATGTCTTCCGTTTTAAAACCATTTGACTTATCACTGGAACAATTTAATGTCTTACGTATTTTGAGAGGTCAGCATGGTAACCCATTGAACCTTCAAGACATACAAGATAGAATGGTCAATAAAATGAGTAACACTACCCGATTGATTGACAAGCTTTTATTAAAAGGATTTGTTGAGCGCAATACTTGTGAAAAAAACAGGAGGAAAATTGAAATTTTTATCACTGATGACGGACTTAAAACATTATCTGTTTTAGACCCATTGATCGATACAATCGAGGAACAAATGACTTCAAATTTATCACACACCGAATTAGAACAATTAAACCATTTATTAACAAAACTCAAAGCTTAAAAAATTTAAACACTATGAAAAACAACATTTTAAAAACTGCACTTGTATTTGTATTAGCGTTAACAGTAGCCTCATTTACATCAATCTCTGACAAAACTGTTAATGTAAAAGAGAGTCAAATAACTTGGAAAGGTTATAAAGTAACTGGCCAACACGAAGGAACAATTAGCTTAAAAGAAGGTTCTTTAACTTTTTCAGATAGCAAACTTACTGGTGGTCATTTTGTAATGGACATGACTTCAATTACCGTAACTGATTTGGAAGGCGAGTACAAAGGAAAACTAGAAAAACACTTGAAATCAGATGATTTTTTTGGAGTAGAAAAACATTCTACCGCTTCATTTAAAATCACTAAAGCTGATGGCAAAAACGGAAAATATAAAGTAACAGGCGATTTAACCATCAAAGGAATCACTAATACCCATACATTTGATATGACTGTTAATGACAACTCTGCAACTGCAGCTTTAAAAATTGACAGAACCAAATTTAATATTGAATATAGATCTAATAGCTTTTTTGAAAACTTAAAAGATAAAGCGATATATGATGAATTTGATCTAAATGTAAATTTGAAATTCTAACCCTATAGAATTGATTAATAGCAACATTTAGTGATGGAATCCCGATAGTTATCGGGATTCTTTTTTATTTTAGCCCAAATAATTTGAAAAACTAATTTTCATTTCTATATTTGACAAACATTAAAATCAAAAATGAAATCAATTTTAAATCATACTTGGTGGTGGAACTCTCGAAACTCAAACTTCGTGAAGTAACGCTATTGTATATTTTAAATAAAAAATATAAAAGGCTTGTCATTCACGACAAGCCTTTTTCAATTTAATAAAATGAAAACATTCAGTCTATACACACATTATCAAAAAATTCTTGCTGATACGATCACACCTGTGAGTATTTATCTAAAGATTCGAGATAAATTTCCAAACAGTATTTTATTGGAAAGCAGTGATTATCATGCCAACGACAATAGTTTTTCCTATATCTGTTGCAATCCGATTGCCTCTATAAAAATCAAGAACGAGTTGATTACCCAAACTTTCCCAGACGCTAGCCAACTGGTCAATAAAGTAAAACCAAAGACTGATGTGACCAACATCATCCATAAGTTTACAAAACGTTTTAAATTACAATCAGAAGAGCAATTCAAATTTATCAATAATGGCATTTTTGGTTATATGGCCTATGATGCAGTTCGTTATTTTGAAGATGTCGAGATTTCAAAAAAAGCAGGACATCAGGACATTCCGGATATTTTTTATGCAGTCTATCAAAACATTATTGCCATCAATCATTTTAAAAATGAAGCCTATGTATTTGCCCATTGTTTTGATACAGAAAACAATATTGACGATATTTTGCAACTCATCAAGTCAAAAAATTACGCTGCTTTTAACTTTTCAACCAACGGAGAAACCACATCCAACCTCACGGACGAAGATTACAAACAACATGTAGAATTGGCAAAACAACATTGTGCCAGAGGCGATGTGTTTCAATTGGTACTTTCAAAAAAATTCTCCCAACAATTTAAAGGCGACGAGTTTAACGTATATCGTGCTTTGCGAAGCATCAACCCATCTCCTTACCTATTCTATTTTGATTATGGCGATTTTAAAATTTTTGGGAGTTCACCAGAAGCACAGCTAATTGTCAACAAAGGAAAGGCTGAAATTCACCCTATTGCAGGCACGTTCAAGCGTACAGGAAATGACGAAAAAGATGCTGAATTGGCAAAACAATTGGCAATCGATGACAAGGAAAATGCTGAACACGTCATGTTAGTAGATTTGGCGCGCAACGATTTGAGTCGACACGGAAGCAATGTCAAAGTGGAGAACTATCGTGAGGTTCAGTTTTTCTCGCACGTCATCCATCTGGTCAGTAAAGTAACAGGAACAAAACATAAAAACACCACAACAATGCAAGTGGTTGCCGATACATTTCCAGCAGGCACTTTGAGTGGTGCACCAAAACACAAAGCCATGCAACTCATCGAAAAATACGAAAAAACAAGTCGCGATTTTTATGGAGGTGCTATCGGATTCATGGATTTTGATGGCAATTTTAATCATGCCATCATGATTAGAACGTTTTTGAGCAAAAACCATCAGTTACATTGGCAAGCTGGCGCAGGATTGGTTTCAAAATCCAACCCAGAGGACGAATTGCAAGAGGTTTATAATAAATTAGGAGCATTAACAAAAGCGATAGAATTAGCGAAAGATATTTAATATGAAAAAAGTATTAGTCATAGACAATTATGACAGCTTCACTTACAACCTCGTACATTATTTAGAGGATTTGGGCTGTGATATTACCGTTAGAAGGAACGACCAATTACATTTAGATGACGTTGAAACTTTTGAAAAAATCGTGCTATCTCCAGGACCAGGCATTCCTGATGAAGCAGGCTTACTGAAAGCCATCATCAAAAGATATGCACCGACAAAAAGTATTTTAGGTGTTTGTCTTGGACAACAGGCCATAGGCGAAGTATTCGGTGGCAAACTGATTAATCTAGAAACGGTTTTTCATGGAGTCGCCACAAAAGTGACACGTTGTGTCGAAGACGAGACCTTATTTGACGGATTAGATAAAACCATCGAAGTAGGCCGTTACCACTCTTGGGTTGTAGATGCCAATCTTCCTAACGAATTGGAAGCTACCTCTTTTGATGAAAATGGTCAAGTTATGTCCTTACGTCACAAAGTTTATGATGTCAAAGGGGTTCAATACCATCCAGAATCGGTGTTGACGCCACATGGAAAAGATATATTGAGAAACTGGATAAATAGTTAATATGAAGAACATTCTAAATAGATTAATCAACCAAGAAAGCATCTCTAGTGAAGAAGCCAAACAGGTGTTGGTCAATATTTCTAAAGGAGAATACAACCAAAGTCAAATAGCATCCTTCTTGACGGTTTATATGATGCGAAGCATTACCATCGAAGAATTACAAGGTTTTAGAGATGCCCTTTTAGAATTGTGCATTCATGTCGATTTAGACGATTATAATGGCATCGATTTGTGTGGGACAGGAGGCGACGGAAAAGACACGTTCAATATTTCTACGTTAGCATCTTTTGTGACCGCAGGAGCTGGAGTGCATGTTACCAAACATGGCAATTATGGTGTATCATCAGCTTGCGGCTCATCAAATGTATTGGAACATTTGGGAGTCAAATTTACTTCCGATATTGACTTCTTAAAACAAAGTTTAGACCAAGCCGGAATTTGCATTATGCATGCGCCTTTATTCCATCCAGCAATGAAGCATGTAGCTCCAATTCGTAAAGAATTGGGAGTCAAAACATTCTTCAACATGTTAGGACCTATGGTAAATCCTGCCTTTCCAAAATATCAAATGGTTGGTGTATTTAGCCTCGAATTATTAAGATTATACAGTTATTTATATCAAAACACAGATAAAAGTTACACCATTCTTCATGCGTTGGATGGCTATGATGAAATTTCATTGACTGGACCTACCAAAGTCATTAACAATTCTAAAGAGCAAATTATTACACCTCAACATTTTGGTTTGGAAACATTGAACCAAAGCGAAATACATGGTGGAAATTCGGTAGCTACATCAGCTAAAATTTTCACACACATTTTAAAAGGTCAGGGCACAGATTCACAAAACAATGTGGTCTGCGCTAATGCTGCCATGGCAATCGATACTGTCAAAAAAATAGGAATTAAGCAAAGTTTTGAATTGGCGAAAGAGTCTTTATTAGAAGGAAAGGCAAAACAAAAATTTGATAACCTTGTTAAATTGAGCAAAAATTAATGAATATTCTTGATAAAATAGTAGCAGATAAACGCACAGAAGTCGATTTCAAAAAATCATTGATTCCTGTTTTGCAATTAGAACATTCCGTTTTGTTTGAAAACGAAACGATTTCTTTAGTCAATAAACTCAAAAACAGCTCGTCAGGAATCATTGCAGAGCACAAAAGGCGTTCGCCATCTAAATCAACCATCAACCAAGACACAAATGTATTTGATGTTGCCAAAGGGTACCAAAGTGCTGGTGTTTGCGGAATGTCTGTTCTTACAGATGGAAAATATTTTGGAGGCGCTTTGGACGATTTATTAATAGCAAGAGCAAGCTGCAAGTTGCCATTGTTACGTAAAGAATTTATCATTGATGAGTATCAAATTATCGAAGCTAAAGCGTTTGGAGCCGATGCCATTTTATTGATTGCAGCCATACTAACAAAAGCAGAAATCAAGCAATTTTCTGAATTGGCAAAAAGGTTAAATTTAGAAGTGCTTTTAGAAATCCATAATGAAGATGAATTACATAAGTCTGTGATGCCAAGCCTTGACATGGTTGGTGTAAATAACAGAAATTTAAAAACTTTTGACGTGAGTTTGGATATAAGCAAACACTTAAGTGAGCTCATTCCAAATGATTTTATAAAAGTGTCAGAAAGTGGCATCAATTCAGTGGAAGCCATTAAAGAATTGCAACCTTATGGTTATAAAGGGTTTTTGATTGGTGAAAATTTCATGAAAACCGATAATGCTGGTGAAAGTGCTAAACAATTTATTCAAGATTTAGAAAGATGAAACTAAAAATCTGCGGAATGAAATATGAAAAGAACATCTCTAAAGTTGCCCAACTTCAGCCAGATTATCTTGGCTTCATTTTCTATGAAAATTCGTCCAGATTTTTTAATGGAACTATTCCACAGCTGCCAGAATCTATTAAAAAAATCGGCGTTTTTGTAAATGCTTCTATCGATGATATCTTTGAAAAAGTTGCAGCATACAATTTACAAGCAGTACAATTACATGGTGATGAATCGCCAGAATTTTGCTCCAAACTAAAACGTCATTACGAGGAAAGCAACGACGATAGTATTGAAATTATTAAAGTATTCACTATAAAAAACAGATTTGATTTTTCTGTTTTGCAGCTTTACGAATCAGTCTGTGATTATTATCTTTTTGATACCAAAGGCAAACTTCCTGGTGGAAATGGTTACACATTCAATTGGGAAATATTAAAAAATTATCCATCCATAAAACCATACTTTTTAAGCGGAGGCATTGGATTGGATGAAATCAAAATGATTAAAGAATTGCTTCAAAAACCAGAATCTCAATATTGCTATGCAATTGATGTCAACAGCAAATTTGAAATTGAACCAGGATTGAAGGATGTCGAAAAATTAAAAGAATTTAAATCTCAATTATGAGTTACAATATAAACAATAAAGGTTACTACGGAGACTTCGGAGGAGCATACATTCCTGAAATGCTCTATCCCAACGTAGAAGAATTGCGTCAGAATTATCTAAAAGTCATGGGAGACCCTTCTTTTCAAAAAGAGTTTAACCAATTGCTCAAAGATTATGTCGGTCGTCCTTCACCACTTTATTACGCAAAACGTTTAAGCGAAAAATACAACAGCAAGATATACCTCAAACGTGAAGACCTCAACCATACAGGAGCCCATAAAATCAACAATACCATTGGCCAAATATTGATGGCGCAACGTTTGGGTAAAAAACGCATTATAGCAGAAACTGGAGCAGGACAACATGGCGTTGCCACTGCAACAGTTTGTGCGTTGATGGGATTGGAATGCATTGTCTATATGGGCGAAATTGACATTGCACGCCAAGCACCAAATGTCGCTCGCATGAAAATGCTAGGTGCTAAAGTAGTGCCTGCCCTATCTGGAAGTCGTACACTCAAAGATGCTACCAATGAAGCTATCAGAGATTGGATTAACAATCCTGTGGACACACATTACATCATTGGTAGTGTCGTTGGGCCTCATCCCTATCCAGATATGGTTGCACGATTTCAATCGGTTGTTTCTGACGAAATCCAATGGCAACTTTATGAACTCGAAGGCACTACCAAACCCAATTATGTAGTTGCATGCGTTGGTGGTGGCAGCAATGCTGCTGGTGCTTATTATCATTTTCTTGATGATACCAATGTTAAACTTATTGCTGTAGAAGCTGCGGGCAAAGGCATACATTCAGGCGAAAGTGCCGCAACTTCAGTTTTGGGAAAAGAAGGCATTATTCATGGTAGCAAAACACTGTTGATGCAAACCAACGATGGCCAAATTACAGAACCTTACAGCATTTCGGCCGGATTGGATTATCCTGGTGTTGGGCCAATGCATGCTCATTTATACAAAACTGGTCGTGCTGAATTCATCTCTATAACTGACGATGAAGCGATGAATGCGGGATTAGAACTTTGTAAACTGGAAGGGATTATCCCTGCAATCGAAAGCTCTCATGCATTGGCAATTTTTGAACAAAAGAAATTTAGACCAAAAGATATCATTGTGGTCAGTTTATCTGGTCGTGGTGATAAGGATTTGGATACTTATGTAAAATACTTCAATTTATAATGAATAGAATCAATAAAAAATTACAAGAAAACAAAAAGCTCCTCTCCATCTACTTCACAGCAGGTTATCCAAATCTTGATGACACAGCCAACATCATTCAAGAGTTAGAAAAAAGCGGTGTCGATATGTTAGAAATAGGGTTGCCATTTAGCGATCCTTTGGCTGATGGACCAACCATTCAAGCAAGCTCGACACAGGCCTTAAAAAACGGAATGACCACCGAAGTGCTTTTTAATCAATTGAAGGATATTCGAAAAACAGTGAATATTCCATTGATTATTATGGGTTATTTTAATCCAATGTTACAATATGGCGTCGAGGCCTTTTGTAAAAAATGTGCAGAAATAGGCATTGATGGATTGATTATTCCAGATTTGCCAGTGGATGTTTATAATGACCATTACAAAGCAATTTTTGAAGCACATGGCTTAATCAATATATTCCTGATTACTCCACAAACGTCTGTGGAACGCATCAACTTCATCGATTCTATTTCAACAGGATTTATTTATATGGTCAGTAGTGCTAGTGTTACTGGCAGCAGTTCAGGATTTGGTGAAGAGCAAACTTCATATTTCAAACGTATTGCAGATATGGATCTTAAAAACCCACAAATTATCGGTTTTGGCATTTCTGATAACAAGACCTTTACACAAGCAATTCAATACGCCAAAGGTGCCATTATCGGAAGTGCATTTATAAAGCACTTGACCAATAAAGGCGTTGACACAATAGGTTCATTCATTCAAAATATAAAAAATTAATGTCACTCAACATTGTTCTTATAGAACCTGAAATACCAAATAACACAGGTAATATTGGTCGTCTCACTTTAGCTTCAGGCTCTAACTTACATTTGGTTAAGCCTTTTGGTTTTGAGTTGACTGATGCACGTCTAAAACGTGCTGGATTGGATTATTGGCAGCATCTTAATGTGTTTTATTATGAAAGCACCGAAGAATTTTTCACTAAAAACAAGGAAGCCAAAATGGTTTTTTTGTCAAGCCACGGATCTAAACATCATTACGATATTCAATTTGAAGACCATTTGTTTTTGGTCTTTGGAAAAGAATCAGTTGGATTGCCTAAACCTATCATTGAAAACAATCAGGATCATTTATTTAAAATCCCCTTATATAGCGAGCATGTTAGAAGCCTGAACCTGGCAAATGCAGTAGCTATTGTAGTTTATGAAGGTTTGAGGCAATTGAATATTTAGTTTCATAAACAAAGGCTTTAACAACCTTTAACCCATTGTTATTCAAGCTTTAAGATAGTTTTAATAAATTTTTATGCCATTTTTTGTACATTATTGTTGAATCATAAAAAACAAAAAATCATGGGAGTTATTGAAGATAAAAGAAAATTTAAACGCACAAAAGAACAGGACAACCCTTTAAATCCATCTGGTAGTCCTAGCAAAACCAATACAAATAAATTTGATATCGACGAAAAGACTATCAAAAAACAGCAATCAAAAAGTTAATTCCTTTTAATGCTTTTAGGTTCAAAAAAACCTATGCTTTTATTTAATAAAGCATAGGTTTTTTTGATTGAAAAATAGTTGTGAAAATTTGTACTTTTAAGTTTACATTTGACATCTTATAAAACCACTTTAAAGCCTATCCTTATGAAACTTAAATTTTTATCACTTGCAATCGTATGTTGTTTACTATTCAACTGTAAAAAAGATAATAAAGACACCTTCACTTCTGAAGAGACCAATATTGACATCCCAACTGAAAATGCAGATGGAGACATACAACCAGACAAAGTTGTCTATTCTGGTGTTTGGAGCTCAAAAACTGCAACAATGCAGAACAACGTTGTACTTAACCAAAACAACACAGAAGTCACAGGGATGATTATGTACAAAGAATTTGATGGTAATGGTGAAGAGATATCATCAACAGGACTTCTTTCTGTTATGGGAAAAGTGGAAAATGAGGTTTTGAAAGTTGATATTTACGACCCAAAAGGCATTAAATCATCAACGGCAACCTTAACTCAAAACGGCCGAGAACTGACGTTTAAATTAACAGGCAATAAAGTTAATTATCCAGAAACGTTTACTGCTACCAAGAGAAGTTTATAACCTTATTTAATCTGACTTTTAACTTCCAAATCCCATAACTTTTAGTTATATTCCCAGCTATGAAAACCATTGAAAATATAGAGTTAGAATATTTGACACTCGACGATTACCAAGAGTTAAAAGAAGCGATGATTGCTTCTTACGTTACAATGCCAGATTCTATTTGGAAAGAAAAACAAATCAAGACATTGATAGAAAAATTTCCAGAAGGTCAAGTCGTCATCAAAGTCAATAACCAAATAGCCGGTTGCGCACTGTCCATCATCGTAGATTATGACCAATTTGAAGACAACCACACTTATAAAGACATCACTGGCAATTATACCTTTAGCACGCATACAAGTGATGGCGATGTCATCTATGGTATCGATGTGTTTATCACACCAGAGTTTAGAGGCTTGCGTTTGGGACGACGCCTTTATGATTATCGAAAAGAGCTTTGCGAGCGTCTTAACTTACGTGGATTAGCATTTGGTGGACGTATTCCTAACTATCACAAATATTCTGATACACTATCACCAAAAGAATACATCGATAAAGTACGTCGCAAAGAAATACACGATCCTGTATTAAACTTTCAGATTTCTAATGATTTTCATCCAGCTCGAATATTAAAAAACTATCTGGAAGGAGACAACGCTTCTGGAGAATATGCCGTGTTACTGGAATGGGACAACATTTACTACGAAAAGAAAAACAAGAAGGCATCAACAGTGAAAAAAATTGTACGTCTTGGATTGGTACAATGGCAAATGCGACCATATAAAGATTTGGACGATGTGATGCAACAAGCAGAGTTTTTCATCGATTCGGTATCTGGATACCGAAGTGATTTTGCGCTGTTTCCAGAGTTTTTCAATGCGCCATTAATGGCCGAAAACAATCACTTGTCAACTCCAGAAGCGATAAGAGAACTTGCCAAGCATACGGCAGAAATCGTACAGCGATTTTCCAAATTGGCAATATCATACAACATTAATATCATTACAGGCAGTATGCCAGAAATGGTCAACGAGCAGCTTCACAACGTCGGTTATTTATGCCGTCGAGACGGAACCACAGAGCGTTATGAAAAACTGCATATCACACCAGACGAAGCCAAAGTTTGGGGAATGGTTGGTGGCAATCAAATCAAAGCATTTGATACCGATTGTGGTAAAATAGGCATCCTTATTTGTTACGATTCTGAATTTCCAGAGTTGAGCCGTATTCTTGCCGATGAAGGTATGGACATTCTATTCGTTCCATTTTTGACAGATACGCAAAACGGGTTTTCTCGTGTACGCCATTGTGCACAAGCACGAGCCATCGAAAACGAATGCTATGTTGCTATTGCTGGAAGTGTCGGCAACTTACCAAAAGTCCATAATATGGATATCCAATTTGCACAATCGATGGTGTTTACACCTTGCGATTTTGCGTTTCCAACAGATGGTGTCAAGGCAATGACCACTCAAAATACCGAAATGATTCTTATAGCTGATGTAGATATTGATTTGCTTCGCGAACTCAATCAGTTTGGAAGTGTTCGAAACTTAAAGGATAGACGTACCGATTTATTTGAATTGCGAAAAAAATAAAAAACAAAGCCTGTATTAATTTTAGCCTTTTGTTTCTTTTATCATCTTTAAATACAAGTTTTCAACTTTAGTGCGGGCCCAAGGTGTTCGTCGCAAAAACTTCAAACTCGATTTTACAGATGGATTATCTGTAAAACAACGTATGTTAATTGTGTGTCCCAAATATTCCCAACCATAATGAGTTTCTAATTCGGTTACGATTTGCTCCAGCTTTATGCCATGCAGAGGGTTATTGGGTTGTGTTACCATACAGCTAAATTTGTGATACCAAAGCTTTTATTTTGGTCGCTTTTTCAAAATGGTCGAGTTTATGGGTTAGTATCCACCATTCGGCTGCTTCCATCAACAATTGAGGGTCTGTGTTTTTATTTTCAAAAAAAGCATAGAATGAAAGCCCAACATTGGATCCTTTCGCTTCAATTTTTTTATCACAAACGGTAATGATTTTATCTTTTAAGATTGCACGCATAACAATTAATCTCTTCTGTTGTTAGAACGATTAGGTCGCTTATTTCTGTTATTTCTATCAGAATTTCCACTATTAGAACCTCCAGTATTTGAATTGGCACGTCTTTGATTTTGATTTCTTTGACGACCTTGTCCTTGTTTAATTGGTTCGGTTGAAGCATTTGGGTCGGGTTCAAAACCTTCGATAATCTCACTTGGAATACGTTCACCTACTAACTTTTCGATATCGCGCAAAAATGATGTTTCATCAGCACTTACCAAAGAAACCGCTTCACCACTTGCTCCTGCTCTACCTGTTCTACCTATTCGATGCACATAATCTTCAGAGATATTGGGTAATTCAAAATTAACCACATGTGGTAATAACGGAATATCCAATCCACGAGCTGCAATATCGGTCGCTACCAATACTCTGGTTGTTCCTTTTTTGAAACCGTCAAGTGCCTTGGTACGCGCACCTTGACTTTTATTGCCATGAATTGCCATTGCTGAAATGTTGCTGCTTATCAGTTTTTTGGTCAGTTTGTTTGCGCCATGCTTGGTACGTGTAAACACCAAAACTTGCTCCCAATTACCATCAGAAATCAACTTAACAAGCAAATCTGGCTTTAAGCCTTTTGCCACACGATACACCTTTTGGTCAATCGCATCAACCGTTGAATTTTCTGGAGTTGCTTCCACCAAAACTGGATGGTGCAAAATATCATTTGCCAATGCCTTGATGTCTTTAGAAAAAGTTGCCGAAAACAATAAGTTTTGGCGTTTTGCAGGCATGATACTCATTATTTTTTTTATGTCACGTAAAAAACCCATATCCAACATTCGGTCGGCTTCGTCCAATACTAAAATTTCAACGTTGGCCAAAGACAGCAATTTTTGATTGTGCAAATCGAGCAAGCGTCCTGGTGTCGCTATCAACACGTCAACGCCATTACGTAAGGTAGCGACTTGTGGTTTTTGATTGACACCTCCAAAAATGACTGTGCTTCTAATATCCAAAAAGGTACTGTACTCTTTTACATTCTCGTACACTTGTGCCGCAAGTTCGCGAGTTGGTGTCAACACCAAAGCACGTACAGGACGATGCCTTAAGGTTGGTGCTTGTGATAATATTTGTAGCATTGGCAAGGTAAAACCAGCTGTTTTACCAGTTCCTGTTTGGGCAGACGCCAAAACATCTTTGCGTTCTAATATGAGTGGAATTGCTTTTTGTTGAATTGGTGAAGGCGTAGTATAGCCTTGTTTACTGACAGCTTTAAGCAAAGCATCAGATAATCCTAATGAATTGAATGACATATAATGTGTTTATGAAGCAAACACTATTTAATTTAGGTCACTCCTTTAAATTTCAGCAAAGATACGTCTTATTTATTTGGTGACACTTCATTAGTTGATTTTGTCAGTAAAAAAGACGAACTTCGTTTAACGTTGAATAAAAATCATTAAAACGGATTCATATATTAAGCTGTGTATAAGTTGAACTCACTCAAATCTAACCAACTGATTTAATGAAAAGCGAATCAATATTTTTACGAAATCAACCAAAATTGCAATTCATATTTAACGAAAAGAGCTTTGAAATAATTAATGATGCTAACAAAAATGACAACGGAAATTATTCGTACGAATTACTGAATTCTGTTGAATTAAAAAAAGAGAGAACTAATTGGCTAATTTCTATTTTAAGTATTCTAATTGACTTTTTCACAGCGAGCGGAAATGGAGATTTTTATAGAGAAAAAAAGCAATTAGATATAAAGCACAAAAAAAAGCATTTGACAATAGTTTTACGCGAATCGGATTTAATTCAAGCGGAATTAATTACTCAAAAACTAAAAAAAGAACTAAATTAAAAAACAAGTCTTTTTAGACTAATTATAAAAAAATGAAGACTTTTAAAATTATAACACTATTGATTTTTGCAACTATTATGAGCAGTTGCAATACCGATAAGTCTAACACCAAAACTAAAGGAGAAGACCAAAAAGACATTAAATCTGACACGCTAACAAAACACCTTAAACCGTTCAATCCAGAATTGCCGACCATTGGACTTTTGATGTACAATGGCGTTTTACAGAGCGAAGTCATAGCCACATCAGATGTATTCGCAAAACCAACTGAAGATGGAAAACAACTCTTTAATGTCATAACGTTTGCCGAAACTGAATATCCTATAACAACGGAAGAAGGAATGCATTTCGTTCCCGATTATACTTTTGAGAACTGTCCGAAATTAACAGCTTTATTTGTGCCAAGTGCTTATGACATGTATGCCCAAGTACATAACGACAAACTTGTGGATTTTATACGAGAAAAAAATAAAGAAACAAAATACACTGTGAGCAACTGCGCAGGAGCGCAATTGATTGGAGCATCTGGCATTGCAGATGGTCATAAAATAGTTACCTGGATTGGAGGTGGCAAACAATTACAAAAAGACTATCCGAATTTAAAAGTACAAAACGATAGTTTGGTCACTTTTGTGGAAGATGGAAAATTCAGTTCTTCTAATGGAAATCTGGCAAGTTATATCTCGGCACTCAATTTAGTTGAAAAAATGACGAGTCCAGAGCACAGGAAGTTTGTTGAGTCATATCTGTACCTCGACCGACTTCAAAATTGGAATTTGAAATAAAACCGCTATAAAAACTCTCGATACTGCATCACTCTAAAATCGAAGGTGTTGAAGTCTTTGTTTTTGGCTTTTAGCTGTTGATATAATGGCAATCTGCTAATGGAAATATTGGCTGCTCCAGAGCCAGAGGTTAATGAAACGGTTTTGATGGTTCTTTTGTCATTTCGAAATGAACGCAGTGATTGAGAAATCTCACTCGAATGTGGTTCCTCATTATCCTTCGTAACGACCTTGAGTTCAAACTCGTGAATTCGCGGTACTTCATTTGAAATAACGTTCAACTTCAACCCATATTCTTTTATATGTCGTCTAAAAAAATATTCTGGTCCGTTTTTACTATTGCCTCCTGTAAACAATAATGTATCAATGTTTGGATACTTTTGCAAATAACCAATGATATCTCGAAGTACAATGTTTTGCATTCCCAAATCGGAAGCATCCATTTTATCACGTTCGGCACTTTCAACAATATCACAAACACCTATTTTATGCTCCATGAGAAATTGCTTTCGCTCATCAATCGCTTCTTGCGAATTGTCATATCGCAAATTGAGAGCATGAATTTTATCAATAAACAACCAAAGTGAGTTGTAATAACTTCCGTAGCAAAAATCGACATCTTTTTCTAACAAATCACCAGTTGAAAATCGAGGTGGTGGCAAGGTGCCAACAATCAACTTCTTGGTATCTTCTTGTATAAAAGGCGCATATGGATGTTGGTGTTTGAACACTGTTTTTCTTGTATATTCTATTAAAAATTTGTAATTTATGTTCTACAAAATTAAGTCTAATTAATAAGAGTTTCTCACCTTCGTGGGAAAGAAAAATAAATTTTCATGGGAAAAGGAGATAAAAAATCGAGACGTGGTAAAATTCATCGAGGCACTTATGGTGTACGTCGCCCAAAAATCAAAAAACGTCCAACAACTTTAGAAAAAATAAGTATTGATAAAAAATCGAAACCTTAAACTTTGAAGTAATTGCCTAATTTTTTACCAACGATATAGGCACCAAAAATTGCTAGAATCACAATGGCAATATTAAAAAACACATATAAGGTGTAAAATAACACATCATCTTGTGAATTAATGCAATAGGTAGAAGTCAGACAGGTTTTTAAGGTATCGTCATTTATTTGAATCAACAAAAAACTGAATAATAATAAAACCAATACGACTACCAAAACATAGGTTAGTGTTTTGTTTTTTGGTTTTTTACCAGTTGGTTTAAAAGCATTTCGTTCTTTATCACTACGCTTGTTATCTTGTAAAGACCAAATCGTTTTCTTGGGAGAGTCGCTCATCGTATCTGTAATTTTCGTAATCAAACCCTTTTATGTCGTCCAAGGTTTTGGCATTTGAATCGATAATATATCGAGTCATATATCCTCTGGCAAGCTTGGCAAAGGTCATAATGGTTTTGTATTCACCGTTTTTAAAGTCCTTAAAATTAGCAGTAACCACAGGAACTTTTAATGCCTTTGTATCTATAGCTTTAAAATATTCGTTACTTGCCAAATTGAGAAACAGTTCACCATCTTCCAACTCTTCATTCAAAGCATTTACAATTGGTTTTTTCCAAAACTCGTATAGGTTTTTATGCTTTCCAACTGGGAATTTTGTACCCATTTCCAAACGATAGGGCTGTATTAAATCCAACGGCTTAAGCAAACCATACAATCCTGAAAGAATGCGCACCTTATCTTGAAGCTGCTCTATCTTATCTATAGAAATTGTGTAAGCATCCAAACCTCTATAGACGTCACCACTAAAAGCATAAATAGCTGGTCGTGCATTGTCTTTTGTAAATGGTAGCTTCCACTCTTGATTGCGATCATAGTTCAACTGCCCCAAAGCATCCGAAATGCTCATCAACTTAGATAAACTTTTTGCAGATTTCTTTTTAAGTAATTTATTGATACGTTCAGACTCTGATAAAAACGAAGCTTCAGAGGTTTTGGCAGTTGGTAATTTACTTTCAAAATCGAGGGATTTTGCTGGAGATAATACTAATTTCATAGTTTGTAATTTTCTATTTCAAAGTTACAATTACCTACGATAAAATGAAAGGTGAAGCTTTTATATTTTTATGAATTTATTTGCGTTAGCGATTGCAGTGGCATCCTTTTTAGTGCAGAACAAGAGCACTAAAAAGATACAACGAAAAGCGCGACACTTTATAGCTTTAGCAAAAAAGTGGAACGCCCTAATCACCAAATTCCATATCTTGATGCTTGGCATAGTGGCGCCATTTCTCGATACAGTCTTGCATGTCTTGAGGAATCTCTGAATCGAAACTCAAAAACTTACCTGTTTTTGGGTGCACAAACCCCAAGGTTTTGGCGTGCAGTGCTTGTCGTGGCAATATCTTGAAACAATTTTCTACGAACTGTTTGTACTTGGTAAAGGTGGTGCCTTTTAGGATTTTTTCGCCTCCATAACGTTCGTCATTAAAAAGTGTGTGACCTATGTGTTTCATGTGTACACGTATTTGGTGCGTGCGGCCTGTTTCCAACTTACAAGATACCAAGGTGACATAACCCAAACGCTCCATGACCTTGTAATGTGTCACTGCTGGCTTGCCTTTGTCTTCATCATCGCCAAAGAATACCGTGTTTTGAAGTCTGTTTTTTGGATGGCGACCAATGTGGCCTTCAACGGTACCTTCGTCTTCTTCCATATTTCCCCAAACTAGGGCAACATACTCACGCTCACTGGTTTTATTGAAAAACTGTTTGGATAAATGCACCATGGCTTCTTCGGTTTTGGCAACAACCAACAGTCCGCTTGTATCTTTATCGATACGATGCACCAGTCCTGGTCGATTGCTCGAATTGTTTGGTAAATTATCAAAATGATAGGTCAAAGCGTTGATTAACGTCCCTGAATAATTACCGTGTCCTGGATGCACGACCATGCCTGGCTCTTTATTGATGACCAATAATTCGTCATCTTCATAAACGATATCTAAAGGAATGTTCTCTGGTGTAAGCAGGTATTCGTAAGGTGGATGCTCAAAAAGGACACGTATTTTATCGAATGGCTTTACTTTGTAATTAGATTTTACTGGCACATCGTTGACATAAATACTTCCATTTTTTGCGGCTGCCTGAATTTTATTACGCGTTGCGTTTTCTATAAAATTCATCAAATATTTATCGATACGTAATGGTGTTTGCCCTTTGTCAGCAGTAAAAGCGTAATGCTCGTACAACTCATCATCAGTGTCGTCAATAGAATTGGTCTCGTCTGTCATCTTGGATTTTAATTACCATTACCTAACACCAAATCGATTTTGGAGGTAATAGGCAGCTTTTCGCCTGCTTTTAAGTTTTCGCCCTTGAATTTTACTGCTATGACCTCATCTTTACCAATATCATCGATATAAGTGATTTTACCCACTTCAAAACCTAACGCTTCGAGTGTGGGTTTGGCTTGCCTAAAGGTTTTACGAACAATATTTGGCACTTCTACTTTTCGATAACCTGAAGGATTTAAAGTCAAATAAATCTTTCTATCCTCTTTAACTTGGGTTCCTGCTAAAGGATATTGTTCAATTACCGAAAACTTTGGGTATTTTGGATTGTAATTAGCCGAGTCTTGGATTTCCATCCTTAAATCTTTATCATTCAACTCTATTTCGACAGTTGCAAGGGTCTTGCCTTTTAAATCTGGAACTTCAACAAAGCTTCCATGGTTTGTGGTAAAACTCAACCATCTTAAAATAAGAAAACATACTATAACGATTGCCACAACAGCAATTGCAATTTGTTTTAGAAATACTTTACTGGTCAAAAATTTTGTAAGGCTCATTAAAAAATGTTATAAAGGGCAAATATATAAAATCCCAAGCGTTTTTTCTTTTGGTTTTAATGTGATATTTTAGCTAAACTAATAATAGACACGTTTTATTGTTAATTCCAGATTATAAATTAAACAGATTCTCTCTTTCGAGGGAAAATAAATATGAAAAAAAATATTGCTATCATCATGGGAGGTTATTCGAGCGAATATGAAATCTCCCTCAAAAGTGGTCAAGTGGTATTTGAAACCCTTGATGCCACAAAATATAATGGTTATCGCATACACATCTTTAAAAACAAATGGGTATATGTCGATGCTGATGCCATTGAATATCCAATTGATAAAAACGATTTTTCAGTAAGGGTTAACGATCAGAAAATAACATTTGATTGTGTCTTTAATGCCATACATGGAACTCCTGGAGAAGATGGTTATATGCAAGGCTACTTTGAGCTATTGAACATTCCTCACACAAGTTGTGGCATGTACCAAGCTGCTTTGACGTTTAACAAACGAGATTGCATTAGCACCTTAAAGCCTTACGGAATTAAAACAGCTACCTCCTATTATGTCAATCTTGGCGATACCATTGATGAAAATGCCATTATCAGTAAAGTAGGGTTGCCTTGTTTTGTAAAGGCCAACAAGGCTGGAAGCAGTTTTGGAGTGACCAAGGTTTACAAAAAAGAGGATTTACTAAATGCGCTTGACGTTGCCTTTAAGGAAGATGACGAAGTGATTATTGAATCGTTTTTAGATGGAACCGAAGTATCTGTTGGTGTCATAACTTATAAAGGTGAAGTCAAAGTGTTACCAATTACCGAAATCGTCAGTAACAATGATTTTTTTGATTACAAAGCCAAATATCTAGGAGAATCACAAGAAATTACACCTGCTCGATTGACCAAAGAACAAGAACAAAAAGTAAATACGGTAGCCAAAAAAGTATATGAAGTATTGAAAATGAAAGGTTTTAGTCGTAGTGAGTATATTTTTAAAGATGGTGAGCCACATTTATTGGAAGTCAATACGGTTCCTGGGTTGACCAAAGCCAGTATTTTGCCACAACAAGCTGCTGCTGCTGGCATTAGTTTGATGGAATTGTTTGGAAATGCGATTGAAGAAGCCCTTTAGAATTAATAATGGAGAATGAATAATTAATAATTATATTTGATACTGATTTAAAATGAGATTCTCTCCTTGGAGTGAATGACAAAGACTTGTCAATGAAAAGAGCATTATTTCCAGGGTCGTTTGATCCAATTACGTTAGGACATTATGACATCGTCAAACGTGGCATCCACCTTTTTGATGAAGTGGTTGTAGCCATTGGTATTAATGCCGACAAAAAATACATGTTTTCTTTAAAGGAACGTCAACGATTTATCGAAGAGGCTTTTAAAAACCAACCAAAGGTAAAAGTAGTCACCTATGAAGGTCTGACTATCGATTTTTGTAAGAAAATCGATGCACAATTCATCCTTCGTGGACTTCGCAATCCTGCAGATTTTGAATTTGAAAAAGCCATAGCGCATACCAATAGGAAGCTTTCTAAAATAGAAACCGTTTTTTTGTTGACAGCTGCAAGCACTTCTTATATTTCATCTTCCATCGTAAGAGATGTCATCAGAAACAAAGGCGATTATACGGTTTTGGTGCCAGACAGTGTGAACGTTAAATAAGTTTGTTCCGTTTGGCTTTCTGTACTGCCTCTAGCTTATTATGCACTTGCAACTTTCTATAAATATTCTCAATATGCTTACGAACCGTACCTGTTGAAAGGATTAAGTTTTCAGCAATTTTGTTGTAGTTCAAACCTTTGCTCAATTGTTCCAAGACATCAGTTTCTCTCGATGTTAATTGTATGTCTTCCTTATCCTTTGTGTTCTCAATACTCATAGGATTGCGCAACAGTTTTAAGGTTTTTAAAGCAATGGACGGATTCATGGCCGCACCACCATTTAAAGTGTCCAAAATGCCATCATGTAAATCTTTAGCATTGATTTCTTTCAATAGATAGCCATCGGCTCCAGCTTTAATGGCATTAAAAATATTTTCGTCATTGTCAAAAACAGTCAGCATTATGATTTTAATGTGCGGGTATTTTTGTTTGACAATTTCGGTCGTTTCGATACCATTCAAAACAGGCATTTCAATGTCCATTAAAATCAAATCGAGATTGGAGTTACCTTCAAGTTGTGTCAATAAATCAGACCCATTGATAGCTGAAAACTTAAAGCTCAAATCCTCAAAAAATGACAGCTTTTCTTTAACCGTATTAATTAAAAACGAATTGTCGTCAACTATGGCTATTTTAATATTCATTCCGAATCTTTTAATAATATGTCTAAATTAGTGATTTACAATCGAATGTATATACGCTATTTGTCGTATATTTTTAATGGCAACTGTATTGAGACCGTCGTGCCTTTATTTGGTTTTGAATCTATTGAAATCGACGCATTGATATCGTGAGCACGCTTTTTCATGTTATTAAGCCCATTGCCTAACTCTATAGTGGTTTGATCGAACCCTTTTCCATTATCTAAAATCGATATTTCTAAATCCTGAATGTTGGTTTTGAACTGAACTTTAATGGTTGTTGCTTCTGCATATTTTAATGAATTGTTGATAGCTTCTTGAATAATACGGTATAGATTCATCCCTTCAACCGACGAAAATTTAGTTTCGTTAGATAATGAAGTGTCTCTTATGAATGTAAAATCAATAGTATCTGAAGCCGTATTTGCTTTATCAATAAAATTTGAAATGCGTGTTTGTAAATCTTCCAATGAAATTTCACTTTTATTCATTGCCCAAATGGTATCCCGCAGTTCATAGATAGTCGTGGTCGTAAAATCACTGATGGTTTTCAGTTTGTTACTTAACTTTTCTGGTAGCTGAAAACCATATTTTAAATTATCCAACGACGAAATGATAAAGGTCAATTGTGCGCCAATATTATCATGCAAATCGCGACTGATGCGCAAACGCTGTTCCTGCAAACGGTTTTGTGTCTCGATTTTCAGCAAGGCATCTTTCAGTTCATTTTCTTTTTGAAGTTGTCGATTTTTGAGTTTTTGCTGGTTATAAAATAAAAATCCTAAAAGCGATAGTGCAACTGCCAAACCGATCAACCCAAATATGTAGGTGTTTTTTTTGCTTAAATCGAGTTCTTTTTCAGCCAAGTTTGCTCGTTGAGACAAAATCTCTTTTTCCTTTTTTTCTGTTTGATATTCAATTTCTAACTTGGCAACCTTTGCATTAGTGTCAAAATTGAGAATACTATCTTTAAACGTAGCATACTCTTTAAAATATTTTAATGCCGTTTTAGTATCGTTTTTTGCTTCGTAATATTGCGAATATAATTCTAAAGCTGCCTCTATATCGACTGCTGTTTTTGATTGATTAGCGAAATAATAAGCGCTGTCTATAAATTTTTTGGACTCGTCAACCCTGTTATTTTCAATCAGAACTTGCGCAATGTTATTATAACTCGTGCCAACTCCTGCAAAATTACCGATTGCTTTTTCTATCATAGCCGATTGCCTGAAATAAACCAAGGCAGAATCTATTTTTTGCATATAATAAAAAACTGCACCTACGTTATTAGCTGATTCGGCCATTCCTTTTTTATCTTTCAGCTCCTTTTCAATGCTTAATGAGTATTTAAAATTCTGCAAGGCTTCCTCTAAATTTCCATCGTTGGCATAAATAATGGCAATATTATTATAGACTTTTGAGATTCCTTTTTTATCATTTATCTTTTCGAAAAACTGTTTGGATTTTAGATGATAGTCTATTGCTTTTGCATTCATACCCAAAAAACTATAGACCATTCCAATATTATCGTTAACAGTTGCTTGCTCGATTAAGTTGTTTTGGGATTCGTAAATTTTTAAGGCTTGTAAATAGCTTTTTAATGCCTCTTCATAAAGGCCCAATCCTCTGTTACATCTTCCAATATTATTTAATGCAGATGCTTTAACCATTGAATCTTTAGCTTTAGAAAATGCTTCTTGTGACAATGACTTTGCTTTTTCAAATTCTCCTAAATCGACATAGACAATTGCTAAATGATTTTTTGACCTATAATATTCATTAAAATCACCTACAGATTCAGCTATTTTAGATGCTTTTTCCAATAGACCGATCGCTTTTTGAGGATCTTCTTTATATAGCTTCATTGCAGAATCATTGAGTTGTTCTGCTGAATGTTGAGAATAAAAATTGGGAACTAAAAATATGGTTAGAAGTATTGATAGGAAATAATTCTTCATGTGAATTTAGATTAATAGCACTATGAAAATACTACTTTTTTGAATGTTTTGTATCATCTAAAGTAAAATCATGATTTGGGTGCCCTTATTAACATTGGAAGCAATCGTCAATTCTCCGCCAATTTCTTGCACACGCTTTTGCATGTTCAACAAGCCGTTTCCTTTTTCAGCAGTATTTATATCAAATCCGTTTCCGTTGTCAGACACCATAAACTTAAGCTTATCGTTTTGCTCACTCACTCTCACTTTGATTTCGGTAGCATTGGCATGTTTTAAACTGTTGTTTATGGCTTCTTGAATAATGCGATGAATGTTCATCCCCTCAACAGAGGAAAACTTTTTAGAGGCATCAACATTATCATCTACTTTAAATGAAAACTCAATTTTATCATCCGACAAATGAGCCTTATCGATATAGTTTGAGATGCGAATTTGCAAATCTTCAAAGGTAATTTCACTTTTGTTCATTGCCCAAATGGTATCTCGCAATTCATAAATTGTAGAAGAGGCAAACTTGCTGATATTTTCTAGTTTAACATTGAGTTTTTCATCTTTAATGTCAAAACCATATTTAAGATTGTCAATCGATGAAATAATAAAAGTGAGTTGGGCTCCAATATTGTCATGCAAATCGCGACTGATGCGCAATCTTTGCTCTTGCAAGCGACTTTGAGTTTCGATTTTAAGCAAAGCATCTTTCAGTTCGTTTTCTTTAAGCAACTGTACATTTTTTAGCTTTTGCTGATTATAGAACAGGTAGCCAATGATTCCAAAAATGAGAGCCAAACCCAATACGCCATATAATTGATAGTTTCGCTTTTGGATGGTCAAACTTTTTTCGGCAAGTTCGGCACGCTGCGTAAGGATTTCCCGCTCTTTATCAGCTGTTTTATAACGTTCGCCCATTTCGGCAATCTGACGGGTTTTAGTCTCATTCAACAAGGAATCTTCAATACTTTTGTATTCGATATAATTATATAGGGCATTTTTGTAATCTCCTTTTTTCACATCGAGTTCGTGGAAACGATAATAGGCTTCCAACTGATATTTTCGGGTACCATAATGCAAAGTGTTTTGCATGGCACTATCCAATATTTTTTTAGCTTCCTTAAAACGATTGGTCTCTAAATAAATTTTACCCAAATTAACAAGGGTCACTCCTTTTCTATCCTCAAAGCCAGGAACTGCCAAAGACTTTAACGTATATTCTTCCGCTTTTTTGTAGTCTTTAAGTTTGCTATATGTATTACCAATATTAGAATAAGAAGTTCTGGCTTGTGCCAAATCATTAACTTGTAGGCTTATTTTTACTGCTTTTTTGTTATAGTACAAAGCGCTATCAAACAAACGTTTATTGAAATTATCCTTTTCGGCTAGCTCATCAAAAGCTATACCTATACGACCATAACAAAGCGCTTCCCCATTTTTATCATTCAATTTTTTAGCTAATTTAAGAGCCTCTCTATTCCATTTGATGGATTCTTTAAAATCATACATTCTATCGTAGATATAGCCAATGGATGACATATCTCTTTGAATGTTCTTTTCATTGGAATTAATTTTATTAAACTCCAACGATTTCAATCCGAAGTTTAATGCCTCCGGAAATTCTGAAAACAGTGTATGAATTTGTGATTGGTCATAATAAATGTCTTTTAGAGCCTCGTGATTGGTCGTTTCAAAAATTTTGGTTGCCTGTTTAAAATAATCCAGTGCTTTGCTATTGGATGTAGGCAAAACCGTTTTCCCTTTTAAGTATAGTGCTTCGGCTTTTTTTAACTCATTGTGCTCTTTGGTGGCATCAGACAACATTTTATCTGCAATTGCTAAAGAGTTTTGGTTTTTAGGTTGTGTACCAGTACTTAATTGTTGATGATTTTGAGCAAAAGAAAATGTGATGCTAATTAATAAGGCAATTACAAAAGAAGTTTTTATTTTCATAATTGGATACAAAAAAAGCATCAGAACCAACCTGTATTTGTGTACAGAGGAAATAACTGACGCTTTCTTAAAAAAATTGATTAATAGCATTACGAATATAAGTCTAATTGTTAGTTGAAAATGATTTTTTCGATAAGTGGCAATTAAAAAAGATTAAGCGCAATTCATAATAAATCACGCCTAATCGAACAAATCTCAACAACAAGATTTACTTATTAAGATTGTAGGCATAAATGGTTTTATCATTGGCTTTGTAAAACAAGAATCCGCCTTGCTCATCTACTTCATATTCTGGCTTTTTATCCATTAATAAAATCTCTTTCTCTACTTTACCAGAGTCTTTATTGACTTTAACCAAACCAACACCATCATCTAGCTTTGTAAGTATAAATTGAGCATTTTCTGTGGCAGAAGAGGCCTTAAATCGTTTAGACAGGTAATCAAACGAAGCACTCGCAATTCCTGAAAACATATCTGCAGCACGTTTTGCTTCTTTACCATAATCGTTGTAGCTACTCAAATCGTTCATGCTTCCCATACCTGTTCTGTTAGCTCCTGCTCTTGCACTCATACTAACTGCCATTGCTGTAGATGCAACTGCAGCAATACCACCTACAATTTTACCAAATGTGCTTCTACCTGGTGATTTGTAATATGCATGATAATTTTCTTTACCATCAAAATTTAATAAACTCATATTTTGATCTGATGATAAAAAGATGCCATTCTTTCTAATCTCCATTAAATTTGGATCTTCTTTTTCATCAAATTCACATTTTGCTAAATCACTAACTGCTCCAGATTTTGCGTCAACTGCCATGATTTTTCCATCTGCTGCAATTAAATATCTATTATTAGCTTGGTCGAATGTAGAGGCAACTGATGTAGCACTTCTATACTTTAATGGTTTATCCCAAATTTGGTCCCCTGTTTCTAAATTTACAATGTTTGCATCTTCACTAGTAATATAAATAAGACCTTGAGGTGTATGAGCCATGACCATAATATTCTCACCTGTTTTTAATGGTTTCTTGAATAAGGTTTTCCCATCAAAAGAAATTTTATTGATTCCTCCCTGTTGAATACCAAATAAAATACCATCATCCATAATGTAAAAATGCTGCACGTAACCTTTTGTTTTTGGAGCTTTATCCCATAAATCTTCACCCGTTTTGGCATCTAAAAATGCGATTTCTGATTCGTTTTTTGCAGAAAACACACTGTTACTTCCACCATCACTTTTATCACTTACAACAGCTAAACCTTGTGGAAGTATTTCAAAATTAACAACGTTTCCTTTTACTTTTCTGTCGTCATTCCATAATTCTGCTCCACTGCTGCTTATTTTATGAATACGTGTATTGGCTCCATTACTAGTGCCTTCAAATGCATAAATCTCTTTTTCTGTATCATCAGCAACCATCCAGTTAACTCCTTTAATTTTTGTCTGCCATTGCTCTTCTCCTTTATGAGACATTGACAATATACCTTGGGCTGTAGGAATCAATATTGAATTTTTTAATAAAAGTGGAGTTCCGGTTACACTAAAATCTTTAGCTATGCCAACCCTTCCTGGCTTATCCAAAAAAAATGAAAAGTCTTGTTTACCACTAACAATATCATACACAGCAATTTTTGGCACTTGACTTTCAAACTTTTGATCGCTTTTTTGTAATCCGCTAATAATAATTTTATTCTGTGGAAGCACAACATTACAAGTATAAACTTGGTTCCATTTATCATTTTCTGAATTAAAAAGTACTGTACCTTGCACATAATCTATTACAGCTCTTTTAGTTTTTGCTAATCCGGCAAATTTAGAATCAGCGCCTTGTGATACAATTATGTAAGGTGTTCCAGGAACAAAGTCGGTTTCTTCTGGCTTTAGTTTACCAAAATTATTGAAAGTAAATATTGGTGTGCTTTTTTTTGGATCGATTCCAACTAAACCATCATTTGTAGCTACTACTAAAATACCTCCTACTGTTAGGGTCATTTCATTAATATTAGCACCTAAATCGTAAGCGTTATCAGGTTGTTCTGCCTTTTGGGCTAATATAGAAGTTGAGCTTATTAGTAATACTACAAGCATCAATAAATTTTTGATTTTTATTAATTGTGTCTTCATAATCTTAATTTTTATTAATTCATTAGTTCTAAATTGAATGAACCTTCTGTAATGTTTTTAGTACTTCCGTCATTTGAGTTTTTACAAGTGAAATTGAATGTACCTTTAATGTTGGTACTAGTTTGTTCTGAAATGTTTATTTCGCCAACGACACCAGAGTTTTGAAAAGGTGCACTCCATGTTTGTGAGTTCAACGGATTATTAATATCTGGCTCAATGTAAGAAGCTGATATAAACACATTACTATCAGAAAGCTCATATGAGCCCACACCATTGTATCCATTTATAATCATATTAATGGCTTGTGATTGTGTGTTGCCCTGCATTACCAAAGTGGTTTGACCACCACCAGTAGTTAATTGAGCAAAAGATGTAATCTCTAATGAAGTAAACTGACTACCATTTACTTTAGCGGTTATAGTGCCTGCTGCCGCATTGCCTCCATCACCTCCATCATCGCTTTTAGAACACGATGACAATGTTACCAATGATCCGATCATTATAAATAACATTAATTGTTTTAAATTTCTCATTGTTGAATATTTTATGATTAATAACAATCCAAAATTGCAACTTAATGAGAGGTCAAACAATACGACGAATTACGTATATTTTAAAAAATTAATTATTCAGAAAAGAGTAGTAATTGCTTCTTTAGTTCTTCTTTTGATGTTTTACCATCATATAATTTATCTACAAGGTAATTGAGAAATTGAGCATTGTCTTTAATAGATACTAAACTAAAATCGACTATAGCTCTAAAAAAAATTAATAGTAAAGCTGCTATATAAGTAACGCTTGTAAACATCATAAAAAACATGGCAAGGATAACAGTAAATTGCTGAATAAAAATTCGAGCATATGGTTTGTACATTATTTCTTGTACTGTAAACTGAAGTTGTTTTTGGGGCAATATAAAATCAAAAATAAACTTCATTAATTGCGTACCAACCATTAATGGTAAAATATACTCCATTCCCTTAAAATGAAGTATGGTTTTGTAGTTTTCAATGAGATAAAAAGGCTCTTTGAAAAACCCATAGTCACCAATTCCGAAAATCACAAATACAAAAATAGATTGTATGGCTACAAATGCTCCATAATGAAATAAGAAAAAAGGAATGAAAAACATAACAGATTTTCCACTTCCATCATGGCGAGACGCAACATACATTTTAATAGCATTGAACAAACCAATAATTATGGTTTCTAAAAAATACCCAAAAAGCACTGCATAAGGTTCTATCTTGCCAAGAAAAAGCAAGACAATTAGGACTATTAAATTCATCCAAGCGTATGAATTATTTTTGTTCGGGATAAATACAGATTGCAGCATATTCAGTTGTTTAGTTACAAATAAAAGAATTATTCTATTGTTTAAACATACGTCATCTAACGTATATTCTAAAACTGCATATGTGGAAATTCAGATTGAAGTTCTTGCTTTTTAATTTCTAATTGCTGAAGAAATTTTTGATGTGCTTCGGAATTTGGATTGAAAGCTCTATGCTCAATACCCTTTTGAATAACATCAACATCATTCATGGTTTTGTCAGTATTTGAAGCCAGCCAAACATATTTAAACTTCTCCCAAATGTATTGTACTGCTATTGCATTTGGGTGTAACATATCTTCAGCATAAAAACGATAATCACGAAGCTCATCGAGCATGATTTCATACGATGGAAAATAAAAACAATTTGTATATGCTTTATCTGACAAAATGTTATGTATTGCTGCAATTAAATGTGCTTTACTTTGTGTATTCTCAACATAGCCATCTTTAACATGCCTTACTGGAGATACTGTAAAAATGATGTTTGCTTTAGGGTTTACTTTACAAATTGATTTTACAATATTTTGTAATGAGCTAGAAATCTCATTAATAGTAAGCAACGCCTTGGTAAATTGTTTTTGTGGCACTTTATGGCAATTCGCCACAATAGTATCAGACTTTATATCTCTGTAAACCCAAGCTGTTCCGAGTGTGATGATTATGTGTGTCGATTCGAAAATTTGACTATTTGTTGATTTGATGCTATCGTTCAAACTTTGAAGCAAAGTTTCTTTTGACGCATTACTTAATCTAGAATGCGCATCAAAACAATGCCATTGCTCATTTTGAAAAAAGACATCTTTATCAGAATACGCCTTTTTTTGAATAGCATTTAAAACTAAAGTTTCTATCGCTTTAGGATGAAACAAAATACCAAAAGGATTTTGAAGATTCTGAAATTTGAAATACTCGAATTTATCTCCAATATTTTCAACAAAACAAGAACCTAATAATAGAATGTTAGATTGATAATCAATTTGATTATTAGACTGTTTTTCTAATGGTATTTGAGTTTGGAGTTTCATATTATGAGATTCCCGCTTTCGCGGGAATGACAATTTAATTTATATATTTTATTGCTGCTGCTAAAGCCTCATCAATTCCATCAGGATTTTTTCCACCAGCAGTAGCGAAAAATGGTTGACCTCCACCTCCACCTTGAATGTATTTTCCAAGTTCACGAACAATAGTTCCTGCATTTAAACCTTTGCTCTCAACTAATTCTTTAGAGATATAACATGACAATAATGCTTTCCCATCGTTTTCTGTCCCAAATAATAAAAACAGATTTGTGTATTGCTGTCCTAATTCAAAAGATACATCTTTAATACCAGAAGCGTCTAAATCTAATTTTTTTGCTAAAAACTGAATACCGTTAATTTCGGTTAACTCGTTTTTTAAGTCACCTTTTACGTTTTTAGCCTTATCTTTTAATAAGTTTTCTATCTGCTTTTTTAAATCTGCATTTTCTGCTTGTAAATTCTGTAAAGCTTTTACAGGTTCCTGCGCATTATTAAGCAAATCTTTCATTTCAAAATAAGCTCTGTTATTTTCAAAATAGAAATCTTTTACAGCATCGTTAGTTATCGCCTCAATACGTCTAATTCCTGCTGCAACAGCACCTTCAGACACAATCTTAAAATGCCAAATATCACCTGTGTTTTTTACATGTGTTCCTCCACAAAGCTCAATAGATTGCCCAAAACGAACAGCTCTTACTGTATCGCCATATTTTTCGCCAAACAATGCCATTGCGCCTTCGTCAATAGCTTGTTGCATTGGTATATTTCTTTTTTCCTGTAACGCTAATTTACCATCAATACGAGCATTGACAAAGTTCTCAACATCACGTAATTCTTCAATTGTTAATTTTGAAAAGTGAGAAAAGTCGAAACGTAAATATTTAGAGTGTACAGCACTTCCTTTTTGCTCAACATGTGTTCCTAAAATTTCTCGTAAAGCTTGATGCAACAAATGGGTTGCTGTATGGTTACATTCTGTTCTGTAACGTTGTTTAGCATCTACAACTGCTTTAAAAGTTTGATTAATATGCTTTGGAAGGTTTTTAGCAAAATGAATAATGATATTATTTTCCTTTTTAGTATCTAAAATATAAACCACATCTCCATGAGAATCTTCCAAATACCCTTTATCACCTACTTGACCTCCTCCTTCTGGATAAAATGGTGTTAGATTGAATACTAACTGATACATTTCGCCATCTTTTTTAGAAACTACTTTTCTGTAGCGAGTCAACTTAACATTCGCCTCCAACATATCGTAACCTACAAACTCTTCATGTGTATCATCAGATAAGATAGTCCAATCGTCTGTAGACATTTCACTTGCAGCACGAGAACGATCTTTTTGCTTTTTCATTTCAGAATGAAAACCAGCTTCATCTAAAGACAATCCTTTTTCACGAAGAATTAAAGCAGTTAAATCGATTGGAAATCCGAAAGTATCATATAACTCAAAAGCCTTTTCACCAGAAATTGTATCAGATTTTGATTCTTCAACAATGCGATTTAACAATACTAAACCTTGATCTAATGTTCTTAAAAACGATTGTTCTTCTTCTTTAATAACGTTTTCAATTAATTGCTTTTGAGCTTTCAATTCAGGGAAAGCTTTCCCCATCTTTTCGCTTAAAACTTCAACAAGTCTGTATATAAATGGCTCTTTTTGATCTAAAAACGTAAAGCTATATCTAATTGCACGACGTAATATTCGACGTATTACATAACCTGCTCCTGTATTGCTAGGTAATTGACCATCTGCAATTGAAAAAGCAACTGCTCTAACGTGATCAGAAATGACACGAATAGCGACATCAACCTTATCGTCTTTACCATATTTTTTATCTGCAATGGTTTCAATTTCTCTAATAATTGGAGTAAACACATCTGTATCGTAATTAGACTGAACACCTTGTAATACCATACACAAACGCTCAAAACCCATTCCTGTATCAATATGCTTGTCTGGTAATGCTTCAAGCGACCCATTAGCTTTACGGTTGTATTGCATGAAAACCAAATTCCAAATTTCAACAACCTGAGGATGGTCAGCATTTACTAATGTTTTACCATCAATTTTAGCTTTTTCTTCAGCTGAACGAATATCAACATGTATCTCACTACAAGGACCACAAGGACCTTGGTCTCCCATTTCCCAGAAGTTATCCTTTTTATTACCCATTAAAATTCTGTCTTCAGAAATAAAGCCTTTCCACAAATCGTAAGCTTCTTTATCCATTGGTAGTTTATCATCTTCGCTACCTTCAAAAACAGTGACGTAAAGTATATCTTTATCTATACCATAAACTGCTGTCAACAATTCCCAAGCCCAAGCAATGGCTTCTTTTTTAAAGTAATCACCAAAACTCCAATTCCCTAACATTTCAAACAATGTATGATGATAGGTGTCATAGCCAACTTCTTCTAAATCGTTATGTTTTCCAGAAACACGTAAGCATTTTTGAGTATCTGCAATTCGGTTATTTTTAGGCTTTGCATTTCCTAAAAAATATTCTTTAAAAGGTGCCATACCAGAATTAACAAACATTAAGGTTGGGTCATCTTTTAACACCATTGGTGCAGATGGAACAATTGCATGCTTTTTCTCTTCAAAAAAACTTAAAAATGTGGATCGTATCTCTTGTGACTTCATAGAGTTTGATTACTAGTCTTACTATTTTGATAAATTAGTGTTAAAAACGAAACTGCTTGGCTGCATAAAAATTAAAGTATATTTAATTTTGCCCTTTGTAACCTACATTAATCAATTATCATTTAGTTTTACTAAATTTACAATTAAAATAATTTGTAGGTTTGTTCGTTTGCTTAACAGTTTTAGACAAAACATTTGTCTATTTAATGTGCAAAAATAGTATAAATTAACTAATGAGTAAGGTAAAATATTATTACGATTCTGAAACACTTTCCTATAGAAAAATAGAAAAGAAGAAAGGACGAACCTTTAAATATGCTTTCATGTTTTTGTTGGCATCAGCTCTTTTTGGATTTCTTTTTGTTTTTCTTGCCAGTCAATTTGTAAGGTCACCTAAAGAAAGAGCATTAGCAAGAGAGTTGCAACATATGGAATTGCAATACGAATTATTAAACAGAAAAATGGACGAAGCCCAAGCTGTTTTATCTAATGTTGAAGAACGCGACAATGCCATTTATCGTTTGTATTTTGAAGCCAACCCGATACCAGAAGAACAACGCAAAGCAGGATTTGGTGGTATCAATCGCTATAAAGACCTAGAGGGTTTTGATAATTCAAAATTGATTATAGAAACTAACAAACGAATGGATATTCTTCAAAAGCAGATTGTTGTCCAGTCTCGTTCGTTAGATGAAATTGCAATTTTAGCCGAAAACAAAGAAAAGTTTCTAGCAGCTATTCCTGCCATTCAACCTGTAAACACTGAAGATTTAACACGCATGGCTTCTGGCTATGGATATAGAACAGATCCTTTTACCAAAGTAAGAAAGTTCCATTTTGGTATGGATTTTACGGCACCTCGAGGCACTCCTGTTTATGCCACAGGTGATGGAGTCGTGGTTAGGGCAGATAATTCGGCAACAGGTTATGGTAACCATATTCGTATTGATCATGGCTATGGTTACGTAACACTATATGCTCATTTATACAAATATAATGTACGTGCCAATCAGCGTGTGAAACGAGGTGATTTAATCGGTTTTGTCGGAAGTACAGGACGTTCAGAAGCACCTCATTTGCATTATGAAGTATTTAAGGATGAAGAACGCATCAATCCTATTAACTTCTATTACGGAAACTTATCTGCTGAAGAATACGCAAGACTATTGGAGCACGCAGCTTTAGAAAACCAATCATTAGACTAATCATATGCACATTGACCTTCCTGAAAAACGATATTATGGCATTGGCGAAGTAGCCAAAGCTTTTGATGTAAATACGTCTCTCATTCGCTTTTGGGAAAAAGAATTTGATGTGTTGAAGCCAAAAAAGAATGCCAAAGGCAATCGTAAATTTACGCCAGAAGATATCACCAACCTTAAGTTTATCTACCATTTGGTTAAAGAACGTGGTTTTACACTTGAAGGCGCCAAAACACATTTAAAAGAAGAAAAACAAAAATCGCTGGACACTTTTGAAATTATCAGTAAATTAGAGGGTGTCAAAGCACAACTTCTAAAAATAAAAGAACAGTTGTAACATTTTAATAACAATTTCAACTAATAAATAAACTCAAAAAATCAACTATTATGAAAAAATGGCTTATTCCTGTAATCGTTATTGCTGTAATTGCAATCGGATTTTATTCTTGGGGAAAAGGATTTAATAATACCGCAGTCGAACTCAAAGAAACAGCTACCAAATCTTGGGGAGATGTAGAAAGCAGTTACCAACGTCGTAATGATTTGATAGGTAATTTAGTAAAAACAGTTCAAGGTGCAGCCGATTTTGAGCGCACTACCTTAAGAGAAGTGATTGAAGCGAGAGCGAAAGCGACCTCCACAACCATTGACGCCAACAATTTAACCGCTGAAAATATGGCACAGTTTCAACAAGCACAAAGTGGCTTGAGTGGTGCACTTTCAAAATTGTTGGTCTCTGTTGAACGTTATCCAGAGCTGAAAGCCAATCAAAACTTTTTGGAGTTGCAATCGCAATTAGAAGGTACAGAAAATAGAATCAATGTAGCGAGAGATCGCTTTAATGAAGCTGTCGAGCCATACAACAAGCATATCAAGACATTCCCAAACACCTTATTGGCAGGGTTGTTCAACTTTGATGCAATGGATTACTACAAAGCGGATGCTGGAAGTGAGAATGCTCCAGATGTCGATTTTGAATTCAAATAGGATATGTCTAAAGTTGAAGATTTCTTAACTGCCCAAGAAGAGCAAGAGATTATTGCAGCCATAAGAACTGCAGAAAAAAACACATCAGGTGAGATTCGAATACATATCGAAAAAACATCGCAAATTGATGCTATAGATCGCGCTTTGGATGTATTTCATGATTTAAAAATGGACAACACCAAACTTCAAAATGCTGTACTTATTTATGTCGCTGTTGAAGATAGGAGTTTTGTGATTTTTGGAGACAAAGGCATTAATGACGTGGTGCCAACTGACTTTTGGGACAGTACAAAAGAAATCATGCTATCCTATTTTAAAACTGGCAACTTTAAACAAGGCTTAATTGAAGGTGTCTTAAAAGCAGGCGAACAACTGTCAAAGCATTTTCCTTGGGAACATGACGACAGAAACGAACTTCCTAATGAAATTTCAAAAGGTTAAAAATTAAGTAAACAATATGCAGTCTTCAATCTTCAGCCAACATTTTAAACTTAAAAAGGCAAGCGTTTGTGGACGCTTTCTTTTTAATGTGTTGCTGATATTTTGCTGTTTTCAAGTAAGTTTTGCTCAATTTAAAATCCCAGAAAAACCCTCAAAAACATCCGAACAGACCAGTGTTTATGATTATATCGATTTGCTTTCACCAAGCGAAAAAAACAATCTCGAACAAAAACTTATAAAATATTCGGATACGACCTCAACTCAAATTGTTGTTGCTATTATCAGCTCGACTCAAGGTGAAAACATCAATTATTTGGGTGCTAAATGGGGACATGCTTGGGGAATTGGCCAAGCCAAAGAAGATAATGGCATATTGATTTTATTGGCAAGAGACGATCGCAAAATTGCCATCAGCAGTGGTTATGGTGTAGAGCATTTATTGACCGATGCCATGTCAAAACGAATTATTGAAAGAGATATCATTCCTTACTTTAAGCAAAACGATTATTATGGTGGGCTCAACAAAGGTAGTGATGCCATTTTTGAAGTACTCACTGGCGAATATCAAGGCACACGACAAAATGATTCAGGTGGTTTTCCCATTGTGTTTTTCTTCATTCTGCTTGTTGTTTTTATCATTTTTATAATCTCCATTTCAAAACATCATCGTGGTGGCAATGGCGGCTCTGGTGGTAAAACCGATGGTACCAGTATTTGGGATGCCATTATCTTGAGCAATATGGGACGAGGAAGTTATGGAGGCGGCTCTTCAGGTGGATTTGGTCGTAGTTCTGGTGGTGGATTCTCTGGTGGAGGTGGCTTTGGAGGTGGCTTTGGAGGTGGCTTCGGCGGAGGCGGCTTTGGAGGTGGAGGCGCTTCTGGAGGATGGTAATTTTTAAGTATTCCGTTTTTTACAAACTTCATTTCAAAAAATAAATGGCAAAACAGATTATAAAAAATAGACTAATCATATTGTTTTTTTTAGTATGCTATAATCTTTCCTCTTGCCAAAGTAACGTTTTAAATCCCTCTCAATTTTATACGGATTCCATTTACAGCGAGCATTTATCAGAGTATCGAAAACACAATATTTACCTTCCAGAAAATTACGAACAAGGGAAGAGCTACCCTATTATTTATGCTACTGATGGTGGTGAAATCACAGACAACAATGTTAACATAAAAACTCTTGATTCACTGATCCATAATAAAATCATTCAACCTGTTATTTACATAGAAAGCTATTGCAATCGAAAAATTGCTGATAGTGTCACACTTGGTACTGGAGAGAAAAGATATTTGAACTACAGAAATTATGAATATGTTGAAGCAAATTATGTCGAGGGTGTAAATCCTATATTTTCGAATAGTTTTAGAAATCACATGTTGTATTTCAAAGATGAGTTAATTCCAAGTGTTGAAAGGAAATTAAAAATTAAAGTGTCCAAAAAAGATAGGGCTTTTTACGGTTTCTCGAATGGTGCAGGGTTTGGCCTAAATTTGTCAAATAGATATCCTGAACTTATCGAACATTTTATTTGTTTCTCGACACTTGGTTCTAATGTTGAAAATCTAAAATGGGATAAAACAGTTGCATATCCTAAACTATCTATAAAATATGGCAATGAAGAACCAACGTTTTTTCAAGAAGAAACAGAAAAGATTACTGAAAAGTATAAATCGGTAAACGCTTTTTACAAATTAGATGTTTTTAACGGAGGCCACGATTACAAAAAATGGAATGAGGAATTTGCAAAATCGCTTATTGAACTCTTCAATGATTAAATAAATGTTAGGCATTTATTTTTTAACTTAAATGGCATTAATCATAAAAGTACATGCCTCCATCTCCAGACTCTCCTTTTTTACCCAAACTATTAAATTTCCAACTAAAGCTCAACATAAAATACTGCTGCAATACAGTACTTTGTGAATCTTGAATATAGTTTTGTGTTGCTGTACGTTGTGCATTGGTGTTTTGGTTCAACAAATCATATACTTTTAAAGTAACCGAACCTTGATCTTTTAAAATAGAGTATGCCAACGTTGAATTCCAGAACCAGGCACTTTTTTGAAATCCGTCAGCGACGTTAGGATTATAACTGTAATTGATATCATTGCGCCATTCAAATTTTTTGGGAACAAACGTTGCTGTACGAATGCCAATATTGTGACGCAAAAAGTTTTGATTATCAAAATTATCCAGATTGTAGCGTGTTTTTGTAAATGACAATCGATAACTTGGCCTGATTTCAAATAGCTTTTTCCATGTATAAGTCAGATTCAATGATGGTGTTATAGAGTTGGTATTCGATGCGTACTCAACACCATTGTTAAAATTGATTGATTTGTTAAAACTCGTATTCATTCCCAAACGTACTTTTATCGTTTGCAAGCTATCCAATTTAAAATCTTTGTTGAAACTTCCACCAACATAACTCCAATAGCCACCATTGACATTGGTATAAGTTGTGTTTCTTACAAAGTTTTCATCAACTATTGTTTTTGAGACCACTTGGTCATTTCTTAAGCTTCCATTGGCATAAATATAAAATCCTGTTCCTTTTTGAAAGTCATAACTATTGAAACCCAAATACATGCTATGCTCTTTGGTTGGCCTTAAATTTGGATTACCTGTTACTGTATTCAAAGGGTCAGAAATATTCTGGAACGGTTGCAGCTGCGAAATGGAAGGTGCCGAATTATCATAATCATAATCAAAGTAAACAGACGTTTTAGGGCTAAAACGGTAATTAAAGTTGGCATCAAATTGAAGAAACTCAAAACTGCGCTTTAAGCTCAACTCTGGCCGTAACTTATCATTGTTTTCAATCGTTCTGAATCCGTAGCCAGAACCAAAACTAAAGTTCATTTTTTCAGAATTATAGGCCAATTTTGCGCTTGGAGTACTTCGCCTGTTTTTGTTGACAAAGTCAGTACTTAAATCAAAATTGAAAAGCGAATAGGTTTGTGAAGCATCATCATAATCAAAGTTACTTTCAACATTTTCGCGCTTTTCGGTTTCATATTCGTACTTAAAATCCAAAAATAATTTTTTAGCTATCAATGGCAATCGGTAGGTGATATCGGTTGTTAGGTTCATGTTCTTACGTTCGGCATCTGCAAATTGATTACGTATAATATCATTAGGTGTATCACCATAAATATTGGTTTCAGAATTTAAAAAATCATCCGATTCGTTACTGTTGATGTCGTTTCTTAACCCAAATCGCACAAAGGCACCTTTGTCTCCAAAACGCTTGGTCATTTCGAGTTCATTGTAAAAGCTCTTTCCAATATTTTCTACAAAAGATGAGGTAGTCGATTGGTTGGTTTGGATATTTTGATCGTCTCTCGAAACTTCTTGCCTATTGAATCTTGTGGTAGCTTTTGAATATCTAAATGTAGGATTTATATTTATCAAAAAAGTAGAATCGATTTTTATATCAAAGCCCATATTGACCGTATGGCTGTCTGTATCGTTGTTAGAATCGGAATTGGAGTCGGTAAAATAACGAGAATCGGGTAAAATATTCTCTCTTTGTGTGGCTGTTGCATTATCAGAGTGGCTGCCCGAATAAAAATAATCGGCAGAAATATCTAGCCCTTTTCTCAAAACATCTGCATAGTTAACACCTGCATTATTTGACCTTGTAATCCCTTCTCCACCTCCAAACGAACGACCATCGATGGTGAAACCATTACTATTCCAAGTCATTGAATTTGCACCACCAAACATTTTACGTATTTCACCAAAACTAAAACCAGCAGAATTGATGTTGTTCCCTCCAGCCAACACACTGATGCGTTGGTCATTGTCGAACACATTAACCATACCTGCAAACTCGTAGCGCTTATCAGTGCCTGCACCGGAAGCTACACGACCAAACACGCCTTTATTGTTTTCTTCTTTTATGGTAAGGTTGATGGTTTTGTTATCTGAATCGCCTTGCTCTCCAGTAAATCCTTCAGCTTTGCTTTTGGTGTCAGTAATTTGGACTTTTTCAATAATTTCTTTGGTCAAATTTCGAGTGGTAATTGTTGGGTCATCACCAAAGAACGGTTTACCGTTCACTAAAATCTTATTGACTTCCTTTCCATTTACTTTTATCTTGCCATCGTCATCAACTTCAACACCTGGAAGTTCCTTTAGCAAATCTTCAACATTGGCATCTTTCTTGGTTTTGAAAGAACTAACATTAAACTCTAGCGTATCTTTTTTAATTGTAATTGGAGCTCTCGATTTAATGACCACTTCATCTAAAAGATTGGCCGTTTTAAGTTCAATGGTTCCCAAGTCGATGGTTTCCTTATCTATGAGGATTGTTTTTGTATGAGCCTGAAAGCCAACATACGAGATCGTAAGATTTAAAATTTTATCATATGTTTTTTCTTCAAGTGAAAACTTTCCGTTTTTATCAGAAATGGTATAGGTCACCAAAGAGCTATCTTTTTGACGTTCCAAATAAATGGTTGCAGATTCTAATGTTGATTTATCATCTTCAGATATTAAAGTCCCAGAAATTTTGAATGTCGTTTGTGCAAAAGATAAGGAAGCACTGAAAAGTGCAAAAAGGAAGATGATTTTCTTCATTGATTTTTGATTGATGATTGGCTTTTCAAAAAACGAATATAAATCAACTTTCGTATGAAATTTCTTAAAAAAAGTATAAAGTTTATTTTTTTCGCATATACACACTAATCGGAACACCATGAAAATCAAAATGTTCGCGCAGTTTGTTTTCTAAAAAGCGTTTGTAAGGCTCCTTAACATATTGAGGCAAATTACAGAAAAAAGCAAACTGTGGTTGCGGAGTTGGCAACTGCATAATATATTTAATCTTTACAAATTTACCCTTAAGTGCTGGTGGAGGATTATTTTCTATAATTGGAAGTAAAACCTCATTAAGTTTACTTGTTTTAATCTTTTTTGTACGATTATTATAAACCTCTACAGCTGTTTCAATAGCTTTAAAAATACGTTGTTTATTAAGCACAGACATAAACACTATTGGCACATCAGTAAAAGGTTCTAACTCTTTACGTATTTTCTTCTCGTAATCTCTAACAGAATTAGTGTCTTTTTCTACTAAATCCCACTTGTTCACAAGAATAACTATCCCTTTTCTGTTTCTTTCTGCAAGCCAAAATATATTTTGCACTTGACCATCAAAACCTCTATCTGCATCTGCTACAATTAAACATACATCACAATGCTCAATAGCACGAATGCTTCGCATTACAGAATAAAATTCTAAATCTTCTTTAACTTTTGATTTACGACGAATACCTGCTGTATCTACTAGATTAAATTCAAAACCAAATCGGTTGTATTTGGTATCGATAGCATCTCTTGTAGTACCTGCAATATCAGTAACTATATATCTATCTTCACCAATTAAAGCATTAATAAATGATGATTTTCCAGCATTTGGACGACCAACAACTGCAAATCGTGGTAAATCGTCTTCAACAGTTTCAACATGGTCTGGTAAGGCTTTAACTACAGCATCTAATAAATCTCCTGTACCACTTCCATTAACACTTGCTATATTAAAATATTCACCTAATCCTAATGAATAAAATTCAACAGCATCTTCTGCGCGTTTATTATTATCTACTTTATTAACTGCTAAAAAAACTGGTTTGTTAACCTTGCGAAGTAAATTTGCGACATCTTCATCCATACCTGTTACACCAGATTCGACATCAACCATAAAAACAATTACATCTGCTTCATCAATAGCAAGTTCTACCTGTTTATCAATTTCAGCTTCAAATATATCATCACTTCCTACAACATATCCTCCAGTATCAATTACTGTGAATTCTCTTCCATTCCATTCAGATTTACCATAGTGTCTATCTCTGGTAACACCACTCACTGCATCAACGATAGCTTCTCTACGTTTAATTAAACGGTTAAAAAATGTTGATTTCCCTACATTAGGGCGTCCTACTATGGCAACTATATTACTCATGTCTTTATATTTTATCTGCATTACATATCCTGTAAGCGAGTGCAAAGGTAGTGTTTACTTTCTGAAGAAAAAACTGTATTTTCAACTCATTAAATAATTGATATGCCGACGACTAACAATATTACATTAAGGCCTCGCTTTAAAATGGAATTGAAAGAACAAAACGAAACTGTTTTGAATGCTTTTAATAAGTCTAAAAAAGAGCAATCTGATTTTATTATAAACAGAGTCGATGATCATGTTTTCATTCGATTCCCAAAGCATAAACAACATTTTTGGTCACCACAACTCCATCTTGAAATTAATGAAATAGATTCTGAAACTTCTATGCTTCATGGCTTATTTGGCCCTAATCCAACTGTTTGGACTATGTTTATGTTTCTGCATTTTTTGGTTGCAGGCTTTTTTATTGCTTTTGGGATTTGGACTTACTCTAATTGGACTTTAGAGAATCCGTATGGTTTGCAATTAGGACTTATGTTGCTTATGGTTGCTGCTTGGTTTGGATTATATTTAGCGGGTCGTTTTGGTAAACATAAAGGAAAAGATGAAATGCATCAGCTTTATGACTTTATGACTATAACCTTAAAAACAAATAATATAGACTAGGCTTTACTTTTGATTATAACCAAAACGTTTTAATTGTTTTTGATCACTTCTCCAATTTTTATTCACCTTAACATATAATTCTAAATGTACTTGCTTGCCAAAGAATTTTTCTAAATCCTTACGAGCTTCTACACCTACTCTTTTTAAAGCAGTCCCTTTATGGCCAATAATAATCCCTTTTTGTGTATCACGCTCAACCATAATTACTGAACGCATTCTAATAATTTCTTCCTCTTCAAAAAACTCTTCTGTATCTATCTCAACTGCATAAGGAATCTCTTTTTTGTAATGCAATAGTATTTTCTCTCGAATGGTTTCGTTTACAAAAAAACGTTCTGGTTTATCTGTTAATTGATCTTTTGGATAATATGGTGGTGATTCTGGAAGTAATTCAATAATTCTACTGAATACTTCTTTTACATTAAAACCTTCCAATGCCGAAATAGGATAAATTTCTGCATTTGATACTTTTTCTGACCACAACTGCACTTGAGTTTCTAACTGTTGCTGATCAGATTTATCTATTTTATTTAATAATAACAAAACAGGTATTTTAGAGTTGGTAATTTTTCTAAAAAACGCTTCATCTTTTAACTCTTGCTCACCAATCTCAACCATATAAATTAACACATCTGCATCATCAAATGCTGACTTAACAAAATCCATCATGGACTCTTGCAACTCATAAGCTGGTTTTATAATACCTGGAGTATCTGATAAAATCATTTGAAACTCATCTCCATTGACAATACCAAGAATTCTATGTCGTGTAGTTTGTGCTTTAGATGTGATTATAGATAATTTTTCACCTACAAACGCATTCATAAGTGTTGATTTACCAACATTAGGATTTCCAATTATATTTACAAAACCTGCTTTGTGCATACCCATTTATTTAGTGCAAAGATACTGCTATTAATGTTGGAATAAAAAAAGTGATTAACTAAAAAACTATAAATCAGTTCCAATTTTTATTTACTGTCCCTTATTGAACTATCTCGGGAGTATCTTGGGAGTATCTTGGGAATATCCTTGAGTGATTAGCTGCTCAAATTAGGATTGTTTTTTTCCTAATACGCGTTGTATAGAAGCCAATATTAACACATTAAGTTATTTAGATGATAAAATTGCTTTTGGTCGGATTATTTTGATTGTGCTGAAGAACATTGTTAAATTTATTTTCCCAGATTCTTTTGTTATTAACAGCCCCTACTTCTGTATCTAAAATATTTAGACTTAACGGATGTCCTAATTAATTGGCGCTGAATGCCATTAATAGTGTGATTATTTTATTGATAACATGAGATTAAAATACTTATATATTACTTACGTTGTATTATTAACATCCTTGTTATCAGCATTCTATTTATTTGATGAAGATCCCTGTATTAATGACACAACACCTCCTGGAATATTTTGTCCTACTTCAATAGTGACCACTACCGATACTGGATTGTGTACTGCTTTGGTTGATGCATCGAGCTTAAGCTATCCTATTGTCTATGATGCTTGTGGCGCTTCTGTAGTAGCAACAGGAATTCCACCAGGCTATGCATTTCCAGTAGGTATTACGACCATTACTTGGACTGCGTTTGACCCTTCAGGGAATTCTAGCTCATGCACTCAAACAGTGACAGTAACAGATGATGAAAATCCAACAATTACTTGTCCTGGAAATATTACGGTAAACACAAATCCAGGAGAATGTAATGCGAATGTAACCATTCCTTTAGCAATTGCTTCAGACAATTGTACGGTGAGTTCGGTAGTAAATAATTATAATGGTGGTGGTGCCAATGCCAGTGGCATTTATCCGATTGGAACTACCACGGTTACTTTTACAGTTACAGATTCGGTTAATAGAACTGCAACGTGTTCTATGGATGTCACTGTAGTAAACAATCAAAACCCAACCCTAACCTTGTTGGGTGCTAACCCAATAACACTTGAGGCTTGTAGCACTTATAATGAATTTGGTGCCACAGCAAATGATATCTGCTTTGGTAATATTTCGAGCAGCATCATAGTTGATGCTTCAAATGTTAACACCAGTGCAGTAGGCTCCTATAATGTTACTTATAATGTTACAAATGCAAACGGCAATTCTGCTACAGAAGTAATTAGAACAGTTAATGTTGTCGACACAACTACACCAACACTTACATTAACAGGACCAAATCCAATAACTATTGGTGACTGTTCGACCTATACCGAATTAGGTGCTGTTGCCATGGATCCTTGCTTTGGAAACATTTCCTCTAATGTCATTATCAATAATTCAAGTATCAATACCAATGTCCTTGGTACCTATACGGTTACCTATAATGTTACTGATAATAGTGGCAATGCGGCTTCTCAAATTACAAGAACTATTATAGTTGCAGACGTTACACCTCCAGACATTACACTTGTTGGAGACAATCCACAAATCATTGAAGCTTGCGATCCCTATATAGAATTAGGTGCTACAGCCAATGACCCTTGCTTTAACATTGATTTTACTGGAAGCATTGTCATTGACCCCTCTTCAGTAGATACGAGTACTCCTGGACTATATTCTGTCACCTATAATGTTGTTGATAGTTATGGGAATGTTGCCATTGAGGTCATTCGTGATGTCGAAGTCATTAACACTATTTTACCAACTATTACATGCCCAAGTGATTTGGTTGTCAACAATGATTTGGGAGCCTGTTTTGCTGTTGTGAACTTTGCACCTCCCACTACCACTGCTAATTGCCCTGTTACAGTGGTACAAACTGCCGGATTACCTTCTGGGAGCAGTTTCCCGATTGGGACAACGACCAATACTTTTGAAGTCACAGATGGTTTTTCCCAAACCTCAATATGCTCTTTTGATGTTACCGTAAACGACACAGAGAACCCTGTGACAATTTGCTCACCAATAAGTGTTCAATTAGATGTGTTTACAGGATTGGCTACCATAACACCTTTTGATATTGATAATGGTTCAAGTGACAATTGTAACTTCACTCAAATACTTTCTCAATCTTCATTTGATTGTAGCGACCTTGGAGACAATACGGTCACCATTACTACAATTGACGATTCTGGAAATTCTAGCAGTTGTGATGTTATTGTAACAGTTACCGATATATCCCAAAATGCAAGTGTCAGCATTTCAGCATCAGCCAACACGATATGTCAAAATGCCCCATTGACCTTTACTACAACTACCATAGATGGAGGGTCAAACCCTTCTTATCAATGGCAAGTCAATGGTATTGATGTTGCAGGAGCAACTGGTGCAACATTTACGACATCTAGTTTGAGTGACGCAGATGATGTCACTGTTATTATGACCCCAAATTCGACAGTTTGCCCACAAAGTATTACAAGTAATACGATTACTGTTTCTGTCAACGATGCCAATCTTCCTGCCGATGCTGGTCCAGATATTACTAATACTGTTTGCACAAATACCACAGTTACTTTAGCAGCAAACCCAATTACAGGCTCTAACTCAACTGGGCTTTGGACGGTTACTTCTAGTCAGACATCTGGTTTTAGTTTTTCTGATGACACCAGCCCAACCTCAAACTTTACAGGTGATGTTGGCGAAACCTATATTTTAACATGGCATATTGACAATCCAGCACCTTGTATAGATACCAGTGATACGATGACCATTACTTTTATTGGTTGCAATGCTTTAGATTTTGATGGCATTGATGATAATATTAGCTTCAAAAACTACTATAATCTTGATTCTGAATTTTCACTTGAAATCTGGATAAAATCTCAAGAAACAAACAATAACATTCAAACCATCCTTTCAAAACGAGAAGCTTCGACTCAAACCGACGGATATGACATTAGGTTGGTAAACAATTTTATTTCTTTCAATTGGAACAACGGACAATCTTTAACCTCCTCATATCCAATTATCAATAATAGATGGCATCATATTGCTGTTACTTTTGGAGGAGGTATCTATACTCTATATATCGATGGTGTCGAAGTAGGAAGTATTGCTGGAGCAACACCTTTAACAAATGCTTCCGATTGCATTGTTGGAGCAATGGATCAAGCGATTTCGCCTCCTTTCAAGCCATTGTATTATTTCAAAGGTGGTATGGACGAGCTTCGTGTATGGAATGTTACCCTTACTGCCTCTCAAATACAGAAAATGATGAATCAGGAGATTGAATCTGACAATGGTGACATCAAAGGTTCTGTGGCTCCTGTTCTTATTAATGGTTTAACATGGAGCAATCTTGATGGTTATTATCAAATGAATCAAAATACGGACATAACTAATGGCAATCTTGTTTCCATCAGTAATTCATCCATAAATGGTCTCTTAAGGTACATGACTACTTTGCAATCTGAAACGGCTCCAATACCATATCAATCTAATGCTAATGGCTTATGGAGCAACTCAAACACTTGGTTGCATGGTTCGGTACAGGCCATCCCAAATAGTATAGGTATTGACGGCATCACTCCGATTGATTGGAACATTGTAAGGACTTCTCATCAAATCTCATCAGGCGACACTGATATAACTCTTATGGGATTAGTTGTAAACAGTAATACGCTTTCTATAGAAAATACAGATGCGTTGGATGGTCAAAGCCTAACCATTACAGATTACTTATTGCTGAATGGCAATTTGGATTTAGTTGGTGAATCGCAATTGGTACAACCTATGAATAGTATTGTAGATTATACAGGTACAGGCGCCTTGCAACGTGATCAACAGGGCACAACAAACCTATTCAATTATAATTATTGGAGCTCTCCAGTAAGTGGAAACGGTCTTGATTTTACTGTTGGCTCTGTTCTATATGATGGCTCAACAGCTGCCAATCCGCAGACCATCAATTGGACGTCTGGTCTCAATGCCACAGGAAGCTCTAATCCTATCACATTAAGCAATCGCTGGATTTATACTTATGAAGATACACCAGGAGCTGATTATTTTGATTGGGTTTATAAAAGTCAAAACAGTAGTATAGATGTAGGGCTCGGTTTCACTTTAAAAGGCAGTGGTGTCGGTGACCCAGTAAATGATATTCAAAATTATGTGTTTATAGGCAAACCAAATAATGGTACTATATCTATTCCTATTATTGCTGGCTATCAAGCATTGGTCGGAAACCCATATCCTTCGGCAATTGATGCCGATCAGTTTATCATAGATAATGGGCCTACTGGAACAAATTCTATAGATGGTAACTTATATTTTTGGGAACATTCAACCACCAATGCCTCACATGTATTATCAGAATATGAAGGTGGTTATGCCACTTATAACTTATCAGGAGGTGTTCCTGCACTTTCGCCGCCTGATGGTATAGAAGGTTTGGGATCGGCAAGTAAAATCCCACAACAATATGTCCCAATTGGTCAAGGTTTTTATGTGACTTCTAGTGCCTCTGGAGGTACTATTGAATTTAATAATGGACAACGTGTATTTGCTAAAGAAAGTGTTACTACTTCTGTTTTTATGAGAGCAAGCGAAGTGCCAAACACAACCTCAAACACAAATCAGATTAAAAGAGTTCGTTTGAATGTGAAGTCTCCAGATAATTCAGTACGTCATTTGCTATTGGCCTTTACACCAAACAATGAAGCGACCGAAGGTATTGACCAAGGTTATGATGCTGAAAACACAGATAGCTTTCCTAATGATGCATCATTTATGATTGAAGGTCAAAAATTCATTATTCAAGGCACAGGGATTTTTAATCCTGATAACTCTTACCTTTTAGGGTTGTTTTTAAGTAATTCTGGGAACGTTGAAATTGAATTGGCAAGCCTCGAAAATTTCAACACAGACATTGATGTATATGTCTATGACGCGCTAATGGGTGTATCAACTAGAATCAATGATACTGATTTTGTAACTACTCTTGCAGCAGGAAATTATACCGACCGTTTTTATATCGCTTTTTCACCAACCGAACTTCTTTCGGTGCCTTCAGAAGATGAAGATATCGCCATTGTCAATTATTTAATTGACACTAATGAGCTTTACATCCATGTTCCAATAAGCATAGAGATTAAACAAGTGCGGCTTTTCAATATCTTAGGACAGCACATCGACAGTTGGAACATGACCAATATTCCTACCTTATCCAATGAGATGCGTATTCCTATAAAACAGATTGCCGAAGGTGCTTATATTATTAAGGTTGAAACCAACACTTCTAAAATCATCAATAAAAAAGTTATAATTAAGTACCATTAAAGCCTCAAAACTAAAAGGACAAGCTTCTTCCTTTTTTATGCTCAATTTTCAATTAGTTATGGACTCTAATGACATATGGCAGTTGGTCGTGGTTTTTTGCAGTCTATCGAAAAGCGTTGGTTATTATCAACTTTTAGCTAAATAAGTTAACCGATTATCGAAAACATAAACACTTTTTTTATTATAAAAACTGTTTATTCTAAATTAGTCTTCCTTATTGATTAATAGCAAATTAATAATCGACCATTAACTGTTCTCCTTTTTGGACAGGATTATAAAGCATCTGCATAATTGCTATTATGTAATATTCGTATTTATTACCAATTTTATTAGAATAAAGATTATATTTTTTTGGCCCCAAGCTCTATTCATAAAACAGTTAATTAAGACAGAGTAACAGCATTCTGTACTTAAGTTATGGTTACATACCACTAACTAAACTAATCATTATGAAAAGAGTTTTACTTCTTGCCCTATTTGCATTTTCATGTATTAATTTAAATGCGCAAACAACTTTAGCACATTTTGGGCTTAATAACAATTTAACGCCAGACGTTGATAATGCATTAGGAACACCTTCCGCAACTCTTAATGGACTAGCTTATTCTCCAACAAATTGTGAAGGAACCGCTAGTCTTTCAACTAATACCATTGGAACTTATTTAGATATCACAATCAACACCACAGGATTCCAAAATATTAATATTTCGTTTCAAGACTTAAAAAGTAATAGTGGTAATGGTAATGATTTATGGAGATTAAAAGGAGACTTTAATAATGACAACATTATAGACCAAATTTTGGACGCAACTGAAGTTTCGGGTAATTGTACTTCAAAAACATTATCCTTGAATTCCAATTTTAATAATCAATCCATAATCAAGTTAAGATTAGAATATATAAAAGATAAGAATATTACTATCTATCTTGATGATATCTCAATTACAGGGACACCAATTGTAGTAGCAAATCCAATACTAACACCAACCACTTTAGCTGGTTTTGGAGATGTCTGTATAAGTGCAACACCAATAAATAGCTTCACAATATCGGGTTCTAATTTAACTACAGCTCCTATAACTGTTGCAGCTTTAAATGGTTATACTTACAGTACAGCCGTGGGTGGCCCTTATTTAAACTCATTGAGCCTAACCCATCCAGCAGGTAATTACAATCAAATCATCTATGTAAAGTTTTCGCCTACTTCAGTAGCAACCAATTATAACGGAAGCATATTAATTGGAGGTGGTGGTGCACCATCAGTAAATGTTGTTGCTTCAGGCAATGGTGTTACAGTTCCTTCAGCAACTATAAATAACCCTAATCCTAATGCCTCTACTGTTTGTTATGCAGGTGGTGGTGTTCAAACTTTAATTTCTTGGGATGCCGTAGCATCTGCAACTTCTTATGATGTTTATTTTGGAGCTGGAAGTTTACCAGTAACTATAACTCAAAATGTAACTACGCCTTCATATAATATCGGATCTCTTTCAGCAAGTACAACTTATTTTTGGAAAGTAGTTTCTAAAAACGGCTGCGGTTCTGCAATAGGAACTAATACATACAGTTTCACTACTGCTAGTTCTGCTTGTAGCAATGATTATTGCAATGATTCTAATACCATTACTGATGTGCGGTCTATAACTCGTGTAATATTTTCAAATATTGACAATTCAAGTTCTCCTTCTACAGGAAGTGCTTCTTATGAAGATTATACAGCCATTATAGGTACCGTATATCAAGGAGAAACATCAAATCCTTTTACTGTCAAAGGGTTTACAAATGGTAATAACATATTTAATTATAATGTCTTTATTGACTGGGATCAAAGTAACACATTTGATTTGGGAGAGGGTTATTATGCTGGAACGATTACAGAATCAGATGGTTATGATAAACAAACTGGGACAAATATTGTAATCCCAAACAATGCTACTTTAGGCACTACAAGAATGCGCGTTATAAGTAGCCTTGAACCTTTAGCTTCAGATCCTTGTACTGATATCAGTGCTGGGCAAATTGAAGATTATACGTTAAGAATTTGTGCGCTCCCTGTGGCAAGTTGTAAAAACATAACTTTAAATTTAAATGCATCAGGAATTGCGACACTTACACCTGCAGAAATAGATAATGGAAGTACTGCAAATTGCGGTTTAGCTTCCATGGCTATCTCTCAAACAAATTTTAATTGTACTAATATAGGAGCAAACACAGTCACTTTAACTATAACTGACATTAATGGTAAAGTGGCAGAATGCAATGCTACAGTAACCGTGATTGATAACACACCACCCACTATTATGTGTAATGACTTAACCGTCTATTTAGATGCCAATGGTACAGTAACCGTTCCAGCTGAAGATGTAGATGGTGGTAATTCTACTGATAATTGTGGCATTGCTTCTTACTCGTTAGATGTCAGCACTTTTACATGCGCTAATATTGGTGGCAATTTTGTAACACTAACCGTCACTGATATTAATGGTAATAGTAATACATGTTTAGCTAATATTACCGTAGTCGACAATATAAATCCTACTGTTGCTACTTTAGGAGCTATAAGCGTTACTACCGACATTGCACAATGCACTTATGCAAGTTCACAGTTGACACCACCTTCTGCTACCGACAATTGTAGTGTAGCTAGTATAGTTGCAACACCTACCAGTTTAGTTCTAGGTGCCAATACGGTTACTTGGACGGCAACAGATAGTTCTGGAAATATAACAACTTCTACCCAAACAGTAACAGTTACTGACAATCAAGCTCCAACAATCAATGGTACACCTACAAATATTAGTATCAACAATGATCCAGGAAATTGTAGTGCTGTAGTCACTTGGACTCCTGCCACTGTAAGTGACAACTGCCCTGGAGCAACCATTAGTTCAGATTATTTATCAGGAGCTACATTCCCATTAGGAACTACAACTGTCAACTATACAGCAGTTGATGCTAATGGCAACAATGCATCACCATCGTCATTTACGGTCACAGTAATTGATAATGAAGCACCATCTATTGCATGTCCTGCAGATATAACCGTAACAGCCACCAGTGCTTCTGGTGCTGTGGTAAATTATACCTCACCTATTGGTGCCGATAATTGTCTTGGCGCAACAACCGCCTTAACTACTGGATTAGCAAGTGGTTCGACATTTCCAATAGGCTCAACTTTAGTTACCTATAGAGTTACCGATGCTGCTGGGCTATTTACCGAATGTTCGTTTAATGTAAATGTCAGTGGATTAGCTCCTGTTATTAGCTGCCCTAGCACTATTACTCAAAACAATGACACAGGACTATGCAGTGCTATAGTTAATTTTTCTGCTACTGAAACAACTGGTATTCCAGCTTCAACAATAAGCTATTCTCAAAATCCTGGAACAGTTTTCCCAGTTGGAACCACCACTGTTACCGCTACAGCGACCAATGCCGTAGGTAGTTCATCATGTACTTTTGATGTTATTGTAGTAGATAATGAGGCTCCTAACGCCGTATGTCAAAATATCACTGTTGCTTTAGATGCTTCTGGTAACGCTAGTATATTAACAAGCAATTTTTCAGCAAATGCAGCTGCAGATTTTTCAAATACGCAAGGTAATAATGGATGGACTTATGGTCAATATCCAGCATTTAGTTCTGGAAGTTTTACTCAATTAGGCAATTGGACTGGCTTTGTTTGGAATAACCCAGGGTTTGGAGAGCCTTTTGACTTTCCTCAAATAGATCCAAATGGAGGACATCCAGCACTTAATAGTTTACATTGGGCAGTCAAGCGCTGGACCAGTAGCTTTAGTGGCAACATCAATATTTCAGGTGACTTTTATGACAGAAATACTGGTTGTGGAGATGGTGCTCATGTTAGAATCTTTAAAAATGGTACTCAAGTTTATGAATACTTAAATATTCCTGGAGGCTCTGTTCCCTATACAATCAATGTAAATGTCACTAATGGAGATATCATTGATTTTGTTATTGATCCAAAATTCGAAGCTGGTTGTGATGATACACATTTTACAGCTAACATAAATAGCACTTCAGCTATAGACAATGGTTCGAACGATGCATGCGGTGTAGCAAGTTTGTTTTTAAGTAAAACAAGTTTTAATTGCTCTGATGTTGGCACAAACAATGTAGTATTAACTGTAACTGATATCCATGGTAATGAAAGCACTTGCAATGCAATAGTAACTGTTGAAGACAATATAAGCCCAATATTAACTGTTCCTGCAAGCAATCTAACGGTTGCATGTGATGGCTCTGGAAACAGTACTGACTTAAATGCATGGTTAGATAATCATGGTGGTGCAATTGCTACAGATGCTTGCAATGTGGTATGGACAAATGACTTTACTACTTTAAGTGATGGTTGTGGTGTC
>DINS01000010.1 GCA_002426015.1 Flavobacteriaceae bacterium UBA5534
CGTGGTATCGAGCCTCACGTCTATTATGAGGCGGCTACTGTCATTATAACCTTTATTTCCTTGGGGAAACTCTTGGAAGAAAAGGCAAAATCCAATACCTCTTCAGCCATTAAAAAGCTGATGGGTTTACAACCCAAAACGCTAAAGATTATTGAGAATGGGGAAGAAAAGGAGATTCCTATTTCGGCTGTGCAAGTAGGTCAAACTATTTTGGTAAAACCTGGAGATAAAATTCCTGTAGATGGGTTGGTGTCTAAAGGAAGCTCTTATGTAGATGAAAGTATGATTACGGGAGAACCAGTTCCAGTAGAAAAATCAAAGGATGAAAAAGTTTTCGCAGGAACGGTAAACCAAAAAGGTAGTTTTCAATTTATTGCTGAAAAAGTAGGTGGAGAAACCTTGCTTTCCCAAATCATTAAAATGGTTCAGAAAGCCCAAGGAAGTAAAGCACCTGTACAGAAACTGGTTGATAAAATCGCAGGAATATTTGTTCCGATTGTATTAGGGATTTCTGTTATTACCTTTATTGTTTGGATGTCGGCTGGAGGCGATAATGCATTTTCACAAGCCTTGTTGACATCTGTAGCAGTATTGGTTATAGCCTGTCCTTGTGCGTTAGGTTTGGCAACACCTACTGCCATTATGGTGGGTATTGGTAAAGGTGCAGAAAACAATATTCTTATAAAAGATGCCGAGAGTTTAGAACTCGGTCATAAAGTGAATGCGGTCATTCTTGATAAAACGGGTACCATTACAGAAGGGAAACCGTTAGTAACTGATATACTTTGGAAGGATAAACTTGAAAATCAAAATCAATACAAACAAATTCTTTTGGCAATAGAAGCACAATCAGAACATCCTTTGGCAGAAGCGGTAGTCAACCATTTAAAGGATGAAAAAGTTGAGCAAGCTGAAATTGCTTCTTTTGAAAGTATCACGGGAATGGGTGTTAAAGCAGAATCGGAAAATGGGACAAAATACTTTGTAGGCAACCATAAATTAATGGTCAAGAATGATATTCAAATCGATGCTGCCTTAATGCAAACAGCAGAAAGCCTCGAAGAACAAGCAAAAACAGTCATTTTCTTCGGTAATGAAAAACAAGTGCTGGCGATACTCGCTATTGCAGATAAGATTAAGGAAACATCCAAAAAGGCCATTACCACATTACAAAATAAAGGAATAGAAGTCTATATGCTTACAGGAGATAATAATAAAACTGCATCTGCTGTCGCAAAACAAGTAGGAATAACAAATTACCAAGGCGAAGTAATGCCTTCAGAGAAAGCAGCTTTTGTTGAGAAATTACAAGCTGATGGAAAAACAGTGGCTATGGTTGGTGATGGTATCAACGATTCCCACGCTTTGGCACAAGCCAATGTAAGTATAGCAATGGGTAAAGGTTCGGATATAGCAATGGACGTAGCGAAAATGACGTTGATAACGTCTGATTTGCAATCTATTCCAAAAGCGTTGGAACTATCAAAGAAAACGGTTTTGGGTATCCGTCAGAATCTATTTTGGGCATTCATTTATAATCTCATTGGTATTCCAATTGCAGCAGGCGTTTTGTATCCTGTAAACGGGTTCTTATTGGACCCGATGATTGCAGGAATGGCAATGGCATTCAGTAGCGTTTCTGTAGTCGCTAATAGCCTAAGATTGAAACGAGTAAAACTTTAAGATTAATAATAAATTCAATTACAATGAAAACTTTAAAATTTAAAACAAATATCAATTGTGGTGGTTGCGTCTCTAAAGTAACCCCCTTTTTAAACAAGCAAGAAGGTGTTGAAAGTTGGGAAGTGGATACCTCTAATCCTGATAAAATTTTAACCATTGAAAGCGATGGCGCTACCGAAGAAGATGTAAAGGCTACATTGCAAAAAGTAGGCTTTAAAGCGGAAGCCGTAGATTAATATTCTCGTTTTAATATGGTCTATATTTTAATTTTGGTTGTGATTCTTCTGTTTGCTATTCATTTTTATCGAAAAGCGAAGCGGCATAGCGTGAAGCCATTTCCAGAGCATTGGCACGAATTGTTGATGGATAATGTGCTCTACTACCGTAATCTTCCAAAAGAAAGGCAAGCCGCATTTCAGCAACGAATGATGCAATTCTTAAGTGAGGTGTATATTGATGGTGTGCAGTTGGAATTGGAAGAATTGGACAAAATTTTAGTTGCGGCAAGTGCAGTTATACCTGTGTTTGGCTTTAAAGAATGGCACTACACCAATTTAAGCGGTATTTTATTGTATCCAGATAATTTTAATGAAGATATGCAATTTAGCAGTAAGGATAACTCACGCAATATTGGTGGTATCGTTGGGAATGGACGTTTCGAGAAGCAAATGATTTTATCCAAAAAAGCATTGTATCACGGTTTTAAAAACACAACCGATAAAAGCAATACTGGCATACACGAATTCGTACATTTAATTGATAAATTGGATGATAGAACAGATGGTGTGCCAGAACGATTATTAGAGCATCAATATGCAATACCTTGGCTGAATTTAATACATAAGGAGATGGAAGCGATTAATGATAATCATTCCGACATTCGTAAATATGGTGGTACAAACCAAGCAGAATTTTTTGCGGTAGCTTCAGAGTATTTTTTTGAGCGACCCGATTTACTTAAGAGTAAACATCCTGAGCTTTATGAGATGTTGGTGAAATGCTTCAATCAGAATTTGAGTTCTAGTGCTTCAATTAATAAAATAATGTGATATTATTTTTTGCAACCCAGTTGCATAAAAATTCAGCTATATTTGCAATGTGAAATTCTTGGTAGTTATATTATCCTTTTACTTTTTGGCACTTAATGTTGTGCTTTGTAGCGATGCAGAAAAGATTAATGACGATTCCCAAGTTGTTACGGTAACCGATTTTGATGGTGACCACGACCAAGACTGCGAATTATGTTGGCCCTTTTGCTGATGGCGAGGATAAAAGAGTTCAATTTAAACTACAAGCGATTCAAAGAGAAATACCAAATCCTCATCAACATTTCACAACTGATGAATTAAAGCTCAATTTTGAACGAATTTATAGAGAGGCAAAATCTATATTTAAGGTTAACTAAAATTAGTCAATAAAGAACAACAGTAGTTTTTGCACAACCTGTGCATCGATTAATTTGTATCTTTGTCAAACTTTATGAAAATATTCTTTTCCATATCAATGTCAATTTTATTCTTTTTTCAGGGAATTAGCATTGATATGGACTTTTGTGGACCCATTAAAGAAATTTCAAGCATTATTACCCATTATCAAGACCATAAAGTTTATGGAGACTCTTTCCTTGAATATGTAGTTGAAGATTACATTGACAATGATGCAAAAAATGAAGGGCATCATAATAACCCAGATAAGGAGAATACACCAGTCCATTCCCATCATCAATGTTGTCACCCTTTAGTATTAATTATTGCGAACAACAATTCGGTTTTAACCAATCGACTAAAGTTTGAAGAGAAAAAACAGTTTAACTTACATAAAGTAAACTT
>DINS01000031.1:0-120331 GCA_002426015.1 Flavobacteriaceae bacterium UBA5534
AAACACGCAACTTTCCTTATACAAACACGTTGTGTTAAACGAACCACATAAAAAAACCTCTTCAAAAACTATTGAAGAGGTTTTTTTATATTCTTTATTAAATATTATAAGTCTCGCTTTACCGACCCCATGGCATCTTCAACCTCATCCTTCACTTTATCAACTTCCTCGGTGAAATTTTTGGTAAAATCGGATGTGTCAATACCATGCTTGGTAGCACTTTTGGTCACTTCGCTTTTAATATCGTTAGTGGCATCTTTGAGCATACGCATTCCTTTGCCCAACCCTCTGGCAATTTCAGGAATTTTATCGGCACCAAAAACCATCACCACAATAAATAGGATGAACATGATTTCGGTCGTTCCGATAAATAAAAATGTTGTTTGTAGTATCACGATGCAAATATAGTGAGTTGTTTTGGTTCGTTTTAAAAGTAAGGGTTAAAAAATGTTATTCTTTTTTAGTCTTAAGATTAGATTTGAAAGCCATCAATTTCTGTTTTAAAAACTCGTATGTGGCGATGTCATTGTTTATTTTGCATAGATTAGGAAACTGGGTATCTTCTGATGCAAAATAAAAAAACTCCATTTGATAGGCTTCTGCCAACTCATAATCCCTAAAAAGCAACTCGGAAAAATTGGATTTAACTCTATACATACATTCATCCAAATTTTCTAATTTGATTTGATTTTTCAACATTTTTGTTCGTCCAGAAATCCCATTCAAAATAGGGTTTAAAGGAAGAAAGCCGCCTCCTGTTGTAGCTTCTACAAGACGCCTTTCGCTTTGCGTTTTTGGAACACCAGTATAACCAGGAATACCAAGGTCATAAAAATCGATATCGCGTTCGGCTTCAGAGTTTTCAACATCAGACATTAAATTGCCTGTTAGGATTTTGCCCACAATAACCTCGTCCAATTCATTAACCTGTTCAATTAAATATACTGCCAAAGTTTTAGATTGTACTATCAAAGGTGTGACCACGATTTCCTTTGGTTGGTATTGAACACCAGAAAACACAATGGTATCATTGAGCTTTGCCGGAATTACAAACTCTCCTTTGTTGTTCGTTATAGTAAATTTGAGAGCTGACTTATTGATAACATGAATGCCTTCCAGATCATCCTCGGCCGTAACTTTTCCTTTGACATCGACAGTTTGAGCGACTAAAGCTCCAGAAACAAAAAATAGAAAAAGGACACAAAATTGACTAATGCTTTTCACTTTGAGCTTTTAAAAATTCTTTGCTTTTTTGAGTCAAAAACTCCAAAAACTGCATTTCTTTTCCTCTTTGCAATAAGGAATAGTCTAGCCCATGGTTCTCTACATAAGTCACAAAGTCATCAATTTTATCTTTTGGGATGTTAAAATTGGTTTCTATATAATGAGCAGAATAATAGTCTCTTAAGCCCGAAGTAGGGATATCAGCAATTTTTTCTTTCTCCTTTTGTTTTCTTTCTTTATCTGATTTAAATAACGGTTTTAATAACATACCAACAATTGCAACAGCATCCAACTGATATCTTATATCATTTCCTGGTCCTCGCATAGCTATGTTATCAACCTGTGATTTATAATCATCTGCAAACTCATAACTGTCCATGCTTGCAATTCCAAAATAAATGGCATCCATGTCTGGGTTAAACGTACGTACACTTGCCATATCTGCTGGTAAGTTTCCTGTAAGATCATACGGCAAAATTACCACCTCGTCCAATTTGTTGACTTGTTCTACCAAAAAAACGGTCATTTTTTTTGACTTGATTATATTCTCGTCAATGTTCACCGTAAAATCCTGAAACTGCAAAGCTCTAACTTCAATAATATCGTTAATGGCTACCTTAATAGTAAATTTTCCAGCTTCATCGGTAACGGTTCCTTTGTTAGATGATGTATTATAAACCGCTATGCCTTCAACATCGCTACTCTCAACAACGATTTTTCCAGAAATTTCAATCCTTTCTATATCTTGAGAATGTGCCGTAAAAAAAGTTAAAATAACAACAGGGACAAGTAATAATTGCTTCATTAGGTTAGGTTTTATAGGATAAAGAAAGGCTTTCATATCTTAAATTTAATGCAAAACACTTCTAAACTTTTGTTAAAAGCATAGATTACTTAAATTTACGACAAATAAATCAACATGAAAAACATTATTATAGCGAGTACGTCAACCGTCCATGGAAGTGGTTATTTAGACTATATTTTAGAGGACTTGAAAATTTTCTTCAAAGACATACAAGAGATTTTGTTTATTCCTTATGCAAGGCCAGGTGGCATATCTCATGATGATTACACAAAAAAAGCGAATGAAGCTTTTTCTAAAATTGGAATAAAAGCGAAAGGCATTCATGAGTTTGAAAACCCAATTGAAGCCGTACAGCAAGCCAAAGGGATTTTTACAGGTGGAGGCAATACCTTTGTGTTGGTTAATCAGTTGTATAAAAACAACCTTATAGAACCTTTAAAAGACGTTATAAATACTGGCACTCCTTATCTTGGCACAAGTGCAGGAAGCAATATCTGTGGACTCACCATAAACACGACTAACGATATGCCAATTGTATATCCTCCAAGCTTTAAAACCTTGGGATTAGTTCCTTTTAATATCAATCCGCATTATTTGGACCCTGTAGCCAATAGTACACATATGGGAGAAACCAGAGAAACTCGCATACAAGAATTTCATGCATTCAACTCACAACCAGTTGTAGGTTTGCGCGAAGGAAGCTGGTTATCTGTAAAAGATAGTTCAATCCTATTGAATGGAGAGTTATCGGCTCGCATTTTTGAATATAACAAACAACCTTATGAAGTAGCGACTGGAACAGATTTAAACAATCTAAAATAAAAAACCCCATCGATTTGATGAGGATTTTGAGCGAAAGACGAGGGTCGAACTCGCGACATTCAGCTTGGAAGGCTGACGCTCTACCAACTGAGCTACTTTCGCATTCTTATAGCAAATATATATAAACAGGTTTTTATTTTAAAGAAAAAATGATGGCTTTTTTTAAGTTGAAACCCCAAAACATGGAAGCCAATAACCATGCACTATAAAAGTTGGTTTCATAACATCAACCTTTTTGTAATTTTGAAGTTGAGGACATGATTCTGAAAATTTAAATGATGATGAATAATTTAGGTCAACAATAAATTAGTTAAGTTTGAATATCAACTTTATGTCATGTCAAAAAAATCTAATATCATCATAAAAACCATTGCTTCAAAAGAAACATATCCTGTAAGGCACCCTGTTTTAAGAGAAGGTCGCCCAATCGAAGATTGTAAGTTTGAGCATGACGATTTAGAAACAACTGTTCATTTAGGGTTATACACAAACAAAACACTGGTTGGAGTCGCCACATTTCTATTGAACAACAACTCTTTTTTTTCTGAAAAAAGACAGTACCAATTAAGAGGTATGGCTGTTTTAAAATCGCATCAAGGTTTTGGTTATGGTGATGCCATACTTAAATATGGAGAACAGCTTTTAAAAGCCAAGCACACATCACTCATTTGGTTTAATGCACGAGAAATTGCAATTGGCTTTTATAAAAAAAATGGATATCAAATTATTGGTGGCTCATTTGAAATTACTGGAGTTGGCACACATTATGTGATGTATAAAAAGCTATGAACAGAAAAGAATTCATCAAACTATCTGCCCTTACAGGAATTACTTTGGGAATGCTCCCACAATTGGCATTTCAAAGTCGAACGATTTCTTATGAAGAATTGATTGGAAAAGGCAATCCAACACTCTTTGGAAATGGATTTAAGCTCCAAAAAGAAGCTCATGATGCTTTTATCAAAATGAAAGAAGAAGCATTAAAAAGTGATATCTCAATCAAGATTGTGTCCAGTTATCGAAATTTTGATCATCAAAATCGTATTTGGGAACGAAAGTTTAAGAGTTTTACTTCAACTGGTTTATCTCCTCAAGATTCCATTAAAAAAATTATCGAATACTCAACCATTCCTGGAACCTCACGCCATCATTGGGCAACTGACATCGATATTATTGATGCCAAACCAAAACAACCAAAAAACGTTTTACAAGCCCAACATTTTGATACCAATGGTTGCTATGGTAAGCTAAAAACATGGATGGATACTAATGCCAGTGATTTTGGTTTCTATTTGGTTTATACAAACGCAATAGATCGAAAGGGGTTTAAGTATGAACCTTGGCATTACAGTTTTAAACCATTGTCTTCATTATTTTTATCAGAATACAAACAACTTAACATATCAGAAATTCTTCAAAAGGAACAATTGCTAGGCAACGAACATTTTTCAGAAGAATTTTTAAGCAAGTATTACAACGAAAATATTTTAGATATAAATCCAGAACTTTTGTAAATTGTACTAACAAATTTTAAGGAAAGATGAGAAGCAGTAATTTTAAAATCAGGCTCTTAATTGGTATCGCTATCGTTGCTTTTGCCTTTATAAGAAAATGTAGCCAGCAAGAAGAAAACCCTTATACAGGTCGAGTACAAACTATTAATATGTCATCTGACCAAGAAATAGCAATTGGCTTGCAAAGTGCACCTCAAATGGCGCAAGAATATGGAGGCCTATACCCAAATAATCAATATCAAGCATTGGTAGATAATGTAGGCAGTAAATTAGTCAATAATAGCATCGCCAAACAAACACCTTATAAATATGAATTTCACCTATTAGCTGACCCAAACACAATAAATGCTTTTGCATTGCCAGGCGGACAAATTTTTATTACTTATGCATTGTTCTCTAAACTGGAAAATGAAGACCAATTAGCAGGTGTTTTAGGCCACGAAGTAGGCCATGTACTTGGTCGCCATTCTGCCGAACGCATTGCAACAAGTGATTTTTGGCAAACGGTAAGCACAGGTGCATCAGTAGGAGCCGACATGGGAGGATTGGTTAGTGGTATTGGTCAACAAACACTACTAAAAAATGGTCGTGGTGATGAATTGGAAAGTGATGAACTTGGTGTAAGATTTATGATAGATGCTGGTTATAGACCAGAAGAAATGATAGGAGTCATGCGAATTCTTAAAGCTGCTGCTGGCCCAAACCGAGTACCAGAAATGCAGAGTACACATCCAGACCCAGAAAACAGGATAGAAAAGATTAAAGAAGCCATTCAAAAATATAGAAAAGCGTCCAATTAGATTGGACGCTTTTCTTTGAATAATTCAACTACTTAAAATCTCAAAAAGTTTAAGATTCTAATCCTTCTAAATAGACTAATGCTTCTTTGGCATTAGATAATTCGGCATATTTTTCAACTTTATAGCCCTTATCAGATTTGATTTTTAAATCTGCTCCATGTTTAACCAACAGCTTTAAAATCTCAACTTTGTTGAATCTAGCTGCGTACATAGCTGGTGTCATTCCATTTGACTTTTCGTTGATATTTACACCAAGTTCAATAAGCTTTTTTACAGTCTCGATGTCGCCTTTAACGATAGACTTACAAAGAGGACTTATTGATGGCTTTGTGTTTACAAATTCCAAAACATTAGATTCTGAAATTGATGTTTTTGCAGTTAAGGTAGTCACTGAAAACCCTAATGCGATTGCGGTAATGATGATTGTTTTTTTCATGATTGATGAATTTTTAATTATTGATTGTTTTTTGATTATGTTAAAGAGACGATGTAAAATCAGGACTGTTACACCATAAAACTATTTATAACTTTTTTTTAACGTTTAACAAACAAATCTGTCAAGACCTTACAAATTGTTTTAAACTAACACCATTGGTGCTAAAAATTCCACACACAACTATAATTAAAATTATTTTGCAAACTGAATTTTATCTTATAACCGTTATCTTTGAACTATAAACCAGTAAAAATGAACAAGAAAGTCATCCTAATGATTCTTGATGGTTGGGGATTGTCTCCAGACCCAAAAGTATCAGCCATTGATAATGCCAATACCCCTTTTATTGACTCATTATACCAAAACTATGCACATGCCACTTTAAGAACCGATGGGCTCAATGTAGGTTTACCAGAAGGCCAGATGGGCAATAGTGAGGTTGGACATATGAACCTTGGTGCTGGTCGTATCGTTTATCAGGATTTGGCGAAGATCAATCTTGCAGTGACCAACCATACACTAGGCAAGGAAAGCGTTCTTCTGGAAGCCTTCCAATATGCCAAAACAAACAATAAACCTATACATTTCCTAGGATTATTAAGTGATGGAGGTGTACATTCCCATATCAACCACTTATTCGGGCTGTTGGATGCTTCCGAAGGTTTTGGTCTAAAAGATGTATTTGTCCATGCTTTTACTGACGGTCGCGATGTAGATCCAAAATCGGGATTTGGTTTTGTAACCGAATTAGAGCAGCACATTGAAAACAAAGCTGCAAAATTGGCAAGTGTTACAGGCCGTTATTATGCCATGGACAGAGACAAACGTTGGGAGCGTATAAAATTAGCGTATGACGCTTTGGTCAATGGTATTGGTGAAAAATCGACCAATGCTACCCAATCTATAAAAAAGAGTTATAAAAATGATGTTACCGATGAGTTTATTAAACCAATTGTGATGGTCGATAAACAAAATCAACCCATAACGACCATTAAAAATGGTGATGTGGTCATATTCTTCAATTTCAGAACTGATAGAGGCCGTCAGCTTACAGAAGCTTTGTCACAAAAAGATTTTCATGAGCAGAACATGCATAAACTCGATTTGTATTATGTCACTATGACCAATTATGATGATTTGTTTACAGGTATCAATGTCATTTTTGAAAAAGATAATTTGACCGAAACATTAGGCGAAGTTTTAGAGAAACACCATAAAAAGCAAATTCGTATTGCAGAAACCGAAAAATACCCACACGTTACTTTTTTCTTTTCAGGTGGTAGAGAACTACCTTTTGAAGGTGAAACCCGAATATTGAGAAACTCACCAAAAGTTGCCACTTACGATTTAAAACCCGAAATGAGTGCTTATGAATTGAGAGATGCATTAATCCCTGAACTAAAAAAAGGAGAAGCAGATTTTGTTTGTCTCAATTTTGCAAATGGCGATATGGTTGGCCATACAGGTGTTATGGAAGCAGCTATCAAAGCCTGTGAAGCAGTTGATGTTTGTGTCAAAGATGTTGTAACTACAGCTCTGGCAAACAATTACACCACCTTATTGATTGCAGACCATGGTAATTGCGAAACCATGATAAATCCTGATGGAACACCAAATACTGCTCACACAACCAATCCTGTCCCAATAATTTTAATTGATAACGATTTAAAACATATTAAAGATGGTGTATTGGCCGATTTGGCTCCTACCATTCTCAAACTCATTGGAATTGAACAACCTAGCATTATGACTCGTCACTCACTCATTGATTAGTTTTAAAACTATTTTATTGTATTTTTGCCTCTCTAAAAAACTGATTAATGAATTTTCAGGATAAATTAATTATTGCAATAGATTTTGATGGTACCATTGTAGAAGATGGTTACCCAAAAATCGGGAAGCCACGCATTTTTGCTTTTGAAACCTTAAAACGTCTTCAAGAAGATGGCCATCGATTAATCTTATGGACTTATAGAAGTGGTGCTAAATTAGATGAAGCTGTTAAATTCTGTGAACAAAATGGCATCAATTTTTATGCTGTCAATAAAAGTTTTCCTGAAGAAAAATTTGACTATAGCAAAAGCCGAAAAATATATGCCGACCTTTTTATTGATGACCGCAATATCGGAGGCGTTTTAGGTTGGGGAGAAATCTATCAAATGATTACCAACGAAAAACCAAACGTTAAAGGAAAACAGAAAAAAGGTATTTTTTCGTTTTTAAAATAATTGTCACCCTCTAACCATTGTAAAATATTGTTTGTCAATAGATTCTCTATGGTCAGGGTGTGCGATCTCTACCAAGGCTTTCACTCTGTTTTTTATTGTTTTTCCGTATAAATTAGCAACACCATATTCCGTAACTACATAATGCACATGAGCTCTTGTAGTAACGACTCCTGCACCTGGTTTTAATGATGGTACTATTCTACTTATTCCTTTGCTTGTTACTGATGGTAATGCAATTATAGCTTTACCACCCTCACTTAACGATGCACCACGTATAAAATCCATTTGTCCTCCTACTCCAGAATACATATTTGGCCCAATAGAATCAGCACAAACCTGACCTGTAACATCAACTTCAATTGCCGAATTGATTGCAACCATACTAGGGTTCTGTTTTATAATAGAGACATCATTTACATAATTAGAAGCTCGCATTTCTATAAACGGATTGTCATCAACATAATCATATAATCGTTGTGAACCGATTAAAAATGTAGCCAATGCTCGACCACGATTAATGTTTTTATAATTGCCATTAATTACATTCTTTAAGATTAAATCTATAACACCATCAGAAAACATTTCTGTATGTAATCCTAGATCTTTATGATTGGTCAAACGCGTTAACACAGCATTTGGTATACTGCCAATTCCCATTTGAAGTGTACTTCTATCTTCAATTAAATTAGCTACAAAATCACCAATTTTGTTTTCAATAGCTGTTGGCTCTGGCATATCGTGACTTGGTAATAGCTCATGACTTTCAACAAACATATCTATTTCAGAAACATGTATAATTCCTGCACCATGAGTTCTTGGCATGTATTTATTTACTTGAGCAATGACATATTTAGCATTATCGATTGCTGCCAAAGTTGCTTCGACCGAAACTCCCAAAGAGCAATATCCATGTCTATCCGGAACAGATACCTGTATCAGCGCCACATCTAAATCAATAATATTGCGTTTAAACAATAATGGCAATTCGCTTAAAAACACAGGAGTATATGAACCATTTCCTGCCTTTAAGGTATGCCTTACATTTTTCCCAATAAAAAAAGAATTTACGTGAAAGCTATTTCTCAACTCTGGATTTGCATAAGGCGCTTCACCTTCAGTATGTAATTGACAAACCTCAACATTTCTTAATTCTTCATGACGATTGGTCATTGCTTTTATTAACGCTTGAGGCGCAGCGGCAGCCGCATGAATATAAACACGATTGTTTGATTTTATAACTTTTACTGCTTCTTCAGCACTTACTGGTGAATACATGATAATTAATTTAGGCTGCAAAATTATTTATTATTAATTGTTTAAAAGCTGTCGAAAATCATGTTTTGATAATAAAAGATTACAATTTTTATTTTAAGTATCTTTGCCAATATTTTTTTAGCATGATTATAGTAAAAACAAGAGAAGAAATTGAATTAATGCGCGAAAGTGCACTAGTGGTTTCTAAAACATTAGGTATGTTGGCCAAAGAAGTGAAGCCAGGTGTTACTACCTCAAGATTAGATAAAATGGCTGAAGAGTTTATACGTGAACAAGGTGCCATTCCTGGTTTTTTAGGTTTGTATGACTGCCCTTCAACGTTACTTTGTAGCACTAATGAAGCTGTAGTTCATGGGCTTCCAACTAATGTTCCACTTAAAGAAGGTGATATTGTATCAATTGATTGTGGTGCTCTAAAAAATGAATTTTATGGAGATCATGCCTATACTTTTGAAATTGGAGAAGTCGCTCCAGAAACTAGAAAATTGCTTCAAGTCACCAAAGAATCTTTATATGTCGGAATCAAAGAATTAAAAGTTGGAAACAGAGTTGGTGATGTTGGTTTTGCTATACAAAATTATTGCGAAGCTCAAGGTTATGGTGTAGTAAGAGAACTTGTAGGTCATGGATTAGGAAAGAAAATGCACGAAGATCCTGAAATGCCAAATTATGGTAAGCGAGGTCGTGGTAAAAAATTTATTGAAGGTATGGTTGTCGCTATTGAGCCTATGATAAATATGGGAACTCATAAAGTAAAGCAACTTAATGATGGTTGGACGATTGTTACTTTAGATGGACAACCAAGTGCTCATTTTGAACACGATGTGGCTATTGTTGACGGAAAACCAGAAATCCTTTCGACCTTTGCTTACGTTTATGAAGCTTTGGGTATTACATCTCATGAAGAAGATGAATTTCGCCAAAAAGCATTAGTGCTTTAATAGTAAATGAAAAAACTTTTTAAACTTATTCTTAATACAATTCCAAGACCTTTACTGATTAGGTTAAGTTATGTTGCTCGTCCTGTTTTAGCATTTTTTTTAAAAGGCAATACATTTACTGACCCAATTGATGGCAAAAGCTTTAAATCATTTTTACCTTATGGTTATGGCAACCAACGTAATAATGTTTTGTCCCCTTCAACGCTATCGTTAGAGCGTCATCGACTGCTTTGGTTGTATCTTCAAAATGAAACTGATTTTTTTTCTGCACAAAAAAAAGTATTACACTTTGCCCCAGAACAAGCTTTCTATAAGCGTTTCAAGAAAATGAAACATCTAGATTATGTGACAACCGATTTAAATTCGCCTTTAGCTGATGTAAAAGCAGATATTTGTAATCTTCCATTTAATGATAATGAGTTTGATTTCATACTATGTAATCATGTGTTGGAACATATTCCTGATGACACTAAAGCAATGCAAGAATTGTATCGTGTAATGACAAAAGGCGGTATGGGAATCTTTCAAATTCCACAAGATTTAAAACGAGAAAAAACCTTTGAAGACAATACAATAACTGACAAAAAGCAACGTGCAGAAATTTTTGGGCAATATGACCATGTTAGAGTGTATGGTCGTGATTATTTTGATAAACTCCGAAGTATTGGTTTTAAAGTTGATGAAGTAGACTACACTTCTAAACTTTCAAATGAAGATGTCATTAAATACTGTTTGGCTAAAGGGGAAATTATTCCTGTGGTTTATAAGGTGGATTCTGCATCAAGTGCGGAATGACAACCTTCAATACCTAGTTTTCTGGAAAACCATTTAAAGCCAAAGTTTCCAACTCTTTATTATCATTTTCAAAAATTAAAAACACTTTCAATTCTGGATGCGTTTTTAAAAAGCCTTTCACCTTTTCTATTCCCATAGCTTTAAAAGCAGTGGCATAACCATCGGCAGTCATACAATCGTCAGCAATAACAGAAATACTCAACAAATTGGTTTTACTTGGATAACCCGTTTTTGTGTCTATAATATGAGAATATCTATTTCCTAGACTATCGGTTTTAAATTTTCTGTAAGTCCCAGAAGTTGCCATCGATTCATCATGAAGTGATATAGCTTTCATGATGGATTGTGTACCATCAAAATGAGGCATCTCTACGCCTACTTTCCAAGGTTGCTGCTTTTCGATATTGACGCCTTTGGCTCTTATTTCGCCACCAATTTCTACGATATAGTTTTCAATGTGTTTACTTTCTAGAAACTCGGCTATCACATCTACACCATACCCTTTGGCAATGGCATTAAAGTCAATAAATGCATTGGGCTCTTTAACAACCTTATTGTTTACTAATCCTGCACGATTGAAACCAACAGAGTGCATCAAACTATCAATTTTCAAACTATCCAAACCAATTATTTTTCCTTCTGGACCAAAATCCCATGCGTTGACCATAATACCAATAGTTGGATCAAATGCACCTTCGGTAAATCGATAAATTTCCTTTGATTTATTAAATACTTTAATGAAATGTTTGTCCACCTCAACAGGTTCATTTCTGTTTAATTTAGAAATATCAGAATTGGTCTGATATGTGGACATCGATTTGTTGATGATATAAAACAAACTGTCAAACTGTTTTTGAAAGTCCTGTTCGTCATGTGAATAATAAGTAACAGCATAGCTCGTTCCAAAAACTTCACCTGTCTGTTTGGTGTTTTTTGGTTCCTGTTTGCAAGAAAGGATAGTTAAGCAAATAAGTACAACAAAAATGTATTTCATCTAATTAAGATTGGTTTCTACTATTTGGATGCCATTATATTCAATTAAATAGTCTTCGTTTAAATATATTGGCAAATCTTCTCCATTTGGATTTCCTAAACCCACACCAGCATATAGCACTTTGGCATCTTGTTCACGAGCATGCTTTTTGAAACTTTCCATCCAAACGACATCATAGTTATTAGGATTTTCAGGCAATATGACCACTTTAACAATGACAAAAAAATATTGTTTGTTTTTATCCATACAAACAAATTGAGGGTGTTTTTTTAGCTTGCTATTGATGGCGATAAACTCAAAGCCTCGTCGCTCTAAGTCTTTCCCAACTTCATTCATGGCGAGGTTATGCAATTCTTGTTCTGTTAATGGCTTACTCATAGTGCAAAAATAAAAGAAATCTAGTTATGTGATGACATATTTTAAGCCTTTCGATGTACATAAAAACCCGTAAATATCATGAAACCCTTAAAAACATTGACCCTTTTGCTTATCATTACAGGCAGTATTTTATTTAGCAACTGTTCTGATTCAGGTAATGATGACGACAATAACGCACCAAGCATTTTTTCGGTAAACACAACAGTCATAGGTTTTGACTATGCCAAAATCGAGTGGACAGAATCATTGGACAGTGATGATGACCCTGTAACCTACGCTATTATTCTTGAAGGGCAAGAAGTAGCCACAGGTTTGACAGCCTTAACATTTTCATTTTATAATTTGGAAAGCGACACCTTGTATTCTGGATATGTCGAATCCAGAGATGGAAGAGGCGGAACTAATAGAGCAGATTTCTTCTTTACTACAGATCCAGAGGTAATAATTACTCAAATAACGGTTGAAGAATTCTTATATCCGACTCAAAATAACTGTAACGGCGTGACAACAGCTTTGGAAATTGATGCTGGAGTTAAAGTACCAAAATACGAAGGCAATGTGACCTATAATGTATCATTTAGTGTACTAACTCTTAATAATGGAAATGCCACAGTGGCAGCAGCCACTAGATCTTGGACCAACTCAAATTATAGTACTTATTATATTTATGATTATGATGAGAACAATTATTTCGTTTGGCAAGCTGGTGGTGGGTTTGCCTGTAGTAACCATCCAAATATTGATGAAACTAGAGCATATTATGCATCTGCGTCAGGAGAAGCAACAATCACATTCACCAGAAATTAGAAAATCGGAACGACGGTTAAAACTTCCATTATTTAAATTTTGATTTGTAAACAAGAGAAATAATTAGACCTGACAGGTTTTAAACAACCTGTCAGGTTTTTTTCATACTATTTAAACCGAACAAATTTAGAATCGTAGAACGTATAATTGGACACAGGAATCACGGCATCTTTTTTTAAACGATACCATGGAGAAATGGAAGCATCTTCAAGATTCTTTACCAAATGCACACTTTGGGCTGGCGTATTCCCTTGAAAGAGAAGATAGATTTTTTCTCCATCCACATTTACAGCTTCGTCACAAATCATTACAATATGCCCTGGAGAGCCTCCTTTTATAAGCATATCACCAATTTTTAGGTTTTTGGCATCTTCAATTTTAGGCAATTCATTATAAAGTGATAATGTTCCTGCATACATATAAATGAGGTTCAAATAATTATAAAAATTAGCTTTAGATTCGTTTTTAGATGCAGATTTACTAAATGTTACTTTATTACCGTTGATAATTGGTCGATATCCTTCAGCATAGGCCTTCCAAGAACAATAATCACCAGATGTGAAATTGAAGCCTATCTCATCTTTTCTGTTAGTGTCCCAAAGATATTCGCTCCTAATTCTAATTAAAGCATCAGCACATTGTTGCAGCCCATTTGAAGGTACTGGAATTTCTAAAACACCAATATGGCCACCTTGCCAAAAATAATCAGTATCATCATAATTAATAATTTTTGAGCCAAACGTTTTTAGCTTATAATTACGCAAATATTCTTCAAATGATCCTTTTGGGTAATCTACACGTTTATAGCCTTCAGGAATGTTTACCCTACTTTTTATAGTTAGACTATCTTCATTAATATGATTGGTCTTTTCAATAGAAGCAACAATCATATTGGTTGCTTGCTTAACAGGTTTAAATTGATAAGCAACAATTACAAATACTGAAAGTAGAGATAAAATAAGAATTAGCTTTTTCATCTATTAATAATTATTTGTTTTTCAGTGGTCAGATGCAATGCCCAAATTATAATTCTATTGGGTTTGGCGCAATTCGTTAAATGGGCATTTCATAATTATTGTAACGAAAAAACCCAACACTTTCGTATTGGGTTTGATTTTATATGTACTGAAGATTATCCTCCAAAGTCATCAAATCTGATATGTTCGTCTGGAATTCCAAAGTCTTCTCCCATTTTTTGAACCGCTTGATTCATTAATGGAGGACCACAGAAGTATAACTCGATATCTTCTGGCGACTCGTGTTTGCTTAAATAATTATCAATCACACAATTGTGAATAAACCCAACAAATCCATCTCCAGGAGCATCAATATTTTCTTTTACTTTCCAGTTATCTTCTGGCAAAGGTTCAGATAATGCTAAATAGAACTTAAAATTAGGAAAATCGTTCTCCAATTGTTTAAAGTGATCTAAATAGAATAACTCACGCTTAGAACGTCCACCATACCAATAGGTCACCTTACGATTCGTTTTTAAGGTTTTAAATAAGTGGTATAAGTGTGAACGCATTGGTGCCATACCAGCTCCACCACCAACATATAGCATTTCAGAATCTGACTCATTAATGAAGAACTCTCCATAAGGACCAGAAATAGTTACTTTATCACCTGGTTTTTGAGCAAAAATGTATGACGACGCAATACCTGGATTAACAGCCATCCAACCGTTTTTAGCACGATCCCAAGGTGGAGTAGCAATACGAACGTTTAACATAATTTCACGTCCTTCTGCTGGATAAGAAGCCATAGAATAGGCTCTTTCAACAGTTTCTGTGTTTTTCATTACTAGAGGCCATAAATTAAATTTATCCCATTCTGCTTGAAACTTATCTGGAGTTTCGTGCTCTTGTGGATGCGCAGTAATATCGATATCTGAATATTTGATTTCGCATGGTGGAATTTCAATTTGAATATATCCTCCAGCTTTATAACCCATATCTTCAGGTATTTCTACTACAAACTCTTTAATAAAAGAGGCAACGTTATAATTACGAACAACAGTCGCTTCCCATTTTTTAATTCCAAATACTTCTTCAGGAATAGTGATTTCCATGTCTTGTTTCACTTTTACCTGACAAGATAAACGTGCTCCATGTTTTAACTCACTACGTGTAAAATGTGGAGTTTCTGTTGGTAAAGCTTCGCCTCCACCAGATAATACGTGACATTCACATTGAATACAAGTACCTCCACCACCACAAGCAGATGGTAAGAATATTTTATTATTTCCTAACGTTGAAAGTAAACTTCCACCTGAAGCAACTTCAATTGTTTTTTCACCATTAATCGTAATTTTTACTGGACCAGATGGTGATAGTTTTTGTTTGACTACCAATAAAAGCGTTACCAGTAAAAGTGTAATTATTAAAAATGCTACTACTGTTGCAATAATGGTTCCTAATGTTCCTGCTGCTAATAAAATCATCTTACTCGTTTACTTTTGTATTGTTAGCTAACTCTTTATCAGTGTCTTTTTTTGGTTCTTCAACCTTCACTGTTTTTTCTTCTTTTGGAGCTTCATCACCACCAGTTAACATACCTCCAAAACTCATAAATCCAATTGCCATTAATCCTGTAATGATAAATGTAATTCCTAATCCTCTTAAAGCTGGTGGCACGTTTGAATATCTGATTTTTTCACGAATTGCTGCAATAGCTAAAATTGCTAAAAACCAACCTATTCCAGAACCTATTCCGTAAACCGTAGCTAAACCTAAAGTAGGAATTTCACGAGATTGCATAAATAATGAACCTCCTAAAATAGCACAGTTTACTGCAATAAGAGGTAAGAAAATACCAAGTGAATTGTAAAGTGATGGTGAAAATTTCTCAACCACAATTTCTACTAATTGTACCATGGTTGCAATAGTGGCAATAAACATGATAAATGATAAGAAACTTAAATCGTAATCTGCATACTCTGCACCTAACCATTTTAAAGCACCTGGTTGCAATAAATACTGATCTAACAACCAGTTTAAAGGCACAGTAATTGCTAATACAAAGATTACTGCTGCCCCAAGACCAACTGCTGTTGATACTTTTTTAGAAACGGCAAGGTAAGAACACATTCCAAGGAACGTGGCAAATACCATGTTATCTATAAATATTGATTTTAAAAATAATTCTAAATGTTCCATATATTTTAAGTCTTCGGTATTCAGTTTGCAGTCTTCAGCAGCATTTGTTTACTGCTTACTGTGACTGTGGACTGCCTACTCTTTTTAGTCTTCTATTAAAGCTTTATTTCTACTACGTTGCACCCAAATAATAATTCCTACAACAATTAATGCCATTGGAGATAATAACATAAATCCGTTATTCTCGTATCCTAAAGCATATAATCCTGATAATTCTCCAGGAATAGGATTACCTAATACAGGGAAACCTAATAGGGTTCCAGAACCTAAAAGTTCTCTAAAGAAACCAACGATTACAAGAATTAAACCATAACCTGCAGCATTACCAATACCATCTAGAAAAGATCTCCAAGGACCATTTGCTAAAGCAAAAGCCTCAAAACGCCCCATAATAATACAGTTGGTAATAATTAATCCTACGAAAACTGATAAGGTTTTACTTAATTCGTAAGCAAAAGCTTTTAATACTTGGTCAACAATAATAACCAAAGCGGCTACTACGACCAATTGTACAATAATTCTAATTTTAGATGGAATGATGTTTCTCATAAGAGAGATTACAACGTTTCCAATACCTAATACAAACAATACAGATATGGCCATTACAATAGAAGCTTTAAGCTCTGCAGTAATTGCTAATGCAGAACAAATACCTAATACTTGAATCGTAATAGGGTTATTATCTGCTAATGGATCTAATATTAATTTGCTATCTTTTTTTGATAAAAGTCCCATATCTTACTCGTTTTTTAAATTTTTGAAATAAGGCACATACAATCTTAAATCACTTTTAATCATTGCAGTAACACCATCGCCAGTAATTGTTGCACCAGCTATAGCATCTACCTCGTTATCTGTTTTATCGTTGTTTTTTGGATCTGCATTTCCTTTAGCAACTGTTATTCCAGCAAAATTACCAGATTCGTCTAAAAGATGTTCTCCAATAAAATCGTCCATAAAGAAACGTTGTTTAATGTTAGCACCAAGACCAGGCGTTTCTCCTTTGTGGTCAAAATAAGCACCTTGCACAACCATATCTTTATCAACAGCTACATAACCCCAAATTGCATCCCAAAGACCTTTACCATAAATAGGAATTACATAAAACGTTTTTCCGTCTTTCTCACCTACAAATAATGGTAGTTTTCTATCGTAATTAGGATCTTTAGCAGACGACTTTTCTTTTTTGACGTCTATTAAATAAGCTTTGTCGTCTTCATTTATTTTATCACCTTCAATTACTAATTGTTGTGTGATGTATTTTGAAAATGCTTCAGGTGCTTTGTCAGTAGATATAAATACTGCACTACTTTCATCGTTATCATTAACACCCATTGCATACAAAATGTTTTGCTGCTTTTCTAATCGCACATTTTCAGTAATAGTTGGCTTTAAAGATGCAGCAGCAAAAGCTAACAACGCACCAACAACCAATACCATTCCAATGGCAAACAATATAGTGTATGAATTTTTATCTGTTCTGTTTTCCATCATTAAGCAGTTTTAACTTTTAGACGTTTCATTCTTCTTTTCACATTTCCTTGAACCACATAGTGATCAATTGTTGGAGCAAACACATTCATTAATAGAATAGCAAGCATTACTCCTTCTGGATATGCTGGATTGAATACACGAATTAGTATAGATATAAACCCAATTAAGAATCCGTAAATCCATTTTCCTTTATTTGTTTGAGACGCTGTTACAGGATCTGTTGCCATAAATACAGTACCAAATGCAAAACCTCCAATTAACAAATGGTGCCAAAATGGGGTACTCATTAATCCGTAAAATTTACTGCTCTCTGATATCCATTCGTTAGATACGACACCATTGAATATCAATCCCATTACTAAAGCTCCAGCTACTGAAGACAACATAATTCTCCAGCTTCCAATTTTTGTAAAGATTAGAAACAAACCTCCCAATAAAATAAGTAATGCAGATGTTTCACCAACAGAACCAGGAATAATTCCGTAAAACATATCCCAAGTTGAATACGCTACTTCTTTTCCTTGAGCTAAAGCTCCTAATATTGTTTCTCCTGATATTGCATCTAAATTTTCACCAGCTGCAATTGCTTTATCTCTTGCTACTGCACCATGAACCCAAACTTTATCTCCAGACATCCAAGTTGGATATGCGAAGAACAAAAATGCTCTAATAGTTAGTGCAGGATTTAAAATATTCATTCCTGTACCACCAAAAACTTCTTTTCCAATGACAACACCAAAAGCTACTGCAACTGCAAGCATCCATAATGGTGTATCGATTGGCACAATTAGAGGTACTAACATACCTGTTACTAAATAACCTTCTTCTACTTCATGTTTTTTAATAACTGCAAATAAAAACTCAATTGCTAAACCTACTCCATAAGAAACTACTACCAATGGTAATACTTTCCATAAACCAATCACAAGATTGTTCCAGTTCCAGAAAGCTGAATCAAAAAACCCAGTAGCACGACCAATGTCACCTAAAGCTAGGTGATGTTGGTAACCTGCGTTAAACATCCCAAAAATCAAACACGGAATCAATGACATGATAACAATGTTCATTGTACGCTTTAAATCGTCGGCTACTTTTATATGAGTTCCACCATGTGTGGTCTCATTTGGTAAGTACAAAAAGGTATGGATTGCGTTAAACGCAGGAGCCATCTTGGTTCCTTTATACTTTTCTTTTAAGTTGTGTAAACTACTTTTTAAACCCATTATCCTATCTCTTTAATCATTAAGTCTAAACCTTTTCTAATTATAGCTTGATGAGGCTGTTTAGACACACAAATAAATTCAGTTAACGCAAAATCTTCAGGCGCAACTTCGTACATTCCTAAAGCTTCCATTTCATCTAAATCTTTGTACATACAAGCTTTCAATATTTGTAATGGATAAATATCCAAAGGGAAAACCTCTTCATAATTTCCAGTTAATACAAATGCTCTATGCTCGCCGTTTGTGTTTGTATTTAAATCAAATTTTTTGTTTGGCGTTAACCATGAAAATGTTAACGCTCTTGACGTTGAAATTTTATTGAAAACTGGTTTGTTCCATCCAAAAAATTCATAATCATCACCTTCTGGAATTACAGTGATTGTATTGCTGTAATAATCTAAATATCCATCTGGTTTTACTTCTTTTCCTGATAAAACGCTTCCAGAAATAATTCGGTCGTTTCCATCTTTTTCAACGCCATTGTCATACACCATGGTTGCGATTTCGCTACCAATTTTAGTGACAAAATACCTTGGTTTCTTAACTGACGAACCTGCTAGTGCAACAATACGTTCTGCGTTGAATTTCCCTGTCAATAATAACTCACCTATGATAACTAAATCTTGTGCAGCAACAGTCCAAACAACTTCGCCTTTGTTTACAGGATTCACTTTATTAATAAGTGTCCCTACATTTCCAGAAGGATGTGGTCCAGATACTTTATGAAGTGTAATGCCAGATAGTCCAGCCAATGGAGAATTAGATTTTTTTCCAACACTCACATGCACTTTTCCTTCTGTTAACTTACCCAACGCAGTAACTGCAGCTTGCAATTCAGCTTCTTTACCTTGCAATACATAATCTAAATCTGCCACCAAAGGTGTACTTGCATATCCAGAGATAAAAATAGCTTTTGGTGCGCCATCAGTTTTTGCAATGATATCATAAGGACGTTGCTTGATAAATGGCCAGCATCCTGTAGCAAGTAAATGAGCTTTTACTGTTTCAGCATTTGATGCATCTACATTAAACTTACCATTGTCTTGGTAAGTTTGCTCTTTATCAGCTTGTAATTTAATTGCTAAAATTTTACGTTTTTCACCACGAGCAATATCAATGATTTCTCCAGAAACAGGAGACACAAACTTAACAGATTCGTCATTTTTGTCGTAAAAAATAGCCTCACCTGCTTTTACTTTAGCGCCTTGTTTTGCAATTAATTTTGGAGTAACACCGTGGAAATCTTCAGGTCGTATCGTATAAAAGTTACTGATAATTGCCTTTTCAGTGGTTTTTTCAGCGTCGCCTTTTAATTTGATGTCGAGCCCTTTTTTAATCTTAATGTCGTTTGACATGTTTATAATTCTATTTGTTAATAGTAAAGTAAGATTGATTTTTAATCAACTCAAAAATCCGTGCAAATTTACAAATTTATAATACAGATTTCATAATAATTGTCATAAAATTTATGTGAGGCTTGAGCAGATAATTTTTAGGCACAAATTTTGTTTATCTTTACCATTCAAATCATTAATAAATGGCATTAAAGCTTAAACATTTTTTTATTTTTCTGTTTTTTTCAACGGTTGTTGTGGCACAAGTTGAAGAAGTCAATCCACCTAATTACATCAAGACCATTACGTTTAAAGGAAGTCAACAAGAAAGTCAATTGCCAATTTTAAGATTGGGTGAAACGCTTCGTTTGGAGTTTGACGCACTCAATGGCAAGGAAGAAGACTTTTATTATGTCATTGAGCATTTTAATTATGATTGGACACCTTCACCATTGGTAAAGTCGGAATATTTAAGAGGATTTGACAATCAACGAATCAGAGATTATGAGAACAGTTTTAATACATATCAAATTTATTCGCATTACAGTTTAAAGATTCCCAACGAACAAACACGAGGTATTTTAAAAACAGGAAATTATATTATTTCTATTTGGAACGACAACGACGACATGGTCTTTTCGAGAAAATTTATGGTCTATGAAGACGCTGTCAATGTTGGAGTTAACATCAAACGCTCAAGAGATGTGAGGACCATTGAAGAAAAACAAACAGTCGATTTTGTAATCAATACCAATAGCATCAATTTTAATAATCCTTTGGAAACGGTCAAAACGCTCATCATTCAAAATAATAATCTCAATACTGCCATTACTGATTTAAAGCCTCAATACACACTTGGTAATGAGTTGATTTTTAAGTATACCACAGAAACCAGTTTTTGGGCTGGCAACGAGTATCTATATTTTGAAAACAAAGATGTGAGAGCTGCCAATGTTGGCGTGCAGTATGTTGATTTAAAAGAAATCTATCATAATTATTTGTTTGTCAACAGCTCGCGAGCCAATCGGCCCTACACCTATTTTCCAGACATCAATGGGAACTTCGTAATCACAGCTGTTGATCGAGACAATGTATCCATAGAAGCCGATTATACGATGATTCATTTTGCATTGCAATATCCACCATTGAGTGCTGGTAAACGTGTTTATGTGTATGGCAACTACAACAATTATGCCCTTGAGCCCGAAAATGAGCTTATCTATAATGCCGACAGTGGATTGTATGAGTGTGCTTTTAGAATGAAACAAGGATTTTACAATTACAAGTATGTCATTGTCAATAAAAATGGAACTTTAGATGAAGGTGCCATCAGTGGTAATTTCTGGCAAACAGAAAACAATTATAAAGTACTGGTTTATTATAAAGATTTAGGTGCTCGTTATGACCGATTGATAGGTTTTGGAGAAGGATCTTCGGTAAATATTTCAAATTAAAATTAATTTTAGGATATTTAGTACGACAGATAGCTAAACACTAAAACAGATCTTACTAAATGGTCAATGACTTAAAGCTTTTCAATGAGCTTGTTGAACTCCTTTTACAAGAAGAAGAACGACAGCCAGTTGCAATCCCTATTGATACGGATAAACTATACCAAACATTGGACCTTCAATTACATGATGAGCCAGCCCTTGATGCAGATTTCAAAAAAACATTATCACAGCTCATCATCAGCACTCCTAAAACCGCTTCTACCTCTTTTTTTAATCAGTTGTTTGGTGGACGATTAAACAGGGCAACATTAGGTGATTTATTGGCCGTTATGCTCAATAATAGCATGTACACCTACAAAGTTGCAGGCGCCCAAGTAGGCATAGAAAAAACAATCCTTTATAGAATTTGCGAGATGATTGGTTATGGAAGTGAAAGTGATGGTACCTTTGCACCTGGTGGCTCAATGAGCAATTTTATGGCAATGCTTATGGCTCGAGACAAGTTTGATGCGTCTATAAGAAACGAAGGCGTCCATGGCACTATGACCATTTACACGTCAGAAGCGTCACATTATTCCATATCTAAAAATGCATCGTTTATGGGTATTGGTCGTGAGCAAGTAAGACTAATCAAAACAAATGACTTTGGTGAAATGCTTGCCGATGATTTAGAACTTCAAATAAAAGGCGATCTCTCAAAAAGCAATCATCCATTTTTTGTAAATGCAACAGCTGGAACAACCGTTTTGGGTACTTTTGATGATATTGAAAGCATAAGCAACGTCTGTAAAACGTATAATTTATGGCTTCATGTTGATGGTGCTTACTGTGGCTCGGTAATTTTTAGCAACAAATACAAACATTTGGTTAAAGGTTTACAATTGACAGATTCATTTAGCTTGAATGCCCATAAAATGCTCGGAACGCCTTTAACCTGTTCAATTATTGTCACACAAGACAAAAAATACTTATCTCAATCATTTTCAAATGATGCAGAGTATCTATACCAAACTGATGATGATGCTTTTAATCTTGGAAAAACCTCACTACAATGCGGAAGACGCAATGATGCTTTAAAACTATGGACATTATGGAAATCTGTCGGAAACAAAGGATTGCAGGCCATTGTGGACAAACAGTTTGAGCTGGCCAATGTGGCAAGACACTATATTAAAAATCATTCCGATTATACACTTTATAGTTTTGATGATTCTATTTCTGTCTGCTTTAACTATAAAAACATTCCTCCCAAGACGTTGTGCACTTTGTTATATGAACAATCAGAATTGATGGTTGGTTTTGGCACTCACAGACACAATGAGTTTGTAAGGTTGGTAACTATCAATACCTCTATTGATGAAGAGCATATTTTAAACTTTTTTAGGACCATTGAAAGCTTTGTTGAACGCACAGACAGTATTTAGCATTAGATAAAAGGATGGTTAGATGTTAAAATACGTCTTGTTGACGAAAAAGTTGTGTTTTTAATTGAAAATTATGTTATTTTAGCAAACATCAAAAGAATCCCTAATGGTACAACAAGTAACAAGCGGTATTAAAATTTCTGTTGAAACTACATTCGAAGGCACTTTTTACAAAAACTATAAAGTGCATTTTGCTTTTGGTTATAAAGTAACCATTGAAAACCAAAGCAAGGATTCTGTGCAATTGAATTCAAGGCACTGGAAGGTTTTAGACGCACTCAATAATATCGAAATTATTGAAGGTGAAGGTGTCATTGGAAAAAAACCAGTCCTTAAGCCAGGTGAATCTCATACATACAATTCTGGATGCTTATTAACTTCTCCTTTTGGTGCTATGCAAGGGCATTACAATATGGTCAACTTTACCAATGCCAATAAGTTTAAGGTGTATATTCCAAGTTTTAAGTTGAGCGCACCTTTCGCACTAAATTAAATCACTTGTTCTTCCGAAGAAAATCAAATCGGAATTCATTCTCATTTTGCTTTACATAAAAAAAATTACAATTTGAATATTGAACAAATTCATGTTCAACAGTCATATCAAACCCTTTTGCATTTATCTTATAAATACCATCTACATCAACATGTCCATGAGGTGATACACGTCTAAAACGGTATTCTTCATCATGCCCTAAATCATAAAGTTCAAACCAAGCACCAGCAGCAATACCAGAAAGCCATTGTGCCTTGTCATGTTTTATATTGTTATGTTTTGGGTGAAGTGTACCAACAAAATCAGGATTATGATTAGACAGTCTATCTAAAAACAAACGTCTATTCACTTTTTTAATTGTAGATTTAAATGTATCTATTTCGCCCTTTTCTGAAACTTCATACACTTCTTTTTCAGTATTTGCAATCACGACATTGCCAATCGTACTTGGTGTAAACCATTTAGATCTTGACAACTTTCTTTTAATGGATGCATCAGTAACGCCTGCAATTAATGTGTCGGTTACAAAACGTGCACAATTACAAGCATTTTTAATAAACGCAGCATAACGAATAAAGTGCTTGTTCTGCATCATTGTAATATGAGCTCGAGCTTTTTCATAATTTACTTTATTGCAAACAGATGCGTAAAGTGTCCCATCACCATGGGTCAATTTTGGATGCGTAGCCAAAAACTTTAAAATATCATCTAGATTGGTAATTGCACCATTGTCTATATCAGCAATTAACGGAAAATCAAGTTCGTGATCTGTATCTTTTCCTCTTACTCTACCATTAGGCTCTGGGGTTATATAGCGACCAAAATCGTGATATTCTAAAACTCCACTGGACTTATCAATCAGAACCAGTGCTGCATGTCCTGCTCTAACATAATTCTTTTTTCCTATTCCAAAGCGATACATATAAGGCGAATACCATTCGTCTGCAACCATGACAATGGTTTCAGGATATGCTAAAGTGAGGATTATTCCGTTGTTCATTAATCTATATTAGTTTAGCAACTTACAAAAAATTATGCTTCTTTTTAACTTTGATTTAATAGCGCTTCAAACATAAAGCTAACAAAATTTTGTACCTTTGCAATTCAATTTTAAACACATAAAAAATCAAAATACTCATGGGAAAAGGATTCTTCAATGTACCAATCGCTGTAAATGAACCTGTAAAATCGTATGCACCTGGTTCACCAGAACGTGAAGCGGTAAAAAAGGCTTACAAAGATATGTTTAAAAGCAAGGTTGAAGTACCTATGTACATTAACGGTAAAGATGTCAAAACAGGAAACACAAGAACCATGTCGCCTCCTCATGACCACAAACATATTGTTGGGACTTACCATTTAGCAGAAAAGAAACACATCGACGAAGCTATTGCAACTGCTTTAGAAGCTCGTAAAGCTTGGTCTCAAATGCCTTGGGAACAACGTGCAGGTATTTTCTTAAAAGCAGCCGAATTGATTGCTGGTCCTTACCGAGCAAAAATAAATGCAGCAACAATGATTGCTCAATCTAAAACCATTCATCAAGCAGAAATTGATGCAGCTTGTGAGTTGATAGATTTTTTAAGATTCAATGTTCAGTTTATGACTGACATTTATATGGAACAACCAGAAAGTACAAGCGATGCTTGGAACCGAATAGAGTATCGTCCATTAGAAGGTTTTACGTATGCAGTAACTCCTTTCAACTTTACTGCTATTGCTGGCAACTTACCTGCATGTATGGCCTTGATGGGAAATGTTGTTGTTTGGAAACCTAGCGATAGCCAAATATATTCTGCCAAAGTAATTATGGATGTATTTAAAGAAGCTGGCGTACCTGCAGGAGTTATTAATGTGGTATTTGGTGACCCAGTAATGATTACCAATACGGTTTTGGCAAGTCCAGATTTTTCAGGATTACATTTTACTGGTTCAACTGACATTTTCAAAAAACTATGGAAACAAATTGGAAATAACATCGAAACTTATAAAACCTATCCAAGAATTGTTGGTGAAACTGGAGGAAAAGATTTTATAGTTGCACACAAAACAGCCAACGCAAAGCAAGTATCAACAGCTATAGTTAGAGGTGCTTTTGAGTTTCAAGGTCAAAAATGCAGTGCAGCTTCAAGAGCTTACATACCAAAAAGTCTTTGGAAAAATGTAAAAAAACAAGTGATTGATGATGTTAAGTCATTTAAAATGGGCTCTCCAGAAGACATGAGCAATTTTATAACTGCTGTTATCCATGAAGGCTCTTTTGATAAATTGGCTAAATATATCGATCAAGCAAAAAAAGATAAAGACGCAGAGATTATTGTTGGTGGAAACTATGACAAATCTAAAGGTTATTTTATTGAACCAACTGTAATAGTCACTACAAACCCTAAATATTCGACCATGTGTACTGAACTATTTGGCCCAGTGATTACTATTTATGTTTATGAAGATAAAGATTATAGTAAAACATTAAAATTGGTTGATGAAACAAGCGAGTACGCCTTAACAGGCGCTATTTTGGCAACTGACCGATATGCTATTGAAGAAGCCACTAAAGCTTTACAAAATTGCGCTGGTAATTTTTACATAAACGACAAACCAACTGGAGCAGTAGTTGGACAACAACCATTTGGTGGTGCAAGAGCATCTGGCACAAATGACAAAGCTGGTAGTGCACAAAATTTACTGCGCTGGGTGTCTCCAAGAATGATTAAAGAAACATTTGTAACTCCAACAGATTATCGCTATCCATTTTTAGGGTAAAAAAACAGTTTGTAATACAATTCAAAATCCTCAAATATACCATTTGAGGATTTTTTTTGCTTTTTCAACCTAAATAGCTCATAAGCTATATATTAGATAAATGAAACTTTGTATCTTTAACTCTAATTAACCAATAATCCATTCCATGAAAAAAATTTACTTTTATTTGTTTTTACTTTTTAGCACTTTCTTATTTGCACAACCAGGTACTGAAAGTGGTATCATGACCGTAAACGCAACCATTCCATATCAAGGCATTGGTGAACCTATCCCTCTTTTAGGTGCAGGACAATATAAAATATATTACGACAATGTTGATGGCGTCTTAGATAAACCTATTTTCTTTGTAGATGGTTTTGACCCTAATGATTCGAGAGACATCCCATCAATGTATAATCTTTTGAATTATGGAGACCCTGTAATGAATCTCGGTGATTTGATTCGAGATGAAGGTTACGATTTAGTGGTTCTAAACTTTCAAGCCTCATATATGAGTCCAACAAATGGAACCACAGAGATATTGGGAGGAGCAGATTACATTCAGCGCAATGCTTTTACACTAGTTGAACTTATCAATACAATTAATGGGATAAAGGTAGGCACCGAAGAAAATGTTGTCATAGGTCCAAGCATGGGTGGTCTGATTTCTAGATATGCCCTACGCTATATGGAGCAAAACACAATGGACCATGAAACACGATTATTTATATCTTTTGATTCACCTCATCGTGGAGCCAATGTTCCAATAGGAATCCAGTATTTGTTTAATTATATGGTGTATGGCGACCCTGCAATTACTGAAGCTGAACCCTTGGTGAGTGGCCTATTGAATAGTGCAGCTGCCAAACAAATGCTTATTGATCATTATTTGGGTCATGTAGATGGAGGCGGTATTGAGCAAGACAATTCTGCACATACCCCAAAAGGCGCACCAAATTATAGAACCGCTTTTCAAAATGAATTAGATGCGATGGGTTTCCCACAAAATGTGAGAAATGTTTCTATTACTAATGGTAGTGGGACTGGACAAATGTCGGGAACACCAGGAATGGAGCTTATAAATCATACATTTGACACTGGCCCAGTTACAGTACCTATTTTTGGGACTATAAATACGAGAGCCATTATCTCTGTTAATTTTACCCCTTTGGCTAATCAAACCATTGAAGTTACTGATTTTGTGGGTCAAGGTTTTATATTTGGAGCTTGGAACACTGTATACTCATTCAATGCTGATGCACAATCTACTGCAAGTTCCAGTGGTTTAGATAGTGCTCCAGGAGGACAGTTTGATTTGTATTCTTTTGATGATGGAAGCAATCCGTTAATAACAGAGTTTGTCTCCAATCTGAATACTCAATATTTTAACTTCATCCCTACATTAAGTGGATTGGCAATTAGCACTCAGCCTAATTGGTATGCAAATCCAAATGTAAATGATTCCCCTTTTGCAAGCACATTTGTTCCTACTAATAATGAACCGCATGTTACCTTAACGCAGGCCAATGTTGCTTTTGCATTAAATGAAATCCTTAATTCAACGCTTGGGGTTACAGTTGAACCAATCAATGATAGAATTAAGTTACAACACAATCCTGTTAGTGATCACATGACCCTTTTAAACACAGAAAGAGTTGATAATGCAATGATAACTATCGTTGACCTGACTGGAAAAGTAATTTTAAATACAAATACAACACTTTCAGACAGAACTACGATTCCTTTAAACCTTGAAGCAGGATTATATATTTTGAATGTCCAAACAGGTAATGAAACTATTTTCAAAACCAAGTTAATTGTTAGATAACAATATGACTTTTAAAAAAAAAGAGGCTGAATTTAAAAATTCAGCCTTTATATTTTAGAGGTAAATGTACCACCTTCTTGGTTTCATAAAACTCTTCTTTAAAGTAATCACTTATATTATAAATAGTTGCTTTAGGAAAATCTTGTAATTCTTCACCCAAGTCACCACCTTTCAAATAAATAATGCCATTTTTAAGGTCGTGATTTTGCTTTTTGGCGATTTTGCCTTTGGTCCAATGCACAAATGTTGGCATGGCAGCAACTGCTCTGCTGACAATAAAATCGTAAGTATCGTTGATTTCTTCGACTCTGCAATGAGAGGTTTTTACATTGGTCAGCCCCAACCCTTCAACAACCTCATTGACTACTTTAAGTTTTTTTGCAATGCTATCGACCAAGTGAAAATTACTTTCAGGGAACATAATCGCTAAAGGAATGCCAGGAAATCCTCCACCTGTACCAACATCCATAATTTTAGTGTTAGGCTTAAAAGAAATGAGTTTTGCAATGGCCAACGAATGGAGAACATGTCTTAAATACAACTCATCAATATCTTTACGAGACACCACGTTAATCTTAAGATTCCAATCCTTATATAAATCTTCCAACTGGTCAAATTGTTTGATTTGTTCTTCGGTCAAATCCTGAAAATAGTATCGCAATAATTCCATTAAACTATATTTTCAACAAAAGTATGCAATTTTGTGTGGATATTTTTAGCATATTCTTATCATCTTCGCAGCATTTATTGATTATCTTTGCCACCAAAATATGATAAAGCCTTATTGTGCGTTATCATAGAAATCATAAATTATGGCAGAGCAAACTTTATCTTTTTCAAGAACTGATTCAGCTAAATTCTTTAGAACGCTTAACAAACGTGTTAATGATTATTTTAAAGACAACAATATAAAACGTACTGGAAACTGGAAACTATGGGTAAAAACCATCGTCATGTTTTCATTATTTTTAGCACCTTATTTTTTAATCCTTACACTTCCTTTACCAACTTGGTCAATGGTTCTTTTAACGATTGTTATGGGAATTGGCATGGCTGGCGTTGGCATGAATGTGATGCACGATGGCAATCATGGATCGTTTTCCAATAAAGAATGGATCAATCGCTTGATGGGAAGTAGCATTTATATTTTAGCTGGAAATGTTTACAACTGGAAAGTGCAGCACAATGTATTGCACCATACCTATACTAACATCCATGGACATGATGAAGACTTGGAGGCAGGTCGAATTTTGCGTTTTTCACAACATGCCAAATGGCACAAACATCATAAATTTCAACATTATTATTCGGTTTTGTTATATGGTTTATTGACTATCAATTGGGCAATTACGACCGATTTTATGCAGATGAAACGTTATTTGAAACGCAAATTGTCATATGGCAAATTTCCAAACCCAGCAACAGAATGGAGCAAGTTGGTAATTTCAAAAATCATCTATGTATCAATTTGGATTGTATTACCATTAATATTAACTGACATCGCTTGGTGGAAAATATTGATAGGATTCTTTATCATGCACTATGTCGCTGGACTGATTTTAAGTGTTGTATTTCAATTGGCACACGTTATGGATGAAGCTGAAATGCCTTTACCAGAAAAAAATGGTACTATGAAAAATTCTTGGGCGATACATCAATTAGCTACAACGGTCAATTTTGGAACAAAAAACAGAATTGTTAACTGGTTTACTGGAGGGCTCAATCATCAAGTAGAGCACCATATTTTTCCACACATTAGCCACGTTCATTACACTAAAATCTCCAAAATAGTGAAAGAAACTGCAAAAGAATTCAACATACCTTACAAAGAATATAAAACCACTCGCAAGGCCATTATTGCCCATTTCAAGTTTTTAAAAGAAATGGGGATGAAACCTGCAATCCAAGCCTAAATATTTTTTGAATGAACCAACTTTCAGATAGAGTTTTAAACATGACAACATCTGCCACGTTAGCAATGGCAGCAAAAACTCGAGAATTAAAAGCAGAAGGCAAAGACATTATTGGATTGAGTCTGGGTGAGCCAGACTTCAACACTCCAGATTATATCAAAGAAGCTGCCAAACAAGCTATTGATGACAATTACAGTTCTTATTCACCAGTAGATGGTTATGTTGAGCTAAAACAAGCCATCATTACCAAGTTCAAACGCGACAATGGATTATCTTACACAATGCCACAAATTGTCGTATCTACAGGAGCAAAACAATCATTGGCCAATATAGCAGCTGTGATGCTCAATAAAGGTGATGAAGTTATTTTGCCTTGTCCATATTGGGTGAGCTATAGTGATATTGTTAGTCTTAACGAAGGTGTTCCTGTAGAAGTGCAAACATCTATCAGCAATGATTTTAAACTGACTCCTGCACAATTGGAAGCTGCCATTACACCAAAAACAAAAATGATTTGGTATAGTTCTCCTTGCAACCCAAGTGGTTCGGTATATAGCAAAGAAGAATTGCGTGCTTTGGCTGATGTGTTGCAAAAATACCCTAACATCATTGTGGTTTCTGATGAAATTTATGAGCATATCAACTTTGTTGGCGACCATGCAAGTATGGCTCAATTTGAAGATATGTTTGACAGAACAGTAACTGTCAATGGTGTGTCAAAAGCCTTTGCCATGACAGGCTGGAGAATTGGATACATTGGTGGGCCAGAATATATTGCACGCGCTTGCAATAAAATGCAAGGACAAATCACAAGTGGCGCTAACAGCATTGCGCAACGTGCCACGATTACGGCATTGAATGAATCACCTCAACGCATCAAATTCATGGTCGATGAGTTCAAACAACGTCGTGACCTGATTATCAATCTTCTTAATGACATTCCAACGTTTAAAAACAATAAGCCAGAAGGTGCATTTTATGTCTTTCCAGATATTTCGTATTACTTTGGTAAGACCCTACGAGGAAAACATATCTCAAACGCAACGGACTTCTCTTTGTATTTATTGGAAGAAGCCTTGGTGGCAACCGTTACTGGTGAAGCATTTGGAAATGATAATTGCATTCGTTTATCTTATGCAGCCTCCAAAGAAGAAATTACCGAAGCAATCAGACGAATTAAAGCATCTTTAGATTAAGGTAATTGCAAACACGATTGCGATTATAACCATTGAAAAAACGACCAATCGTTTCAAAAACAATTGTTGCCGTTCTTTTATCAATCGTATTCTCAATTCTTTTAGCATTTGTGGTGTAGCTTTAGGTAAATTAAATTCTAGCTTTTCACATTCTCCATAGCCGCCAGCACTGTTTTTATCAAACTGTGTTCGTTTTTTTCGTCTATCATTATTTTTCATAGACGTAATCATTGCAGATACTGATCCTCCAAAGCCCATAAATTCTAAATTTTAAATAATAATTATTGAAATGCTTTCGTTTTAATTGGTGCTTTCACCAATAAACACCTAACGCTATAAGCTGTTGCAAAAACACCAGTAATGGTTTTAATATATTAGTAGAAAATTAAACGGAATTGTTACGGTTATCGATTCCTCCAGAAGAAAGGCGTCAATAAGATAAGAACCGTAAACAGTTCCAAACGTCCTAGAAGCATCAAAAAAGAGGACCACCATTGTGCCAAAGGTGGCAATGCTGCATAATTATTGACTGGTCCAAAATTACCGAGAGCTGGACCAATATTACCAAGACTTGAAGCCGATAACCCAACCGACGATTGAAAATCGATTTCAAACATTGAGAACCCTAATGCTCCAACTATAAAGGACAACATATATAGGATAAAAAAACCGAGAATATTGAAGACGATATCTCCTGAAATCGCTTTGGTATTATAACGCACTGGTAGCACAGCATTAGGATGCAGAGCACGTTTAAACTCTAAAAAGCCATTCTTAATCAAAAGAAGATGGCGCACCACTTTGACACCACCAGAGGTACTACCTGCCGAACCTCCAAGAAACATAATCCCGAAAAAGAACACGACTAAAAACGGCGTCCATAATGTATAATCTGCAGTAATAAAACCTGTCGTAGTGATAACTGTCAACACCTGAAACAATCCATGTCTAAAAGCGCTTTCAGCTTTTCCCCAAACCATGGGATGATCAATAGTTGACAATGCTAAATCTGCTTTAAAATAAATAATCAATGAAACAATAATGGTAAACGTGGCTATAAATCTAAAATACCATCGCAACTCTTCGTCACCTAAAGCACGTTGTACTTTACCCTTAAATGCATAATAACTCAACACAAAATTGGTACCAGCCAAAAACATAAACACAATGATAATGTATTGAATAATAGGTCTGTCATTCCAATAAGCTACGCTTGCATTTTTAGTAGAAAAGCCTCCTGTTGATAAGGTACTCATCGAGTGGTTAATGGCATCAAAAAACGACATCCCAGCAACTTTCAACAATATGGTTTCTGCGACTGTATATCCGAAGTAAATAAGCCATAAACGTTTGGCAGTATCTGTTATACGAGGATGCAATTTATCAGCACTTGGACCTGGAGCTTCAGCAGCAAACAATTGCATACCACCAATGCCCAACAATGGCAAAATAGCAATTGCCAAAACAATAATCCCCATACCACCAATCCAATGGGTTGTACTGCGCCAAAACAAAACCCCTTTTGGCACAATCTCAATATCATTTAAAATAGTAGCACCTGTGGTTGTATAACCAGACATGGTTTCAAAAAAAGCACTCGTAAAACTTGGAATTGTATTGGTGACGACATAAGGTATTGCTCCAGACAACGCCATCACAATCCAACCAAAAGTAACGACGATATAACCCTCTCGCTTGTTCATGACCTTACTATGCTTTTTGGTCATCATCATTATCAAAACCCCTAAAATCAACACAGCAAGCCCTGACATGAGCAGTTCAATGGTCATGTTGTCCGAATAGATGAGACTAACCACTGCAGACAATAACATGAATCCACCATTAAATAACAGTAGCAGTCCAAAAAAGTGAAAAATGATTTTGTAGTTGAGTTTCAATGAAATTATATTTTAAAAGAAAAACTTTTCTACTTCAGTAATCGATCGAGGCAAACAACATACCACGACTCTATCTCCAGCTTCAACTTTAAAACTTCCTAAGGGAATCATCCCTTTGCCGTGCCTAATGATACCACCAATGATGGCTGAACGTGGAAAATCTAAATCCTTAATATGTTTATTGGCTATTTTAGATTTGCTATTGACCACAAATTCAAGCAATTCAGCATTCATATTGTTGAGTTTGGTCATTGCAACTACTTCACCTTTGCGAATATATCTAAAGATGTTATTGGCTGCCAATAGTTTTTTATTGATCAATGTATCAATCCCTATCGATTGAGATAGTTGGTAATAATCCATGTTTTCGACCAAAGCAATGGTCTTTTTAACTCCTTTGGATTTAGCAACCAAACAGGACATAATGTTGGTTTCAGAATTACCAGTTACCGAAATAAAGGCATCCATATCAGAAATGTTTTCTTCCTCTAGAAGTTCCACATTTCTTCCATCTCCATTAATAACCAGGGCGTTTGGTAAATCATCAGCCAGTTCAAAGGCAATTTCTTTATCACTTTCAACCAATTTGACATTAAATTTACTTTGGCACAAATCTTTAGCAGTTTTAAATCCGATTTTACTACCTCCAAGAATCATGACGTTTTTGATGTCAACTTTTACTTTTCCTGATAATTCAAAAAGCTCATCGTCTCCTCCTTTTGAAGTGATGAAAACGACTTTATCTCCTTCCTTAAACTGTGTATCTCCACGAGGTATGATGGTATATTGTGTTCCAAAACGCTGTATGGCAATCGGTATAAAATGTAGTTCAGGAAACACTTCTGCTGCTTCTTTTACTGTTTTTTCGACAAAGGTCGCTGTACGAGACAAGCGCAAACTCAACATGGTCAAAGCACCTTCTTCAAACTCGTAACTATCATTAAACCCATATTGATTCAATAAAAGCTCAATCTCTGAAGCTGCTAATGATTCTGGAGAAATCAATTCGTCAATTCCAAATTTGGAAAATCCAACTTCTTCTTTTTGGTCAATAAATTCAGTATTTGAAATCCTAGCAATCGTTCGTCTTGCACCAAGTTGTTTGGCAAGTACACATGCTGTGATATTGGTAGTTTCTGATGAAGTAACTGCAATAAATAAATCGGCAGTTTGAATACGTGCATCTTTTAAAACAGCAATAGACGTCGTGTCCCCTTTAATAACTCTAATATCTAAATGGTCGATAGCATAAACTAAACTTTCCTTTTTGGTATCGAGTAATGTGATTTCTTGTGATTCGTAGGATAGTAATTTGGCCAAATGAAATCCGACTTCTCCTGCTCCTGCAATGATTATTTTCATCCTGTAGTAATATTCAAAAAAACATACAAATATACTTTATTTTAGGGTTTTAAAATAAAATCATCTGCAAAATCATTTTATTGACGACCATTGAAATTTTTATCATCGTCTTAACCCAAATTTACAACGAAAAAATTATGTAGTTTTGTCAAAAAAATAGAATGTCGATAAAAGTAAAGCCATATAAGGATAGTGATTTAAACAAAAAACAACAGGTCACTAAAATGTTTGACACTATTTCTAAAGAATATGATGGGCTCAATCGGGTCATTTCTTTCGGAATTGATGTGAAATGGCGAAAAAAGGTGGTTGATTTGGTGGCCAAAACGAATCCGTCAAACATTTTAGATATTGCTACTGGAACTGGTGATTTGGCAATAAGCTTGACAAAAACAAACGCTAAAGAAATTATCGGTTTGGACATAAGTGATGGCATGCTTGAAGTTGGAAGGCAGAAAATCGCCCATAAAAAACTGGACGACAAAATAAAAATGATGCTTGGCGATTCAGAAAACTTACCTTTTGAAGACAACACATTTGATGCCATTACTGTGGCTTTTGGTGTCCGCAATTTTGAAACATTAGATACTGGTCTTTCTGAAATTTACAGAGTGTTAAAACCCAATGGGATTTTTGTAATTTTAGAAACATCAGTTCCTGTAAAAACACCTTACAAACAAGGTTATAAATTTTACACTAAATATATTTTGCCTACCATAGGGAAGCTATTCTCAAAAGATCAATCGGCTTATTCTTATTTGTGCGAATCGGCTTCAGTGTTTCCATATGGTGAGGCGTTAAACAATATTTTAAGACAAATTGGGTTTAATAGTGTCAAAGACATGCCACAAACCTTTGGGGTGGCAACCATATATACAGCAACAAAAGCCCATAATGGGCAATAACTAGAAATAAGTCTATCATAAATTTCATTTTGAATGAAAAAAATAAGTGTCCTTTTTATATGTTTAATATTAACACAAACAGCTTCTGCACAATTATTTAGCAAAGAAAAAATCAAGAATCAGGAAAATTTTGATAAAGATTTCTTGACTTGGGGCTACTTTCTTGGATTCAACAGTTATGATTTTAAGTTTGAGTATGAAGAAGACATGAAAGACATTCTTGTAGAAAGTAATGCTGGTTTTGGTGTTGGTCTTATAGGAGACATGCGAATTAATGAGCATTTGAATCTACGTTTTGAACCAGGATTATATATCACACAGCGAAATTTACAATATGATGAAAGTCATTTTAACGGTCTTGATTTTACGCCTTCCGACTTGTATAGAGAAGTAAAATCGACCTATATACATTTTCCATTACTGCTAAAGGTATCTACAAAACGAATCAACAATTTTAAGCCGTTTATTGTTGGAGGTTTATCGACTGCCATCAATTTGTCCAGCAATGAAGAAAACCCAGATGACAATAGTGCAGGACAGTTTAGGACCAAAAGAAACATGTATTTTTATGAAGTAGGTTTTGGTATTGACTTTTACCTCTATTGGTTTAAGTTTACACCATCTATTCGAGGTGTATTTGCATTAAATGATGAAGTAATACAAGATAAAGACCCAAATAGTCCTTGGACCAGTAATATTGCGACGATGAAAACACGAGGTGTGTTTTTAAATTTTACGTTTCAATAGAATGTCTCCTAAACTCGCTTAACAAAACTGCTGTTGCTGTCGCTACATTCAAACTTTCGGTAGCTTGAAGGTTTCCAAAACGAGGAATGCTTATTTTTTTATCAATAAGTGACTCAACAGATGCCGAAATACCATTGGCCTCATTGCCTAATACCAAAATACCTTGTTTTGGTAGCGTTTCAGAATATATGGCATTTCCATCCATAAATGCTCCAAATTTTTGAGCTTTAGACGTGGCTAAAAACTGTTCCAAATCTACATAATGTAAAGCAACTCGCGTTAACGAACCCATGGTTGCCTGCACCACTTTCGGATTGTAACAATCGACAGTTGTTGAACTGCACACCAAATCTTTAACACCAAACCAATCACAAAGCCTGATAATAGTTCCCAGATTTCCAGGATCGCGAATATCGTCTAAAGCAACAATAAGCTTCGTATCGTCAATGGTTTGCGTTTTTGGCATCTTAAAAAGTGCCAACGCCGTATTAGGTGTTTTTAGATTGCTTATTTTTTTAAGTTCGGCTTCTGAAACATTAGTCATCAATCGATTGTCAATCTTAAAAACTGATTCTGTGGCAAATACATGATGCAGTTCAAAAGTCGATTTTAAAAACTCTTCAATCCCTTTAATGCCTTCCACTACAAAAAGTTGGTGCTGACTTCTGAATTTTTTTTGACCTAAACTTGTAATTAATTTTATTTGACTCTTTGTTAACATCAAAATGTATTTACTTTTGTTATGAATTTTAGTTCCTATCTGTTTGGACTAATTTTTGTTTAGCAATAACAATCCTAAAACAGTAAATTTGAATCTATTAATTCTTTAATCAATATCTAATTGAAACTTTCGTTAACAAAAATATCATTTATTACGTTAATCATTACCCTATTCACTTCATGTAATGCGATAAAACGTATAAAAAAAGATGATTATCTGTTGACAGCTAATACTGTAGAGGTTAATGACAAAAAGAATAAGACTGAAACCGTCACCAATTTACTCTATCAAAAACCCAACGGTAAGCTTTTAGGGTTCCCTTTGCGTTTACATATTTATAATTTGGCTCGGCCTAATATCGACTCAATTGTCGAGGCTCAAATGAACGCAAACCCTAAAAAAAAGGAGCGTTTAATCAAGTTGTTGTCAGAAAAGCAATTTGAAAAATACTATCAATCCAAAAAAGATTTTAATGCTTGGCTAAAAAAAACAGGTGAAGCACCAGTAATTGTTGATGAAGAGCGCACAAAAAAATCTGTTAAAAATCTAGAAAGTTACTACTTTAAAAAGGGATGGTTTAATGTCAAAACATCATACGAAATCAAAAAAGACAGCAACCAACGAGCAACCATAGATTATAAAGTAGTTACTGGTGAACCATACTTTTTGGATTCGATAACCACTAAAATAGAAACACCTGTTATAGACACCCTATATCAAAAATTAAAAAGTGGAAGTCTCATAAAGAAAGGACAGCAATATGACGAAGCCAAATACACCGCAGAACGCGAACGCTTGTCAACCGAATTAAGAAACTCTGGACTCTATCATTTTGGTCAGGATTATATCAAATTTGATTTAGACACCATTGGCACCAATAAAAAGGTAAACACCGAATTGCAAATTCAGAATAGAGTGATTCGAAATGAAGACTCCGTAATCACAAGACCTTTTAAGGTATATAAAATAAAGGAGGTTAATATATTTACAGATTACACTTATGAAAATAGAGACTCCAGCTTTTCTGATTCTATCACTTATAAAAACTATAATCTATACAGTTATAACCAGTTAAAGTTTAGACCAAAAGCACTTACTGATGCTGTTTTTATAACAAAAGGCAACGTGTTTAGAGACCTCGACAGGACACGTACCTATCGTTATTTGAGCGAGTTAAAGATTTTTAAATACCCAAATATTGAATACGTAGAGAATCTTAACGACACTACACTGACTGCTAACGTATATCTAACTCCAAAAAAGAAATATGGGCTTGGTTTTGATTTTGACGTGACACAAAGCAACATTCAAACGGTAGGGTTTTCATTTAGTACAGGGCTGATCATCAGAAATGTGTTTAGAGGTGCAGAAATATTGGAAATTTCCGCTTTGGGCGCCATTGGAGCGTCAAAAGATGCAAATAACTCCAGAGATCAATTTTTTGATATCAACGAAGTTGGAGCTAATATGAAATTGACCATCCCTCGCCTATTTTTCCCTATTAACACAGAAAAAGTCATCCCAAAATATATGTCGCCAACTACAAGAATGAGTGTTGGTGCAACAAGTCAACGAAATATTGGTTTAGATAAGCAAACCCTATCTGGTATATTTAGTTACAATTGGTATCCTTCAAGAAAAGTAACCAACACGCTCGATTTATTCAATGTGCAATATGTAAAAAACCTGAACACTGACAACTATTTTGGCGTTTACCAAAACTCGTATAACAGACTTAATACCATAGCGCAAAACTATAGCGCCAATCCGAGTTATTTTAATGACGAAGGCAATCTTACATTTCCATTAGGCACCAATGGTTTTATTGCTGACGCATTAGATCCTGATTCTACATTAAATCTTACAGAAGATGATTTTGTTGATGTAAGCAATATATCGCAACGTCAAAATCGATTGACTGAAAACAACCTCATCTTTTCATCAAGTTTTAATTACGTCAAAAATAAGCGCGATAATCTATTTGATAATGATTTTTCAATTTTAAGGTTCAAAATAGAATTTGCAGGAAACTTGCTTTCTAACATTTCCAATTTAGCTGGTATCAATAAAAATTCAGATGATCGTTACGAAATTTTTGGGGTCGCATTTTCTCAATATGCAAAAACTGAAGTCGATTATGTTAAGTACTGGGATTTGGGCAAAAAAAATGTATTGGCTTTTAGAAGCTATTTTGGAATTGCAATCCCTTATGGCAATTCTGAAAGTATTCCGTTTTCCAAAAGTTTTTTTGCTGGAGGACCTAATGACAACAGAGCGTGGACAGCTTTTAACCTTGGCCCAGGAAGTTCAAAATCGACTAACGAATTTAACGAAGCCAATTTGAAAATTCATTTGAGTGCAGAACAGCGTTTCAATATTTTCGGTAGCTTTAATGGGGCATTGTTTGTCGATGCAGGAAACATCTGGAATGTGTTTGACAATGTTACTGATGACGCATCTACTTTTGATGGTTTTAACTCGCTAGAAGATATTGCCATAGGTTCTGGTTTTGGCCTTCGTTATGACTTTCGTTTTTTCATCCTTCGCGGTGATATTGGCTTTAAAACCTATGACCCTTCCAATGATAGTGGCAGTCGTTGGTTTAAGGATTATAACTTTGGAAATGCCGTTTATAACATTGGGATAAACTATCCATTTTAATGGCCCCAAATCTTGTCTACTATTAAAATTTCGTCTGTTTTTATAAGAAGTAACTCTGTTAATCTCAAAAAATTATTGAAAAAATGATTACTTTTGAGTTATAATTCTACAACTAAAAATCTAAAAAATGAGTCACAACATACAACCAGGTGTTGCAACAGGAAAACAAGTACAAGCCATTTTTAAACTTGCAAAAGAAAAAGGATTTGCCTTGCCGGCCGTAAATGTTATAGGTTCTAACACAATCAATGGTGTTTTAGAAACCGCAGCAGCATTAAACGCTCCTGTTATCATACAATTTTCTAATGGAGGTTCGGTATTCAACGCTGGAAAAGGTTTAAGTAACGAGAACCAGAAAGCAGCAATTGCAGGCGGAATCGCAGGTGCTAAACACGTTCATCTATTAGCAGAAGCTTATGGAGTTCCTGTAATTTTACACACCGATCATTGTGCTAAAAACTTGTTACCATGGATAGACGGCTTGTTGGATGCCAGCGAAAAACATTTTGCCGAAACAGGAAAACCTTTGTATAGTTCACACATGATAGATTTATCTGAAGAACCAATCGAAGAAAACATCGAGATTTGCAAAGCCTATCTAAAGCGAATGAGCAAAATGGGAATGACTTTAGAAATTGAATTGGGAATTACTGGTGGTGAAGAAGATGGTGTTGACAACAGTGATGTTGATGATTCTAAGCTATACACACAACCAGAAGAAGTTGCCTATGCTTTCGAAGAATTAAGTAAAGTTAGCGACCAATTTACCATTGCAGCAGCATTTGGTAATGTGCATGGTGTTTACAAACCTGGAAATGTCAAACTAACACCAAAAATCTTAAAAAACTCTCAAGACTATGTGTCCAAAAAGTTTGGTGTCGGTCATAATCATATAGATTTTGTATTCCATGGAGGCTCTGGTTCAACAGTCGAAGAAATTAGAGAAGCTATCGGTTATGGCGTCATAAAAATGAATATCGATACCGACATGCAATATGCTTTTATGAGTGGTGTACGCGATTATTTTAAAACGAACGAAGCCTATTTACAATCACAAATTGGCAATCCTGATGGAGAAGATTCTCCAAACAAAAAGTATTATGACCCAAGGGTTTGGCTTCGAAAAGGAGAAAGCTCATTTGTAGAGCGCTTAAAAAAGGCGTTCGAAGACCTAAATAATGTAAATACTTTATAACTTTGCACCATAACAAAACAACTAAAACTCACTTTTAATGTCTTGGTTTAAAAGAAAAACAAAAGGGATCACCACAACCACAGAAGAGAAGAAAGACACTCCTAAAGGTCTATGGTACAAATCTCCAACAGGAAAAATTATTGATACAGAAGAGTTAGAAAAAAACTTTTATGTAAGCCCAGAAGATGGATATCACGTAAGAATTGGCAGTAAAGAGTATTTTCAAATCTTATTCGATGATAATAAATTTAAAGAGTTAGATGCTGATTTAGATTCTAAAGATCCTTTAAAATTTGAAGACACAAAAAAATATCCAGACCGTCTGAAGGCCGCTCAAGAAAAAACTAAATTGAAAGATGCTGTTCGTTGTGCTGTTGGCAAATCAAAGGGCAAAGATTTGGTAGTTGCTTGTATGGATTTTGCATTTATTGGGGGTTCTATGGGAAGTGTCGTTGGAGAAAAAATAGCTCGAGCTGGAGATTATGCCCTCAAAAAGAAAATACCCTTTATGGTAATTTCAAAATCTGGTGGAGCTCGTATGCAAGAAGCCGCATTATCTTTAATGCAATTAGCAAAGACTTCAGCAAAATTAGCCCAATTAGCCGATGCCAACATTCCTTATATCTCGTTGTGTACTGACCCAACCACTGGTGGAACCACTGCATCTTTTGCCATGTTGGGAGATATCAACATTAGCGAACCAGGAGCTTTGATTGGTTTTGCAGGACCTAGAGTCGTAAGAGACACTACAGGTCAAGAACTACCTGAAGATTTTCAAACGGCAGAATTTTTATTGGAACACGGCTTTTTAGATTTTATTACAGAACGTAAGGACTTAAAAAACAAAGTCAACCTATATATAGATTTGATAACCAATCAGCCCTTAAGAGCTTAAAACAGAAAAGCGACCTATGGGTCGCTTTTCTGTTTATTTAGTTTTCCTTTTATTAATTCAAAATTACATTTACCACATTTCCATTGTTAAATGTAAAGGTCGCTTGGTTATCACAACTGCCAGTTCCATAATCAAAAGTACCTCCAAAATTGGTACGCTGTATGTCAATACTTCCACTAACAAAGTAAAAACAAATGACTTCTCTACGCAAAGGTATTACCACTTCATAAGTATGTGTATTCCCATTTACAAAGGTAGTTGACCAATTTCCAGTGATTTCAAAAACATTATCACTCCAAATACCACTACCAAAACCTTCAACCCATTCTCTGATTTTTACACCTTCTCTACTTGCCTGTGCACCATTTGGCCAAATCACTGTCAAATCTAACGTGTGTGTAAACTGCGGATTGCCATTAGCATTAGATAATTGTTTCAATATGGTTTTACTTCCTATAACGTTTTTGGCATCAAAGTAGAAATCAATCAGCGAATAATCAATCATTACCTGTTGTGCTTCTGGATCTCTTTCATAAGTAAATACAATCTGTCCTTTTAACAAATGTCCATGTACCATACATCCATCAGTACCAAAATCGACAGTTATTTGTCTGTAATTTTGTTGAAACACTACAGTAATGGTCACACAATCAGGCAATCCAGATTGTTGAGCCGAACGACCAAGATCATCAGATTCTTGACCTTCATAAGCATCAATAATGACATCACCTAAAACGGCTTCAATTTCATCAATTTCAGAAGCTTTAGCAACTTCTGTTGTGTCTTGTTCTTGTTGTGTTGCGTCAACAGATTCCTCGTTGCTGCAACTTGCAAATGTCAATCCTAAAACCACAAGGATAAACAAGGCCTTTGTAAGAGCATTAATTTTTTTCATGATTACTTTTTTTATTGTTAATGTATTGTTAAGACCGTTCAAAAACAAAAAGGTTTAAAAAGCACCTTCAAAAAACTTAAACATTTAGCAGTTACCATTTGTAAATCATTAAAAATTACTATATTTGCCGCTCGAAAGAAAGACTTTCGTGTACATAACAATCATTTACAATAATATTAGCATGTATTTAGCAAAAGAAGTTAAAGAGGAAATCTTTAAAAAACACGGTAAAAACGCAACAGACACTGGTTCAGCAGAAGGACAAATTGCATTATTTACCCACAGAATTAATCACTTAACAGAACATTTAAAAAACAATCGTAAAGATTTTAACACAGAGCGTTCATTAGTTAAGTTAGTTGGTAAACGTAGATCTTTATTAGACTACCTAATCAAAAAAGATATCTTAAGATATCGTGCAATAGTTAAAGAATTAGGATTAAGAAAATAATCTCACAAAAAGACCACGCCTACAAGCGTGGTTTTTTGATTTATAGATGACTCAAGCGTAAGAGTCTAAAAATCTCGCAGATAAGAAGCTAAATATAGTTTTTCATTGGTCTAACACAACACTACACACAACAACACAACGACCATTGTTTAATTAGAATTAAAAAATTTATGATTCCAAAAGTTTTTAAAGAGGTCATTGACCTTGGTGGTGGACGCACTATTTCCATCGAAACCGGAAAATTAGCAAAACAAGCCCATGGCTCTGTTGTTGTCAAGTCTGGTAAATGCATGTTGTTATGTACCGTTGTTTCCAACTACCAACAAAGTGATGTTGACTTTTTACCATTAACAGTAGACTATCGTGAGAAGTTTGCAGCCGCAGGAAGGTATCCTGGAGGTTTCTTTAAAAGAGAAGCACGACCTAGTGATGGCGAAGTATTGACCATGCGTCTTGTTGACCGCGTGTTACGTCCGTTATTCCCTAAAGATTATCACGCAGAAACACAAGTGATGATTCAGTTAATGTCACACGATGATGATGTTATGCCAGATGCAATGGCAGGATTAGCTGCATCAGCAGCAATACAGTTAAGTGATATTCCGTTTGAAACTCCTATTTCAGAAGTAAGAGTTGGTCGTATAAATGGGCAATTTATCATCAACCCAACACAATCTCAATTATTAGAATCTGACATTGATATGGTAATTGGAGCCTCTGCAGATTCAGTGATGATGGTTGAAGGAGAGATGAAAGAGATTTCTGAAGAAGAAATGGTGGAAGCTATCAAATTTGCTCACGATGCCATTAAAGTACAATGTGCAGCGCAAGTAAAATTAGCTGAAGCTTTCGGTAAAAAACCAACACGTGAGTACGAACCAGAACGTGAAGACGAAGCTCTAGAGAAGAAAGTTCGCGACATGGCTTATGATAAAGTGTATGCTGTAGCTAGGGCAGCTTCTGCAAAACACGAACGAAGTGCTGCCTTTGATGCCATCAAAGAAGAAGTAAAAGCCTCTTTTACAGAAGAAGAATTGGAAGATTATGGCGGAATGGTTTCTAAATATTTCTATAAAGCAGAAAAAGCTGCCGTTAGAGATTTAACTTTAAATGAAGGGTTACGCCTTGATGGCCGTAAAACGACAGATATTAGACCAATTTGGTGTGAAGTTGATTACTTACCATCAACACATGGTTCGGCTATCTTCACTCGTGGAGAAACCCAAGCTTTAGCAACAGTAACTTTAGGAACATCTAGAGAAGCAAACCAAATAGATATGCCATCGTTTGAAGGTGAAGAGCGTTTCTATTTACATTATAACTTCCCTCCTTTTTCAACTGGTGAAGCAAGACCAATTCGCGGTACTTCACGTCGTGAAGTTGGGCATGGTAATTTAGCACAACGTGCTTTAAAAGGCATGATTCCTGTGGATTGTCCTTATACCGTTCGTGTCGTATCAGAAGTATTAGAAAGTAATGGCTCGTCATCTATGGCAACTGTTTGTTCTGGTACAATGGCACTTATGGATGCAGGTGTACAAATGAAAAAACCAGTGTCTGGTATCGCCATGGGATTGATTTCTGATGCAGAGACAGGAAAATATGCTGTATTGTCTGATATTCTTGGTGATGAAGATCATTTAGGAGACATGGACTTTAAAGTCACTGGTACCGCTGATGGTATTACTGCTTGCCAAATGGACATTAAGGTAAAAGGATTGTCTTATGAGATTTTAGTGAATGCTTTGAAACAAGCACAAGCTGGTCGTCTACATATTCTTGGAAAATTAGTGGAAACCATTGCACAACCTAATGCAGATGTAAAAGCACACGCTCCAAAAATGATCACTAGAACAATTCCTAACGAGTTTATTGGAGCATTGATTGGTCCTGGTGGAAAAGTAATTCAAGAATTACAAAAAGCGACTAAAACTACTATTGTTATCAATGAAGACCCAATTACCGAAGAAGGTATTGTTGAAATTTTAGGAACAAACCAAGATGGTATTGATGCCGTATTGGCAAAAATTGATTCGCTATTGTTTAAGCCTGAAGTTGGCGGAACTTACGAAGTAAGAGTTATTAAGATGCTTGATTTTGGTGCTGTTGTAGAATATACACAAGCTCCAGGAAATGAGGTGTTGTTGCATGTGAGTGAGTTGGCTTGGGAACGTACAGAAAATGTGTCTGACGTAGTCAATATGGGAGACGTTTTCAATGTGAAATATTTTGGTGTCGATCCAAAAACTCGTAAAGAAAAAGTATCTCGTAAAGCATTGTTAGATAAACCTGAAGGTTATGTTGCAAGACCACCAAGAGATAACAACGATCGTGGTGGACGTGATAACAGAGGTAGAGATAATCGTGGGCGTGATAACAGACGTGACGACAGAAAACCAAGAGAAGATAAAAAAGATTAATTCTTTATAGCTCTATAAATTAAAACCTCGCAATATAAAATTGCGAGGTTTTTTTATCAAACATATAAGCTATCAGTAACCAGAGCCACCAAAATCTGGTGCAAAATCTAAATTACTTATTATTACTAGTCCGCCAATTATAATAGCAAGCGGCAACACTATTGATACTATTGTTGAAACGTTTTCATTTAAAATATTAACGCTTTTCACATTATGAAGATCAATAGGCACTTTTATTGACTCTCCCTTCATTTTTTTTATGCCATAATAGTTTCCATCCTCCAATATCACACTTTTAAATTTAAGTGTTTTATTTTTAGTCGTTATGATTTTTGTTTCCTTTCCTTGATGTGCAGCTTCTTCTAATGTAGTATAATCTTTATAATAAACTTTACAAGATTGAAACATCATTAAGAGAGCCATAATCAAACTGATCTTCTTAAATACATTCATTTATCCCTTTTTTTATATTTCTATATATTTAATCCCAATCACTTAATAAGATACTACTTCCTGCAGCAAATAAAGCAGAAGTGGTCACTAATGGTACTGCAACACTATATATTGTAGATAATGTCTTGTTTTGCACTCTTACTTTGATGACGTTTTGCTCATTGATTTCTGACTTAACTATTTCGCCTTTTTCTTTTGATATCCCATAATATTTGCCATTCTCATAAACAACTTTTTGGTATTTGATCGTTTAGTTGGCAATTGTTTCAATTTTTACTCTTTTGCTTTCTTCCGCTGCTTGTTGAAGTGATACTGGATTACTATGGTATACTTTACAACCTTGTATTAGTATCAAGGCTGAAATCATTAAGGCTGCTGATTTGATTTTTGTTTTCATATATTTTTTTAATCTAGTAAATCATTCAAATACTTCATCGTTTTGTAATAATTATTTATGGAGTCTCTCTCAAATGTAGTTTCAAGTTTTCAATATCCATTTTTAAATTTTGAAGAAACATTCAAATTATTTTCGCATAATTCGCAAAAAACCAGTAAATTAGAATCTAATTATTTCAAAATATGCAAAGCGAGTTTATCCGATTTTTAAAGGAAAAATCAATGAACAACACCTCATTTGTAGATGAAATCGCTACTGTATTAGATATTGGCTATGATGCAGCATACAGACGCATAAATTGTAAAACTAATTTATCTCTAGAAGAAACCGTTATACTTGCTAGGCACTATAACATTTCTCTAAATAATCTATTTGAAGTCGGAAGCCAAAATAGCATTCTTACAGAGCTCTCTCCTAATTTAACCAATGTCAGAGCTTTAGAGGCTTATTTTGTTGCATCAAAAAATAATTTGTCTCCTTTGATAAAGCTCAAAGGCGCAACTATTCTGTATTCAGCTAAAGAGCTTCCTATTTTTCATACTCTCAAGGACTCATACATAGCACGATATAAAATGTATGTTTGGCTTAAAGATGTCGATATCGACATGGCAAAAAACAAAACTTCCTTTGATGCCTTTTTGAAAATCATACCTCAATCACTCATAGACAGCGCTGTTAATCTGGCTGAAGTGTATAAAGGCATCAACATCACTGAATTTTGGAACAATATGACCATCAACAGCACGATACAGCAAATTGTTTATTATTATGAATCAGGTCTGGTATCCAGAGAGATGGCTTTATTGATTTGCGATGATGCAGAACAAGTATTGAGAGATGTAGAAACGCAAGCTATACAACAAAGCATCATTGGTTCACAAAATAAAGCCATATATAATCTCTACAAAACAGATCTTCATTCCATGAATAATGTCATTATGGTGAATACACCGCATAAAAAGGTCTTTTTTACACCTTTTACTCTGTTGAGTTATTTTAAGATTGAGCACCAACCTACCTGCGATTTGATGTATGAGTTTTTTGAAAAACACAAATTCCATTCAAAATTGTTGGTAAATGCAGGTGAACGTGACAGAACACAGTTTTTTAACAGTATGCATCAAAAAATTGACAGATTACGAGAGCATATCATTAAAGAAGATGCTTTTATCGTGCAGTAATGCATATCCTATTTTACAGCATAAAAGTTAAACATTCAAAATAATTTGCTTTTCTCAATATTTTCATTATATTATGAGTTATGGTTTATACAGACAAAGAGAAATATTCAGACATTTTAAGTAACTCATTAGCTTACTTGGAGAACATCGGCTTTGAGAATATCAAAGCAGATGCGGAAGGTTACGAAACGCCAAAATCGTATCACAAAAAAGGTAGCGACATCAACATTACACCAGATATCGTTGCCGAAAAAGAAGGCCGAACTCATTATTTTGAGTTGAGTTTAAAATCAGAAAAACCAAAACTACTAAAATCTAAATGGTTGTTTTTGAACACGTTAAGCGCTATGCATTCGCATCGTTTTAAAATCATAACAACGAGAGGTCATTACAAGTTTACTAACGAAATGTTGGAAGACATCAATTTGAATGACAAAAAATTAATTAAAATTTAATTATTTTTCAGTTTACTGTAACTTTTATACGACTTTTTACGTATAACTATATGCAATGTAATATTCGCATAAAAAAACACAGAAAAAATTAGATGAGACAACTCAAAATTACGAAGCAGGTTACCAATAGAGAAACAGCTTCGCTAGACAAGTATCTTCAAGAAATTGGAAAAGTTGATTTAATTACGGCAGATGAAGAAGTCGAGTTAGCACAACGTATCAAAGCTGGTGATCAAGTTGCTTTAGAAAAATTGACGAAGGCTAATTTACGATTTGTGGTATCGGTTGCTAAACAATACCAAAACCAAGGCTTAACTTTACCAGATTTGATAAATGAAGGGAATCTTGGTCTTATTAAAGCAGCACAACGTTTTGATGAAACTCGTGGTTTTAAATTCATTTCGTATGCGGTTTGGTGGATTCGTCAATCGATTCTTCAAGCATTAGCTGAACAATCACGTATTGTACGTTTACCTTTAAATAAAATTGGTTCTATAAACAAAATAAACAAAACATTTGCGTTTTTAGAGCAAAGCCATGAACGTCCGCCAAGTGCAGAAGAAATTGCAAAAGAGTTGGATATGACCATTAATGACGTAAAAGAGTCTATGAAAAACTCTGGTCGTCACGTAAGTATGGATGCGCCATTAGTTGAAGGTGAAGACTCTAACCTGTACGACGTTTTGCGTTCTGGAGAGTCTCCAAACCCTGACAAAGATTTATTGCACGAATCGTTGCGTACAGAGATCGAAAGAGCTTTAGAAACGTTGACGCCTCGTGAAGCCGATGTTATTCGTTTATATTTTGGTTTAGGCGATCAACACCCAATGACTTTAGAAGAAATTGGTGAAACATTCGACCTCACTCGTGAACGTGTACGTCAAATAAAAGAAAAAGCAATTCGTAGGTTAAAACACACCTCACGAAGCAAAATATTAAAAACATATTTAGGTTAGTAATTCCCAATAATTACGACTAAATTAACGTAACAAACAGTTACAACATAACTGTTCGTTTTTTGATTGATGAAAGAACCCAGAGCTGATTACTCTGGGTTCGTTTTTTTACCTACTTTTGTAGTTTTAAAACAACACAACAATGAGTTCTAAATTAATAGCACCTTCAATGCTTGCTGCCGATTTTGCCAACCTTCAACGCGATATAGAAATGGTCAATCAAAGTGACGCCGACTGGTTTCATATCGATATTATGGATGGTGTTTTTGTGCCTAACATATCTTTTGGAATGCCAGTTTTAAAAGCCATTACAAAACATACCAAAAAATATGTAGATGTGCATTTGATGATCGTTGACCCAGATAGGTATATAAAAACCTTTGCCGATTTAGGAACTCATAACCTAACTGTTCATTATGAAGCTTGCACACATTTGCACAGAACTTTACAAGCAATAAAAGCAGAAGGCATGCAGACAGGTGTTGCATTGAATCCTCACACCAATGTCAACGTTTTGGAAGACACCATAAATGATATCGATTTGGTTTGCATCATGAGTGTAAATCCCGGATTTGGAGGACAAAGCTTCATTGAAAACACCTATAATAAAGTAAAACAACTAAAAGCTTTAATTGAACGCAAGGGTGCATTAACAAAGATTGAAATTGATGGTGGTGTTATAGATAAAAATGCAAAGCAACTAATTGATGCAGGAGCAGATGTTTTGGTGGCAGGAAGCTACGTGTTTAGCAGTCCTAACCCAACCAACACCATAAAGGGGTTGAAGGATTTGGCTAATCGCTAAAAAAAGCTCCCAAAGGAGCCTTTTTTGTATTAAAATTGGTCTATGAGATAATTTATCAAATCTGTTGTGGTCACAATACCCACAAGTTTTGCATTATCTATTACTGGCAATGCATGAAATTCCTTTTTAGCTAAAATCTCGGCAACTTCCTTTATAGTGGTATGAGGAGATACACTCACAAGTTTTTTGGCCATTACTTGTTCAATGGTAAACATATTATAAACAACCGTATCAACAGTATCTTCATCTTCATCAATAGCATCAGCAAAGCTTATGCGCAACAAATCTGTGTAGCTCAACATCCCAATGATAGCATCGCCACTTACCACAGGAATATGTCTAATTTTATGCGACTTAAACAAGCGCTCTGCTGTTTCTAAACTATCGGTATGGTTTAATGTAATGACATGCTTGGTCATTATCTCTGAAATTGGTGTTCTTTTTTTCATCATATAGGTTTTAAATTCACTATTAAAGTTAAGAATCTCTAACCTTATAAAGTATGACGGATGTCATCATCAAACATTAATAACCAACAAAATTAAAATTCAGCATCTGCTTTGTCTTGTTATAAACTTCCGGAAATTGGGAACGGAATTCATCTGGTGACTCTATAAACGTTTCGATAATCACAGCCACAAACTCGTACTGATTGGTATAAGCATATTCTCTAAAGTATTTAGAGGCAATTAATTCATTACGTAACGATTCGGTATTTGAAAGTAAATCGATTAATTCCTTGAAAGAATCTGAAAATATTGTTGAACTTATGTCGCGTTCTTTGATACTGTTTAAGTGGATGGCATGTGCAAACTCATGAATGGCTACATTAAGATTATCGTTATCATTTTCAAAGCCTTTCTCAAAATCTTTCCAAGAGAGCACCAAAGTTTCCAACTTTGGGTTAAACTCCCCTTTATGGTAATCTTGATTAGTGTTGGAGTAAAATTCATCAGGATAGATGAATATCTTAGAAACTAACCCAATGTAATAATCTCTAAACCCAAAAGTTAACATAACTGCTGTAGCCGAAACAAGCACTTTCATTTTATCGGTGACTTGCAATCCATCTCTTCCAATAAATTGCTTGTCTTTCATAAAAGAGGCCACTCGGTGTTCAAAATACGCTTTGTGTCTTGGTTTTAGTTTTTGATAAAATTTAAACTGCTGCTGAAGGATTGATCTTTGATGTGGATCTAATTTCTTAAGAAAAAAAGGGGTGAAAATAAAATAAGGCTTTTTGTATCGCATTACATAAGCCAACTCTGCCATTTTCAATGCAAAACTTATCATTAAAGCAACAAGAATTGCAATAAAAAAGAAGAGGACCATCATGCCTCCTTTAGAAAATTGTTCAATTATTATACTATTCACTCTTTAATTAACGTTCTTTAAATTAATAGATTGTGAGGGAATATTATAAGTGATAAATATATTTAAAAAAACTGATAAAAAATCAGGATAAAACGATTTTAAGTTGTTCTATCTATAAACAACTTAATTTTTAAATTATTTTTTTAACTTTAACACACATCAAAAAACTTTAAAAAATGGAAAGAAGGAAATTCTTAAAAAAATCCGGACAAGCTCTTTTAGCCATTTCTGCCATTTCAATTACTGCATCATTAGTAACAACATCTTGCAGTTCATCTGATGATTCTTTTAATGATGGGTACTATGGAGATGGGTATTATGATGATGGTTACTATGACGACGGCTACTATGACGACGGCTACTATGACGATGGTTATTATGGTTAATAGCCATATCAGCTATTTTTTTGCATTCAACGCACTATAAAGTTTGTTTAGAATCTTTAGACAAATTTTATAGTGTTTATATCACACCTCAACTTGAAACGTATTCTCTTTTTACACGACACTTCTTTAACTACTCCGAGAGGTGCAGAACTTACCATCAATCAGTTAATCAAATTAGGGAAGAAAAAGTCCTATAATGTTGCCATTGATGGTCTAAAAGATGAAGATCGAACCAAAAAATCAATCGCTGAAGCTGATTTGATAGTTATCAACAGTACTAGCCGATGTACTTTTGAATTCGATATAATCAAACATCTTATCGCATCAAAAAAACCTTATATCAAGGTTGAATATGACTATAATTTTTGTGTAAGACGCAATATTCTTTGTACAGTTGACAGAAAAATTACCAACTGTTGCAATACCGAAAAATTTCATCTCTTTAGAACCTTATTTGCTAATGCTCGTTTGAATATTTTTCAATCACCTAAACATTATGAAGCTCATTATGAATTTTATGGTGAATCGGTCAGACATCATCTTATCATGCCTCCAACTGTTGAAGTTGATAAATTAAATCCTTCAAAAGAGAAAGACGAAAAAACGATTCCCTTTTTTGGTGACTTAAACAATCTCAAAGGTGGATATGCCTACATCGAATATGCCAATGAACATCCAGAATTAAATTTCCCAGTTTATGGCCGCAATCTCTTAAGGCAGGAAATTCCAAAAAATGTCACTTTTAATGAATCCATTACCAATGAAGAGGTTCTCGATATTTTAGGAAAAACAAAGGCCATCATTTGCCAACCTGTTTGGCCTGAACCTTCAGGTCGATTAGCAGCAGAGGCTTTTCTTTCAGGTTGCGAGATTATTGGTAACGACAGAATAGGCACATTTTCATTTGACTTTTATCCAGATGATAAAGAAAAAGCCATCAGTGACATGAAGGATGCCTTAATTCATTTTTGGAATGAAATCGATACCGTTTTTGAGAGCCAAATAGCGCAAAAAGTTGAAACATTAGGAAAGGTTTTGGTTTACAAAAGCTATGGAGGTCTTGGGGATATCTTTTTTGCAATTCCTGCAATCAACAAATTAGCTAAAGTCACCACTTCTTTAGACTTTGCAGTTGATCCTCGATTGGTTGACTTTTTTACGCCTCATTTAAAGCATGTAAAAGTGGTTGATGAAACCATTGCAAGACTGAATGAACAGGATTATGACCACGTTTATGAATTAGGAAATTATCCAGCTTTCAGAGGATATGATTTGCCACACGCCTTAAAATATCCCACTCATAAGAAAGTCAAACAGCATGCCATTCAGCATTATATAGACACGGTTTCAAAACTGCATATTGATATTGACAATCATTATGACAGCTATCCTTATTTTGAACATAATATTGCAAACGACCCGTATTATGTTGTTCATCATGGTGCAGGTTTTTTATTAAAAATATGGCCAACAGACAAGTATGCTGCACTTATTGAACAGCTTTATGAATTGTTCCCAAACCTGAAATGCAAAATAATCAAAGGGCCTGATGATCCTGATATTGAGCAACATTTTACTCAACAAATGCCACATATCGAAATGATTACTGGAGATATGAATGCTGTTGGACAAGCTATGTCTGGAGCCTTGTTCCATATTGGTAATGATGCTGGAATTACACATGTAGCTGGAGCTTATAACGTACCAACGGTTGGTATTTATGGCCCAACTGGACCAGGAAGTTGGGGGAGTTTTTCGGAAAATCATGAGCTAATTTGGGGAAAACAAGGTGTTTGTAACATACGCTGTAATTATGACGTCATTCTTAATTGTGAACATCGCATTTGCTTAAATTCGATTACTGTCAGTCGCGTAATCGAAGCTTTGTACAAAGTGTTACAAAAGGCTTATCAAGATAAAAACACCATCTTAAGAGTCAATCCAGAGTTAGAGATAGATTATGGTAAGAATGATTGTTTGATAAAACTTAACGGCAACGAATTTTTATTGGAGTATCATGATGACAACATGAAAGAGCTAGTAAATGCATTACTTAATGAAGACAACTCAAAACCAACAGATGACACGTCATTTAAACTTATTTTAGATGTCTTAAAGCAACAGAACATTGTATTCGAAATCCCTGTTTTTAACTAAAAAAGCAAACCTATACAAAGTTTGCTTTTAAGTGACCACGATAGGAGTCGAACCTACAACCGCTGGAGCCGAAATCCAGTGCTCTATCCAATTGAGCTACGTGGCCAAAAATTCCTGCGAAGGCAGGAATCTCGTTTATGCTAATTTAGTTTTTACAATAGTAGAGATCGTCTTCCCATCTGCTTTACCAGCTAATTGCTGATTGACAATTGCCATAACCTTCCCCATATCTTTCATGCCTTCTGCTCCGACTTTCGCAATAGTATCAACCACTACTTTCTCGATTTCTGCCTCACTCAATTGTGCTGGCAAAAACTGGCTTATGATTTCTGCTTGAGCTAATTCTGGCTCGGCCAAATCCATTCTATTTTGTTCACTAAAAATGGCTGCACTGTCCTTACGCTGCTTTACAAGTTTAGATAGTATTTTAATTTCTTGCTCTTTAGTGATGTCTTCTTTTGAACCTGTTTCGGTTTGTGCCAATAATAGTTCTGATTTAACAGCTCTTAATGCTGCCAAAGCCATTTGATCCTTATCTTTCATAGCTGCTTTCATTGCAGTCATAATGTTTTCTTGTAAGCTCATTTTCGTTTTTATTTTGATGCTGCGAAGATAATAAAAAGTTAGCAGTCTTCAGTCAGTGTTTGCTCTCTAATAAATCACCATTAAATTGATAAGATTCCTATCTTCACAGGAATAAAAAACCCGAAAAGCGGTTGGGCTTTTCGGGTTAACAAAAGTGCGAAACACTAAACTAAAATTTGCTATTAATCTACGTTGTCATGTAAGAACGAATTATTACTTCTCAATTGAATATCGTCGTTGTCGTCAGTGCCAACAGATAGTCTTGAAGTATTCGTATCAGAAGAGTGTTGAGAGTCTTCTAAGTTCACACCTTGCCTTTTGTATGCTGGTTCGCGTTCAATCTCATCGATTTTAGCGTTATTGAATTTATAATTGAAATCTTTCATTTTGCGTCGTCTTTCGTCTGCTCTTTCTTTGAGCAATTCTGAAATTGGTGTATTCATTGGGTCAATTTCATCTTCAATGATTGGTTTTTTTGTTTCAGAGGTGACTACTTTACGTTCAAAAACGATTTCTTCATCTATTTCAATCGTATTGGCTTTAGATTTATTGATGGATGATTCATAGGTCATAAAATCATCTAGTGCATAACGCTTTTCGCCTTCTTCATTAGCTTCAGTTACTGGAATAATTTCGACATAATCATTTACCTTCATTTCTTTCATATCGTCATCTAATTCAAATAGGATGCGATTGTCATCAGAAGAAGTCATTTCCTTTTGTGAGTCTGACAAAGGCAAATCGAATGTCAATGTAATTTGTTCCTCTTCTTCAAAAACTATAGGTTGTTCTTCATTTTGTTTTTGGACTGGTGTAATCACAAAATCGTCTTCATCAACTGAATCTAACACTTCGTCATATACAACATTTAGGTTTTTGATAAATTCTGTAGTTGGAATCAAATCCATTCTAACATCATCTAACTTCACTTCATTGATGATATCATCGTCTTCCGTTTCAAACAAGGTATGTTTTACAATTTTTTCTTGTTCTTCTTCTTTTTCAAGAATAATATCTGGAGTGATAATGGCTGGTTCGCGCTCTTTAGTTTTGACATCATTGTTAGAATCGTCTTCCAAGGCGTGCACCACTTTTTTTACTTCAGTATTAGAAATCTCATCTTGTTGTTCAACATCAAATCCAGTAGCGATAATTGTGACAGCAATTGATTCTTGTAATGATTCATCTTCACCAACACCCATAATGATGTTTGCTCCATGTCCTGCTTCATTTTGGATATGATCATTGATTTCTCCAATCTCGTCAATAGTAATTTCTTGAGCACCAGAAACGATCAGCAACAATACGTTTTTGGCTCCAGTAATTTTATTGTCGTTCAATAATGGTGAATCTAAAGCTTTCATTATTGCTTCTTGAGCGCGTGTTTTACCAGACGCCGTCGCAGAGCCCATGATGGCTGTTCCGCTATTGCTCAACACGGTTTTGGCATCACGCAAATCAATATTTTGTGTATAGTGATGTGTAATCACTTCGGCAATTCCTCTTGAGGCTGTTGACAACACTTCGTCTGCTTTAGAGAATCCTGCTTTAAAACCAAGGTTACCATAAACTTCACGTAGTTTATTGTTATTGATGACCACTAAAGAATCTACATGAGCACGTAGCGTTTCAATACCCTTTTGAGCCTGTTCATTACGAGTTTTTCCCTCAAACTGGAATGGCATTGTTACAATACCTACAGTAAGAATATCTAACTCTTTAGCCATTTTAGCAATGATTGGAGCGGCTCCAGTACCTGTACCTCCACCCATTCCTGCAGTGATAAATACCATTTTTGTATTGGTATCCAACATTCTGCGGATGTCTTCCAAACTCTCAACAGCAGCTTGCTCACCAACATCAGGGTTTGCGCCTGCTCCTAAACCTTCGGTTAAGTTCACACCAAGTTGAATTTTGTTTGGGACTCCACTGTTTTGCAGTGCTTGAGCATCTGTATTACAGATGACAAAATCAACTCCTTTTATTCCTTGTTGAAACATGTGGTTAATAGCATTGCTTCCACCTCCACCAACACCTATCACCTTGATGACATTGGATTGGTTTTTTGGCAAATCGAATGCGATGTTTCCAAATTCATTTTTGTTGCTCATATAATTAGTTTTTACTGGATTTATTATTAATATTTTATTCTGCGTTATCTAAAAAATCTTTGACGCGTTCCGTTAGTTTGTCCAAAAACGATTTGCGTTCTTTTTTTGGTGGTGCGGCAATTTCTTCGTCTTGATCTGTTGGCTCTTCGACAATGGTTTCATTTTGCAGCTCTTCTTCAGCAGCCTTTTCAATGCGCTTACGCTCTTGACGTTTAAGGCCATCCATTACCAAACCAACAGCTGTTGCAAACAAGGGACTTGCAACCTCTTCATCACTATCACCTGCCAAATGCTCGTTTGGATACCCAATTCTGGTGTCCATGCCTGTGATATATTCGACTAATTGTTTTAAATGTTTCAATTGGGCACCTCCACCTGTCAATACAATTCCTGCAATCAATTTCTTCTTTTGTTCTTCGTGTCCGTAATTTTTAATCTCCACATACACTTGCTCTATAATTTCTACTACGCGTGCATGGATGATTTTTGAGAGATTTTTGAGTGTTATTTCTTTTGGCTCTCTACCTCTCAATCCTGGAATGGATACAATCTCATTATCTTTATTCTCTCCTGGCCAAGCTGAACCGAATTTAATTTTTAACAGTTCGGCTTGCTTTTCAATGATGGAGCAACCTTCCTTGATGTCTTCCGTAATCACATTACCACCAAAAGGAATGACTGCTGTATGTCGAATAATTCCATCTTTAAAAACAGCTAAATCTGTAGTTCCTCCACCTATATCAATTAGAGCTACGCCTGCTTCTTTTTCTTCTTGACTTAATACTGCATTTGCTGATGCCAATGGCTCTAGAGTAATGCCTTCAAGTTCTAATCCAGAGCTTTTGACACATCGTCCGATATTTCTAATCGAAGATACTTGGCCTACAACTACGTGAAAATTTGCTTCCAAACGCCCACCATACATTCCGATAGGTTCTTTGATTTCGGCTTGACCATCAACTTTGTATTCTTGTGGCAACACATGGATGATTTCTTCTCCAGGTAACATGACCAATTTGTGCACTTGATTGATTAATCGGTCGATATCTTCCTCATCGATGACCAATTCGGAATTGGCTCTTGTAATGTAATCGCTATGTTGTAAACTTCTAATGTGTTGACCAGCAATACCAACAGTCACATCTTCGATTTTCAATCCGCTTTCTGCTTCAGCCTCTTGAACCGCCTGTTGAATGGACTGAATGGTTTGTGTAATATTATTTACCACACCACGATGTACACCCAAACTCTTGGATTTTCCGATACCCAAAATTTCGGCTTTGCCATATTCGTTTTTACGACCAATCATCGCCACAATCTTTGTGGTTCCGATATCTAATCCTACTGAAATTTTATTGTTTTCCATCGTTTACTTTTTGGTGCAAATGACTTGTTTATCAAACCTTAAGTTCACTACACTATACCTATTAAGCGTACTATCTCTCATAGCTTTTTGATAAAAAGCTTTAAGATTGTTTATTTTTTTATCTAACAGTTTTGTTGAGCCTAATTGAATTTTAAAATCGTGTAATCTAAATTTCAAATCGATACTCTTATTTTCATTTTGATGAATCTCAACTACATGTGTTTTTAAAAATTCATCTGCCTGAATTTTTCGTGCCACAACAGCGATATTATACAATTCATTTTTGTTTACAAATCCAGTCACCAAAGGCACTCTCGACGAGTAATTTGTTGATAACGGCATATCCTTACCTTCATTATCAACATAATAGGACGCATTTGTACTCACTCTTGCTATAGGTTTCCTTTGTTCGATTTCAGCGGTTAAAGTGCCATCAACGTTGATGTACACTTGAGCCTCTTTAATCATAGGATTGGAATTTAGGGCGGTTTCCAAGTCGTTCAAATCTATAATTTCTTTAGGCTTATTTATAACACTCTGTTGATTTTGTATTAACAATTTACTAACAGTCTCATGAGTGACAAATAAATTCTCCTCACCGATAAATTCGATGTTTGGTTCGCTCACTTTTCTTGCTGAATTTCTTATAGAAGAAAACGCAAACAGAAAGCCAACCAAAATTAGCAACACAATGATTTTTATGCTGTTATAATATCGTTTCACTACTTAATGCCTGTTTTATATGTTTAACTTCTTCTCCAATATCGCCAGCTCCAATGGTCAAAACTACTTGTGCACTCGACTTTTTTATCGCTGAAACCAACTCTGCTTTTGATATTAATTTTTTGTTACTGTTGTTAATTTTTGTCAACAACCATTGTGATGTAATGCCTTCAATCGGTAACTCTCTTGCTGGATAAATGTCGAGCAACAAAATCTCATCAAATTGTGATAAACTCTTTGCAAAATCATCAGCAAAATCTCGTGTGCGACTGAACAAATGTGGTTGAAAAATGGCCAATACTTTTTTGTTTGGGTACATTTCCCTTACTGCTTGGTGCACTGCGTTTATCTCTTCAGGATGATGTGCATAATCATCAATGAACACCAAATCATTTGTTTTAATTTGATAGGTGAATCGTCGTTTAACCCCTTTATAAGATGCCAATGCCGTGGCGAGCTGCTGCTGAGGGATGCCGTATTCTACAGACATCGCCAAGGCTATTAATGCATTCGACAGATTATGTCTACCAGGTAGGTTAAATTTGAAATTGTATAGCGTTTGAGTTGGTGTTTTGACGTCAAACTCATAACTGCCATTGTTTATTTTTATATTTTGAACCGAATAATCCGATTCATCTTCTATTCCGTAAGTAATGCCTTGTATTGGCAAACCGTTTTTAACAAATAGTTTTCCATTCGGTTTCAGCTTTTTGGAAAACTCAACAAATGATTTTTTGAGCTCCTCTGCTTCTCCGTAAATATCCAAATGATCGGCATCCATTGAGGTGATACATGCCATATCTGGAGATAGCGTTAAAAATGAACGGTCAAATTCGTCAGCTTCGACAACGGTCACTTCGGTTCCGTTAAGAATGAAATTTGAATTGTAATTCTCACTTATTCCACCTAAAAATGCTGTAACAGGAACATTACATTGATTTAATAAATGCCCTAAAATGCTTGTTGTTGTAGTTTTACCATGTGTGCCTGCAACCGCTAAACAAAAGGTGTTTTTTGTGATTTCACCCAATACAGCCGAACGCTTCAACACTTCATAATGGTTGTTTTTAAAATACACTAATTCTTTATGGTCTTTGGGAACGGCTGGTGTATAAACCACTAATGTTGTCTCTGAATTTAAAAATGGTGTATCCACATTGGCAACCGAATCTTCAAAGTGGACTTTGACACCCAATTCTTCAAGAGCATCTGTAATATCTGTTTTTGTTTTGTCATAACCAGCAACCACTTTTCCATTCGCCACAAAATATCTAGCCAAGGCACTCATTCCGATGCCTCCAATGCCAATAAAATAGACGTTATGTATGCGGTTTAGGTTCATTTACTATTTAATAATTTTTCAACTTCGTCAACAATGTCTTTGGTAGCGTTAACTAATGCTAATTTCTTAATGTTCTCACTTAATTCCTTTTGCTTTTCTGTTGATGAAACCAACTGTGAGAAACGATTTTCAAAATCAATATCCAAGTCGGTTTCTTTTATCAATAGGGCTGCATTTTTATCGACAATGGCCATCGCATTTTTTGTTTGATGGTCTTCGGCCACATTTGGCGATGGTATAAAAATCACTGGTTTTCCGACGACACATAGTTCTGATACCGAACTTGCCCCTGCTCTCGAAATGATGAAATCTGACGCCGCATAAGCAAAATCCATATTGTTGATAAAGGCATGTACTTGGACATCGTCATTGTTATTATATTTTTTATAAACGTCATAATACAGCTTACCACATTGCCAAATGACCTGCACATTTTGTGTTTGGAAAAACTCAAGTTCTTTTTCTATTAATTCGTTGATGCGTCTTGCACCAAGGCTTCCGCCCAATACCAATAAGGTATATTTACCGTGCTTTTGTTTGAAAACATCTTTGGCTTCAATCTTTTTACTATCGATCTGTAACAAATCTTGACGGATAGGATTCCCTGTTTTAATCAATTTGTCCTTTGGAAAAAAACGTTCCAACCCATCATAGGCAACACATATTTTATCGACTTTTTTTGACAATAATTTATTGGTAATTCCTGGATAAGAATTCTGTTCTTGTATTAAACTAGGAACTCCTTTTGAAATTGCCATATTCAATAATGGCCCGCTTGCAAAGCCACCTGTCCCTATGGCAACATCTGGATTAAACGTTTTGATTATTTTTCGAGCTCTTAATAAACTCACCATCAATTTCAATGGAAACAATAAATTTTTCAACGTCAATTTTCGCTGAATACCAGAAATCCAAAGTCCTTCAATTTTGTAACCAGCTTGAGGTACCTTTTCCATTTCCATTCGGTCGGAAGCTCCAACAAATAAAAATTCGGTATCTGGAAAACGAGATTTCAATTCATTTGCAATGGCTATTGCAGGATAGATATGACCTCCTGTTCCACCTCCAGATAATATGATCTTATAGTTATTCATTAGATTGCTTCACTTAAAATTTCGAGTGGATTTTCTTCTTCAACATCTTTCTGTCCTTTTATCTCTTCTCGTTTTACACTCACACTCAATATGATTCCAATTGCCAAACAGGTCATCCAAATGGAAGTACCTCCACTACTTATCAATGGTAAGGTTTGCCCTGTTACTGGAAACAACTCAACAGCGACAGCCATATTGATAAACGCTTGAAATACGATTGGCAAGCCTACTCCAAGCACCAACAATTTGCCAAAAACGGTATCTGCTTTTTGGGAAATGATGACGATTCGGAACAATAGCCAACAATACATTACCAACAAAAAGAGACCTCCAATCATTCCATATTCTTCTACGATGATGGCAAAAATGAAATCGGAAGATGATTGTGGCAAAAAGTTTTTCTGTACACTTTTCCCGGGACCAACACCTTGTATTCCACCAGATGCAATTGCAATCTTTGCTTTTTCAATTTGGTAATCAGCTTCTGTGTCTTCACCTCCATTTAAAAAATTATCAACTCTATTTTCCCAGGTCTGAATTCTGTTCTCCATTAAATCTGGAAATGCTTTTGCCACCAATATGAACAAAGTCAAGGCAACTATTCCGGTTCCTACTACAATGGCCAAATATTTAATGGGATAACCTCCAACAAATGTCAATATCATCACCATGGAAAATATGATTGCCGTTGTTGAAAAGTTAGCAGGCAATATCAATATGAGGACAAAAAAAACTGGTAACCATAATGGCAAAATAGTTTCTTTGAATGTGATTTCTTTTTCTTGAATTTTAGATAAATATCTTGCCACATAAACCATTAAAACTACTGCAGCCAACGTGGACGTTTGAAAAGACATCCCAACAATAGGAATCTGTATCCAACGACTTGCGTTGGCTCCTTCAATGGTCGTACCTTGCAACATGGTCACTATCAACAATACCAAAACTATAGGAATCATTACCATTGACAACCCTCTGAAATAACGATACGGTATTCGATGTACTCCATAAATAATCAAAAAACCTAGAAACAAGTGCATAAAATGCTTTACAAAAAACGTAAAAGTGCTTCCTGACGTGCTAGTATATGCCAAATTACTGGCTGCACTATACACAGGAAGGAATGAGAAAATTGCCAACAATGTGACAATTGCCCAGATTAACTTATCTCCTTTTATGTTTTTTAATACATTTTCCATTATAGGTTTCTTACAGCATCTTTAAATTGACGTCCTCTATCTTCATAATTTTCGAACAAATCAAAACTTGCACATGCAGGAGATAATAAAACTGAATCTCCAGATTCTGCAATTTTATAGGCAATTTTTACTGCCTCACTCATAAATTGGGTTTCGATGATGACATCTACCATGTTCCCGAATGTGTCCATGAGCTTTTGGTTATCAACGCCCAAACAAATGATTGCTTTTACTTTTTCGTTTACAAAAGGAAAAAGCTCTTCATAATTGTTGCCTTTATCAACTCCTCCAACTATCCAAACCGTTGGTGTATCCATACTTTCTAATGCGTAGTAGGTTGCATTAACGTTAGTTGCTTTTGAGTCGTTTATATATTGCACCTTATTAATTTTAAGCACATGCTCTAAACGATGCTCAACACCTTGAAAGTTTTCTAAACTTTCTCTTATGGTCTGTTTTCTGATCTTTAACAAATGCGCCACAGTCGACGCTGCCATTGCATTCTTAATATTGTGTTTTCCTTCTAAAGCTAAATTTGCTGTTGGCATAATTATCTGGTTGTTATCTATTGTTATTTTTATATTCTCTTTGTCTAAATACGCTCCATTTTCAATGGTTCTTGTTAATGAAAATGGTAATAATGTGGATTGAATTTTGTTTAGCATTAACCACTCGTTAATAACCTCATCATCTGCATCGTAGATTAAATAATCTTCTTTGGTTTGATTCATGGTTATTCGAAATTTAGAATTGATATAATTTTCAAACTTGTAATCATATCTATCTAAATGGTCTGGTGTGATGTTTAACAGTACAGCTATATGTGGTTTAAAATCTACAATATCATCTAACTGAAAACTGCTGATTTCTAGCACGTAGTTTGGATAATTCTCTTCTAATATCTGTTTTGCGAAACTTTCTCCAATATTTCCCGACAAACCAACTTCTAATTCTTGTTTTAGAATATGGTGCGTTAATGTTGCTGTTGTTGTTTTACCATTACTTCCTGTTATACCTACAATAGTAGCGTTGGTATATTTTGAAGCAAACTCAATTTCAGAAATCACCAAAATTCCTTTATCACGTATTTGTTTTACCAAAGGTGCTTTGTCAGGAATTCCTGGACTTTTCATCACAATGTCAGCATTCAGTATTTTCGATTCTGTATGCTGCTCATCTTCAAATTCAATCTCATTATGTATAAGAACGTTTTTATACTTTTCTTTAATTGTTCCTTTATCAGAAACAAAAACTTCATATCCTTTTGCTTTACCTAAAAGCGCTGTACCTACACCACTTTCTCCTCCTCCAAGAATCACTAATCGTTTCATTCTATCTAATTTTCAGTGTCACTATAGATACAATGGCGAGTAAGATTCCTATAATCCAAAATCGTGTTACAATTTTACTTTCGTGGTAACCTGATTTTTGAAAATGATGATGCAAAGGCGACATCTTGAAAATGCGTCGTCCTTCACCATATTTTTTCTTTGTGTATTTAAACCAACTTACTTGCATGACTACAGATAAGTTTTCGGCTAGGAAAATTCCGCACAATACAGGAATTAACCATTCTTTACGAACTGCAATTGCAATAACTGCTATAATTCCACCAATGGTAAGGCTTCCTGTATCTCCCATAAACACTTGAGCCGGATAAGTATTATACCATAAGAACCCAATGAGCGCTCCTACAAATGCTGCGATATAAATAGTAATCTCTTCTACTCTTGGGATGTACATGATGTTGAGGTAGTCTGAGAAAATGATGTTACCAGAAACCCAAGCAAAAATCCCTAAAGTGAGGACAATAATTGCTGATGTACCTGCTGCCAAGCCGTCAATTCCGTCTGTTAAATTTGCACCATTAGATACTGCTGTGATAATAAAAATGCTTACAAGAATGAAAACAATCCAAGAATATTTTTCTAAATCTGGGTTAATCCAAGTGATTACATCTGCATAATCGAATTCGTTTTCTTTTACAAATGGTATTGTTGTTTTTGTTGATTTTTCTTCAGGCTTAAATTGTTTGGTAATTGGAGCATTAGACATCACTAAAACCTGTTGTTGTTTTTGTGGCAATTCTTCTTTTATAGTTACATCTTTATGAAAGAACAGTGTTGCGCCTACAATTATTCCTAATCCTACTTGACCTAATACTTTAAATCTTCCTTTTAGTCCTTCTTTATCTTTTTTGAATTTTTTGATATAATCATCAATAAACCCAATGGTTCCCATCCAAAGCGTGGTAACTATCAAAAGAATGATATAAATATTTTCAAGCTTTGCCAATAACAACACAGGGATTAAGGTAGCCAAAATGATGATAATTCCACCCATTGTTGGTGTGCCAGCTTTTTCCACTTGACCTTCTAATCCTAAATCGCGAATGGTTTCGCCTACTTGTTGTCTTTGTAAAAAACGAATGATGCGTTTACCAAAAATAGTAGAAATAAGCAACGACAAAATAATGGCCATGGCTGCCCTAAAGGTGATGAACCCAAAGAGAGATGCGCCAGGAATTTGGAAATGCTTTTCTAAATATTCAAATAGGTAATACAGCATATTATTTTTGTAATTGTTTTAAAAATTCTTGTACTATTTTGTAATCATCAAAATCAAATCGTTCGCCTTTTATTTCTTGATAAGTTTCGTGACCCTTTCCTGCAATTAGTATTATATCATTAGGTTGTGCTAATTGACAAGCTGTTTTTATGGCTTGTTTTCTATCTACAATTGAAACAATTTTCTTGAAATTTTGAGGTTCAACACCTTTTTCTATCTCTTCAATAATAGTTTCTGGTACTTCGCTACGTGGATTATCACTAGTAAAAATGACTTTAGTACTCAAAGCCGAAGCTATGTGTCCCATTTTCGGACGCTTTGTTTTATCTCTATCTCCACCACAACCAACAACTGTAATTAGCTCTTCATTTTTAGTACGAATACTATTAATTGTCTCTAACACATTTTGCAATGCATCTGGAGTGTGTGCATAATCAACTATAGCAGTGATTTTTTCATCAGAAATTAAATACTGAAAACGTCCACTAACACTTTCTAACTCACTTATAAGACGAAGATTTTCAACTTTTTCAAGCCCTAACAATTCAGCAGTTGCATAAATTGCCAATATATTGTAAGCATTAAAATTCCCTATTAATCGAGTCCACACTTCACTTTCATTGATTTTTAAAAGAAGACCTCCAAGCTGATTTTCTAAAATTTGCGCTTTATAATCAGCATAGGTTTTTAATGCATAAGTAAATTTTCTAGCTTTTGTATTTTGAAGCATTACTAATCCATTCTTGTCATCAATATTTACCAATGCAAAAGCATCTTTAGGTAAGTTATCGAAGAATAATTTTTTGACATCTCGGTATTCAGCAAAGGTCTCGTGATAGTCTAAATGGTCATGAGATAGGTTTGTAAAGATGCCTCCTTCAAATTTTAATCCTTCTGTTCTGTTTTGATGTATTCCATGTGAGCTCACTTCCATAAAGCAAAACTCAACACCTTCATCGTTCATCAACCCTAAATATTTATTAATAGTTAATGAATCTGGTGTAGTATGTGTAGCTTTATGCTCATTATCATCAACCATTATTTTTACAGTTGAAAGCAACCCAACTTTATAGCCTGCTTTTTTGAACAATTGATATAACAAAGTGGCAACTGTGGTTTTTCCGTTTGTACCAGTTACACCAACGAGTTTCAAATTTTCTGAAGGATTTTTATAATAGTTTGAAGCCATAAATGCCAAAGCCTTGCTGGCACTCTCTACTTCAATATAAGTAACACCATTTTGCAAATTATCAGGAAGCTCTTCACAGATCACTGCAGCAGCTCCTTTACCAATTGCTGAATCAATAAACTTATGACCATCTGCAACACTACCTTTAATAGCTACAAAAACATCACCTTTAGATATGTTTCGCGAATCGAAATCAATAGCGTTCACCTTTACACTTGTACTGCCTACAACCGCATTGATGGTTACTCTATATAATATGTCTTTTAACTCTGCCATTAAATTTCTAAAAAGACGGTTTGATTTCGTTTTACTTTTATCCCTTTTTCAACTGATTGTTTCTTAACAATGCCAACTCCTTCTATTTTAACTTTAAGCCCCATATTTTCAAGTAATGCCAAAGCATCCATTGTTGGCATTCCTGTCACATCTGGCATAATCGTTTTGTGGGTTTGTGACACATTATAAAAGGTTTCAAAGTCTTTATTCACTACTGAATTCTTAAAATCTAGAGATTCAACCTCATCGGTTAAAGGTGTATCTGTAAATATTTTTTGGGCAATAGCTTTAAATACAGGGCCAGAAACATCAGCGCCATAGTATCCTTTTTTGGTGCTTGGCTTATGTATCACCACAATGCATGAATATTTTGGATTATCCGCAGGGAAATAACCAGCAAATGATGAAATATAGCGTTTGTTATCAGCCCAATCTGCCATCCAATACTCGGTTTGAGCAGTACCTGTCTTTCCTGACATAGAGAAAGTTGGTGAATACAAGCTCTTACCTGTCCCTCTTTCAACGATATGCTTCAAGATGGCTTGAAGTTTTTTGATGGTTTCATCTGAACATATTTTTTGCTCAATGACCTTTTTATCAAACGCCTCAATAGTTTTATCAAACTCTCGTACTTCTCTTAAAAATCGAGGTTTTACCATTTCCCCATTGTTCGCAATAGCATTATAAAAAGTCAATGTTTGCAAAGGTGTTAAGCTCAAATTATAACCATAAGCCATGGATGGCAAGGCGTTTTTACTCCACTTTTTGTCACCTGGCTGGGGAATATCTGGTTTACCCTCGCCAATGATTGCGATACCTAGAGGCTCATTAAGATGCCAGCTTTTAATTCGATTTATGAACTGTTGTGGGTTTTTGGAGTAGTTATCATCAATTATAGTGGCAAATGCTATATTTGAAGACACTTCCAAAGCTCTTGCGACAGAAATCTTACCATAACCCCCACGATGGGAATCAAAAATATTACGACCATAAAACCGTTTAACACCTCCTCCTGTGTCAATAACATCGGACGTGTCAATAACTTTGTCCTCTAGAGCGGCAGCTAATGCCATTAGCTTAAAGGTTGAACCTGGCTCGTGAGATTCGCCAACAGCATAATTTAACTTTTCATAATAGAATCCTTTTTCTGTTTTCCCAAGATTGGAAATTGCCTTTATTTCGCCAGTTTTGACTTCCATTACAATAACACAGCCATGTTCGGCTTCGTAATATTCGAGCTGCTTCAACAAGGCATGATGTGCAATATCTTGAATATTGACATCTAACGTTGTGAAAATATCATAACCATCTTTTGGCTCTACTTCGTTGTAGTCTGCAATCGGTTTCCATTGACCTTGACCAATCTTTTGTTTCCAACGATGGCCATCTTTCCCTCGTAAATATTTGACACCAAATGCACCATCAATACCAGCTCTAGTTACATTTCCGTCTTCATCAAAACGCTCATAACCAATAGAGCGTTGGGCTATCCCTCCCATTGGATGCTCACGTTTGGTGGTTTGCTCTACAATTAAACCTCCTTTAAAAGCACCAAGGTTCAATAATGGAAAATTTCGTAATCGTGTATAATCTGTATAATTGATATTTCTTGCAATAAGATAATATCTGTTTTTGTTAGCTCTTGCCTTTCTAATTTCTTTTTGATAATAATTTGATGACTTACCGCTGTATATAGACAAGGAGTCACAAAGCGGCTTAAGATATTTCTCAAAGGTTTTGTTTGAAGGCGTGATAGCGTCTATTCGAATATCGTATTTTGGAATTGAGGTTGCCAATAAGCTTCCATCAGAAGCATACACATTGCCTCTATTAGCAGGAATAATGACATTTTTTATGGTGCGTTGTTCGGCTAAATCTCTATATTTTTCTCCTTGAACAAACTGAATGTCAATCAGCTTATATACGACCAAAAAAGCGAAGACAAACATACAGCCTGCAACAAAATACAACCGGTTCAATATGCTTTTTTCTGTGACTGCCACTTATTTTTTATCTTGAGATTTTACTTTTATTTTTTGAGGTGGGTTTTCAGAAATGAATATTTCTTTTTCCGCCATTCTATTGACAATTGACGATTCCATTTTCAATCGCATCAATTTAGAGCGACCATCAACAAATGCCGAACGCCATTCTTTGACTTCATTATTCAATCGTGCAATTTCATGCACTTTTTTATCAGCACTATGCGAGCTTGCAATCATGATAATCGCTAATACTGAAATGAAAATGATGATTCTCCAATTTTTGAAAGAATCATCGCTGACCAAGAATTTACCTTTTAATATGCTGTAAATATTTTGCTTCATATTTTTTCTGCAATTCTCAATTTTGCACTTCTGGCTCTATTGTTTTCTTTTATTTCCTTATTTGACGGAACAATTAATCCACCCACTTTTTTTAATGGCACTTCAAAGTTTCCAAAGACATCACGAACAGGCTCTCCTTCAAACAATCCATTTCTTATAAATCGCTTTACCAACCTATCTTCGAGCGAGTGGTACGAAATGAAACTTAAGCGACCTCCTTGCTTTAATAATTCTGGCGCTTGGATCAATAACTCTTTTAATGCTTCAATCTCTTGATTCACTTCTATGCGTATCGCTTGATAAATTTGCGCCAAAACCTTATGCTCGTTTTTATGCTTGACAAATTTTTTCAGAACCTCCTTTAGATGCTCACTCGACTTAATCTCATTTTTAGCACGCTCCTCAACAATAACTTTGGCCATCGCTGGCGCTTGTCTCAATTCGCCATATTGTAGCAGTACATTTTTAAGTTGTTCTTCTTCATATTTATTAATCACATGAAAAGCTGACAATAGACTGTCTTGATTCATACGCATATCTAAATCAGCCTCAAAACGTGTTGAAAAACCGCGTTCGGCAACATCAAACTGATGTGATGATACTCCAAAATCAGCCAGAATACCATCCACTTCCTTCACTCCATAAAACCTTAAAAAGCGTTTTATAAACCTGAAATTTTCATTAATCAATGTAAAACGTTCATCATCAATTGTATTTAAAAGAGCGTCTTTATCCTGGTCGAAAGCAAACAGTTTCCCTTTTGGACCCAATCGTTTTAAGATTTCACGGCTATGACCACCTCCACCAAAAGTGACATCGACATAGACACCATCAGGCTTAATGTTCAACCCATCAACTGTTTCAGTAAGCAGCACTGCATTATGATATTCCATCATTGTCATCATCTTGTCCCATGACCTCTTCAGCTAAATCGGCAAAATCACCAGTGGCATCATCAATAGCTTGTTCATATTTATTTTTATCCCAAATCTCAATAATATTGATAGCAGAAGAGACCACAATATCTTTGGATATATCAGAAAACACCATCAAATCTTTTGGTATCAATAAGCGTCCAGCATTATCAACTTCAATCATTTTTACTCCAGCAGTGAACCGACGGATAAAATCGTTGTTCTTCTTTTTGAAGCGATTGAGCTTGTTCATTTTTTGCATCAACGCCTCCCATTCGCTCATTGGATACAATTCTAAACACGGCTGAAACACTGCACGTTTTAACACAAACCCATTTTGTAACACAGGGGACAACTGCTTTTTTATTGCAGCAGGAAGCATGAGCCTACCTTTGGCATCCACCTTACATTCGTATGATCCTATTAATGAGTTCACAAGGGTTATTTAGTATAACTAACGATTATGATTCAAATATATTGAAATTTTTACCACAATTTACCACAATTTACCACTTTTGTTTATAAGTTTTTAAATTTTAAGATTTTAGCCGTTAAAATTCAGAACCCGATTTTCAACAATTATCTTGTTATCAGCGATTTAAAATGTGTCTAAAAAATGATAAAACATTGTGAACAACTATTATTGGCAGTTTTTTTGGAAGTCTGATGAAAAAGAAATAAAATTTGAATGATTTAACTATATTTGTTTTTTTAGCACAATGACTGACCATTAGATGAGACACCTTTTAAAAAAAGAAAAAAATTACAGTTATATTGAAGTTGGTGAAGGCAAGCCCATTATCGTTCTTCATGGATTAATGGGAGGATTGAGTAATTTTGATGCTGTCTTGCACTATTTTGGAGATAGAGGCTACAAGGTCATTATTCCTGAACTTCCAATTTATACGATGTCATTGCTTAAAACCAATGTAAAAAGCTTCGCTAAATATCTGCATGACTTTATAGAATTTAAAGGGCTTGACGATGTTATCTTACTTGGAAATTCACTTGGCGGACATATAGGCTTATACCATACCAAATTATATCCATCCAAAGTAAAAGCGTTGGTAATTACCGGAAGCTCTGGTTTGTACGAAAGCGCCATGGGAGGCGGTTATACCAAACGTGGTGATTATGAAGTCATAAAGAAAAAAGCGCAAGATGTATTTTATGACCCTGCCGTCGCAACAAAAGAAATCGTTGATGAAGTTTATGAAACCGTCAACGATAGAAACAAACTCATAAAAACATTAGCGATAGCCAAAAGTGCAATAAGGCATAATATGGCTAAAGATTTACCTAAAATGAAACTTCCTGTATGTATCATTTGGGGTAAAAACGATAATGTAACACCTCCAGAAGTTGCCGAAGAGTTTAACCAATTACTTCCTGATTCTGAATTATTTTGGATTGACAAATGCGGACATGCAGCCATGATGGAACATCCAGAAGAATTCAACACAATTTTGGAAGCTTGGCTACATAAAAGAAAACTTTAAATGACAGGTGGCCAAAATATGAGATTGAACCGGTAACTTACTTATCGAATTGGTCACAAATTATTAAATTGAACTGCAAACTGAAGACTGCACACTGAATACTATAAGAAAATGCTAATAAAAACAGCTGAATTTGTAATGAGCAATTCTGAAGTGGCCAAATGTCCTAAAGATGTTTTACCCGAATATGCTTTTATAGGTCGTAGCAATGTTGGAAAATCATCACTCATCAATATGCTTACCAACCATAAAAATTTGGCAAAAACATCGGGAAGGCCTGGAAAAACACAGCTTATCAATCATTTTCTGATAAATAAAAACTGGTTTTTGGTCGATTTGCCTGGTTATGGTTACGCAAGGGTTTCTAAAACTGCAAAAAAGAAATTTCAAAAATTTATTACTGACTATTTTGAAAAAAGGACGCAATTGGTGTCTGCATTTGTATTGGTTGATATTAGACATGAACCACAAAAAATTGATTTGGAATTTATGGAATGGATGGGCGAACACGGAATTCCTTTTTCAATTATTTTCACTAAAGCCGATAAGCTAAAGCCTAAAGCCATTGAGCGAAATGTCGAAGCTTACACTCAAGAATTATTGAAGACTTGGGAAGAGACACCAACCTATTTCATAACGTCTTCGTCATCTTCCGTTGGAAGAGATGAAGTACTTCAAAACATTGACCAGACCAATCAGGAGATTAATGCACTTCGCCAAAATTAAGATTTAACATCCAACGCATCACGCAATGCATTTCCAATCAGCATAAAAGCCATTACCAAAAGCATGATACATAGACCTGGTATTAGTGCCAGATATGGCTTTCCAAGAATGATATAGTTATAATGATCTTTAATCATTGCACCCCAACTTGCCATTGGTGGTTGCGCTCCAATACCCAAGAAACTCAATCCGCTTTCAATGAGAATGGCTCCAGCGAAATTGGCTGCCGAAATAACGATGACTGGCGCCATAATGTTTGGTAAGATATGTTTGGTGATAATTCTAAAATCGTCAAATCCTAAAGCTCTGGCAGCAGTAACAAATTGCATCTCCTTAACGCTTATCATCTGACCTCTGACAACTCTGGCAACTTCAACCCACATGGTGAGGCCAACTGCTATGAACACCTGCCAAAACCCTTTTCCCAAAGCTAACGTAATAGCTATAACAAGCAATAATGTTGGAATCGACCAAGTAACATTGATAATCCACATAATAAAAGCATCAACTTTTCCTCCAAAATAACCAGCGATACTCCCCATAAAAACACCAATAATCAAAGAAATAAAAACCGCAATAAAGCCAATGAAAAAAGAAATACGCGAACCAATTAGAATGCGGCTTAAATAATCCCGTCCATACTTATCAGTTCCAAAAAGGAATGTTTTCCGATTGATATATGGTTTATAATCTTGATTGGGAAACAAATTCAATGCGAGTTGTTTTGTCACACCTTCCAATCCATCGGAAGCGAATTCAGTATAAATTAGCTGATCATTTTCAACTTTAAATCCTGTAATCGGAATCTCGGTTTCAGTGTTTTTCTCCCCATAAAATAATTTTGATAAGAACGATTGTTCATTCTTAATTTGTGAAGGAATGGTCAATATTTGTACTTCAAATCCTGGCTTTTTGGAGTGAATGGTCAAATGCATCTGATTGGCGTTTTGAGAATCATCAGGCGCCAAAACATAGGCGAAAATGGAAACTAAACCAACCAATACAATAAACCAGAAACTTAAAACGCCCCAAAGGTTCTTCTTGAACTTTTGGAGCGCTAATTGTGATAATGAGCTACTGGTTGTACTCATTTATTGTTTTGTATTGGTCGCAACTTTAGTTTTTACTGGGTACGTCATTTTGAGGTCATTCAACACATTAAGCGCCTCCTCTATATAGACATCTTGACTCAAACTTTCATGCCAGCGTTCGCGTTTTTGTTTTAACACACTATCGGTCGCCATCAATTTGTTCTCGTAAGGTAATGACGAAAATGTCAAATTTGTTTTATAATCAGACAGTTTTTCAAAACGTTTTGCTTCTTCTTCATTCAGTTTTAATGCCGCTTTATAGTCATCATAATTAAGAGAATAGATTTCTCTGTCTCTAATTTTTTTAACCCATTGTGCATTTTGGTCAATTAATTTTAACTGTTCGTTGTTTGCCATACGCTCTTTACTTTTTTCAATGGTACTGCTAAAGTCAAAATAATTTTCCCAAAGTGTATAATCTGCAGCTTCAATCTTATCCCATCCCAACGGATTTTCTTGGTCCTTTTCACCAACATTAATATAACTGTAGCGGTCTGGAACGACCACATCGCTTTTGACACCTTCCAATTGTGTTGAACCACCATTGATTCGGTAGAATTTTTGTGTAGTAAATTTCAATGCTCCCATATCACCATTCGTATTGTTTCGAACCATTCGGTTTAAATCCAACACATTCTGAACGGTTCCTTTACCATAAGTCTGTTTACTTCCTATGACAATAGCTCGTTTATAATCTTGCATGGCAGCAGCCAAAATTTCAGAAGCTGAAGCAGACAATTCGTTGACTAAAATCACCAAAGGACCATCCCAAACAATCGATTTATCTTTATCGTTAAGCACCTCTTTTGGTTCGCCAGCTGTTTTTACTTGTACAATTGGACCGTCTTTAATGAACAATCCTGCCATGTCAACAACAGTTTGCAAAGAACCTCCTCCGTTATTTCTCAAATCTAACACTAACCCTTCCATGCCCTCTGCTTTTAATCTTTCGATTTCAAGTTTGAGATCAGTTGCCGCGTTGCGTTTGTTATAATCTTCAAAATCTACATAAAATTTAGGTAAATTGATGACTCCAAACTTTTTACCATCTTTTATTACTGTTGATGATTTTGCATAGGTTTCCTCCAACTCAACCACATCTCTCGTGATTCTTAAATCCTCAATGGTTCCGTTTACTTTTTTAAGTGTCAATATAACATCTGTGCCTTTAGGGCCTTTTATCAATTTTACAGCATCATCAAGACGCATCCCAACAACATTAACTGCTGGCTCATCATTATCTTGCTTAACTTTAAGGATTTGGTCACCAACTTCTAATTCATTTTGTCTCCAAGCTGGCCCTCCACTAATGATTTCATTGATGGTGATGACATCCATTTTTTTCTGTAAACGCGCACCAATACCTTCAAAGTTTCCGGACATGGCAACATCAAAACGATCTTTTTCTTCTGGAGCAAAATAGAAGGTATGAGGATCAAACTCTTCGACAATCGCATTGATGTAAACCGCAAACCAATCTTGGCGTTGTCTATCGTCAATAAAATCGTAAAGCTCATCCAAAGATTTCAAGGTGGTTTCCCTTGCTTCCTTTTCTAATTCTGCATTAGACTTTTTTTGTTTGGGCTTATCAATATTTTCATCCTCCTTAATGGTCTCAAAATCAACATCACTCATATCTTGAGCCTTCTTTTTGTCAGCAAAAGTGTTTTCTTGCTGGGAAATCAAATCATCATAATTGGCAATGGTAGAAAATTTGAGTTGTTGTCTCCAACGCTCTTTCATTTCCTTTTTGGATTTTACATAATCTAAATTTTCATAATCAGTAGAAAATTCTTCTTTAATGTTAAAATCAAAAGGTTCTGTCAATACCTCTTTGTACATTGCTTTTGATTCCTCAAGGCGTTTTAGCAAACGTTCATGTGTCAAATTAAAAAACGAAATGTCATAGGCTTTAATTTGGTCATCTAATTTGTCTTTGTAAGCCTCAAATTCTTTGATGTCAGACGCATAAAAATAGCGCTTAAATGGGTCTAATTGCTCTAAATAATCCTTAAACACCTGTTCTGAAAATCCATCATTAATGTCTTTTGGGCTAAAGTGACCTTGTTCTAACACATAGGTTATTAGCTGTATAAGTAATTTGTCTTTATCTGGATCACTGAATTTTTTGGTTGTAAAACTACAAGACGCAAACGCCATTAGCAGAACCAATAACAAGATTTTATAATTCCTTTTCATAATGTTCATCATATTTATTTATTGGAGCATGAAACTCACTTTACATTAAACTACATACATTTATAGCTTATTGTATGAATGGTGGATAATATACTAAATTTCACACATATTTTTCACTAAAGTAAAAGAAAAAACCGTGCCAATAAACTCATGGCATACTAATTTTTTGTTAAACCTTATTTATTGGGCTTTTCAAAGGTAAATTATGTATTTTAGTGTCCTCAAAAAAAAGATAAATTCATGTCTAAAAAACCATTGATTTTAGTCACCAATGATGATGGAATTACAGCACCAGGGATTCGTGCGCTCATTGAAGTAATGAATGACGTAGGTGATGTTGTCGTAGTGGCGCCAGACAGTCCACAAAGTGGCATGGGACATGCTATTACTATAAATTCGACACTTTTTGTTGAAAAAGTAACGGTCGGCAAGGGCAAACAAGAAGAATATAGTTGTTCTGGAACACCTGCCGATTGTGTGAAGCTTGCAGTAAAACAAATTTTGGACAGACGCCCAGACTTATGTGTTTCGGGCATAAACCATGGATCTAATTCATCGATAAATGTCATTTATTCTGGCACCATGAGCGCTGCTTTAGAGGCTGGTATAGAAGGGATTCCTGCTATTGGATTCTCTCTTTTAGATTACAACTGGAATGCCAATTTTGAACATGCCAAACCTTTTGTAAAAACTATAGTTGAAAACGCACTGGAAAACGGCATTCCGAATGGCGTTGTATTAAATGTGAACATCCCAAATAGCACAGAAAAAGACATCAAGGGTATAAAAGTATGTCGTCAAGCCAAAGCTAATTGGGAAGAAGAATTTGATAAACGCAAAAACCCTCAAGGACGGGATTATTATTGGTTGACTGGTAAATTTGTAAATTTAGATCATGGTGAGGATACTGATGAATGGGCTTTAGAGAATAATTATATTTCTGTCGTCCCAGTTCAGTTTGATTTGACAGCCCATCATGCAATTCAAAATTTAAATACCTGGAATTTAAATGATTAAAAAAGAAATTTTTATAGGCTTTATGGTTGGAGTCATTGCCAACGCTATCGGTTTGCTTATTGCTATTCTACTATTTGGCAATGGTGGAAGTATTGAAACCACAATCAAACAATCCATTGCTGATGATTTTTTTGGTAAACTAGTCAGCATTGGTGCCATTTTAAACCTGGCTGCTTTTTTTCTTTTTATTAAAATGAAACGTGACTATAGAGCAAGAGGTGTCATTTTAGCGACCATACTGATTGCTGTTTTTACATTTTTGTTTAAATTTATTTAAATGAAATACTACATTATCGCTGGCGAAGCCTCTGGAGACTTACATGGTTCCAACCTTATGAAAGCATTGCTCAAACAAGATGTCAATGCGCAATTTAGGTTTTGGGGAGGCGATTTGATGCACCAAGTGAGCGATAATCTAGTAAAGCATTATAAAGAATTGGCGTTTATGGGTTTTGCTGAAGTGATAATGAACCTAAAAACCATTTCAAAAAACTTATCATTTTGCAAAGAGGACATTGCAACTTACCAACCAGATGTGATTATATTTATTGATTATTCTGGGTTTAACTTACGTATTGCCAAATGGGCAAAAGCTGAAGGGTTTAGAACCAATTATTACGTATCACCTCAAGTTTGGGCTTCGAGAGCTGGTCGTGTCAAAGCCATTAAACGAGATATTGACCAAATGTATGTCATCCTTCCGTTTGAAAAGGATTTTTATGAAACTGAACATAACTATAATGTTGAATTTGTCGGTCATCCGCTCATTGATGCCATTGCTGACAGAGAACAGATTAGTGAGTATGATTTTAGATCCACCCTTGGACTTACAGACAAACCTATCATTGCATTGCTCCCTGGAAGTCGAAAACAAGAAATAAAAAAAATGCTTTCAGTTATGTTGAGCGTTGTCAAATATTATCCAGATTATCAATTTGTGATTGCTGGTGCTCCAAGTCAGGATCGTGATTTTTATGACACATTCATTAAGAACGCTAATGTTTCTTTTATAAACAATAGAACCTATGATTTGTTGAGCATGTCCACTGCTGCATTAGTTACTTCTGGCACAGCAACTTTGGAGACCGCTTTGTTTAAGGTACCACAAGTAGTCTGTTATAAAGGCGGTTGGTTATCGTATCAAATTGCCAAACGTATCATTACCTTAAAATATATATCTCTCGTTAATTTAATCATGGATAAAGAAGTGGTTACAGAATTGATTCAGGACAATTTCAACACTAAACGATTAAAAAAGGAATTGGATAATATTCTTAATCCTAAAACAAGAGAACGTCTATTCTTGGATTATTTTGAATTAGAAAAAAAGTTGGGAGGTAGAGGTGCCAGTGAAAAAGCAGCAACCTTAATCTATAAAAGCATCAAAACTAAAAATTAATGAAAAAAATCACATTCATATTAGCTTTAATCATCAGCTTTTACGGTTGTAAATCATCAAAATCAATTAAAAAATCGACACATACAACAGCCTCAACTCGACCATCAAAAACAACTGTTTCTGATGATGGCAGTATAAAAACAAACCCTTCAAATATTCCAGATATCTCCACACGAAGCTCGACCTCAACAAGTGTAACTATGGCATATAGCATTATAGATTATGCCAAGCAATTTGAGGGTGTTCGTTATAAATATGGTGGCACCACTAAATCTGGCATGGATTGTTCTGGTTTGGTTTACGAATCTTTTAAGGCACATGATATCGCTTTACCGAGAAGTTCTAGAGACATGGCCACCAAAGGTGTAAAAATAAAAATTGAAGACGTCCAAGAAGGCGACTTATTGTTTTTTGACACCAATCCAAAAAAGAAAGGGGTCAGCCATGTTGGACTTGTAGTGACTTCACGAACTGGTCTGATAGAATTTATACACTCCACAACTCAAGCAGGAGTTATTGTGTCGTCACTAGCCGAACGTTATTGGCACACCTCATTTCTTGAGGCTCGTCGAATTTTATAGTTACTTAACTATATGAAACTGCTAAATTTTACCATCATCAAACTGACCTTGTGTTTGATTATTGGCATTATCCTAGCGAGTGCATTTACTGTTTCATTGATTTTTATTTTTGCCCTTACTTTAGGATTGTTGACCCTACTAGGCTTAACCTTACTAATAGCAAAAAAACAAATAGACAAAACGGTTTGGTTTGGATGTTCAGCATTCTTAACAACCATTTGCATAGGAGTTTTAATTGTTCAATTGCACGATCAACAACAATTTAAAGCACACTATACACAGCAGTTTTCAAAAGAAACCATTTCAGAAGGACAAATCATTTTTAGGATTAGAGAAATTTTAAAACCAACTGCATATCATGACAAGTATGTGGTATCGTTACTGAAATTTAACGGACAAACTGTAACTGGAAAATTATTGCTCAATGTTTCCAAAGACTCCACAAAAAACAAGTTTGAAGTTGACGATGTCCTATATATCTCTTCTCCTTTAGAGACTATTAGCTCTCCACAAAATCCATATCAATTTAATTATAGACGTTATTTAGAAAAACAATACATCCACCATCAAATCACGACCAAACGTTCATCAATTTTTAAAATTCAATCAGAGACCCAAACCTTGTTTGGATATGCCGATCGCATTCGCACAAGCATAGACAAACGTCTTAAAGCATATCATTTCAGACCAGATGAATTAGCTATTATTAATGCGCTACTTTTGGGCCAACGCAAGGATATCAGCAAAGAGATATTTGACAATTACAGTCACGCTGGAGCCATTCATATCTTGGCAGTTTCTGGGTTGCATGTCGGGATTATTTTATTGATTTTAAATATGGCATTTAAGCCTATTGAGCGTTTAAAACACGGTAGATACATCAAAATCGCTATGCTTTTGATGTGTCTTTGGAGTTTTGCTATTATCGCAGGCATGTCAGCATCTGTGACAAGAGCTGTCGCAATGTTTACGGTTGTTGCTATAGGAATGAACTTAAAGCGACCAACTAATATTTTTAATACGCTAGCGATTTCGATGTTCATTTTGTTACTTTTTAAGCCTATGTTTTTATTTGACGTCGGTTTTCAAATGAGTTATTTAGCAGTTATTGCTATTGTAAGCATTCAGCCTTTGTTTAAAAAACTTTGGACTCCAAAACATAAAACCATCAATTATTTCTGGGAAATTTTTACAGTCACCATAGCTGCTCAAATTGGTGTTTTACCAATCAGTCTTTATTATTTTCATCAATTTCCTGGACTGTTTTTCATATCAAACTTAGTGATTATCCCATTTTTAGGATTCATTTTAGGAGTTGGAATTATTGTTATTTTACTTGCTGTGCTCAATATATTACCTCAATTTATTGCCGATATTTATGGCGGAATCATTAGCTCAATGAACCATTTTATTGGTTGGATTTCTCAACAAGAGTCCTTTTTATTTAAAAACATTTCTTTTGGAATTACATTCGTCATTGTTTCTTATGTATTGGTCATAGCATTGTTCACCTATTTCAAAAAACCAAAGCATCTGCAGTTGGCTTTTGTTTTGATTGCTATTTTATGTGTTCAAGCTGCGCTTATGATAGATAAAAGACAATCACAATCTGATGAAATTGTTGTATTCCATAAAACAAAGCATTCGCTTATAGGCATCAAACAAAATGAAAGTTTGACAGTTGCATCGAGCATAGATAGTATTGATAAGTTAAACAATACCATCATCAAAAATTACATGGTTGGTCAATCAATTGATAAGATAAACGCCGCAGAATTAAGATCTGTTTATTCATTTGCAAACAAAAAAATGTTGGTGATTGACAGTTTGGGGATTTATAATGTCAAATCATTTTTACCAGATTATGTTTTACTTCGTAATTCACCAAAAATAAATCTGAAGAGACTTATCGATTCATTACATCCAAAATTGATTATTGCTGACGGTAGCAACTACAGATCTTACGCCAAACGCTGGGAAACCACTTGCCGTCAACAAAAAATCCCTTTTCATCTGACGAGTGAAAAGGGAGCTTTTATTTTGAAATAAATCTTTATTTATCCTTTAAACGCAGGCACAAATGCCGAATAGTACGCATTAAAATCTTCTTGCTTTTTCATGTCCTTATGCTTATCGTCTTTAAACATCTTAAGGTATAGCTCTAATTGTTGTGGATTTTGATAGCCACGTACCGGGAAAATGGTATCACCTTTCTCATCAAAAAACACAATGGTTGGATAGGCGTTAACTTGCAACACACGTGTTAAATCATGAACACTATTTCTACGACTTGCCATTTCAGCCTTATAGTTGGGATTGGAATAGGTTTTGTCTTTATATTTTACCACATCATTACCTTCGGCATTGAATTTTACAGCATAATAATGCTCGTTCACATATTTTACTACATCTGCATTATGAAAGGTGTTTTTGTCCAACATTTTACAAGGTCCACACCAGTTGGTATAAACATCCATCATTATTTTTTTTGGTTTCTTTTTTTGAAGTGCCAAAGCCTCTTCAAAAGTCACCCACTTAATTTCTTGTGCTATACTATTTGCAGTAACAAATAACATTAGGGCAAATAAAACTGCTATTTTTTTCATTTTCTTCTTCTTTAATCTTTTTATTATGTCTTCTTATTGGAAGCAAAAGTTATTCCGAACTTACAAAAAATGCTCCAGTTAGGAGCATTTAGTCTTTATTTTAACGATTTTTTTCGATTATCGAACACCATGCATTAATTTTTTGATCACTGGAGTCATTACAATTGAGAAAACCGCTACTGCAACCGAAACTAATGTTAGCATCCAGAAGAAATAGCTAATTCCGTTTTCATTGGCAATTTTATCAATATTCTCTCCAAATTTACCAGCACCTTTCATCCCAATAGCTACTGCTAAATACCAAACACCAAACATAAATGCAATCATTCTGGCAGGTACCAATTTACTAACATAAGACAACCCAACAGGTGAAATACAAAGCTCTGCCATGGTATGGAATAAGTAAACAAGAATCAACCAAATCATACTTACTGATGCTGTTTTAGCTCCAGCTTCGATTCCCATAGCTCCAAAAGCAACGCAAGCCATTCCTAATGCCAAGAGTAGCATCCCAATACCATATTTTAAATTGGCATTTGGGTTGTATTTACTTTCCCACCATTTAGAAAACAAAGGAGCCAATGTGATTATAAACAATGAGTTTAAAACACTAAACCAAGTGGCTGGCACTTCTGTTAATGGCTCTGTTACCTTATCGATTTTTAAAAACTCTAAAACACTATCAGATAATGACAAGTATCCAGCTGTATAATAATCTTTGGTCAACATCCACAATGCAATGAGCCAAACAATCACAAAACTGGTGCTTAGAATAAGATTTGCAACAGCATAACTTTTAAATGTTTGTCTAAATAACAATATCAATACCCAAGTAATCACAGCTAAAGGTACAACTGTCATTAGTGAGTTTACAACCAAAAATGTAGCACTCCAACTACCTTCTAATACACGATTAGTATAATCATTTGCAAAAATGGTCAAACTGTTTGGTGACTGCTCAAAAATAGCCCAGAAGAAAATAGTTAAAAACGCAAAGAAAGTCACTGCAATTAGCTTCTGTCTTGTTATTTGAGAATATTTTGTAAGTCTATAAATAAGTAATCCTATAAATAAACCAAGTGCTGTAAGAATCGCAATATTGTTTCCATTGTCTCCTAAAAACCCGAAAATATTAATCTCTCCATTTGATATTTTGGTGGCAGGATCATTAAGAATCCATAACAATCCTAAAATAGTACAAACTGCAATTACTACCAATTGCATTTTTGAAAAAGGGTTTCTGGTATCAGTATCAGTCGCAGCTGATTTTGCTCTACTTTCTGCTGTAGGTTTTAATCCTATATCGCCAAAAATATTTTGAGACAACCAAAATTGAAGCATTCCAAAGAACATAAAAATTCCAGCTAGTCCGAATCCCCAGGACCACCCTACTTTTTCACCAAGGTATCCACATAAAAGGATTCCGAAGAAAGCACCAGCATTTACTCCCATATAAAACAAGGTGTAGGCTCCGTCTTTCTTTTCGATTCTATCTTTATACATTTCGGAAATTATTGACGTCATATTTGGTTTAAAGAAACCATTTCCGAAAACCAATAACACCAATCCTAGATATATTGACCATTCAGTTTCTATAGCCATAGATGCATGTCCCATAGTCATTAATACGGCTCCAACAACAACTGCCCAACGGAATCCAATAATTTTATCAGCAAAATAACCACCTAACATCGTTGATAAGTAAACCAAGCCTACATAAGACCCAAAAAGAGCAGATGCATTTTCACGAGTCCATTCCCAACCTCCACCAGTCAAGGACGTTGTCAAAAACAGTATAAGTAACGATCGCATCCCATAGAATGAGAAACGTTCCCACATTTCAGTAAAAAATAAAACAAATAAACCAGATGGATGACCAAGGACAGTACTTTTGAAAAATTGGTCTGTTGAATTTTCGTTCATATTATGATTGTTAGATTATAGAAAAGAGAAAACCTCACAAAAGTTATTTCGTGAGGTTTAGTAAATTAATTTATTATTGTTTGTCTGCCAACTCAAAACCTTCTGTTTCATCAGTGTGCATAACGCGTTCGTTATCTTCAGCACCATGAGTCAAACGCTTTAAAGGCTTTAATATCATGATAAATAATGATCCTATTATAACTGTAAATACCAATATTCCTAAAAACACAGTATATTCTCCAAATTCTGAAGCAGATTCTCCAACAACACCTGCCACTTTATTACCTAATCCTGTTGCTGCAAAATAAACACCCATTAATAACGATGCATATTTAACTGGAGCAAGTTTTGTAATAAACGATAAGGCAACAGGAGAAATACAAAGCTCACCTATAGTATGAAATAAGTAAGCTAATACTAACCATATCATACTTGAAGTTCCAGATTTTTCAAATTCCATAGCGGCAAATACCATAAATAAGAACCCAAAGCCCATAATTATAATACCCAATGCCATTTTAAATAACGAAGAAGCCTCTTTATTCTTAAGTTGTCGTTTTGCCCAGAAGCTTGCTACAATTGTAGCAAAAATGATAATAAACCCAGCATTTAAACTCTGAAACATTACTGTTGGAATTTCCCAACCAAATAAAACTCTATCAGTATTAGATTCAGTATATAAGTTCATTAATCCACCTGCTTGTTCAAAAGCTCCCCAGAATATAATTACCATTATAAACGATAACAATAATACCATAAAACGGTCTTTAAAAACTTGTGTGTCTAGTTCTTTATAAATCATCATTAAAAGTGCAGCAATAGCTGTTAAGAATAAAAACAACAATCCGTAACCCCATCCTAATTTATACCATCCAAAAGCTGATGCTAATAATAGGACTACAGTAAATAATAATTGCTTTGGTGAGCTAAATAATTTAGAATATAATTGTCCGTATGAGATTGCATTGCTATCACCTTTACTAGGCACAAAATTACCAACATGAACCAAATATTTTTGCCCATATATGTAATTAATTAATCCTAATACCATTACAATACCTGCAAGTCCAAAACCTGCATGCCATCCCCATTTTGCGACTACTAAACCTACAATCATTGTAGCTAGTAACGACCCAAGGTTAATACCAATATAAAAAATACTAAACCCTTTATCGCGTCGTATATCACCTTCTTTATATAAACCACCAACCATAGTAGATATGTTTGGCTTTAATAATCCAACTCCTAATATTACTAATCCAAGACCAGTATAAAATGCCCAAATATCTGTAAGTACTAACACACCATGCCCTAAACACAGTATAATTGCACCTATTAAAACTGATTTTTTCTGACCGATTAATTTATCTGCAATCATTCCTCCAGGAATAGACATTACATAAACTAACATAGTGTACCATCCATAAAGCGCTAAAGCTTCTTGATTTGTCCAACCTAATCCAGCTCCTCTGTCGTCTCCTACAGTTTGAGTTGTCATATATAATACGAGTAATGCTCTCATTCCATAATATGAGAAACGTTCCCACATTTCTGTTAAAAATAAAATATAAAGTCCTATAGGTTGCCCAAAAAGTTCTTTTTGATGCGGCTTTAATGTTGTAGCAGACATAAATTTATGTGTTTAGTTATAGTTTGTTAAGTTTCTGTCTTTTAGACGAAAGTCTGATTTTTTGACAAAATAATGCCAAGTTTACTAAAAATTAAGCAAAAACACTAACTATTGAACGTTAAATAAGCAATGTTGGACAACTTGCAAATTTTAGTATTAAGAATAGTATCTTTGTAAACCTAAATAAAAGTTAATGAGTAAAACTATTTCTGGTTTTTCAAAATTGTCTAAATCCAAAAAAATCGATTGGATTGTTGATACCTATTTTTCTAATAAAGAAGATGCAAAACACATTATAAAACAATATTGGAATTCTAACGATAAGCTGCAACAACTTCATGATGAGTTTATTGAAAATACAATTACCAATTATTATTTACCTCTTGGTGTCGCTCCAAATTTTTTAATTAACGGAACATCGTACACCATACCTATGGCAATTGAAGAAAGTTCGGTTGTGGCTGCTGCTAGTAAAGCTGCTAAATTTTGGTATGACAGAGGTGGTTTTAAAGCCGAAGTGCTATCAACCACAAAAATAGGTCAAGTACATTTTATTTATAATGGAAAGACAGAAACGCTTAAAAAATATTTTGACAGTGTAAAATCAAAACTTATTGCAGATACCGAATCTCTCACAAAAAACATGCAAAAACGTGGAGGTGGAATTTTAGATATTGAATTACGAGATAAAACAAAAGATATTAAAGGCTATTATCAATTACATGCAACATTCGAAACGTTGGATGCAATGGGAGCTAATTTCATTAATTCGTGTTTAGAGCAATTTGCCAAAACTTTTAAATCTGAAGCTCATCATTTTGAATTATTCACTTCAGAAGAAAAAAATATTCAAATTGTGATGAGTATTTTATCTAACTACGTGCCAAATTGTTTAGTAAGAGCAGAAGTGAGTTGTAAGATTGAAGAGTTAAGTGATGACAAAAAAGTATCATCAGAAGAGTTTGCTACTAAATTTTTACAAGCTGTAAATATAGCAGAAGTTGAGCCTTATAGAGCTGTTACTCATAACAAAGGCATCATGAATGGTATAGATGCTGTTGTGTTAGCTACAGGAAATGATTTTAGAGCTGTTGAAGCTGGAGTTCATGCTTACGCTTCAAGAAATGGAAGATATTCAAGTTTAACACATGCTAAAATTGAAAATGGAATCTTCACCTTTTGGATTGAGATTCCTTTAGCACTAGGTACTGTTGGCGGATTAACCAATTTGCATCCTTTAGTAAAATTATCTTTAGAAATGCTTCACAAGCCTTCAGCAAAAGAATTAATGAAAATTGTAGCTGTTGCTGGATTGGCTCAAAATTTTGCAGCATTACGCTCACTTACAACTACAGGAATACAAGAAGGACATATGAAAATGCATTTAATGAACATTCTTAATCAGTTTGAAGCCACAGATAACGAGAAAATAATTCTTGTAGATCACTTTAAAACCAATGTCGTGACACACCATGCTGTTGTTGAGGCTATAAATAAGTTAAGAAATAAAAAGCTAAATTGAAAACCTACTACAGCAACGGAAAATTATTGATCACAGGAGAATATCTTGTTCTTGATGGCGCATTATCACTTGCTCTGCCTACAACTTATGGCCAGTCTCTTACAGTAAATCCAATTAAATTATCAAAATTACTTTGGAAAAGCATTGATTGTAACAATGATATTTGGTTTGAAAATGAGCTTTCTTTAGATGAAATTTCAAAAGGTTTAAATACAACACATGATGATATTTCTAACAAGTTAATTCAAATTTTAAATGCTGCTCAACAACTAAATCCAGGCTTTTTAAATCCCAAAAGCGGATTTGAAGTCACTACAAAGCTCGATTTTCCAAAAAATTGGGGACTTGGCTCATCTTCTACTCTAATTAATAATATTGCTAATTGGGCAAATGTGGACGCCTACAAATTGTTAGCACTTACTTTTGGAGGAAGCGGTTACGATATTGCTTGTGCAGACCACAACCATCCAATTACCTATCAGTTGGAAGATGAATATAGAATTACAACTGAAATAAATTTTAAACCTGTATTTGAAGAGCATCTATATTTTGTTTATTTAAACAAAAAACAGGACAGCAGAGAAGGCATTACTCAATACAAAGAAAACTCATCCAATGTGTCTGATGAAATTTTAGCCGTAAACAAGATTACCAAACAAATGATTGCTTGCCAACATCTGGATGAATTTCAAACGCTCATCAATCGGCATGAAGAAATCATTTCAAACATCATACAACTAAAACCTATCAAAGAGCAGCTTTTTAGCGACTTTAATGGCAGTATCAAAAGCCTTGGTGCTTGGGGAGGCGATTTCGTTTTGGTTGCCTCTAAAGAATCTCCCTTAAATTATTTCAAAACTAAAGGTTTCGAGACTATTATCCCCTTTGGCCAAATGGTGTTATAGCATAAAAAAAGGCTTCATAGTGTATGAAGCCTTTTTTATCTTATTTATTATTTTTCAGATTAATAGAATTTAGCTCTATTATCTTCAATATCTGCTGTTTCTTTTAGTGCATTATAAACTTTACCTTGAGCTGCATTTACTCTTGCGGCTGAAAGTCTGTTTGCGACTGCCTGGTAGTTATCTAATTTAGGTGCTTCGTTTTTATTGGTCACTTCTACCATATAAATACCATTTTTACCATCAATCAGTTTTGATTTTTGACCAACTTTCATCCCAAATGCAGTTCCTACAACCATTGGCTCTAATCCTGCGCCTGACAATGTTGGATTTTTCATTGTAACTCCAGAAGCATTTTGTATAGCTACATTTTGACTTTTTGCAATGTCATCCATAGATTTTCCAGCAATTTTTTCTCTGATCATTTTTGCCTTTTTCTCTTTGATGATTTCTGGCTTTGCAATTGGAGATGCAGCTTCAACACTCATTAAACCCTTTTTACCGGCTGCAGTTACTTGCGCAATGACATAGCCTCCACTTGGAATCGAGAAACGTTTAAAATCACCTACATCAGTCCCATCCTCAAATGCCCAACGAACAATAGCACGTTGACTGCCAAGACCAGGAACATTCTCTTCCAATTCTTTTATTCCATTGACTGGTTTTACTTCATAATTATTAGCTTTTGCTACTTCTTGAAAATCTTTGTCTTTAATTGCGATTTCAAATTTAGAAGCTGCATTGAACACTTGGTCAATTGTTTTCTCTGAAGGTTCAATTTTTTGAGCTAATGTTGCTAATTTTAAAATTCTGCTTTTTTCTTTTTGTCCTAAAATTTCAATAACATGAAATCCAAAAGCTGTTTTTACAACTCCCATATCACCTGTCTTTCCTTCAAATTCAAAGTCATTGAATTCTGGAACCATTGTGTTATATGGATGATAATCATATTCACCACCTTTTTCAACACTACCTTGGTCAGATGATAATGCAGTTACCAATTCAGGAAATTTAGATTTGTTAGCTTTTACAACTGCCAATACACTATCTGCTGTTTTTTTAGCTTGCTCTTCAGTTTTAGTGACATCTGGTTGGGCACTTTGGGCTCCAGCAAATGGAATTAAAATGTGTCTTACTTTTACAGAGTCTGGAATAGTCTTTTCGGCAACAACTTTAGTGATTTTATACATTTCGTTGTCTTTGTATGGTCCATAGTATTGACCAACCGACAAGTTGAAAATGCTATCTTGAACTGTTGCTGGCAATGTGTTTTTGGCAACAAAATTGTCATTGTACTTTATATCAGAATATGTATTGATAAACTCTTCTACATTCGTAGTTTCACGGAAACCAATAACAGTGTCTGTTAATTTAGACGCTTCATTGTATTCTACTTTATTGTTCAATAAAGCCAACACACTATTTTTTACAGCTTCTTCATCCTCTTCTGAAGCTACTTCTTTAAACTCAACAAAAGAGATATCTCTTGTCGCTTCCGTTTTGAACTTCTTTTCATTTTTCTTGATATAATCTGAAATATCAGATTTGGTAACAGTAACAATACTGTCTGAAATTGAAGTAAAAGGAACCTGTACAAATTTTAAATCGACCGTTTCATTTTCTAATATGTACTCTACTTTAGCTTCGCCAAGTGTACTGGTAACACCAGCTTTGATCATATTATAATAAGCCTGTTCCTGTGCACCAATAGCAATTGATTGTTCGTTATCTACCCAATCGTTATAATTGATTTGAGCTCTTCCTCCAAGTAATACTGGGTTTGGAGCAGTTTCTTTTAAGTTGGCAATAAATTCGTTTAGTTTGTTTTCATCAAACACACCTGCTTCGTTACTGAACTCTGGAAAGCTTGAAAAGTTATTTTTTAACAAATCTCTCATTTGGTCTTTCTCAACGGTTAACCCTAACTCTTCAAATTGAGTATTCATGATTAATTTGCGAAGTTCTAAATCCCAAACTCTGTTCATTGCTTGTGTAGATGTTCCGTTAGGTCCCATTTGGCGTTGCGCCAGTTCAACCTTATTCATAAAATCTTCACGATTGATGTCTTCGCCATTGATAGTTGCAACGGTATCTTGAGAATTTCCGAATGCACTACTATTTTTGAACAAGTCAGATAATACAAATGAGAATAACGCCAATGCGATAATAAGTATTAAAAATAGTGATCGTTGTCTAATTTTATTTAAAACTGCCATTTTGTTGTATACGTTTATTAAAATATAAGTGCGCGAAAATACCAATTTCATTTAAATAATGAAAGTAGAATATTGTTTTTTTGTCAAGGACACTGTCAAGTGGCAAAGTATGGAGTTGTAAAGCGTTCTATTAAATCGAATTGTGAAATTTTAGAACTTAAAAGTTGAAACGGAAAATCAATCTTCTCCCATAATTCTTAAGGACACCAAATCGATTTTGGTGGTAGAAACTTCCAATATCGTAAATAGGAAATTTTCAATGATGACCTGATCGTTAACTTGAGGAATCTCTTCGGTTTCATTAACAATCAACCCTCCTAATGTTTCATAGTTTTCATCTTCCGGAAGGTTCAACTTATAGGCTTCATTGATGTAATCGACCTCTAAACGGGCTGAAAATGTGTAGTTGTTATCATCTATTTTCTTTTCAATCAACTCTACTGTATCGTGTTCGTCTTCAATTTCTCCAACCAGTTCCTCAATGATATCTTCAACGGTCATGATCCCTGATGTTCCACCGTATTCATCAATCACTATCGAGATACTTTTTCTTTTCTTGGTCAATACATTTAAAACGTCTTTAACAAGCATGGTTTCTGGTACAAACTCAACTGACATTACCACAGACTTAATGGTTTTTGGTTTTTTGAACAAATCAAAAGAATGCACATAACCGATAATATCATCAATGGTATCTTTATACACTAATATTTTCGACAAACCAGATGATGTAAACAAGGCGTTCAAGTTTTTAATGGAATCATTGATATCGACAGCGATGATTTCGGTACGAGGTATCATCACTTCACGTGCCTTGACTTCAGAAAATTCCAAAGCATTTTGAAAAATCTGTATTTCGCTATCTACCTCATCGTGCTCTTCAACCGATTCCATCTGCTCACTGATATAATTTCCCAACTCGACTTTGGTCATTACCAATTGCACATCGTCTCCTTCTGATTTAAAAATATATTTGATGACCATATTGGATATCCAAATCACAAAATCGGACACATACCAAAATAGGAGATAAAATACATAAGCTGGTATGGCCAATAGCTTTAGCAATGTATTGGCATAAATTTGAAAAAACACTTTTGGTAAAAATTCGGCAGTAATCAAAATGATCAACGTCGAAATAATCGTTTGAGATAGTAGGCTTAAATCGGTCAATAAATAATGCAAAAAAGGATAATCGACAACCAAGGTTTGAAACCAATTGACCAACAAATCTCCCATTAAAAACCCATAAACAACTAACGCTATATTATTACCAATAAGCATAGTTGCAATAAATTTTGATGGTTTTGCAGTTAGCTTTGTTAAAATTTTGGCAAGTAAATCGTTTTGTTTTTTTTCAATTTCGATATGTATCTTATTAGAGGACACATAGGCTATTTCCATCCCTGAAAAAAAAGCTGATAAGATGAGTGATAAAATAATGATGAAAACATTGGCGTCCATAGCTTATTGCCTGTTTTTCATTTTTTTGATGAAATGTTTTTTGAAAAAATACATAAACACAGCCACTAAAGCAAAAAACAAAAGCATATAGGCCTTGTTTCTGTCTAAATTCCAATTTCTGTAAGTTTCGTAACCAAAAAAAACAGCAACAAATAGATAGGCGTACTGAATAAATTTTTGAAGCATCGTAGTATTATAAAAGTTATTTAAGGCACAAAGATAGCTAATTATTAATCTAAATAAACGATTCCAGTAATTTCGCTTAAGCCATATACATTAATATCCTTGTTAGAATCATACGCATTGGCACTCATGATTTTTTCGGGAGACACAAACCGTATGGGTCTGTTTGTAAAAATCCATTCTTTTTTTTGATCAAAATAAAGTTGCTCGGCAAATAAGGTGTCCAGCTCTTGGGTTACAATCACCACATTGCCACGAAGGTCTATTAAATCAGTTTCGGAATAAGAAATTGCATAGTCAGAAGTGATGACACTTTTTTTGTTGTTATCTGCAAACAACGTTAGTTTAATCCCTTGAGGAAACTCTGTAAACTCAAAATCTCGATTGGAGTAATCGAGCATTTTGGTACTTACCAAATCAGCTTTTATTTTACCCGAATCGGTATATTTTAAATTGATAGTATCAGCTACTCCAATAGGTTCGTTCTGTAAAACACCTATTTGCTGAACTTCATCGTAATTGTTTTTACATGAAAAAAACATAGTCACAGCAAAGGCTATGACTATGTTTAATAGTTTATATGAATCTTTAACTTTCATTTACAATTTTGGCACTGTCACACTTGCATTGATCCAACAACCGATATTGATAGTTTGACCTGCATTACCTTCGGTAAAAATCATACTCTTGGTAGGTGCTTTAGCTTCATAACTTTCAGCCAAACCGTTAGCATACGATGCAAGGTTGGCATCTACTCTAGCTGCTTTACGAGCTTCAGCTGCAGCTAACCAGTACACAGCTCTTTTATGAAAAATATCTTTTCCACAATCGTTGGCACTATTACCATACATAATGGCAATTGCTGTATAAGCTTTACCCATTGATGGACTTAACTCCAATGCTTTTCTATAATAGCTTCTCGCTCCAGAATAGTTTCCTTTTTTCTGCATGCTTTTACCAATATCATAAGCTCTTTTCGCTTTCTTTAAAGGATCTTTTTCTAAATTATAGGCTTGGTCTAAATAATCGTTAGCCTCTTTGGTTTTTCCTTCCTTGAACAATAAACTTGCAACGAAGTATTTTGTATCGGCAGAAGGCGCAGCCAAATCATATGCTTTTACCAATTCAATATATAAAGGATCGTCAGTACACTCTTTGTTATACATTCTGTTTACTGCACGTTGCAACCAAACTGCATTATTTTTGTTTTGTTCAAAATCCTTTTTATATAATGGAATCAAGTTTTCGCAATTAGCCAATTGACCTAATTTGCTATCAATACTGCCTGAAATTTTATCGTAATTTTCTAAATAGCTTTCGTATTGTGCTTTGTATTGTGGTTCTTTACCAGTCAAAGTTCCAGCCTCTTCTTTTTCAACTAAAGGGTTTAACTTTTCAGTATAGTTTTCCACTTCTTTCTCAATTTTTTCACTGACATCATCATATTTGTTGAATACATCTTGAACAGGTACTTGACCAGCAGTGTGCATATCTACAATAGTTGAAAAATAAATATATAATCCTCTAGGGCTTGTAAACGCTTCTGGAGCAGTTTTATATAATTTATCAAAAGCATCATAGATTTGCTTATCATTTAAGCCCAATTCCTTTTTATAATCGTACATCAACTCTGCTTTATCTTGAAGCACTTCTCCAGCTGTGTAATTTGAAGGGAAATGAACAACAGACTCGTCCCAAAGCTTCATTAAGTCGTTAATGTAACCCACTTTTTCAGCGCCTGTTGAATTTTCAATTTTATGGTTTAATATGTTTTTCCCATAAGCATAGATGGCTCTGTTGAATTTTGGGCATTTATTACGAACTTTCATCCATGGACTATAAGCCTCATCATACTTTTTACTTTTATAGTAATCGGTAAAAATGGTTAAGTTAGTCATGCACTCTTCGTCTTGTTGTGCAAAGCTCATATTAAAACCTAGCAAAAGGGCTGCAAATACTAAAGTAATTCTCGTTTTCATCGTTGTATTATTATACGGTTAATTATATTTTCGTTTTTGGAACCATCTATCGTTCAAAGATAAACCAATTTGTAGGTTTATAAAGTTCTCTTGTATTAAATTTTGGTTCGTTGTTCCTCGTTTACCAAATTCAAATCCAATATTTCCATTAGAAAATAGACCTCCAACTGGTAACCCAACTCCAAAAGACATGCCAAACTCATTAATGGTTTCATTATTTATTTCTAATCCAGTGTTCTCAAAGTGCATTCCAGCTCTGTAAACCACACGTTTCCAGTATCCTGTAAAAGCATTATAATCTGGAATATAAAAACCACCCAACGACACTGAAGAGGCATTTACAAATGTTGCATTATCTATACTGAAAATTGGATTAGAAAATTTACTGGTGTTTTGAGTAGTGTATTCAACACCTGCAAACCATTTTCTTGGCTGACCAATACCAACTCCTAATGAAAAACGAGAAGGAAGTGAAAGCTCTGTGGTCTTTAAATTATTTGCTTCTAAATCTGCGTCAATGGTGTTAATCACAAATTCTGCCCCGCTTATTGGCTCGACAAGAATGGTTGAAAACGATCGTGTGTTATTGGAAGTTAAGTTACTCTCTGGTGCATACGTTAGTCCTGACATCAATTCCAATTTGTCATTGAGCATTGTCTTATATGACAGACCAAAATTGAAATTTAATCCGCTTAAATCCGACCTATTATTTTCGCGTGATTGATATTGCACCAGATTACCTTCATCATCATATAAGAATGCAATCGAGCTGTTTTTTACGTTTCCAAAATTATAACTCGCCTCAACACCAATACTTAATTCCTCTGTGATTTGGTAACCAAGCCCTAAAAATGCTTTGTTGACTCCTCCTTCTCCCTTATATCTATTAGTTACATCGTTGTTGGCGTTTTGAGATTCCAATTTGTAACCAACTGACGTGTAAGGCAAAAGGCCAAACCCTAACCCAAATTTACCCATTGGTACCGACAATGCTAAATAATCAAAGGTTGTGGTATTTGCTTTTTCGCTACCAGCATCGCTTTTAAGGTTTATGTTACTATAACTTCCACCTATAGCAAATTTTACCGGTCTGCTTTCGTTATTATAAAATTTTATATTGTTTCCAGCATATCCAGCTGGGTTTCTTAAATTCACATGAATACTGTCATTGTAAATACTAAGCCCTCCCATGCTTCTGTTTTCGACTGTTCCTTTAAATTTTAAGCTTCCTATTCCGTAGAATGAGTATGGAGAAGCTGTTCCTTCTTGTGCTTGCGCTTGCAATGCAAATGCAGCTAATAAAACTATTACAAGTTTTTTTATCATTAGTGTGAATTATATTCTAAAATAAAATTTAAACCTTCTAAAAGAAAATTTGAGTTGGCAAATATGCTATTTTTTAATTGTTTTGACAAGAAATAAGCGTCACCACCTGTTAAAATAACTGTTAAATCTGAATATTTTTCTTGATAATCTTCAATAACACCATCAATTTCTTTTAAAATCCCAAAAACCACTCCAGAATGAATTGAGGAGGCCGTCGAATTTCCAATGCTGTTTTCTGGCATTTCGGTTTCTAATAACGGAAGATTGGCTGTTAAATTATGTAACGATTGGTAACGAAGACGTATTCCAGGTGAAATCGCACCTCCAAGATACTCGTTTTTAGTATTAATAAAATCGTAAGTAATACAAGTACCCGCATCGATTATCAATACATTCTTATCAGGAAATTGTTCAACCGACGCACAAACTAAAGCAATTCTATCAACTCCAAGTGTTTTTGGGGTTTTATATAAATTTTTGAAAGGAAGTTTGGTTTCTGAATTTAAAATTAGGGTATTTAACTTTTTCTGGACATAACCAACATCGTCGGTCATTAGTTTTGCTACTGATGAGACAATACATTTATCAATGTTTCTATGCTTTTTGATAATTGTTTTAAAAAAATTCAAAAAACCTTCACTAGTTATAGCATGTTTCTCAACTATTCTATCTTGTTCAAAAACAGCAAATTTGACTAACGTATTACCAACATCTATGATTAAGTTCATGTGTAAATTAAAAGTTGTAAATTTACAAAAGCAATTTTTATATATTTTATTTTTGTGAATAATAAAAATGAATATATATTTGCAACCTCATTTGAGCGAATGGTACCTTAGCTCAGTTGGTAGAGCAAAGGACTGAAAATCCTTGTGTCCCTGGTTCGATTCCTGGAGGTACCACTTTAAAAACCCGAACAAATTGTTCGGGTTTTTTGGTTTTATAATTATTTGCCCTCCTTTATGTAATCATTTACTCTGAGAAACGACAGAAAACTGTATCTTCGATTTTTTCGTAAGAATACTAACAAACTATTCATAATTACTATGCAAAAAACATATTACGACCCAGCTGATCTTAAGAAATTTGGTAAAATATCAGATTGGAATGAAGAATTAGGAGCTAAATTTTTTGACTATTATAATTCTGTTTTTAAAGAAGGTAATTTATCAGAAAGAGAAAAATCTTTGATAGCATTAGCGGTGGCTCACACCATTCAATGTCCATATTGTATTGATGCTTATACTGGTGATGGACTTCAACGTGGCATTACAAAAGAAGAAATGATGGAAGCCTTGCACGTTGCTGCAGCAATACGAGGAGGCGCATCATTAGTACATGGTGTGCAAATGATGAATAAGGTCAACAAATTAGAAATGTAATTAAGCTCGAAGCAATAAAAATAGAGCTTCAACAAACGATAAATCTTAAACTTATAAATGATTAAATCCCTACATAAACGCGAAAGCGAATTAGCAAACAGCAAAAGGCAAGTTGAAATTTTATCGAATGGTATTTTTCAAAGTGGCGATTTACCAAAATTTAAAGACAAGATTTCTGAAACTAACCAATTTCCTTTAAAAGCAAAGAAATTAGAAATACTTCAGATTAATGTTGGCTATATGTGTAATCAAGTTTGTGAGCATTGCCATGTAGATGCTGGTCCAGACAGAAAAGAAATTATGACCAGAGAAACCATGAAACAATGTCTCGAAGTCATTAAAAATACTGGAGCTCACACGCTAGATTTAACTGGTGGAGCCCCAGAAATGAATCCAGATTTTCGTTGGTTTGTTGATGAAGCTTCAAAAGCTGGTATTAAAGATTTTATTGTTCGCTCAAACCTAACCATTATACGAGCTAATAAAAAATATCACGATTTACCAGAGTTTTTCAAAAGTCATAATGTACATATTGTAAGCTCAATGCCACATTGGACTAAAGGCAAGACAGATAAGCAACGTGGTGATGGAGTTTTTGATAAATCTATAAAAGCGCTTCAAGACTTAAATGCCATTGGTTATGGTATACCAAATAGTGATTTACGTTTAGATTTAGTGTATAATCCTTCAGGTGCATTTTTACCTGGAAATCAAGCAAGTTTAGAAAAAGAATTCAAAAAAGCCTTAATCGATGATTTTGGAATTCAGTTTCATAATCTGTTTGCCATTACCAATTTACCTATTAGCCGATTTTTAGATTATTTAATTGCTTCGGAAAATTATGAAGACTACATGTATTCGCTGGTTGAAGCATACAATCCAGCTGCTGTTGCAAATGTGATGTGCACCAATACACTTTCGGTAAGTTGGGATGGGTATTTATACGATTGTGATTTTAATCAGATGCTTAACTTACCTGTAAACAGTAAGGCTAAACACATATCTGAATATAATGAAGAACTTTTAGAAGGTAGAAACATTGTTATTTCACAACATTGTTATGGTTGTACTGCTGGAGCAGGAAGTAGTTGTCAAGGATCAGTTGCATGATTATGAAGCAAGTTCTATTTCTTATTTTTACACTTCTTTCAATTGTTGGTTTTTCTCAAGAAACTCTTTCAGAATTATTAACTATTCAGAACACTAAAGGTATACCTTACATTACAGTCCAAGAGCTGGCAATGCCAAAAACAAAAGCCATTATTCTTGATGCACGAGAACTTGAAGAATATAATGTAAGTCATATAAAAAAAGCCATTTTTGTTGGTTATAATAGTTTTCAGATTGACTTAATTAAAAATAAACTATCAAATAAAAATGAAACTATAGTAGTGTACTGCTCGTTAGGAATTCGTTCAGAAACCATCGCAAACAGACTCAAAAAAGCAGGTTACAATAATGTTTTTAACCTTTATGGAGGCATATTTGAATGGAAAAATAATAATTTTAAGATTTATAATTCCGAAGGAAAAGAGACTGATAACATTCATGCTTTTTCCAAAGAATGGAGTAAATGGCTTTTAAAAGGAAATAAAGTGTATTAAATGGGCATACTTTCCACAAACAATACTAATAGTGACAACGAAATGGCAAAAGACTTCCATTTCCCAACGTCTAAAAAAGCGCTTATTATTTTTACTCGCAACCCAGAATTGGGCAAATGTAAAACACGTTTAGCAGCCAGTATTGGAGATGAATCAGCTTTAGAGATCTACAAGTATTTGCTACAACATACAGCAAAATTATCAGAAAAAGTTAAGGCTGATAAATACGTATTTTATTCCGAAAGCATTAAACGCGAGGATGTTTGGGACGCTACTATATTCAACAAAAAACTGCAACAAGGCAATGATTTAGGCGAACGTATGGAAAATGCGTTTACTGAATTATTCGAGTTGGGTTATGAAAAAGTAATTATTATTGGCAGCGATTTATTAGACTTATCATCAGATGATGTAAATGAAGCGTTTGATTTTTTGAATGAAAATGACACAGTTATTGGTCCAGCCAAAGATGGAGGTTATTATTTGTTAGGCATGAAAAATATGCATTCAAAAGTCTTTAAAAACAAAGAATGGGGAACCTCAACTGTTTTAGAAAATACATTATCAGATTTAAAAGATAGCACAATTTCTATGCTTAAAGAATTAAATGATATTGATACCTTTGAGGATATGAAACATTACGAACAACTAAAGAAATTTTATAAAAATATATGATTAAATCAATCGTAGAAACCACAGAATATTTACAAGGTAAAGGTTTCGATTCACCAGAAATAGGCATTATTCTTGGCACTGGACTTGGACAACTTACACACGAGATTGAAATTTTACACGAAGTTAGCTATAACCATATTCCAAACTTCCCAACTGCAACTGTTGAGTTTCATAAAGGCAAATTAATTTATGGCGTTTTAGAAGGAAAAAAAGTTATTGTTATGCAAGGTCGTTTTCATATTTACGAAGGTTATACATTACAAGATGTTACGTATCCTGTTCGTATAATGGAAAAGCTAGGCATTCATACCTTATTAGTTTCTAATGCTGCAGGAGCAGTTAATCTTAACTTTAAAAAAGGTGAATTAATGCTTATCGATGATCACATAAATCTTCAAGGTAGTTCTCCTTTAGCATTTAAAGGTGTTGAGCATTTAGGTGAACGTTTTACAGATATGAGCGCGCCTTATAATGCAGAAATCAATTCAAAATTTAAAGCTATAGCTAAAAACAAAGGCATTACACTTCATGAAGGTGTATATGCAAGCGTTGTTGGTCCACAATTAGAAACTAGAGCTGAATACAGAATGCTTAAAACCATTGGTGCTGATGCTGTTGGAATGAGTACTGTTCCAGAAATTATAGTTGCTAATCATTTAAAATTAAAAGCAGCAGCTGTGTCAGTTATTACTGATGAGTGCGACCCAAGTAATCTAAAACCTGTTGACATAGCTGATATCATCGCTATGGCAGGAAAAGCTGAACCAAATATGATTACATTATTTAAAGAATTAATTAAAACATTATAAAAAAGTAGGCAGTTAGCAGTCTTCAGTAGGCAGTTATAAAATTTAATAAGGCACTGTAGACTGAATACTGAATACTGAATCCTTAAACTATGAGTTATTTAGAAACCACACACGACGTATACAAAGAAGCAGCCTTAACTCCAGATGTTGGATTATGCTGCACAACCAACCCAATTTGGGAATTACCAGGATTAAAAATTCCTCGCATCATGCAAGAAATGAATTATGGTTGCGGAAGCACAGTTCATGCTCGAGATTTAACCAACAATCCTAAAATGCTATATGTTGGTGTTGGTGGCGGAATGGAATTATTGCAATTCTCATATTTTAATCGTCAAAAAGGTGGTGTTATTGGTGTAGATGTTGTAGATGAAATGTTAGAAGCTTCTCGTAAAAACTTCATTGAAGCCGAAGCGCAAAACCCTTGGTTTAAAAGTGATTTTGTAGACCTTAAAAAAGGTGATGCTATGAATCTTCCTGTTGAAGATAATTGTATTGATGTTGCAGCTCAAAACTGTTTATTTAATATTTTTAAAGCAGACGATTTAAAACAAGCCATAGCCGAAATGTATCGTGTGCTTAAACCACACGGAAGATTGGTAATGAGCGATCCAACTTGTGAGCAACCTATGAATGACACACTTCGTAATGACGACAGACTTCGTGCTTTATGTTTAAGCGGAAGTTTACCAATTGCAGAATATGTAAAAATGCTTACAGATGCTGGTTTTGGAACCATAGAAATTAGAGCTCGTAAACCATATCGAATTTTAGATCCAGTGCATTATCCTACTGATGAACTAATCTATATAGAATCTATTGAAGTAGCTGCTATAAAAGATCCAATGCCAAGTGATGGACCTTGTATCTTTACAGGAAAAGCTGCTATTTATTATGGAACAGAAGATTATTTTGATGATAAAGCTGGTCATGTTTTATTAAAAAATCAACCAATAGCAATTTGTGATAAAACAGCAAATGCATTGGCAAATTTAAATAGGAACGATATTTTTATAAGTGAATCTACTTATCACTATGATGGTGGAGGATGTTGCTAGACAATAATTGTTGTATTAAATTTTTAATCAATTGGAGAAATATATAGACATCATAAAAAATTCTTATTCAGGTTATTGGAATTACCTCAAACATGAGCTTATTTCAATTAATCATTGGGATAATTATTTTTATGGATTAATCACTATTTCAATAGTAGTTTGGCTGTTAGAAATTGCATTCCCATGGCGTAAAAACCAATCTATTTTTAGAAAAGATTTTTGGTTAGACACCTTTTATATGTTTTTCAATTTCTTTCTACTGAATTTAATCATCCTTATTGCCTTATCAAATACTGCGGCCGAGTTTTTTAATGATATCCTCTCAATAGCAGGTTTAAATATTTCAAACCTTCAATTGTTTGATGTAGATAATATGCCTAAAGCTTTAGGTTTATTTATCTTTTTTATCATTAGTGATTTTGTGCAATGGAACACACATCGATTATTACATCGTGTGCCTTGGTTATGGAATTTTCATAAAGTACATCATAGTGTAAAAGAAATGGGCTTTGCTGCACACTTACGCTACCATTGGATGGAACCAATCGTATATAAATCACTATTATATATTCCAATAGCAATTATTGGAGGTTTTGATGCGCAGGATGTTGCTATTGTTTATTTCTTTGCCATTATTGTAGGGCATTTAAACCACGCTAATTTGGGTTGGGATTATGGTTTTTTAAAATATGTATTCAACAATCCTAAAATGCACATTTGGCATCATGCTAAAGAATTACCAAAACACGTAAGGTATGGCGTTAATTACGGACTAACTTTAAGTCTTTGGGATTACATTTTTAAGACCAATCATATTCCACATGATGGAAGAGATATTGAACTTGGCTTTAAAGGAGATGAACAGTTTCCTAAAGATTTTATAGAACAGGAATTGTATCCAATAAAACTAAAAAATGAAGTTTAAAGCCTTAATTATTATTGCATTTGTATCACTAACAAGTTGTTTTTCTGCTAAAGGACTACCAATTAAAGAAGCACCAGAAGATTCAAAAGAAAGCGTTGAAAAAGAAGATAGCGCTGCTGATGAACATAACACTAGTATGGACAATGTAACAGTTGATGTTACTGCTGAAGATATTCAAATAGATAAACAAATTGACGAGCCTAAAGTTGATCATTCTGCTTGGGATAATTTACTAAAAAAATACGTTGCAGATAATGGCGATGTTAATTATAAAGGCTTTAAAAAAGATATTCAATTGCTTAATGATTACGTTAATTATTTAGCAACTCAAATCCCTTCAGAAAGCTGGACATTAAATGAGCAATTAGCTTACTTTATTAATGTTTATAATGCTAATACTATCAAACTAATTGCAGATAATTATCCAACAAAAAGCATTAAGGACATTAACAATCCTTGGCTGAAGAACCGAATAAAAATCGGTAAAGAAGACTATTCTTTAGCTGATATTGAGAATGGTATTTTACGTAAAATGAACGAACCAAAAATCCATTTTGCAATTAATTGTGCTTCGTTTTCTTGTCCAAAATTGTTGAATACTGCATACACTACAAACAATGTACAAGAATTGATGGAACGTGCCACTCGTGAGTTTATCAATAATGATTCAAAAAACAAGCTAGAAAAAGATGAAGTGAAAATTTCAGAAATTTTTAAATGGTATAAAAGCGACTTTACTGAAAATGGCCCTGTGATTGACTATATCAAGCAATATTCTGATATAAACATATTTCCTAATGCAAAAATCAATTATATCAATTATGATTGGAGTTTGAACGAGCAAAACTAAAAACCCAGTTTTTACGTATAAATTTACATGATAAGTATTGTTATTCCTGTTTTTAACGAAGAAAATAACATTGGCAAATTGCTTGAGCATTTGTTTGATAACTCATCATCTAAAAACATTTCTGAAATACTAGTTGTTGATGGTGGCAGTACAGATAGTTCACAGCAAATTATTAAAAAAGTAATCTCTGTCATCTCGAGCGCAGTCGAGAGATCTCAAAAAAAAGGTCTCGACTGCGCTCGACCAGACATAGTTCTATTAAATTCATCAAAAGGTCGAGCAAAACAAATGAATCTTGGCGCAAAACATGCCACAGGAACTATTCTTTATTTTCTTCATGCCGATTCTTTTCCTCCTAAAAATTTTGACAAATTAATTATTAATGAAGTTAATAAAGGGAATCTGGCTGGTTGTTTTAGAATGCAGTTTGACAGTAATCATTGGTGGTTGAGGCTAGCAAGCTGGTTAACAAAGTTTTGTTGGAGAGCTTGTCGTGGTGGAGATCAAAGTCAATTTATAACTAAAGATTTATTTAACGATATAGGTGGCTTTGATGAAAACTATATTGTTTACGAAGACAACATCCTTATTAACGAGTTGTTTGCTAGAAAACAATTTGTCGTCATTCAAGAGAAAATATATTCGTCTGCAAGACTTTATGAAAAACATGGCGTTTGGAAACTTCAGTATCATTTTATAGCAATTTATTTTAAGAAATGGTTTGGTGCTTCTGCTGAAGACATCTTCAAATACTACAAAAAGTATATTGCTTAATATTTAGAATACTGTTTTCTTATGGTTTCTTCAGCAGGTTTGTTTTGAGGCGTAAATCGATTATTTTCTATTCCTCCAACAGATTCGTAATCGATAAACCATTTCCAAACAAAACCACCAGCAAACCATTCTTCGTCCCATAATTCATCAAACAAAGACTGCGTTAAAACAGATTGTGCTTCAAGATTTACTTTCCCATCTTCTCTATCAACTAACCAAGGTTTTACTCCTGCATAATCAATACTTCTATAACCAAATTCGGTAAACAAAATTGGTTTTTTATAGGTGTCATAAAAACTTTTTAATAGTGTTTTATGCTTTTGCCACCCTTTCCTGCTTCCTGCTAATGTTGGTGTTTGTTCTTGACTTAAAGGAAAATAACCATCAACACCTATATAATCTAATTCACTCCAAAAAGGAGTTCTGTTAAACTCATTCCAATTTGCTGCATAAGTTAATTTGCCTTTATAAATAGTCTTTATTTCTTTAATTAATTGTTGCCAATATTCAGGACGCTCATCTACAAACCCTTCTAACTCTGTTCCGATACAAAAAACATCTGCATTCATTTCTTGAGCAACTCTAGCAAACTCTAATATAAATTTAGAATACGTTTGTTCTAAAGTTTGCCAATCTTCTTCAGAACCCATTTTAATAAAACCTGTAAACTCTCCTCGTGAAACCCAAATTTGAGGTTTTAGCATAATCTTTATGCCTTTTTTATTTAAAGCACTTGCATATTGCTTTACTCCATCTTCAGTTTCACCAAACCATTGTCTTTTTCCACTATATATTATCTCTGGATGAGCTAAATCTCTAATAAACCCAAATGGCATTAAGGATGCATAATTAGCATTAAGCTTAACAACAGGATTTACATGTTTATCTGAAATTGAATCACCAGAAGCTACAAAACTTACACCATTAATTTTTTCAGATTTAGGAACAGTCATAGAACAAGAAGCTAACAATACAATTGTACTTAACATTAAAAAAATTGTTCTCATAACTAATATTTAATCCTTAAATTTAAACAAACACAATTGAATTGATTAAGGTTTTAACAAAACCTTCGACAAAGCATTCAACGACAACCAAAACACATGGAGCACATCGTCATTATTGGCAACGGAATTTCCGGCGTTACTTCAGCAAGACATATCAGAAAACTTTCTGATAAAAAAATAACGATTATTTCTGCCGAAACTGAACACTTTTTTTCGCGTACTGCATTAATGTATGTGTATATGGGACACATGAAGTTTGAACACACCAAGCCTTATGAAGATTGGTTTTGGAAAAAGAATAGAATTGATTTAAAATTCGGTTTTGTGTCTTCTATTGAAACAAAAAGTAAAACTATTTATTTTGAAAATAATGACTCACTTCAATATGATAAATTAGTTATTGCTACAGGAAGTAAATCGAATAAATTTGGCTGGTCTGGACAAGATTTAAAAGGTGTACAGGGTTTGTATCATAAACAAGATTTAGATAATCTTGAGGTATATGCACCAAATAACAAAATTTGTAAACGAGCAGTAATTGTAGGTGGTGGATTGATAGGTATTGAACTTGCTGAAATGCTAAACACTCGAAATATTCCTGTAACATTTTTAGTAAGGGAGTCTAGTTTTTGGAATGGTGTTTTGCCTAAAGGAGAAAGCGAAATGATAAATCGTCATATTAAAAATCATCATATCGATTTGCGCTTATCAACTAACTTAAAAGAGATAATTTCTGATGAAAACGGCAAAGTTAAATCTGTAATTATAGAAGAAACAGGAGAAGAAATTCCTTGTGATTTTGTTGGTTTAACGGCTGGAGTGAGCCCTAATATTGATTTCTTAAAAAATTCAGACATTGAAACCAATCGTGGTATTCTGGTTAATCGCTATTTAGAAACCAATATAAAAGATGTATTTGCTATTGGTGATTGTGCAGAACAACGTGAGGTCATTGGTAATAGACGACCTATTGAAGCGGTTTGGTATACAGGACGAATGATGGGAGAAACTTTAGCACAAACCATTTGTGGAAACAAATTAGAATACAAACCAGGACATTGGTTTAACTCGGCAAAGTTTTTTGATATTGAGTATCAAACTTATGGTTGGGTTTTTGCCAAACTAAAAGAAGGTCACCAACATTTTCACTGGAAACATAATGACGATACCAAATGCATAACCATTGAGTTTCATTCTGAAACCAATGTGTTTTTAGGCATTAATACATTTGGTATTAGAATGCGTCACGAAGTCTTCGATAAATGGTTAACTGAAAAACGAACAGTTGATTATGTTATGCAACATTTAGTAGAAGCTAATTTCGACCCAGAATTTTATAAACATTTTGAAAGAGAAATACTATCAACATATAAAAACCAATTGCAAACTGTATAAGCTATGAGTAATAAATTAAATTATAGTATGTCTCTTGCAAAGCCAGATGCTCAAAACTTATCCATGATTCAAAAAATAGCTGTAACTCTTGGTGTAGCTGGTTTATTCATTATGATTTTAGCATTGCTAAACGTTGATTTCCCAAACAAAGCAATCTTCTTGACCTTGTCGCTTGGATTAATTATTATTGGTACAGTTATTTTTTCACGAGATGCGTATCTCAAAAAAACGGAAGGCATCAAAAATGATGGTGTTTGGTTTAAATCCATTTCATCAAAAGGCATTTTGGCTTGGGCAACAGGAATTATATTAACAGGCTTTTATATCGTTCTTTATTTTTATGCTGAATTATTAGGTCAAGGTTCAAATGGTGAAGCAAATACAGGAGTTATTAGTTTGTTTGATCCGTTAAGTCAATTGTTAAGTGGTCGACCAGCTAGTCAATGGTTTGTTTACGGAACTTTGTACACTGTTGCCATTTTAGCTTTTGGGTATAAATTTATGCTTAAATATCGACACAATCGATATGAGCAATTACGTACAGCTTCAGTTATGTTTTTTCAATTGGGTTTTGCCTTTTTGATTCCAGAGTTTATGGCTCGTTTAAACGAAAGCCCTCAATACAATTTACCTTACTACGATTTAAAAAGCATGTGGCCTTTAAATTATTATTTATTTGATAGTTGGTCAATTAACGGATTTTTATCTTCTGGAAATTTAGGTTTGTTAATGTTGCTATTTGGTGTGATTTCCATTTTTGTTATTTCACCAATATTAACTTACAAATATGGGAAACGTTGGTATTGCTCTTGGGTTTGTGGTTGTGGAGCATTAGCCGAAACAGCAGGAGACTCATTCAGACAATTAAGTAGTAAAAAATTATCAGCATGGAAATTAGAACGTTGGCTAATTCATACTGTTTTAGTATTCTCTGTTATAATGACTATCGCAATTATTTACTCATATTTAGGTAACGATCCAACTAAATATTGGTTAACTAGAACAGTTTTTTTAATTAGTATAGGTCTATTTTTAACATTGGTTTTTGCTTTAATAATGATTTTTAAAAGAAATGAATTAGTCAAAGACGCACGTTATGGAGCCATTGGCTTTTTTGTTGTCATTGCTGCTTTATTTACAATGCATTTTACTGGAACTACTGATGAAATCTTCTTAATAAAATCTTCAAACTTACGTTCAGCCTATGGCTTATATATTGGCTCAATCTTTTCTGGTGTTATAGGTACTGGTTTTTATCCTATTTTCGGAAATAGAGTTTGGTGTCGCTTTGGTTGCCCAATGGCAGCAGTTTTAGGAATGCAACAACGCCTTTTTTCTAAATTTAGAATTACTACTAATGGAGGTCAGTGTATTTCATGTGGTAATTGCTCAACCTATTGCGAAATGGGAATCGATGTGAGAGCCTATGCTCAAAAAGGTGAGAACATTGTACGTAGCAGTTGTGTTGGCTGCGGAATTTGTAGTGCTGTTTGCCCAAGAGGTGTTTTAAAATTAGAAAATGATAGCATGAAAGGTCGCATTAACCCAAATGAGATTTTATTAGGTAATGATGTTGATTTAATGGATTTAGTGAATCAGAAATAATATCTAAAACAATTGTATTTTTGCACTTTCTTTAAAGCACTAAATGACCAATATTAAAGTAATTATCCCTGCCTATAACGAGGAAGATTCGATTGCGCTCGTCATCAACGAAATTCCAAAGTTTGTCAATGAAGTTATTGTAGTCGATAACAATTCAACAGATAAGACCTCTGAAATTGCCAAAAAAGCAGGAGCAACCGTGTTAACTCAACCCAAAATGGGCTATGGTAATGCATGCCTTAAAGGGATGGAATACATTGCAAATCAGGTCAAAAAGCCTTATATTGTCGTGTTTTTAGATGGTGATTACAGTGATTATCCAGAAGAATTGACAAAGATTGTGTCTCCAATTATTGAAAATGATATCGATTTGGTCATTGGGGCAAGAGTAAAAGAACTACGTGAGGATGGTGCCATGATGCCTCAACAAATTTTTGGAAACTGGCTGGCAACCACTTTAATGCGCTTATTTTTTGGTGCAAAATTTACCGATCTTGGACCTTTTCGCGCCATAAAATATCAAAAATTACTCGACTTGAAGATGCAAGACCCTACTTATGGGTGGACAGTTGAGATGCAGTTAAAGTCCAAACGCCAGTGTTTATCGTATATTGAAGTGCCTGTGAGGTACAAAAAAAGAATTGGCATATCAAAAGTATCAGGAACCATAAAAGGTAGTATATTTGCAGGCGCAAAAATCTTATGTTGGATTTTTAAATATAGTATTAAAAAATGATTTTAGAATCTCTTATTATTGTTATTTACACTGTGGCTATCGTACTGATTTTCATGTATGCATTGGCTCAATTGAATTTATTGTTCAATTACCTGACCTCTAAAGATTCTGAAGATAATTCAGAAACTTTTGACTTTTCTAATCCAGAAGAAATTCCCTTTGTAACTATTCAACTTCCGGTCTACAACGAAATGTATGTAATGGATCGCCTGTTGGATAACATTGCACTCATCGATTATCCAAAAGACAAGCTAGAAATTCAAGTATTGGACGATTCTACCGACGAAACTGTTCAAACCACTTTTGAGCATGTAGAAAAATTAAGAAAAACCGGCTTGGACATTGTCCACATCTGCCGTACAGACCGAAGTGGCTTTAAAGCAGGTGCATTAAAAGAAGGATTAAAAATTGCAAAAGGAGAGTACATTGCCATTTTTGATGCTGACTTTTTACCAAAACCAAATTGGTTAAAGAAAACCATACCTTATTTTAAGGATGAACAAATAGGTGTTGTACAGACGCGTTGGGGACACCTTAACCGTAATTATTCTACACTTACAAAAATTCAAGCCTTTGCACTCGATGCTCACTTTACTTTAGAACAAGTAGGCCGCAACAGTAAAGGACATTTTATCAATTTTAATGGTACAGCTGGTGTATGGCGTAAAACCTGTATCATCGATGCTGGAAACTGGGAAGGCGATACACTTACCGAAGATTTAGATTTAAGCTACAGAGCTCAATTAAAAAATTGGAAATTCAAATATTTAGAAGATGTTGAAACTCCTGCCGAATTGCCAGTAGTTATCAGTGCTGCACGTTCACAACAATTCCGTTGGAACAAAGGTGGTGCCGAAAATTTCCGCAAAATGATGTGGAGAGTACTAAAATCAGAAAACATCTCTGCAAAGACAAAATTACACGGTTTATTGCATTTGCTTAACAGCACCATGTTTTTGAACATTTTCATTGTCGCTGTGTTAAGTATCCCAATGCTTTATATCAAAAACGAATATGCTCACTTACGTTATTACTTCTACTTTATGAGCTTTTTCGTTATGAGCACCATGATATTTTTTGTGTGTTACTGGATCATGTACAAACAAATTTATGGTAGTGGATTCAAAAACTTTTTTGACTACGTTCGTATGTTTTTTACGTTTTTCTCAATAGCAATGGGCTTCTCACTACATAACTCTATCGCAGTTATAGAAGGACACATCGGAAAACGAAGTGAATTTGTGCGTACGCCAAAGTTTAATATCAAGACTCTTAAAGATTCTTGGCAAGGCAATAAATACTTAAGCAAGAACATTTCTTTAAATGTCATTGTTGAAGGTGCCTTGATGTTATATTTTGCATTTGGTATGTATAGTGCTTTTGTCGTTGGAGACCAAGGAGGTGATTTCGGATTGTTTCCATTCCACTTGATGTTGTTCATTGGTTTTGGATATGTTTTCTTTAAGTCATTAACTTCTAAAGTTTAGTTAACAGGGCGTTCCTCATAACCTTGTTATGAGTCGCGTTTTACATTATATCTAATAAAAGAGCTGCAATATTGCAGCTCTTTTATTAGGATGCCATTTCAACCGCTAACGCTATTCAAAGCAAAATTCTTCTTAACTTGAACACAAAATTATAAGACCATCCATGTTCAACTCAACACTTTTAAAACTCAATAAAATTCCCGTTTTATTAGCACTTGCGAGTGTTATGTTTTACATCGCCTTCGCTTACGATTTGGTCAGAACCGATTACACCAAGCTCCTTTTACTCTATTCGGCTTTGTGCCTCTTGTTTTATAAGTTGGTGCAAACAACCAAAGACAATTATAAATTTTTGGTTGCAACAGCTTTCATATTTAGGGTTGTTTTTCTATTTGCCTTACCAAATTTATCGCAAGACTTCTATCGTTTCATTTGGGATGGTCGCATGATTCTTGAAGGCTTCAATCCATATCTCTACACACCAGAATCATTTATCAATACAGGAAAATTTCCTGTAGCACAAGCGCAGGAATTATATAACGGAATGGGAGAACTCAATGGAAGCCACTATACCAATTATCCACCTATCAAACAATTCATTTTTTCGATAGCAGCTTTATTTTCAGCAAATAGTATTTTGGGTTCTGCCATTGTATTTCGAGTTTTTATCATCGCAGCCGATTTTGGAACGCTCTATTTCGGAAAAAAACTATTGGAAAAATTCAATATGCCAGTTCATAAGATTTTTTGGTATGCGTTAAACCCGTTTATCATTATCGAGCTCACAGGAAGCTTGCATTTTGAAGGGATTATGATCTTCTTTTTAGTATATAGTTTATACCTTCTTCATTCTGGAAGATGGAAACTAGCTGCTGTTGTATTAGCATTATCTATTTCGGTGAAATTGATTCCTTTGTTATTCCTTCTTTTGTTTTTTCAATCGTTCAAGCATCAAAAAAAAGGGTTCATTAAGTTGGTTGGTTTCTATTGTATTGTTGGTTTAACTACTCTTTTGTTATTTGCACCATTCTATTCATCAGAATTTATTATCAATTATTCCAAGACAGTTGCCCTATGGTTTAATGATTTTGAATTCAATGCAAGTTTGTATTACATTGCTAGAGCAGTTGGTTACTCGATTACTGGTTATAACGAAATTGCAATTATTGGTAAGTTTATACCATTGATTGTTATTATTGCAACCTTGGTGATTACATTCTTTAAAACCAATAAAACGATTCAGCAACTTATTACAGCAATGCTTTTGGCTGCCAGTATTTATTATTTTACCTCTACAACCATTCATCCTTGGTATTTAGCAACTCTTTTGATATTGTCTGTGTTTACCAATTATAAATTTCCTTTGGTATGGTCTTTTGTGATTATATTGAGCTATATAGCTTACGCCAATAATGACAACACTGAAAACCTTTGGATTGTAGCTTTAGAGTATCTTGTTGTTTATACTTTTTTTGCATGGGAGGTAATTGCCAAAAGGAATCAACCTTTGCCTACTAGCTTTTAAACATTTCCTTGTCGTTTGTAAAACATTTAAACTCTACCGTGAAGTCGTTTGGGTCTTTCACAAAAAAGGATTGATGCTCACCTACCTTGTTTTCTAAAAACTTGACCTGTGATTCAATTTTATAATTCTTGGCTTTCAATCGATCCAAAATCGACTCCCATTCAGTCCTATTGAGAATAATCCCGAAGTGAAAAGACGGAAGAATGTCGCCATTAAAAGAATAACTCTTACAATCAAACTTAAAAGGGCCACACTCTGTAAAGGTGATTTGATTGTTATATAAATTTACGTCTGCCCATTTAATAGCAGAGCGTCCAATGGTTGCTCCTAAAACATCTGTATAGAATGCTCTCGTTTTGTTGACATTAATGCAAGGTAATGCGAGGTGAAATTGAGTTGCCATAAGTTGTGAGTTTAGTTAAAGTTAAGATATTTTTTTTACTCGATTTCATCTTTTATATAACTTTTTTTAAGTGCATCGAATTTTATTAATATCATCAAATAAAAAAGTTGCCCTTGTGAGGCAACTTTTCTTATAAATTATTGAGCCTATCGTTAAATAGGTCATACAAAACAAAATTTCAGGCTTTGTTTAGTCCATATCATCATCAACTTCAACTTCTGGGTCATCTTCTCCAATTTCTGGGTCTTGCACTGCTTCTGGATCATCGCTGTCAAAATCCTCATAATCATCTTCATCATAATTCTCCATGGTCACTTGCAGCTTGGTGCTCACTTTGACCAAGTACTTTGTATCATCGGTGGTCACTTCTACAGCTTCAACAATTTCGTTATTAGCGTTTTTGAAGGTGATGATGTTTTCATCATCATAGCCGTCAGGGTATTTCTCGACCAATAATGATAAAATTTCTGGTGTCAATTTCTTAAAATCGACGATGACGCGTTTTAGATTATCTCTTTTGTTACTCATAATTACATGTCTAATAGGTAGGCAAAAATAAGTGGTGCAACGATGGTAGCATCACTTTCTATTATAAATTTTGGTGTGTCTATATCTAATTTACCCCAAGTTATTTTCTCATTAGGCACTGCTCCAGAATATGACCCGTAACTTGTGGTCGAATCGCTTATTTGACAAAAATAACTCCAAAAAGGTGTGTCAGTTCGTTCCATATCTTGGTACAACATTGGTACTACACAGATTGGAAAATCACCTGCAATACCACCTCCTATTTGGAAAAATCCGATGCCATTTTTAGAATTATCAGTGTACCAATCGGCTAAAAATGTCATGTATTCGATTCCAGATTTCATGGTACTTGCTTTCAATTCACCTTTAAGAACGTAGCTTGCGAAGATGTTACCCATGGTACTGTCTTCCCATCCTGGTACAATTATAGGCAAATTTTTCTGTGCTGCTGCATACATCCACGAATTTTTTATGTCAATTTCGTAGTACTCTTCAAGAACACCACTCAATAACATTTTGTACATAAACTCATGTGGAAAAAAGCGTTCGCCCTTAATTTCAGCATCTTTCCATATTTTATAGATGTGTTTTTGTAAACGTCTAAAGGCTTCTTCTTCTGGAATGCAAGTATCTGTCACTCGGTTTAAACCTTGTTCTAACAAATCCCATTCTTCTTGTGGTGTCAAATCGCGATAATTTGGCACCCTTTTGTAATGTGAATGTGCTACCAAGTTCATAATATCCTCTTCGAGATTGGCACCTGTACACGAGATGATCTGAACTTTATCTCTACGAATCATTTCAGCGAAAATTTTTCCAATTTCGGCCGTACTCATTGCTCCAGCTAAAGACACCAACATTTTTGAGCCCTTTGCTAACTGTGCTTCATAGCCTTTGGCAGCATCTACGAGTGCTGCAGCATTGAAATGCAGATAGTATTTTTCAATAAAATTGGTAATAGGTCCTTTAGTTGTCGTCATCATCATCGAATTTAGAAAATTTATTTACAGACGATCCTGATTCTTTAAAGTTACTTTCGTAACCATCTTCCACATTGTCATCCAAGAATTTATAACTTAACATTTTATAGTATAATTTGGCTGCCAAGAAATCAGACGATTTCTCCTTTGGGTCTGGGCATAATTCAACAATATCAAATCCTACCACATTTTTTTCTTCGAATACTTTTCTTAAGAAATCCAATGTCTCATACCACAATAATCCTCCAGGTTCTGGTGTGCCTGTTGACGGCATAATTGATGGGTCAAAGGCATCTAAATCGATGGTAATAAATACATTATCTGTCATTTGATCGATAGCGCTGTCCATCCAAAACTCATCAGTCACCATCTCGTGAGCAAAATATGTTTTCTCTTCATCCATAACAGTTGTTTCGATAACATCCATACTTCTGATGCCAACCTGAATCAAATTGGTTGTCTGGCTTGCTTCATATACTGCACAGGCATGATTGCATTTGCTGCCTTGATACTCCTTACGTAAATCGGCGTGCGCATCTAACTGGAGCACTGTCAAATTATCAAAACATTCATTGAATGCTCTAATGGTTCCGATAGAAATGGAATGTTCGCCACCAAAAGCGGTTACAAATTTGTTTCTTTTAATGTACTTTTTTACGGTTTGGTGCACTTCTTCGACCATTTTTTCTGGAGATGAATTTTCAGTAACAGCATCTGCAAGATATACACCTTGTTTATAGACTTCTGTTCCTGTTTCGATGTCGTAAAGTTCCATGTTTTCGGAAGCATTCAAGAATGCTTCTGGTCCTTTGTCAGCGCCTTTTTGCCAAGTACTTGTCCCATCATACGGAACAGGTATCAACACAATTTTTGCGGTTTCTAATTTGGAATATTCTTCGTCTATTCCTGCATACGTTTTATTGCTCATTGTAGCCTAAAATTTTAAGTAAGTCTTCACTTTTTTGTTGTTCACTAAATAATTCGGTCGTTAAATTACCGTTTTCGTCTTTATCAATTAATATATGCTTTGGCGAAGGTATCAAACAATGTTGTAATCCTCCAAACCCACCAATAGTTTCTTGATAGGCTCCTGTGTTAAAAAAGCCAAGATACAAAGGTTTTTCTTTATTGTATTTTGGAAGGTAAATAGCGTTCATGTGCTGCTCGCTGTTATAGTAATCATCACTATCACATGTTAATCCTCCTAGCAAAACACGCTCATAGCTGTCATTCCAACGGTTGATCGGCAACATAATGAAACGCTTGTTTATCGCCCAAGTATCTGGCAATGTAGTAATAAATGATGAATTGATCATGTTCCACTTTTCTCTGTCGTTTTGTTGCTTTTGATATAGCACTTCATAAATTGCACCACCACTTTCGCCTACAGTAAAGCTTCCGAACTCTGTAAATATATTTGGCACAGGCACTTCTTCCTGTTCACAAAACAATTTGATTTGATTGATAATTTCATCAACCATATATTCATAATCAAAATCAAAGGCCAACGAGTTTTTGATAGGAAATCCACCACCAATATTCAAACTATCCAATGATGGGCAAATTTGTTTTAAACTTGTATAGACTTTCAAGCATTTTGATAATTCGTTCCAATAATAAGCATTGTCGCGAATACCTGTATTGATAAAAAAGTGTAGCATTTTTAGCTTTACTTTTTTATTGTCTTTAATTTGGTTTCTATAAAACGGCAAAATGTTTTTGTATCCAATACCTAATCTCGACGTATAAAACTCAAATTTTGGTTCTTCTTCCGATGCTATACGAATCCCGACATTAAACTTGCCTTTTATTTCCTGTGACAGCAGATCGATCTCTTCGTAATTATCGATAATCGGAATACAGTTTTTGTGGCCATTATTGATCAATCGAGCGATATTGGTAACGTATTGTTCGCGTTTAAAACCATTACTGATGACATAGGTTTTGTCAGTGATCTTGCCTTCAGCCTTTAGCTTTTCGACAATATCTATGTCAAATGCTGAAGATGTTTCTATATGGATGTCATTTTTTAAAGCTTCATTCAAAACATGTTTGAAATGTGAGCTTTTAGTACAATAGCAATAATGGTATTTACCTTTATATTTATGCTTTTTGATGGCCTTTGCAAACCATTCTTTGGCACGACCAATGTTATTTGATATTTGAGGTAGATATGTGAATTTTAATGGTGTTCCATAATCCTCCACCAATTTCATTAAATCGATGTTGTGAAATTGAAGGTGTTTGTCTTCCAATTTGAATTCATCCTGTGGGAAATAGAACGTTTGATTGATGAGATCAATATATTTTGTATTCATTATTTAGTATTGAGGTTTAAAATTCTGAAAAAAAAATTAATTAAAAGAATAAATTGCCATTAAATAATGATAAATCAAACTTGGATTTGTTGATATGATGGTGTTGATACCAAAGTAGAATGCTTGATTTGAGATAAATTAAGTTTAGAGACTAACTTTAAAACCCGATAATTTGTTTTATAGGTAGCTTTTGAAAAAGAGGTTTTTTTATTCAAAAATTGAAATATAAAAATGGGTCTCAATTGTTTCGTTATATGAAGTACAAAAGAACTATAAAAAAATTAAAAACAAAGCTGTTTGCGTCTTTTTTTGATGAATTTATGGTAACATTTTTAAGGTGTTCACTTCTTGCTCTGTAAGGTGTTTCCAGTGGCCTCGTGGAATGTCTTTTTTTGTCAGTCCTGCAATGGCAACACAATCGAGTTTTACGATCTCATATTTTAGATGGTCAAAAATAGAGCGAATGACCGTGTTTCCTGTATTTTTTATTTTAAGTCCAATTTGATTTTTAGATTCACCTTCAATGTAACTGATTTCTTCAACGGTTACCAATTTACCTTCTATTTTTAGTCCTGCTTGGATAAGTTTGATATCCTCGAGCTTTAAATTTTTATCCAATTCTACTTGAAATAAACGCGGAACTCCATTTTTGGAATTTGTGAATTTTTTTACCAAAACTTCATCATTGGTGAACAAAATCAACCCTAATGAGTTTCGACCCAAACGGCCTATTGGTTTTATACGAGCTGACGTTGCATTGGCAACCAAATCCATAACCGTCCTGCCCTTTCCTTCACTTGTGGTCGTTGCAAATCCTTTTGGTTTATTGAGCAAAACATATTCGTTTCTTTCTGGTTTGATTCGTGTACCGTCAAAACGTACGTCGTCATCCAACTTCACTTTGTAGCCCATTTCGTTAATCACTTTACCATTTACCGTCACGCTTCCTGTGGCGATGTGCATATCGGCATCGCGACGAGAGCACATACCAGAATTGGCGATGTACTTGTTCAATCGTATTTCATCTGGATTTGATTTTTTGACTGGAGCTTTTTTATCAGCTTGAGGTTTGTCATTAGACGTTTGATGCTTTTTTATTGGTGCATTCCCTCTTGCATAGCTTTTGCTTTTAGAATTATCTCTTCCTCTTCCTGACGCACTGTTGCCTTCTTTTCCTTGTCCTCTTCCAGAAGATTTACCTTTTCCACTTGTGCCTTGATGTCTTGTCATTGTATTTTAATTTAAATGCAAAGATACTTTATTATTATTGTTATTCTTAATAATTAAATCCTATTGAGCACCACTTGAATGTCAATCAGCACGATACTAAACACACCTGCTACAATGATAAGCTTAAGAATATTGTGTAGTATAAGGTAATGTGTTTTTGTTTTAGATCTCCAAAGCAAAATAACAAATATAGTCAGCAACAAAGTGCTTAAGTAGAAAAAATAATTCATCCGACCAACATCAAAATAGTACAACAACAAATATGTTGGAATTAACGTGAATGCTATGAGCAAGGTCAACATTATTTTTGAAATTCGCTCACCATAAACAATAGGAATCGTGTGATAATCTTGTGCCAAATCACCTTTGATGTTTTCTAGATCTTTGGTCAATTCTCGCATTGAGATAATCAAAAACAAGAACATCGCATGCACAAAAATGACTGTTTCAAAATTTTTGTAATAGATAAAAATGGCAAAAAAGGGTGTAATGGTTAATATGGCTGAAGTAAGGTTCCCTATAAAAGGTAATTTTTTGAGTTTGTGAGAATAGAACCAAATACCAAAAATATATGCTGAAAAGAAAACAACGGCATTAAATGACACATAACTTGCCATTATTACTGCCAAGAAGTTAAGCACAAAATAAAACGACAATTTTGTATTCTGGCTTACAAGCTTGTCTAACATAGATTTTTGGGGACGATTGATTAAATCTTTCTCCGAATCATAAAAATTATTAATGATATAACCTGCAGCTATCACTGAAGATGATGCTAAAACCAACATAAACAAATTGATATCCAAAACCACTTCACGCAAAGTTTTGTCGTGAGCAAAAATGTAAATTGACGCTAAATATTGTGCAATAACTATAACGAGAATGTTATAACCTCTAACAACAGAAAACATGCTAAAAAACTTTAGCAAGAGGTGTTTTTGTTTTCTGGTTAGTATCATAATCCCTTTTAATTTTTAGCTGTTGTTCCTTTTATGTCTTGTTTAATCAAATCTGCTATTTGTTCTGAAACTATTTCGGCAGAAGTTACTTTTAGATGTTGGCCATCGTTATAAACATGTTTTAAAGAATCATATTGTAAATTAAAATAATTTACGCTTAACTGGTTTGAAATCTTTAGCATTTTTTTATCAAAATCTGGCATTAATTGGGTTTCAATAACTTGGATTTTTGGATGAATAGGTAATCTAACCAAATATACTGTACCATGCTTCTGCAAGTATTGGATAGTCTTCGTCAGATATGAAAGTCGAGCTTGCGAAAACCTATATTCTGATAGTTTTTTAATGTAATCGGTTTCTGTTTTGATTAAGCTCTCTCTCATTTGTTTATCGGTCACATCAACTTTGACTTCTAACCAACCATCATCATGCAATACATAAGGTGATTTGTTGAATAGGATTTTGACATATAAATCATCATACCCTTTTATCAAATATAAAAAATTTGGATTCTGATTGACCTTACTCGTTTTGGCAATAAAACTTTCGGTTTCTTCAAACAACAAGGAGTCATTTGGGTTAGCGCCACAACTCGATATAACCCAAGGGTCGACCGTTATTATAAATTTATTTTTGTTTGTGGTTTTATCTAATTTTTTATCAATGCTATTAAAATATGTTGGACCGTAAGGACTTGTATTGAATGTAAATGAATAATTATAAAAAGCCGTATTGTCTAGTTCTTTATTTAAAACTGAAGGCATTACACCTTGTGCAGCTCGAGAAGAACCTAAAATTAAAGAAGATTGCTTTGGAGTCGTAAACCGTTTATAAAAAGCATCCGTTTTTTCGTCAGCTTGAAAAAAAACAAGACTTATAGAAGAAGCCACTACAATTGACAAAATGACTATTTTAACTAAATACTGCCTCACAATTTTCTATATTAAATCAGATTAAAATTGAAAATAAATAAACTCTTGTTGCTGGCTACCAAATAGGAAAATAATCATAATTAAACCATAATAAAACCCATATCTGAAATATTTTGGTTCTTGAATTAGAAATAATTCCAAAGCATGATTATTAAATCTTCCTTTCCATTCAATTAGCATCTGAAAACCTACAAAAAACAAAACGAACTGTAACCTTTCTTCAAACAAAAAACTTGGTATCGAAAAAAACGACGCAGTAACCATTTCGCTAACATAATTGAAAGCGTGTTGCACGTTTTCAGCTCTAAAAAATATCCACGCAAACGTTACAACTGCAAAAGTAAATAATATGTTTAGGGCCTTTTTTAACTTTGGATATTTATCAATGATATTCCCTTCTAATGTTGCATTCCTACTTTTAATGTAACGAATGGTAGTTAAGTAAAAAAGGAAATGTATAATTGCCCATATAATGAATGTCCAATTAGCTCCATGCCAAAACCCGCTGATAATAAAAACGACAAAAACGTTTCTGACCGTTTTTTTATAACCGCCTTTACTGCCTCCTAATGGGATATACACATAATCTCTAAACCAACTTGTTAACGAAATGTGCCAACGTCGCCAAAATTCAACACTATTTTTTGCAAAATATGGAAATGCAAAGTTTTGTTTGAATTCAAAACCAAATAATTTGGCAATGCCAATGGCAATATCAGAATAACCTGAAAAATCACCATAAATTTGAAACGCAAACAATATAGCGCCTAGTGCCAACGTACTTCCAGAAAATTGGTCGCTTTCACTAAAAATTATATTCACATAATAGGCACAGTTATCTGCAATAACAATTTTCTTAAAAAAACCCCATAGCATTTGTCGTGAGCCATCTACTGCTTTTTGATAATTAAAAGTTTTCTTATCAGTAAATTGAAAAAGCAAGCTGGAAGCCCTTTCAATTGGCCCTGCCACCAACTGCGGAAAGAAACTAACGAAACAGAAAAAAGAAAGGATATCGTTGGTTGGCCTTATTTTTTTATTATAAACGTCAATGGTATAACTCAATGTTTGGAATGTATAGAAACTAATACCTAAAGGCAAAATAAGATTCAATCGATCTGGATCAATACTATATCCGAAAAACCTGAATGCAGTTGAAAAATTTTCTGCGAAAAAATTATAGTATTTAAAGATTCCTAATAACGCAATATTGCAAACAATACTTATATAAAGTAGTAACTTCCTTTGAGATAATTTATCTGTTTTGGACAGTGTTCTTCCTATATAAAAATCTAAAGAAGAACTAAAAATGATTAATCCCAAAAACTTCCAATCCCACCATGCATAAAAAAAATAACTGGAAATTAGTATAACGAGATTTTGGAGAAAAACACTTTTTGGAGCAACAAACCAATAGACCGCAAACACTAATGGCAAAAAAATTGCAAATTCTATAGAATTAAAAAGCATTAAGTGGTTGTTGGTTTAAACAAAAGCGTATCAAAAATTATAAACCACTTCTAATTTATAATTTGCAAGTGATAATTTGGCTTTGTCGATATCTTCAGTGAAGCCTAAAATATAACCTCCACCTCCAGAACCGCAAAGTTTTAGGTAATAATCGTTGGTATCAATACCTTTTTTCCAAAGCTCATGAAACTCTTGTGGAATCATTGGTTTAAAGTGATTCAATACCACTTTAGATAATTTTTTGGTATTACTAAACAATGATTTAATATCTCCCTTTAAGAAATCGTCAACACAAGCATCAGTGTGTTTGATAAATTGGTTTTTAAGCATTTTTCTGAACCCTTCTTGTTTCATATTTTCCATAAAAATGCTAACCATAGGAGCTGTTTCTCCTATAATACCACTATCCAGCAAAAATACAGCGCCTTTTCCATCGCTTTTTTGAGAAGGAATACCAGTAGCCTCAATATTGTCTTTAGAGTTGATAAGAATAGGAATGCTTAAATAACTGTTTAAAGGGTCTAAACCAGACGATTTACCATGGAAAAAAGATTCCATTTCAGAAAAAATTGATTTTAATTTCAATAATTTTTCTCTGGTTAAGTTTTCTAGAACAGTAATTTTATTAAACGCATATTTATCATAAATAGCGGCAACCAATGCACCACTACTTCCAACGCCGTATCCTTGCGGAATTGAAGAATCAAAATACATTCCTGCATCAACATCTTGCTGTAATTTTTCAAAATCGAAAGCCACCAACTTATTATCAATACCTCGAAGATATGCTACAAATCGTTTTAAACTTTCATTAGATTTTATAGCAATTTCAGATGAGTTATCATTCATCTTTAATGCACCATTATAAAAGTTATAAGGAATTGATAAGCCTTTAGAATCTTTAATGATTCCATATTCTCCAAAGAGTAATATTTTTGAGTAAAAAAGAGGTCCTTTCATGTATTTAGAGCAATTTCCTTAACAAATATACGTATTATTCTTTTATTTGGTTTGCACCAAAACCAATTTGGTCACAAATATAATGTCCGTTTTGACAATATGCAACTAACTCACTTTTAATAAATTCCAAAATTTGAGTTGCTTCATTTTCTGGATATAAAACATGAACGTTAGCTCCTGCATCTAAAGTAAAACTAATATGCAAACCTGAATCTTGTCTAAAACGCCAAATTTTATTAATTATTTCAAGCGTATTTGGCTTCATTAAAACAAAATAAGGCATACTTGTCATCATCATGGCATGAAGTGTTAATGCTTCACTCTCAACTAGTTTAACAAAAGCTTTTAAATCTCCAGACTCTAATATAGGCTTTAGTTTTTCAAGGTTATTATGTGCTTGTTGAAATCTATTTTGCGAATAAGGATGATTGTGCATTAAATTATGCCCAACTGTGCTACTTACTTGTTTTTCTCCTTTATCAACTAATAAAATAGTGTCCTGATAGTTCTTAAAATTCTGGTGAACTTTATATGGGTATTTTACACCAAACAAATCTGTGCTTCCTTCAATTGAATCTGTTTTTCCCCAAACAATTAAGTCTCCTTCAATACTTCTGCATGCTGAACCTGATCCTAATCGTGCTAAAAATGATGCTTTTTGATTGAAAAATTCTTCGCTCATTCCAGAAATTAATTGCTTCTCAATACTCATTAAACATAACGCTAAAGCACTCATTCCAGACGCTGACGACGCTATACCAGAACTATGCGGAAAGGTGTTTTTGGTTTCAATTTTAAAATGATAGTCTCTTAAAAAAGGTAAATAAGATTCAATTCGCTCAAAAAACGTTTGAATTTTTGGTTTAAAATCNNCTTGGCGATTCCCAAGTTACTTTTCCTTTTTCAATCGAATTTGTATATGGTTTAGGACTAAAATCGTGTTCTGTCATAGCAATTATTCTGATGACAAAGATAAGAGTTTTACCATTGTGTTGTAATTTCTTGCTGTTGCAAATGTTTTAAACTTCCGTTCAAAGAAATTGACGTTAAATTTTGCCTTTCCCAAGCCTTTTTCATAGTAATAGTAAATACAGTTGTTGATAATTTTATATTCTTCTCCTTCATACACTTTTTCTGAAGCTTCTTTTACTAAATCATCACTTGGGCAAT
>DINS01000031.1:120373-163522 GCA_002426015.1 Flavobacteriaceae bacterium UBA5534
ATGTATGTATTCATTCTGAAATAGATTTAGCTGCAATATAAGCTCCTGTCCAAGCATTCTGAAAATTAAAGCCTCCTGTAACTGCATCTACATTAATAACTTCTCCTGCAAAATACAAATTGTTATGTAACTTACTTTCAAAGGTTTTAAAATTGATTTCTTTTAAATCGATACCACCAGCAGTCACAAATTCTTCTTTAAAGGTGCTTTTTCCGTCTACTTTAAAAACAGCCATGGTAAGTTGTGAAGATAAATCTTCTAATTGGCTTTTATTCAAATCTGCCCAACGTGTGTCTTGATTCATATTGGACGCTAAAACCAGTTTATGCCACAAGCGTTTTGGCAACTCAAATTGTGTAGATTTATAAACTGTTTTCTTTGCTAACTCGTGCTTTAATTCTTTTAACATATCTAAACAATCTTCAAACGATTGTCTGATAAAATTAACTTCAATCTGAAATTTATAATGGTGTTTTGCCAATTCAATAGCGCCAAAAGCAGACAGTTTTAAAATTGAAGGCGCACTCATTCCAACATGAGTTATTAGCAAAGGTCCTTCAGAAACCAAATCAGTTCCTAACACTTTAACCTCAACATTTTGTGCTACAACTCCAGGAATATCTTTAATGCGCTCGTCTTTTATATCAAACGTAAACAGCGATGGAACAGGTTGCGAAATGGTATGACCTAAATCTTCAAGAAGACTCCATATTTTTGGGTTGCTTCCTGCAGCTATGAGTAGTTTTTCACATGTGTAAATGCTGTCTTTGGTTGAAATTTCAAAACCTCTCGACGGTGTTCGAGGTGACATACTTGTAACACTTTGATTATACAACACCTCAACTTTGTGTTTTTTGGCTTCGTTTAAAAAACAATCGATAATCGTTTTTGATGAATCTGTGATTGGAAACATACGTCCATCGTCTTCAATTTTGAGTTCGACACCTCGTTTTTGAAACCAATCAATAGTATCTCCTGTCATGAATTGATGAAAAGGTCCCAGCAATTCTTTTTCACCTCTTGGATAATTAAGCACTAATTCCGAAGGTACAAACTCCGCATGAGTTACATTACATCGACCTCCTCCAGAAATTCTAACTTTTTGTAAGCCTTCTTTTCCACGCTCAAGAATAACGACTTTTAACTTCGGGTTTTGTTCAGCAATATTTATGGCTGCAAAAAAACCTGCTGCTCCACCTCCAACAATGATGACGTCTTTTTTTATCATAATCTATCAGGTACATCAGAAATTATTCCGTCAACTTTATAGTTTTTCATTCTTTTAATAGTATCGTCATCATTAACTGTCCAAGTATATACTTTATAGCCTTTTGTTTGTGCTCTGTTTACATTTTCGGAAGTTAACAAGGCATAATTGGGATGAATTGCAACTGCATTTATGGTTTGAGCAAATTCAATAGCTTCATCTACACTTGCTTTAGATAACACTCCTAGTGGAATTTGTTTATCAATTTTAAATACGTCTTCAAGCTCATGATGCTGAAAGCTAGACACTATAAAATCTTGATAGCTCCATCCTTTTGTTTTTATATATTTCTGAACTATTTCGCATGCTTTTGAAGCTGTATTTTTTCCTTTTAATTCGATATTTAAAAGGCATTTTTTGTCAATAATATCCAAGATTTCTTCTAAAGTAGGAATAGTGAATTGATTATTTATTTTGAGTTGTTTCAGTTCAGATAATGATAATTTACTAACTTCTCCTGTTCCATTAGTTATTCTATCTAACGTAAAATCATGAAAAACAACCAATTCACCAGAAGCGCATAAATGTACATCAAGCTCAATGCCATCAACTCCAAAATCTAATGCTTTTTGAATAGATTCAATAGTGTTTTCGGCAATGTATCCTTTTGCACCTCGATGTCCTATTTTTAAACATGAGTGCTTCATCCTTTTGGTCGCATTAAGCCTTCTTGAGCTACAGAAGCAATAAGTTTTCCATCTCTTGAAAATATATTTCCTTTAGCAAACCCTCTTGCGTTAGACGTGTTTGGAGATTCTATAGAATACAGCAACCAATCATCAAAATCGAAGTCCCTAAAATACCACATAGAGTGGTCTAAACTTGCTGTTTGGGTATTTCCCCAATGTGCTTTACTAGCATGACGATTCATGGCTGCAGCCAAAATATTATAATCGGAAATATAAGTGAGTATTTGCTGTTTTGAGGCGAAATCTAAATTTGAAACATCACCTTTTAACTTAAACCATACGTTTGTAAAAGGTGGTAGATCTTCTTTATTAAATGGGTTTACAACCTCTACAGGTTTAAACTCTACAGGTCGCTCAATCTCCATAAACCCTTTAGTTCTTGGTGGAATCGCTTCGCCAAATTGATGTAACATATCTGTCCAACTTAACAATTCTTCAGGTTGTTTTATGCTTTTTGGCATTTCAATTTGATGGTTATAACCTTCTTCTTTTTTATGAAAAGAGGCAGACAAAATAAAAATTGTTATTTCTCCTTGATGTGCAGTTACACGACGAACCGAAAAACTTCCTCCATCTCTTACAATGCTCACATTATAAGTAATAGGAATCTCTAAATTTCCTGCTTCTAGAAAATAGGAATGCATCGAATGCAAAACACGATTGTTGGTAATTGTCCTGCATGCTGCATTAATGGCCTGTGCTAACACCTGACCACCAAACACATTTGGGCTACCAACAGTTTTGCTTATTCCATTAAATTCGTTCTCACCTATTTTATCTAACGTAAGAAGATTTAATAGGTCGTTAATTGTCGTCATGTTTTTCACTTTTATAATTTCAAAACTATTAAAATCATTGGTTGCTTTCTACTTATTTTATAAATAGTTTAAGATTTTAAATTTCAAATTCAGTATTAAAGTCGTTATATTGGTTTTTAACCTAAAATTTTATGATGTTTCAAATTCAACAATTCATTTTTATCACTCTATTTTTATCTTCTTGCGATACAGGAAAATTGACTGTAATTGCAGATTTACCGTCAACCCTAAAAGAAGTTTCAGCGACTGAAACAATACCTAATTCTGATTTGATTTGGGTTATTGAAGATGCAGGAAACAAAAACAATATTTATGGTTTAAATACTCAAGGGAAAATTATAAAAGATATTGATGTTAGCAATGCAAGCAATATAGATTGGGAAGATTTAACTTCAGATGATTTAGGCAATTTATATATTGGTGATTTTGGTAACAACAGCAAAAACAGAGATGATTTTACTATTTACAAGATTGCTAATCCTGATACAGATAAAGCTAGTGTAACTGCTGAAAAAATAAACTTTTTGCTTCCAAAAGATATGAAATCAGAAGATTTTGAAGCTTTTTTCCTTTTTGAAGGATATTTCTATGTTTTTAGCAAAGAGAATAAAACCAGTAAACTTATTAAAGTCCCTAACCAAATTGGCAAGCATACAGCAGAATTGGTTACTGACTTTAATCTAGCAGGAAAGCATCACAAAATAACCTCTGCTGATGTGAGTGATGATGGAAAAACTATAGTGCTATTAAACCACGATAAACTTTGGAAAATAACCAATTTTAAAAGTGACAATTTTTTTAAAGGCACTATTAAAGAATTGAAATTTGATCACGATTCTCAAAAAGAAGGCATTTGTTTTAAGGATAATTCAACTGTTTTAATCACTGACGAAAGTGATAGTAAGTTGGGAAGTAATATTTATAGTTTTAAATTGAATTAAAAATTCAATCCAAAGCCAAACGAAAACCTCAAACCTTCTGTACTATTGAAAAAATTAAATGTTCCTGATAAACTCTCGGCTGCAGTAACCCAAAATCCGCCACCATAATCGTTATGCCATTTTTCAGAATCTTCACCTTTTAACCATACTCTACCAACGTCTGCTCCACCAAAAATTCCAATTTGCAACGGTAAAATATTGGTTTTAAAAGACGGAAAACTATATCTCACATCGGCACTTCCTACCAATGCGTTTTTACCTGTAAAACGCTCGGTTCTAAAACCTCTCAATCCATTATTGCCTCCAATATTTGATGCTTGGTAAAACACCAACTCATCACCAATTCGTATTTGAGTTCTCAAATCGGTTTTGAGTGCCAACTTTCTATCTTTAGACAGCGCATTATAAAAGCCTAAATCTGAATTAATAAACCCATACGTATTTTTTGTGTCTTTGAATTCTGTTTTTCCACCAATGTTTAGCATAAAAGTCATACCTCGCGAAGGGTTGATGGCATTGTCAAAACTCTTATAGTTATACTCGGCTTCTAACCCTCCAAAAAAACGTCGTTTGTAAAAATCGGTATTGATTGTTGGAGCAAATTCTGATATAAATCGATCTTCAGTTTCTTCAATTTCAATACCTTCAAAAATCGTTCTAAATCCATAGTCACTACCAAAACTTCCTTTTTTTATGATTCCGATTTTGGCAGCGTAAATTCCTGTTTTAACCCTATTATAATCTAAATCTAACTCGTCATCATTATTTACAGTTTCATTACCATAGCCAAAAAAGTTGTTTGTAAAATTTTCAGAGGTAAATGTACCAGCGACGTGTAAATTCCAATCTTGAAAAATATTAGCAAATTCACCATCATAATTGAGCGCAAACCCATTTGTTGCAAAAAAATAACCTCCTTTAAAACGATGTTCTTGCGAAAATGGATTGCGTTGAAACCCCTTGACCGTCTTAATAAATGACACTCCCAATTGAAAACCATCATCTGGATTATAACCCATGTTTGGTGTAATAGTTGATGTTTTGACAATATTTTTATTGAAATCGAAAAGGTTTAGATTATACACATCAGTGAACTTGATTTGTGCTCCTTTATTTTCTTGAACTGTATTCTTCTTGGATTTATGGTCATAGACTTTTATACGTCGCCCACTTTTAATGATGTACGTATCATTTTCTTGTCCGCCAATTAGTCGTGTATAAATTAGATTATCGGCTTTACCAGTTACTTCAAAAACATCTTTATCATCGAGACCATAAATCCAGATTTCTTTGGTGATATCTCGATTAAATGTTTTATCGACCAAAACTTCGCCTTTTTCACCATCAATAATCCTAGAAATTTTAATATGAGTTTCATTATAGCCAGTTCGTGTCACTTCAATATAATCATCTTTATCAGTACCTGTAAGGATTACTAATTCGTTCAAATAGTTATAATAGCGGTTAGCAATATCTTGTAGATTACCCCTTCTTCCTTTGAGTTTCTTTTTGATGTCTTCTAAGGTTTCGTCTTGAACGGTTTCTGGTACTCTAGAAAATGCCAAATCAATAACTTCATCTGTAACGTGTTCTTGTAAAAACTTGGCTTGTTCAATCCATTTTTCCTTATCCGCTTTTTGGATTAAGACTCTGTCGAGTTTAATTCCTGCACTATTCATCCACTCAATATCTTTTAGCTCTTCATCATATACTTGGAGTTGTTTTGTAGAACCAGAAATAATTTTCATGACATCTAACAAAGTACCATCAAAATTTGAAAATACTTGATCTCTATCTCTGGGAATAGGTCTAAAATATTTATCGCCATTTTCCATGTCAAATTGCGCCCAACGCCATTGGTCTTGATGTCTATCCCAATCGCCAATAAGCATATCAAAAAGACGAGCTCTTACAAATGCGTTTTCATCAATTTTATACTTTTCGTCTTCACGTACTTTTTCAATTATATCGTGTGTGCTTTCAATATCATCAGCATAACCAAAGTTTCGTTCGTCTGTATAATTTTCTTCCGGACGTTCTTCAATCATATATAATTCGTCACCATATTCTTGGTTATATTCGCCCAAAGTCTTATGCTTTGGAATGTAATATAATTTTGGATTGGTGTGATATATTTCTGCTGCGTTAGACAAGTCTGGAACTACTGCAAAAGCATAAGGATGTGCAGCCGTGTAGAAATCTAAAATAAGACCTTCTATTGCCGTTTTTTCAAATTCATCTTGTATATAAGTGTCTTTAAAAAGTACAGCCTGTAAATATTGTGTGGCACTTTTACGAAGTGCTCTCATATTTAACTCTCTTCCATCTTTAGTTTTTAATCGCAACGAACGAGTTTGATGCCCTCCACCTTTACGAACAACTTCCAATCCACCATAAAGCGTATCGAGAGTTGCCACTTTAGCTTTAATTTTTGTACTATAAACATCTCTGTAATGATCTCCCCAAACTGATTCAAAAAAACCTGTTTTATCAGTTTCTTCCTTGGTGTAAATTGACACTTCTACTTCTTGGGGAAAGCTATTTGGAAACTTTGATGTGTCGTATGTTTTTTTGGGCTTAAAAACTTCCTTTTGAAATAATACTTTTGCCTTTCCGTTTTCGATACCATGAATTTTTACCCAACTGCTACCATCTTTAAAAATAACAAATTCGGCAAATCCTTGTTTACCGTATGAAAACAATCCGTTTTTACCCAAATTAGCTGCCGATTCTTTTGATCCAGAACCAGAAACTATTTGTTTTATAGATTCGTTTTCTATGTACTGTAATGAGTGCTCGTGGCCAGAAACAAAAACCACATTATCTGCTCCTAAAGTAATGGTCTCCAATCGGCTCATTAACTTATGGTATCGTTCATTGTATCTGTCTTGAATAGACACACCTCCTTGTGTTCTTATTTGAGTTAGCAAAGACGCAAAAACTGGAACAGGAATTTTATTTTGTGTTGGATATAAATGTTTTTCTGCTGCAAAATAACCTCCATGAATACCATTGGTGTACATTGGGTGATGCATCGCAAATACCACTGTTTTATTTTGGGCTTTTTTAAGCTCGCCTTCTATTTCTTCAAATAAACGTTCTCTAGTTTTTATTTCGCATTCATCATTAATTGTTGGATTATGATTCCAGTTTTCTAAATACCATTGTGTATCAATTATTATGAGTTGGATTGTTTCGCTTACATCTACACTTTCAAGTGGGCAACCATCTTCTGGTAGAAATGTATTTTTTCCCAAAGCGTCTTCAATAAATTTCTCTTGTCTTTTTAATCCTTTTAATCCGTTTGAATACCAATCGTGATTACCAGGGATAAATATGGTTTTTCCTTTAAATTCTTTTACTGCATTGATTTGAGCATTTAAATCATTTTCAGCACTTTCCCTGCCTTTCTCATCTTTATCTGGCAGTCCTGAAGGATAGATATTATCTCCCAAAAACAGGGTGTAATCTCCCTTTGTTTTTTTATCAGAAATATATTCTTGAAATGCTTTTAACCCTTCTGAAAGTCCACCTTGAGGCGACAATCCTGCATCACCAACAAGATAAAATGTTTTATCTATGTCTTTATCTGGAAACTGATTTTGATGCGCTTCATCATTGACATATTGTGCTTCATAAGTTGCACAAGCATTAAAAAAAATTGTAATTATAAAGAGTGTGAGTGTTCTTATTCGAAATGTCATTTAGCTGTTTTTTCTTTTAATAAAGATAATATTTTATGAATTATCCTTCAGTTTATCTGCGTGCATTCGTCGTAATTTAGCCAGTTTTGGTGTTATGACAAAACTACAATAGCCTTGCGATTGATTATTTGCATAGTAGTCTTGGTGATATTCTTCAGCTTCGTAAAATATATTCAGCGGACTAATTTCTGTTACTATTGGTTTGTCAAAATATTTTGAAAGATTACCAATAACCTGTTGTGCTATTTCTTTTTGATGGTCATTATGGTAATAAATCACTGAACGATATTGAGTACCAACATCAGCACCTTGACGATTGAGTGTTGTTGGGTCGTGAGTGGTCATAAAAATGGTGAGCAAATCTTTATATGACATAACATTGGCATCAAAAGTGACCTGAACCACTTCTGCATGGCCTGTTAAACCAGAGCATATTTCTCTGTAAGTTGGTTTACCAGGTGCATTCCCACCCGAATAACCAGAAACCACCTTTTCAACCCCTTTTACAGCTTGAAATACTGCTTCAGTGCACCAAAAACAGCCTCCTCCAACAGTCATAAGTTCTATTCTTTTATTTTCCATTATTTAGACTCCTCTACTTTGTCCATAACCATAGATTCTGAATTTATGCAATAACGCAATCCGCTAGGTTCGGGTCCATCAGGAAATACATGACCTAAATGTGCATTACACGTATTACACATTACCTCAACTCTTACCATGCCAAAACTTGAATCTTTTTCATACTTAATGGCATTGGTTTTTATAGGCTGTGTAAAACTTGGCCATCCTGATTTTGATTCAAACTTTATGGTCGAGTCAAACAAAGGTGTGTTACAGCATACACAGTTATATTGACCTTGGTCATAAACACTACATAAGGCTCCTGTACCAGGAGCTTCAGTTCCTTTTTTACGTGTTATCCTAAATTGTTCAGAGGTTAGAAGTTGTTTCCATTCGGCTTCGGTTTTTTCAACTCGTTTGTCTGGTTTTGGGTTTCCATTTACTGCATAGGCAATAACATCTTTCCATGTAAGCATATCATTCCTTCCTTTAATAGTTAATAATTTTGATGCTTCATATTACAGTATAAAATAGTCGTTATATTCTGTATTCCATTACAATTATGACAATTTAACATATTCGATACATTTCGATATTTTTTTAGTAATTTGTAATTCTATAATCTCAATTTTATTATATGTCTAAATTAATTGAAAAAGCTGAAACATTTGTCTTTGATTTATTTAAAGACCATCTTGATCAGACATTTTTGTATCACAATTTTACACACACCGAACGTGTATTGCGAAGCTTAAGGGAAATTATTGAGAACTCAAAGGTTACTAAGTCTGATGCTGAAATTTTAGAGCTTGCAGTGTTGTTTCATGATACTGGTTATACAAAAACCAGAGATGGACATGAAGAAGAAAGTGTAAAAATAGCCACTGCTTTTTTGAAAGATAACGATGTTGACAATAAAACAATAGAAGCTGTAAGCAAATGCATTATGGCTACAAAATTTAAAGATTCACCAGATTCTGATTTAGGGAAAATAATAAGAGATGCCGATTCTTCTCACTTTGGAAAAAAATATTTTAATGAAGCCAGTGAATTTTTAAGAAAAGAATTAGAAATACAAGGCGTTAAAAACTATTCACCAAGAGAATGGCTTGACGAAAACATTAAGGTGCTTTCTAAAAAACACGAATTCTATACAGATTATGCGTTAAAAAACTGGCAACCTAGAAAAGAAAAAAACCTATCAAAACTCATAAAAACCAAAAAGAAGCAGAAACTAAAACTAAAAACCGAAGAAATAAAAGCCAAATACAAAGCACAATATAAAGATGAAAGCCCAGAACGTGGCATACAAACGTTTTATAGAACCGCATTGAGAAACCACATAAAGTTGAGTGATATAGCTGATACTAAAGCCAATATCTTGCTTTCTGTAAATGCTATTATTATTTCGCTTGTGTTATCAACACTCATTTCAAAATTAGACAATCCATCTAATGAGTATTTAATTATTCCTACTGTAATTTTTACTTTATCGAGTGTTATTTCTATGGTGTTATCTATCATAGCAACTCGACCAAATGTAACTAGTGGTCAATTCACCAAAGAAGATGTTAAACAACGTAAAGTAAATCTCACCTTTTTTGGAAACTTTCATAAAATGGAACTACATGAGTTTCAATGGGCAATTGATGAGTTGTTAAAAGACAAAAACTATGTGTATAGCTCGCTCACAAAAGACCTCTATTTTTTAGGAAAGGTATTGGATAGAAAATATCGTATTTTAAGAATTACCTATACCATATTCATGACTGGCATGATCGTTTCTGTATTGGCATTTGCCATTTCCTTTAAAATGCACCCAACAGCCAAAATAGAAGATGTATTGCCAACTGATAGCCCTTCTGGTTGGGTTATTCCTGTTGAAGACAACCACTTTGTTTAAGATTCAATCTCTTTTATTAAATCGTCATATGTGTAGAATTTCTCATCATTTGAATCGATTTCATAAAGTAAACTTACACGAATAGCTTTAAGGCCAGTAACACCTTGTAGGTCTTGAAGTTCTAAAAGTTCTAAATCATCGTCTAACATTGATTTGGATTGTAAAAAATTGACATAACGCAAATATTCGGTTTCGTCTTCTTTTTGCGAATAAATAATGGTCATTTTCCCTTTTTGTGTAACGCGCTCTTCGGTGCCTTTTATAAATGCTTTGTCAACTCGTTTTTTAACGACTTCATATCTGGCATTATAAGTTCCATCTACATCAAATTGTTTTTCATCCATTCTAAATCGAATCGATAATGGTTGATTGAATACTAAAATCATGGAAGCCACATCGAGTGCAATTGGGTATTCATTTTGTTTGTTATAAAACTCTCTTTCCATTTCGCACATGACCTGCAATTGCCATAATCGTAAATTATAGAGGTAAATAATATTAAAGCTATCTTCTTTGGTAATAGACTCACCTATGTACATGTTATGCTCTACGCCATCAGTTTTAAAACGCTCAAAAAAGTGAGGATACATGTGTTGTGCCTCGACCTGCTTTTTATCTAACAAACCAGACATTCTCTTATTTATCAAAGCAACTGTATCGTCATAGTTTTTTCTGTAATAATAGATAACTCCCAAATCGTCATCAATTTTACTGAAATAGTCTTCGATATCTTCATTGATAGATTTATTTTTCTTCTGCAAAAATTTGAATAAAGGTTCTATTTCAGTCTTGAAGAAACTAGAAATCTGATGCTCGCTATCGACCTTAAAATCTGCTTTAATCTCATCTTCAAAGGTTCCTATCTGAAATTTTATCTGTTCATATATTGGTAATTGATCTTTTTCAGGAAGCTTATCAAATATCTTTTTGGTGAGTGACAACTGTAAAGCCAAATCTTTTTGAGTTGCAAGATTCCTTGCATCAGAAGAGCCTTTGACATCTATTTGTCCAAAAAGTGGATACACTTTTTTAAAGCTTATTCTGCTGAACGTTGCATTAGAACCAATATGTTGCTTGTCTATTAAAAATTGTCTTGCGGCCTTTCTAAATTTCCATGCAACACTTGAGTGAATCGATGTACATTCTTGTTGTATGATTGCTTCTATCAAATTTTCCTCTTCGCTTTTAGATCGTTTCACCGATGCTATGATATATGGCATAACATCAGCCAATTTATTGGCATTGATGCTGTTTAATAATTTGGGTTTGTCTGACACCAACTCCAAAACTCCCAAAAGCTCATTGTTATCGGCAATTGGAGCCAAAATGACACTCTTGATGCCTTGCTCCTTAAATGTTTTTATTTGTGGTGCTTTGCCTTCAGATAGCTTGTACATCTTATCTACGTCAGAAACTGAATATGATTTATGTTCAGTTAGAAGTCGTTTGTATGAGCCATGGCATAAAGCTTTATCACAATCAAAAGAGCTATTGTCATTTAACAAAAAACTTGTAATGCCCTCACCATATACTCGTTCGAAAGTATTATCCTCTCCATTGTATATTGAAAATCCAACTTTTAGCTCTTTAATGTTTAAAAGCGAACGAAATATTTCATGAAAATTATCCATAAAATTCTTGTCCTTTCGTTTACCTTCAGAGATTAAAGTCGATTTAATGTTAGATATAGATTGATCATCGGTAACATCAAACATGTTAGAAATCACAAAACCCTTAAACGTATAACTGTTTGGCGGAAACTTCTCTTTCCAAAGTTTAAGGTTATCAAAGTTATCTAACAATAGTTCATAATCTTCTTTCGTGATTTTTGGAGCACTTTCATTTGGAATGATCTCACAAAAATCAGCATTGTACAAAATTTTATAATACCTCATAATACCGTTTGCGTCTGGTATTTCGTAAAAAAAAGGTCGTTTAAAATTTAAATTATAGCCATAACAAAAGTTGAGTATAATCGTGCATGCCATGATATAGGTATCATCTTCTGGCATATTTTTAATTTGAAGTCTAAAGTCTTTTCCGGCCGTTTTTATGATGTCTTTAAAACGCTTTGATGAATTAAAAATCAAATCATGAAAAGGCACAGATGCTGTTTTTATCTCATTTTTTGTTAGGATTTCACTAAAGGAATCCTGAAGGATTATATTGATTTCCTTTTCATATTTTGAAAACAACGATACATCACTAAAACCCTCTCTCAATATGGGAAATGGCTTTTGATTTAACAAAATACGTCTTGCTTTGGCAGCAATAAACACATCCTCGCTTTTTTCTAAATCCTCATAATACTCTAATAGCTTATTAAAGCTTACTTTAAGTGAAAAGGGAGATTCTATGTTATCGTTTAAATCTTTCATGTAATTCAATATATACAAAGTTACAAAATATTGAATTAGTCGATTATACATTCATTTAATAACAAATCAATATAAAGGCTCGTTCTAGATTAAAACTAAAAGGGCTTCAACATTATGTTGGAGCCCTTTTGCATTAATTAAATAGTTGGTTATAGTTAATTAATCAAAATTTTATATTCCCATGGCCCTAATTCTATTGCATCCCCATTAAGCTCAATCTTCTTATTTGTCATATAATCCATGTAACTTCCTTTTTGTGGCAATCCAGTTTTCAACCCTTGATTAGATAAATTAGCTATAAATATGATAACACTTCCGTTATTACGTCGTTCAAAAGCTAAAACGTTTTTATTACCAATATCAATTCTTTCAACTGTGGCTCCAATATTGCTTTGACCTAATGCTGCATTTGAATTTTTAAGCGCACCGAGCTTTTCCAAAAGAGGCCACATTTTCCCTTTGATCTTTGGTATAGAATCTTTTTCAAAAAACTTTAAACGATGGCTCATATCATATTCCATTCCTGAATAAATCAAAGGCATCCCAGTGGTCATATATTCTAAAGCCAGCATGGCTGGAGCTGCATCTCCCATGCGTTCACCAATGGTTCCGTTCCAAGAGTTTTCGTCATGGTTGGTAATAAAATTCATTAAAATGTCGTCATTTTCATATTTGGCATTGCGTTCATCCAAATAGGTGTACCAATCATTAGCTGTTTTTTCACCTTTTGCAATGTGGTTCATCATGTGGTGTCCATCCCAAGCATATCCCATATCAAATAAATCACCTTTGAACAGTTCTGGCTCCCAAGCTTCTGCCAACATAAATATGTCTTTAGTAGCACGTAATTGCGGAATGGCTTCCTGCCAAAAATCGGTTGGTACTGAACCTGCCACATCGCATCTAAAACCATCAACGCCTTCCTCCTTTAACCAATACTGCATATCTTCAATCATTTCCTTACGCATGGCTTTATTATCATAATTCAAGTCGGCAACGTCTGTCCAATCGGTATTTTTAGGGTGTGTGATGTTTCCATCTTTATCTTTTGTGTAATAATCTGGATTGTTTTTAATCCAAACATGGTCCCAACCAGTATGGTTTGGCACCCAATCTAAAATGACGAACATGCCATTGTCGTGAGCGGTCTTAACCAAGTTTCTAAAATCCTCAATCGTACCGAACTCTGGATTGATTTTGGTAAAATCGGAGACTGCATAATAGCTTCCTAAATATTTGGATTGCTCGGCTTCTGGGAAATCGGTTGCAAACTTGCTGTCTGCTCCACCAGTTGCTTTACGTTTAGTTTCACTGATTGGAAACACTGGCATCAACCAAATGATTTTCACACCTAGTTGTTTTAACTGCGGAATGTCCTTTGTGAATTCATCAAAATGTCCTGAAACTGAATATTGTCGAATATTGGCTTCATATATTACTGCGGTATCAATGACATCTTTAGTAATTGTTGGTGTCGAAACTGAAGTGTCTTCCATAATGTTTTCGTCAGATGATATTGCTTTTTTGTCTTCTTTGCAAGCCATCAAGGAACTTGCTATTAATACTGTGAGAATAAATGGTTTCATGGTTTTAATCTGTTTTTTGTCTATTTTTTTACTTTTTTAACTCCAAAAGGACAATGTCATAGTCAGAATCAACAATCGCTTTTCCTTTTACAACCTTAACATCCTGATTGGAATAGGCATCGTACAAGATTTCAGCGTCTTTGAAAATTTTAGACACGTCCAATATTTTTGTTCCTTTAGGCAAATCAAGTCCAATGACCACTATGTCATTGAACCCATTTTTTGAATAACTTCTATAAAACACATAAGGCGATTGAGTTATCATCTGATGAATACCTGCTCCAACCGATGGATGGTTCTTACGGAATTGACCCAATTTTTGCCAATGACTTAAGATTGCTTTTGTGTTATCATCATTTTTGACATCATCCCAATTCATATTTGAACGCAATGTAGCGTCACCAACTGTGCCTTCAATCACCAATGAACGAGCCGATTCATCTCCATAATAGATTTGCGAGGTTCCTGGTGCCAATAACAATTTCGTTGCAGTTTCATAAGGTTTTTCTCGTTTAGCATCAAAAGGTTGACCATCATCGTGTGAAGCTAAATAATTAAGAAGTCCATAACCTTTTAAATTGTTGTGAAGTATTTTTGAATAATTGCTAAATACAGTCTCATTATCTTGTTGTAAGGCATTCCATTTGAATTCAAAATTGATTAAACTCTCGAAAGCCTTCTCAAAATAATCGATGTTTTTTCCTCCTAAATCATAAGCTTTTCCTGAAGAAATTCCGTAGCCATAGACTTCCCCGACGAGATAAAAATCGTTGTCATCCAATACTTTTTCAGAGTTATTTGTTTTCCATTGTTGAAAGGCAAAATCACATTCTTTTTTAAATTCCTGCCAAACGGATTCTTCTGTGTGCTTTACTGTATCCACTCGATAGCCGTCGATGCCATAATCTGTGATGTAATCTGTTAACCATTTCATGATGTAAAAACGTGGCGCTCGAGGATGTCCTGTACGTTTGAAGTAAGCATCTAATTCAGCAACTTCTTCATCATAACGACCTTCAGCTTTCCACTTCTCAACTAATTGAGGTGGCAATTCTACATTCTCATTACTTTCGGTTTTAATGTCTGGAAGATTTTTGACCAAAGTACAAGTTACTGTTGAATCGTAAGTGGTGTAATCACATTGTGGCGACGTCCTTACCCATTCATCAGGCCAAACTGTGTCTTTTTCTGTCACAGGTCCTGTGTGATTGATGACGGCATCCAAAACGATTCGGATGCCATTTTTGTGAGCAGTTTCGACCAAATCTTTCAGGTCTTCTTTGGTGCCAAAATTTGGATCAAGGCTTGTCCAATCGCTGGTCCAATACCCATGAAAACCATAGGTTACACCTGTACCCTCATCAGTGCCTCCATGAATTTGCTCCACAATTGGAGATAGCCAAATCGCATTGACACCTAATTTTGTAAAATAGCCTTCTTCAATTTTTTGGGTCACACCTTTAATGTCACCTCCTTCAAATCCACGCAATTTTCCTGTTTCCTTTGTTCTATCAAAATTGATGTCATTTGATGAATCTCCATTATTGAAACGGTCGGTCAACAAGAAATAGAGGTTTGCTCCTTCCCAAATGAATGGTGTTTCTGCTTTGGTATCAACGATTTTATTTTTGGCTTTTGGGGCGCAACTTGTTAATGTTATTAGAACCGATATGATGGTTAAGAATGTTTTCAATTGGCTAGTTTTATTTTGATTTCAGATTCGTTTTTGGTATTCCATTTCATAGGAATTGTAAGCGTTTTCAAAGTTGAATTCCAAGTGGCATCTACTTTTTTACCATCAAGTTTGATGCTTTTTGGTTGGCTAGAAATATTATGAATCACAAGTTGAATTGTTTTGGTGGAAGTGTTGAAGTTGTTTCCTGTTTCAGCTTCAAACTCTAAATCCAATTCATTTTTTTCAAGTTCGCTTTCAAAATGAAGCAACTCATAAGCTCCAGCCTCATACGCATTCGGTGTTTTGCCATCATCATTATACAATTGACCTTTACTTTCTGTTACAAATGCATCAAAATAAAAGTGCAATTCTAAATCTGTCCCCATGTATTCCTTTGTACTTTGGATTGGTTTTGCCATCGGGATAAAAGAGCCAGCTTTGACGTAGGTTGGAATATAATCTGCGTGTGTTTTGATGGTTTTGGTTTGTCCGCCTTCAAATTTTTCATCTGTATAAAAATCAAACCAAACGTGGTTTTTTGGGAAATAAACTTCTTTTTCTTGCACTCCAGATTTCATAATGGGAGCAATTAAAAAACTATCTCCCCAGAAATATTCCGAAGCACTTGATTGCAAACCTTTGGTATCATCCTCAAAAAATAATGGACGCATCAAAGGTGTTCCCATTTGATGATTTTGAAATGCCAATGTGTAATTATAAGGCAATAATTTATACCGTAATTCAATTGATTTTTTTGCCAATGCTTTTGTTTTTGCTTCTCTAAAAACAGGTTCAGCAGGAACAGCTTCCTGTGCATGAGGTCTGAAAATAGGTTGGAATACGCCATATTGCAACCAACGTGTATACAATTCATTATCGAGATTGTCGCCAGCGAATCCGCCTAAATCAGAATGCATATAACCGAGACCTTGCATTCCCATTTGCAACGCAATTTCTGGCTGACTTTGCAAACCTCCCCAACTTCTATTGACATCGCCCGACCAAGGCATCATGCCAAATCGTTGTGAGCCTGAAGAACCCGCTCGCATCAAAATGAAGGGTCGTTGGCTTGGGAAATCTCGTTTATAACCATCGTAAACCAATCTCGCCCAATCGTGTCCGTAAATATTGTGAACCTCATCGGCTGTTCCTGTTGCGTGCAATAATTTGGATGGATGCACTTCTGGCTCGCCCAAATCTCCCCAAATTCCTGTGACCCCTAAATCTGCTAGGCTTTTGTAAATATTCCAGAACCATGCGTTTCCTTTCGGATTGTAGATATCAATCAACCCTGTGTTTCCAAAGTAAAAATCGAACTTGTATGGATTGCCTAAAGAATCTTTAGCCAACACATCGTTATCCACAGTTTCTTGCCAACGATTTGAAGTGGTTAAGATAAATGGTTCTGTGACCAAAATTGTATTGACATTTTTAGTTTTTAAATCCTTTATCATTTGAGTTGGATTTGGAAACGAGTCTTTCAGAAATTCAAGATTTCCCATGTGGCCTTGAATGTCTTTTCCGAACCAAAAAATATCGATGATGACGGCATCCAAAGGAATTTGTTCATCCCTAAATTTCTGTACCGTTTCTTCAACCTCCTTTTGAGTGTGATATCCGAATCGACTTGAAAAATTACCCAATGCCCAACGTGGTGGCAATGGTTGTTTTCCTGTTAAATCGGTGTAATTATTGACCAAATCGTACCATGAATCTCCAATGACTACTTGATAGGTTTTGCGACCTGAAATGGTTTCATACGTTAAGGTGTTGTTCTTTTTACTATCCAAATCTAAGAAGCCGATTGGTGCATTGTCAAAATGGACAAGGTATTTTTCCGAAGACAACACGATTGGCATCGTATAATTCATCAATTCGGAATGGGTTTCATACCCATAATGTGCTCGGTTGTAAAGTTGCAATCTGTAACCTCTACGGTTCATTCCCAAAGCCCTTGCGCCTCCTCCATATAAGACTTCATCTTTCGTCAAATTGAATTGGATGGTTTCCAAACTATCGTTTTTGACATAACCTTTTTTTTCGGAAAGGATGAGCTTGTTCTTGTATGAATACGAAATTTGAAAAGGTGATTTTTGAATGGTGACTGAAATTCCTTTGGTTTTTAAAGTCACTTTATCATCATCTTCAGTAAAATCTGAGCTTATTATTGATGGTTTCAAAACCACTGCATGGGAATTCGGATTTGCTTTTTCGCCTGAAGGGATAAAAGTAGTTTCAATTATTTTGTCAGAATAAGGGATTATTTCATAATTGCCATCATTCACTGAAACAATAAGACGATTGGAGTTGTAATCGGCACTTTTAAAAATGCGATTTTCATTTTGCCCGAAAGAAGTTACGGACATCAAAAAGCACCATATGACTGCTTGAATCTTATTCATTCGTTTTAGGCAATAAAAATGTTAATGGAATATACAAACGCTCTTGCCATGCCAACTCTGAATGGTCTGCGCCTTCAAATTTTAAATTTTTAAAATTTGAAGCATTGTAGCCTTTATCTTTTAAAATAGTGTTGACTCTATTGGCATATTTAGGATAGAACTTATCCAAAGTTTCGGTGCCGTAATCAAAATAAATTCTATGATTCTTCGACGAAGGAATGTTTTCTTCCATATATTCAAAAAAGGCATTTGCCAACAAATCACTTTCATTAGGATTACCTCCTGGCCAATGGGTTGACAAGCATGCTGCACCTCCAAAGATTTTTGGATATTCACAAATGGCATACATGGAAATCAATCCTCCCATGCTCGAACCAGCGACAAAGGTATTTTCTTGATCGGTCAAGACTGAATAATTTTTATCGATATACGGTTTTAGTTCCTTAACGATAAACTTCAAATAATTATCGGAAGTGGCTATGTCAAGTTTGAAATTATTTTGCTTTGCTTCATCGGACAACGAATCCTTAATAGATTCTGAAAGCGACTCAAAAGGTTTCTGCGGGAAATACTCACTGTGGCGTATTTCGTTGATATTGAAAGGCGCTACGACAATAAAATCTCGTGTAATACTATCATTCATTAGTCGTGTTGAAATCTCATCTACTTTCCACTCTTGCTGATTCCAGGTAATCCTGCTATCGAACAGCATTTGTCCATCATGCATGTAAAGTACAGCATACTCTTTGTCCTTTGAATAATTCGCTGGAAGCCAAATATCGACTTTTCGAGGTGGAATATAATTGGAAGGAAAATCGTCGATACGAAGTAAAGTTCCACCAGAGAAATCACCTTCGATAGTTTCTGTTTTAACATTAGAAGTGTCTGCAGGTTTTATATCCTTTTGAAGTTTCTTTTTGTCATCCTTACACGAACAACAAATGATGATAGATAATATAATGATGATTTTTTTCATTTAGTGGTGAGGATAATACTGCCTTTATCTGTTAATACAAACTTATCGTTCCAAGGAAATGTTTCATCTGAAATGATATTTCTAACTTCTTTGCCTTTTAAATTTAATTCTTGATATCTGGATAAATCCAATTCTACGGGCTCATTATTTTTGTTGATTATGTGAACTACTGTTTCGTCATCTAAAACCCTGAAGAGCACATAAACACCATCATCTGGTGCAAAATGAATTGTTTTTCCTTGGTGGATTGCTTTACTGTCTTTTCGGTAGTTCAATAACTTTTTGAGATAGGTCTGCATTTCCTTTTGATCTTCAGACAGACCTTCTCCTGTAAAAGCATTGACAGTATCACCTTCCCAACCACCTGGAAAATCAGTCCGTATCAAACCATGATCTCCAGGTTTGGCAGTATCATTCATTAATATTTCAGTACCATAATAAATTTGTGGAATTCGCGGCAATACCAACAAATAACTCAATGCGGTTTTAGTGTCGGTTATATTTTCATTCAGTTGAGTAAAGATTCGACTCATATCATGATTGTCAGGAAAAATCATGATATCCTTTGGCGAGGCATAGTGGAAATCATTCGCCAAACCTTCATAAATTTTAACCAAACCTTTATCCCATTGTTCATCTTCGGTCATCGCTTCAATAATCCAACGTTGCATGGCAAAATCCATTGTTGACCGCAAATTTGATTCGTAGCCATCGCGATTGTTAGCACCAGTCTGCCAATAGCCAATCAGTAGTGGATTATAGCTCCACTCTTCGCCAACAATACTGAAATTAGGATACTCGTTCATGATAGCTCCAGCCCAATTGGCCATAAATGCCTTGTCAGGATATGGATAAGTGTCCTGTCGGATGCCTCCCAAACCAAGCGTTTCTACCCACCAAATGCTATTCTGAATGATATACTTCGCCATGAATGGATTCTTTTGATTAAGGTCTGGCATCGCTGACACAAACCAGCCATTACTTAAAAGTTCTTTATCGTATTTCGAGGCATAACTGTCCTGGTTACTTGTTCTCCTATGATTGGATGTTTTAAGTTTTCCTTTGCTCTTGAATTCATTTTGATAATTGACCCAATCCTTAAATGGTAAATCTTTCATCCACCAATGCTCACTTCCGCAGTGATTGGCAACTTGGTCCATAATCAATTTGATGCCTCTTTCACGTGCTTTATCTGCCAATTCTCTGTAATCTGACAAGGTACCAAAACGAGGATCTACCTGGTAAAAATCGGTCATCGCATAGCCATGATATGATGATTGTGGCATATCATTGGTCAAAACTGGGCATGGCCAAATGGCTGTAAATCCCATTTCATCAATATAATCTAAATGATTCGTGATTCCTTTTAAATCGCCACCATGTCGTCCATAATCATCATTACGGTTGATGGTTTTTTCCTTTAAATTTGAAAATTTATCATTGGATGTAATTCCATTGGCAAATCGATCTGGAGTAATCAAATAAATGACGTCACTGCTGTCGAAACCCACATAATCATTTGACGGTTTCTCCCTAGATTTTAACTCGTAAGATTGTGTAATCGATTTTCCGTTTTTTAATTTGAAAACAATATTGAAGGTTCCTGCTTTGGTCGATTCTGCAATGTTTAAATCGATAAACAAATAATTCGGACTTTCGCCTTTACTCACTTTTTTAATGGTGACACCTTCATAAGCAACCTCCGGTTGTGCCTCGCTAATTTTGTCGTGCTTGACCAACAATTGCAGCTCGGTATTTTTCAAACCTACCCACCAATTGGGTGGTTCAATTCTTTCTATTTGCGAAAAACCTGCCATACTAATTAAAAGTATTAAAATTTGGATTAGTTGTTTCATAGTTTTCGATTTAAGATTTAAAATCTTTCTAAACAGTGACCAGATTATTTGGTTTAATGGTCACCGATTTTCCATTTACGAGAATGTCTAATTCCTTGTCGCCTATCAATTCAAATTTTGTGCTGCCTTGAGCAACATTCACTTTAAGTATTTGGTTTCTAAAGTTCACTTTAAAGGAATAGCCATCCCATTGTTTTGGAATTCTTGGTTCAAATGATAACCTATCATTTTTCACTCGCATACCACCAAAACCTTCCACGATACTCATCCAAGTACCAGCCATTGACGTAATGTGCAAACCTTCTTCAACTTCCTTATTGTAGTCATCCAAATCCAAACGAGAGGTTCGCAAATAGAATGTATAAGCTTGTTCCATTCTACCTAATTTTGCAGCTTGAATACTGTGAACGCAAGGTGACAATGAACTTTCGTGCACTGTAAACGGTTCGTAAAAATCGAAATGACGTTCCAATTCTTCCGTTGTGAAATGATCTTCAAAAAAGTAAAAACCTTGAAGTGTGTCTGCTTGTTTGATATAAGGCGAACGTAAAATTCGGTCCCAAGACCATTTTTGATTAATCGGTCGTTGTGATTTGTCAAGATTGGCAACCGTCACCAAATCCTTATCCAGAAATCCATCCTGCTGTAAATACACATTATGCTTTTCCGAATATGGGAAGTACATATTGTCGGCCACCTTTTTCCATTCTTCCAATTCTGCCTTGGACAATTTTGTTTTATTCATGATCCTCGTGTAATCGGAATCATAATGCTCTTGAACTTTTTGGATATTTTCAAGTGCATAATCAATACACCATTTCGCTAAATAATTAGTGTAGAAATTATTGTTGACGTTGTTTTCGTATTCATTCGGACCTGTGACACCCAAAATCACATATTTATTTTTTGCAGTAGAAAAATTAGCCCTTTGATGCCAAAAACGAGCGATTCCAATTAGAACCTCCAGTCCTTTTTCTGGAACGTAACTATAATCACCTGTATAACGATGGTAGTTGTAAATTGCAAAAGCGATGGCGCCATTACGGTGGATTTCTTCGTGTGTGATTTCCCATTCGTTNNGATTGGTCTTTGGTTGCCATATAAAATGGAATGCAATATGCTTCCGTATCCCAATAGGTAGAACCACCATATTTTTCGCCCGTAAATCCTTTAGGACCAATATTCAAGCGTGCGTCTTTACCTAAATACGTTTGATTCAACTGGAAAATATTAAAGCGAATGCCTTGTTGTGCCTTGACATCGCCATCAATCGTGATATCTGCCATTTCCCAAATTTTTGCCCATGCTTCTTTTTGAAGCTCGAGCAATTTTTCGAATCCCATTTGAGTAGCATTGTTCAAGGTTTTTTTGGCAACAGCAACCAACTCATTTTTATCATGGTTTCTATCCACTGTATAACCTCCAAATTTGGTCATCGTGATGGTATCACCTTTTTTAACCTGATTGGTATATTCAAACTCGATTGAATCTATGGTATCATTGATGGTTTTGTTCTGTTTTAAAATGCTTCCATTTAAAGACACTTGAGTTTGCATTGCTGTACAGACATGAAAATGGGTTTTCATGGTGTGAGAGACAATAAAGGCTTGCTCATCTTCAAAATTGACACTTAAGGTGTTCCAGAACTTGTCGTCCCAATTACTGTCTTCATTCGTGATACCAGCATCAAGATAAGGCGAGAACACAATTTGAGCCTCATTATTTAAAGGTGTGAGGTTATATTGAATCACTCCAACTTCATCCATGTCCAAACTTAAAAAACGTTTGGTTTCGACCTTCACCTCTACAAAATTGTGAAGGGTAATTTCAAAACTTCGAGACAACCAACCTTCCTTCATGTTCAGTTCGCGACGGAAATGTTTTACTTCCCTACAATTTGCCAAATCCAAAGCTTCGCCATTAATGGTAACGTTGATCCCTATCCAATTCGGAGCATTCAGAACTTTGGCAAAATATTCCGGATACCCATTTTTCCACCAGCCAACTCTTGTTTTGTCTGGATAATAAACACCAGCGATGTAACTACCTTGAAAGGTCTCGCCTGAATAGTGCTCTTCAAAATTGGCACGCTGACCCATGGCACCATTGCCAATACTAAAGATACTTTCTGAAGATTTGACACGTTCGGCATCAAAACCTTCTTCTATGATGGACCAATTATTTGGTTGTATATAATCTTGATTCATGCTTTTTGAGATGAAAGAATTGAGAAAAGAGAATAGAGACGTCTTTAGGCTAGTCTATTTTCTTTTATCTCTTTTCTATATTCTATTTGTTAATTAATTCATTTAAAAAGTCTTTCGAAATTTCTGTGAAATCCTTAAAGACATAATCAGCTTCTTTCAAAGTTTCTTTATCACCAATTCCAATGGATATCATGCTTGCAATATTTGCAGCTTTAACACCAGCAAGGGAATCTTCAAAAACAATGCAGTTGTTTGGTTCGCAGTTCAATTGTTTGGCGGCATTTAAAAATACTTCGGGATTTGGTTTTGCTTTTGATACGTCGTTTCCGTCCACAATGACTTCAAATTTGTCTAGAATATTGACTTTTTTGAGGATCATTCGTGCATTTTTACTAGCTGAACCCAAGGCGATATGCTGATTGTTCTCCTTCAGGTAATCCAAAATCTTCGTCACATCTGGAAGTATTTCGTTTTCGTCCATTTTATTAATGTACATCAGATAATCGTCATTTTTGAGTGCCATCAATTCCATAAACTCATCTTCACTGATACTTTTGTTTCCCCAGCCAAGAATTTTCTCAAGGGATTTTACGCGACTGACACCTTTTAATTGTTCGTTTTGATGCTCGGTAAAATCCACTCCAATGCTGTTGGCCAATTTCTTCCAGGCCAAAAAATGATATTTTGCTGTGTCCACGATGACACCATCTAGGTCGAATATGAATGCTTTTTTAGTCATCTATAGTTATTGTTGCTTTATCATTGACCATTAGTGAAAGTATGCCTGCCAAAATCATTGAACAGCCACCAATCAATAAGGCATATATAGGTTCATTATTGAAAAACTTGGATACCAAAAACCCTAAAATAGAAGCTGCCACTAATTGGGGAATCACAATGAAGAAATTAAAAACTCCCATATAATATCCCATTTTTGTAGCTGGCAATGAACCGGAAAGCATGGCATAAGGCACCGATAAAATACTTGCCCAAGCGATGCCAACACCAATCATTGGTAACCATTCGATGGTAAAGGTTGTAGGATTGGTAATAAAATATAGAGACATCAATCCCAAACCTCCAGCAACCAATGCCAAAAAGTGCGTGAATTTCCTACTGGTACGTTTTGCGAGTAAAGGCAATAAAAATGCCACTGCTGCTGCGATGATGTTATAATTGGCAAACATTTCCCCTACCTGATTAGCTCCAATGTTATAGGCTTCAGATGTTGTATCGGTTGTTTTATATATATGCTCTGTCACTGCTCCTGTTGTGTAAATCCACATGGAGAACAATGCAAACCAAGAGAAAAATTGCACCCAAGCCAATTGCTTCATAACTTTTGGCATCATTTGAAAATCATTCATGATGGTCACGAAACCATTTCTGGCACCATTTTTTTGCATCAATCCTGAAATAATCAATGCGACTCCACCAAGACTTACCAATCCTAAGGTTAGAACATATAAATCTTTCTTTAAATTGTTTTCATATATCATAAAAGTTGCAACCAGACCTACAATTAATGCTATGAGGCCTTTCGTCAAATGAGATTTTCCATTGTTTCGATACCAAACATCTGAAAATTCTTCTTTAACAGGTTTACCTTTCTTTTCATTTGCTTCAAAGGCTTCCATTTCTTCTGGCGAATATTCCTTAGACCTCAAAACTGTCCAAAGCACAGCAATAAAAAAAGCGGCACCACCAATATAGAATGAATACTTTACTGAATCTGGTATGATACCTTCAGGTGCTGTATTTGCAACACCTAATTCTGTTAACATCCAAGGTAACTTTGAAGCTACGTATGCACCAATTCCGATAAAGAAGCTTTGCATAGCGAAGCCTTTGGTACGCTGATGGTCTGGAAGATTATCGCCAACAAAAGCTCGAAATGGTTCCATCGAGATATTTATCGATGCATCCATAATCCAAAGCATTCCAGCTGCAAACCATAATACAGGAGAGTTAGGCATGATAAACAAGGCCAAAGATGCCAAAATGGCGCCTACCAAAAAATATGGTCTTCGTCTGCCTAGACGAGAGTGCCAAGTTCTATCACTAAAGTAACCTATTATTGGTTGTACAATCAAACCTGTGAGAGGTGCTGCTACCCAAAGAATTGGGATATCATCAATTTTAGCTCCAAGTGTTTGAAAAATACGGCTGACATTAGCATTTTGTAGGGCAAAACCCATTTGGATCCCTAAAAACCCGAAACTCATGTTCCAGATTTCCCAAAATCCGAGTGAACGCTTTTTCATAATAGTATGATTAAATTAATACTATTGATAAGCGATATTACTTATCAAAACTTATTGGTGAGAAGTGAAAATATAAGTTTTGAGTAATTATTTTATGTCGGTAAATATACTAAAGTTTTTAAATAAATTGATTAAAATCGTTATTTAGTAGATTCGCGCTCAATAAGGTTGGTTTCTATTACTACTGTTTCATATTGCTCCTCTTCGTCTTCATTTTCTAGCTTATTGATAAGCAAATCTGCTGCTTTTTCGCCCATTTCTTGGCCATGCTGACTGACAGTTGTAAGGCTAGGTGTGGCATGTTTTGACAATACGCCATCGGTAAATCCAATAAACTGGATATCATCTGGAATGTTAAGATTCATTTTTCTTGCAACTTTCATGGCTATAATTGCATAAAGTTCGTTCACTGCAAACACACCATCAATCTTTTTATTTCTTTTAAAAAGCTCTTCAATTTCTTTTTCAAGAGAATCTAAATGGTCTTCAGAAAGTAATTCATCATCGACCTTTAGGATTAAGTTCGAATCTGGAGTCATTTTATAATCTTCCAACGCCTGAAGATATCCTTGTGTCCTCAATCTACCTACACTGACGTAATCCTTTGTAGTGATAATAGCCACATGTTTACAACCATTTTTGAGGAGCTTATCAACTGCGTTTTTAGAGCCTTTCATATCGTCGATAATTACCTTATCACAGTGTATTTCATTGATTACTCTATCAAACATAACAATAGGCATCCCTTGACTAATCGTTTCATTAAAATGGTGATAATCCTGCTGTTGTAAGGTTTCTTTGGAAATGGAAAGTATAAATCCATCGATACTTCCATTGGCAAGCATTTGCATATTGATAACTTCTTTGTCGAACGATTCGTTTGATAGTCCAACAATAACATTGTATCCACGTTTGTTTGCCACCAATTCTATTCCTCTGATTACTTTCGCGAAAAAGTGATGCACAATCTCTGGAATGATGACTCCTATGGTTTTTGTTTTCCTGTTTTTGAGGCTTAAGGCAATGTTGTTAGGACGGTAATTATACAATTTGGCAAAAGCTTGGACTTTTTCGCGTGTATCCTCGCTGATTTCAATGCTATTACGTAGTGCTTTAGAGACTGTCGAAATAGATACATCCAGTTCATTTGCAATTTGCTTTAAAGTGATTTTTCTTTTCATGAGCTTTCAAGGGGTAACGTGAACTACTGTTAATTTGATAAAATAATGTTCAATTCCGAAGTTCGCAGTAAAGGTAGTATATAATTGATTATTTCATAAATTTTCATTATTTTCATTATAATCTATCTAATTTAAAAAAAGTTTTTAACACGAAAACGTTTTCGCTGGGCGAATATGGAAATCCAACAAGAAATATACCTAAATTTTACATAGATTTAACCCGAGAAGTGAAAATATATTAAACTTTAAAAGCAACTAATCTTAAAAATAGTGTATGAAAACATTTTTAAATAGTTTTATGTTACTCTTGTTTTTATTTCCTTCAATATTGTTGGCTCAAACCACAGTATCAGGAACAGTAACAGACCAAGCTAACGCATCGCCATTGCCAGGTGTCAATATCTTAATCAAAGGCACTACCACAGGGGCAACCACTGATTTTGATGGTAACTATACAATAACAGCAAAGTCTGGCGATATCATCGTTTTTTCTTATGTGGGCTTTAAGACGCAAGAGATAACATTTAACGGTCAGTCTAAACTAGACATAACTTTAGTCGAAGATACAGCTCAACTTGATGAAATTGTATTGATTGGTTATGGTTCTGTAAAAAAGGAAGACGCAACAGGTTCGGTAGATGTTGTATCGCAGAAGGATTTTAACAAAGGTGCCATCATTTCAACAGATCAATTACTGAACGGAAAAGCAGCAGGTGTAAGAATCACGAACTCTGGAGGTTCTCCAGATTCAGCTCCAAATATTAGAATTCGTGGAGGTGCTTCTTTAAACGCACAGAACAATCCGTTAATAGTTATTGATGGTGTCCCAATAGGCAACGATAATCCTGCAGGTGTTTCCAATCCATTGTCACTTGTAAACCCAAACGATATTGAAAGTTTCAGTATTCTTAAAGATGCTTCAGCAACAGCAATCTATGGTTCTAGAGCATCAAATGGAGTTATCATCATTACCACCAAAAAAGGAACTTCAGGTGAAGCAAAGTATAATTTTTCTACGGACTTTACGACAAGCAAACCTGGTGACGGTTTAGACATGATGACCAGTAGTGAATATGTAAGATTCATTCAAGAGTATCATCCAACCTATGTTAGTAGCCTTGGTGTACCAACAGGATCGGTTGTAACAAACGAAACGGTAGCACAGACACTTAATGGTCGTACTATATATGATACTGACTGGAGAGATGCCGTATTTAGAACAGCGCATACTTACAATACTAATTTTAGTGCCAGAGCAAATTTGTTTGGCAATATTCCTTTTAGAGCTTCTTTTGGACATGTCAATGCAGAAGGTGTTGTAAAAAAAGATGATTATGAAAGGCTTACTGCTTCATTTAAACTAACACCAACATTGTTTAATGATAATTTAAAGGTAGATTTAAATGCTAAAACCATTTATGCTCGTAAAAATGCAATTGACGCAAATGGCGCATTGCAAGGAGCGTTAGTATTTGATCCTACAAAGCCAGTGTTTAATAATGCTCCTAATAACCGATTTGGTGGTTATTATACTAATACCACAGTTGATGGAAACCGATTATTATTAGATGGTCAGTATAACCCATTGGCTCTATTAGAACAGAGAGAGCGTCCAGAGCGTGTGTATCGTTTTTTAGGAAATGTTGAGCTTGATTATAAAATGCCTTTTTTACCAGAATTAAGAGCGGTTGTAAATTTAGGTGTTGACGCTTCTAAATCAAATATAGAAGAGATATTTGCTAATAATGCTCTTGTTACTTACCGATTTAATAATTCAAATTCTGACATCAACACCAACTATGTCTTTAACCCAGGTGTGAATTTCAAAGAAAACCAACGTATCACTAATACCACTTTTGATGCCTATGGCCAATATACTAAAGCATTTGATTCAGGTATTTTAAATAAATTTGATATCCAAGCTGGTTACTCTTACCAAAATTTTAAAAATGATGGTAATCAAGAACGTTTTGAATATGATACTGAAACAGGTTTAAGAATACCAACAATTAATCCTGATAATCGAAACAATAGATATTACAATGTTTTGAACCTTCAATCATTTTTTGGAAGAGCTAATATAGACTTGGCTAACAAATACCTGTTTACTTTTACAATGAGAGCTGATGGGTCTTCACTATTTACACCAGAAAATAGATGGGGCTATTTCCCAGCAGTTGGTGTAGCTTGGAAGATCAAGGAAGAGACATTCTTGAAAAATGTGGAAATAGTTAACAACCTTAAGGTCAGACTTGGTTATGGTAAAACAGGGCAGCAAGACATAACAGGTACAGTTGGTTATTATCCATCTATACCATTGTTTGTTGCAGGTTCTAGCAACAGTCAATATTTACCAGGTTCTTCGCTTTATTCAGCGCAGCCTTTCAATCCAAATTTAACTTGGGAAAAAACCACAACTTATAATCTAGGATTGGATTTTGATTTTTTCAAGAACAGTTTCTTATCTGGATCATTTGATATCTACAGAAGAGACACCAATGATTTACTTGCTAACGTACCTGTTCCGCCAGGTCAAGCTTTCTCAAATACCTTTATTGACAACGTAGGAGAGACAGAAAGTAAAGGTTTTGAATTGAATTTAAACTTTAAACCAATTCAAACCGATAATTTTGGATTAAGCATTAGCACTAATTTATCATACAATATCACAGAAGTTACAAATTTAGATAATATCGAACTTCTGCAAGCTGGAGGTCGATTGAGAGGTACAGGTGCTTTCTTATTATTTAATGCGGTTGGAGAACAACCTAACAGTGCTTATGTCTTTAAACAAGTGTATGACGTTAGTGGAAACCCAATACCAAATGCTTTTGTTGACTTAAATGGTGATAACATCATCAACAATGACGATAGATATTTTGAACAAATAGCACCCAATTGGACCTATGGTTTTGGGCTGAATCTTGATTATAAAAACTGGGATTTAAGTGCAAGTTTTAGAGGCCAAATAGGTGGAAGTACCTATAATTTCAATAAACTAAATTACGGATTTACAGACAGTGCTTTACCAGCCAACAACACTAGTATATCTAACGTATTAAATTTTTATGACGGAGCAGCCAATCCGGTTTTCAGCAATGTGATAGGAAACATTCAGTTTTCCGACTACTTTTTAGAAGATGCAACTTTTTTACGTTGTGATAACATTGCTCTAGGTCATCGATTTAATAAACTCTTAAAAAAAGGCACTGTACGTCTATATGCTTCTGTTACTAACCCATTTATAGTAACAGACTATTCAGGACAAGACCCTGAAAATTTTGGTGGAATTGATGGTAATTTTTACCCAAGACCAACAGCATATACTTTTGGAATTAATTTAGATTTTTAAAAAAATAACTATGAAAAAAGCAATTTTAATACTTATAGGTTTTACAATGTTTAGCATTGTATCCTGTACTGATGATTTAGATACAACACCCAAAGTAGAGCTTACTCTAGAGCAATTATTAGCTCAAGACCCTGGAGCTATTGAAGGTATTGTGTCTAGGTTATATGCATCTTTTGCGCTTTCTGGCCCAAATGGACCAGGTAGTTCAGACATTAGTGATGATGCTGGTGAATCTCCATTTTTAAGAGGGATTATCAACCTACAAGAGTTCACCGCTGACGGAATGAAAAATCGTTGGGGAGATGATGGTCTCGACCAATTAACAACAACATCCGATTGGGATGGAAACAATAAGTTCTTTAGGTATTTATATAACAGAGCTTATTATACAATTCCACAATGTAACAATCTACTTCAAGTACTCAATAATTCAAACTTTCCAAATAGTGAAACCATAAAAGGTGAAACACGATTTTTAAGGTCTTTGGCTTATTTTTACTTAATTGATGCCTTTGGGAAAGGTGTATTGGCCACTGAAGAGAATCTAGGTCAAACGACTCCATTGCCAGAAGCTTCAAGATTGCAACTATTTAACTATGTTGAGTCAGAGTTATTGGCCATTGAACCAATAATGCCGCTTACAAGTGACTATGGTAGAGCAAATAAATTTGTAGTTGACATGCTTTTAGCAAAATTATATATCAATGCTGAAGTATATACTGGCACTGCAAGATATAATGATGCTTTAATTTACGTAAATAAAATCATCAACGAAGGAGGTTACTCATTAGACCCAAACTTTGTACAAATATTTTCTGGTGATAATAATAATTCACCTGAAATTATATTCCCATTAATAGCTGATGCTACTGCAAGTCAAAGTTATGGTAATACTACCTATATCGTAAATGGAAGTTTAAGCACTGATACAATGACCATTTCTACTTTTGGTGCTGCTGAAGGATGGCAAGGACATAGAGCTACCAAAGCATGGTATGGATTGTTTGGCGATTTAGGCACATCAACTGATGTAAGAGCAAGCCTATTCTGGACGAGTGGACACAATTATGAAATGACAAATTACAGAACATGGATAGATGGATATCCTTCTGTAAAGTTTAGAAACTCAAATTTTGCTGGACCGACAACTCCAACATCTTTTTCTGGTACCGATTTTCCTCTATACAGATTAGCTGATGTATATTTAATGTATGCAGAGTTGGCTGTAAGAGGTGCTTCTGGCGCTACCATGAGCAATGCGGTAACTTATGTCAATATGGTAAGAACAAGATCTAATGCAAGTACAATTAATCAAGCTCAATTAACTTTAGACTTTATCATTGACGAAAGAGCAAGAGAATTAAATTTAGAAGGACATAGAAGAACTGACCTTATTAGATTTGGAAAGTTTACTGGAGGAAGCTATGTATGGCCTTGGAAAGGAAATACAGTTAATGGTACTTCAATTCCTGACACTTATAAATTGTTCCCAATACCTGAACAAGCTTTACAAGCTAATTTAAATTTACAACAAAACCCTGGTTACTAATAATCAAAAAATAATAATGATGAAAAAATTAAAATTAATACTTCCATTAGTCATAGCTGTATTCTGTTTATCAGCTTGTCAAACCAATGACGATTTAGAATTTGTTGCTAATGAACCTGATAGTTTTACATTCAGTACAACTTTTTTAGAAAATTATGTACTTAATGCTTCTTTAGGAAACAATTTAGCCGAGCGTTTTACTTGGGACACAGCCTATTTTGGGGTTCCAACAAACGTAACTTACAGTTTACAAGCTGCCACAATGGAAGATTTCAGCGACTACGTTGCAACTGAAAATCTTTACAATCTTGGAAACACAACTGGAAATGAAATTCCTGTTACAGTTGGTAAAATGATTGCTTTAGCCCATGCTGCAGGCTTGGACAATGACCCAAATACAGAAGCACCAAATACTGGAGTTATATACTTTAGACTTTTAGCGGTTGTAGGTAATGAAGGGTTGCCAACCTATTCTAATGTTCAAGGCCTTAATGTTGAGTTACAGGAGCAAGATAATTCAGGAGGTAGCGGTATCATGCCATCTACTTGGGGAGTTGTAGGTTCTGGTTACAACAACTGGGGAGCTTTTGAAGACGGTGTATTCTATACAACAGGCACAAATGGCGTTTATGTCGCTTATGTAACCCTTGTTGCTGGTGAAATTAAATTCAGAGAGAATAATGCTTGGGATAACAATTTTGGTGACACTGGAGCTGATGGCACATTAGATGCTGGTGGAGACAACATTGCTGTAACTGCAGGAACTTATAAAATTACCCTAAATTTAAATGACAACACTTATACAAAAGAGCCTTTTTCTTGGGGAATTGTAGGTTCAGGATACAATGATTGGGGAGCAACTCCTGATGCAAAATTCTATTACGACTATACAACCGATACTTTTAAAGTGGGTGTTAAATTAATTGCTGGTGAAATTAAATTCAGATTAAACAATGCTTGGGATACTAACTTTGGAGACACTGGAGCTGATGGAACATTAGAAAATGGTGGAGACAATATAGTTGTAACTGCTGGATATTATAATGTCACATTAGATTTAAACAATAGTGTATATACGCTTGAAGCTGGCGACGTTTTTGGTATTGTTGGCTCTGGATATAATAATTGGGGAGCAACACCAGATTTTTCACTTACTCAAGTCAATACTGATGTTTGGGTTGGTGATATTGTAACTTTAGTTAATGGTGAAATTAAATTTCGAGTAAATAATGCTTGGGACACTAACTATGGTGATACTGGTGCCGATGGAACAATAGAAGCAGGAGGAGACAATATTGCTGTAACTGCTGGTATGTATAGGGTGGTTTTAGATATTGCTAATGGGACTTATGCCCTAAACAAAGTTCAATAAGAACATTAAAAAAACCAAAAAGGGCTGGCATTAAAATATCAGCCCTTTTTGATTAAAAAATTATGCCATGATAAAAAAAATACAATTATTTATATTCCTTTTTTCAGTAGCAATTTACTCACAACAACAAACCATTACGTATTCGGTTTCTCCAACTGTATTTGAAGAAAATGAACCTGTGACCATTACAATTAATGGAAATAGTATAAACGAAGCCACTTGGGGCGTTACAGGTAATGCACTTTATTTATGGTCGTGGTCGTATGACCTCAATCTGTCAAATCTTGAAGATTGTCCTACAAATGGAACTTGGGAAAATTCAAACGAAGCAAATCTATTAGCCTACAATAGTGATACCGATACATATAGCATCACATTTATACCAACAACATTTTACAACAGAACTAATATTGGAAGACTTGGATTTTTAGTAAAGGCAAAAGATGGTACTGGTAATAAAAAATCTCAAGATGTATTAGTCGATGTTGGCTCTTTTAGAGTCACAATGGGCAGTCCTGCTCAAAGCTCAACAACCATATTGACATCTGGCGGTAACCTACCTGTTTCAGCAACTAACATTGGTGGCAACGCGACTTACGTCCTTAAGGCCAATGGAACGACAATAAACACACAATCTAATATAGCCTCTTATAGTTATACACATACTAATATTACTGAAAATCAAAACTACAAACTCGAAGTCACCCTCAATGGCGACACCATTACAAAAGAATTTTCGGTGTTAATAGATCCTGGATCCAATATTGGTATTATGCCAACAAACTATCAAGATGGTATTACTTATTTAAGTAATACAGAAGCTGTTCTGGTTTTGTACGCAACCGGAAAAGATTTTGTGTATTTAGCTGGGAGTTTTAACAATTGGCAGCCAACTTCGGCATACGCCATGAAAAAAGATCCAACCCGAAACAACAAATTCTGGATAACTCTAACAGGATTGACTCCTGGACAAATTGAAACCTATCAATATTGGGTAGTCGATAAAACACCGTTAGTAAATTCACCTGGATTAGTAAAAACAGCCGACCCATATTCAACCTTGGTATTATCCCCTTATGATGACCCATATATTCCTGCATCTTCCTATCCAAATATGCCTGCATATCCAGCCGGACAGGAAAGAGAAGTCAGTGTGCTTCAAACAGGACAAACACCATACAATTGGCAAGTAACAAATTTCACAAAACCTAAAAAGGAAGATCTTATTGTTTATAAAGTATTAATTAGAGATTTTGATGCTGATAGGAACTATCAAGATTTAATTGACAGAATTGATTATTTCAAAAATTTGAATATTAACGCAATTGAATTAATGCCAGTTATGGAGTTTGAAGGCAACGAAAGTTGGGGCTATAACACAGCATTTCATATGGCTTTAGACAAATTTTACGGTACAGAAAATAAATTAAAAGAATTAATAGATGTGTGCCATCAAAATGGCATTGCTGTTATTCTAGACGTTGCATTAAATCATGCTTTTGGAAGAAGTCCAATGGTAAGAATGTGGATGAACGACCCTGATAATGATGGCTGGGGAGACCCAAGTACTGAAAATCCATACTTTAATACTGTGGCAAGACATAGTTATAGTGTGGGTTCAGACTATAACCATTCAAACCCAAGAACAAAAGACTATGTAAAGCGTGTCATTAAACATTGGGTTGAAGAATTTAAAATAGACGGATTCCGTTGGGATCTAACTAAAGGGTTTACTCAAAATTGTACTGCTAATGATGAAGGCTGTACAAACTCCTATCAAGCAGATAGAGTTGCTATTTTAAAAGAGTATGCTGATTATTCTTGGTCATTAGACCCAAATCATTATGTTATTTTTGAGCATTTGGGTAGTGAAAATGAAGAAAAAGAATGGGCAAATTATCGTTATGGTGAAGGAAAAGGTGTGATGATGTGGGGAAAAATGACCGATCCTTACAACCAATTGACTATGGGTTACAACTCAAACAATAATATCAATGGCATTGGCCACAAATCTCGCCCTTCATTTTTAGGCGCTCGAGTAATCGGTTATCCAGAGAGTCATGATGAAGAACGTTTAATGTACAAAAACCTTCAATTTGGCAATACTAGTAATCCATCACATAACGTTAGGAATTTAAATACGGCATTATCAAGAATGTCTGCATTAGGTGCAATGAGTTTAACAATTCCTGGACCTAAAATGATTTGGCATTTTGGAGAACTGGGTATGCAAAATTCAATTTTTACTTGTAACAATGGAACGGTCAATGAACCAGGCGGAACCGATGGTGACTGTAAATTAGATACAAAACCGCAACCTCAATGGACGCAAAATTGGCTTGGTGATGCCAATCGAAATAAAATATACAACGATTGGGCTAGGCTCATCGACCTTAAGGTCAATGAACCCGTTTTTGAAGGTGATTATACTTTAAATTCTGGCAGTTTAACCCCTTCCCTTTATATTTTTGATGATGCGTTACCAACAACCCAATTAAAAAACGTGGTCATCCTTGCAAACTTTGATGTAAATTCTCAAAACATAATTCCTAATTTCCCTTATACAGGGACTTGGTATGATTTAATGGACAACTCCACTGTTAATGTGACCAATACAACCAACCCAATTAATATCGCCGCAGGTCAGTTTAGGATTTTTGGAAATAAAGCGGCCACTTTAGGCGTAGAGGATGAAAATTCTGTTTCTTCTTTAAAGATATATCCTAACCCAGCCAATGACTCATTTAGCATTAACACATCTGTTTCACAACTAGATATTTATGATTTAACAGGTAAGCTGGTAAAATCTTTTAAAGGTGATTACATCGAAAATACTTCTTTTGATGTTTCAGACCTGACCCAAAGCATCTATTTAGTGAAGATTGAAAATAATGAAGGCCATACTTTAACCTCAAAATTGATAAAACTTTAAAACTAGCTAAATGGTTAAAGCCTTTCTTTATAATAGAAAGGCTTTTTCTTTAGATAAAACAATTTTAAGTATAAAAAAAGCTTCTCAAAGTTGAGAAGCTTTTTGCTTAAGTACAGGCGGGGAGACTCGAACTCCCACACCTCGCGGCACTAGATCCTAAGTCTAGCGTACATTTGCCCAAACAACACCAAAGTCATTCATTTTCAATTGATTATAAAAAACATCATTTTCTTTGATATCATCTAATATCAATTGATTTCAGCATTTGTTGTACCTATGTTGTACCTAAAAAGCCCAATAAATTCGTACCTTTATCGAAAGTGTACAACAAAAAATGAGCTCAAAATACAATGTTGTACCTATGTTGTACCTGATTTGACTTTCGTACTCAAAACAGGTCAATTATGTCATCAAATGCAAAAATAGTACTACGCAAAAAACCTAACAGTAAAGGTCTATATCCACTAGCTATTCGTATCACAAAAAATCGTCGCTCAACATATCAATATGTCGGTCATTATATCGACTTAGAGGATTGGGACGAAAAAAACATTCGAGTAAAAAAATCAAATCAAAACGCGGACAGTTTAAACAAGTTGTTGTCACAAGAACTTTCTGATGCCAATAAAGCACTTATTGATTTGCAATCAGAACACAAAGATGCTTCTGCAAACCAAATCAAAAAAGAGCTATACGCATTGGGTAATACTTCTACCTTTTTTGAACTTGCCCAAGAGCATCTCGATGAATTGAAAGTTGCTGAAAAATTAAACCGCCTATCAACAGATAGTGCTTTGGTAAGTTATATCTTAAAATTCAATAAATCCAAACAACTTTCCTTTCAGGAAATCGACGAGCGTTTCCTGAAGAAATTGATGATATATCTAAAAGTTGAACATTCTCTAGCTGAAACGTCAATAATGAATATACTGGTATTTATCCGCTTATTGTTCAATAGGGCAATAAAGCTTAAAATTGTTAGTAGGGAATTGTACCCTTTTGGCGGTGATAAGATTAAAATTAAGTTTCCAGAAACAAATAAAATTGGGTTGAATATTATTGAAGTAAGAGCTATAGAGGCTCTTGATAATTTAACGTTAGCCGAAATGCACACAAGAAACGTTTGGCTTTTCAGCTTCAATTTTGCAGGAATGCGAGTTACTGATGTGCTATGGATAAAGTGGTCAGACATATATGACGACAGATTGCATTATAGAATGAACAAAAACTCAAAGTTACTATCCTTGAAAATTCCCGATAAAGTTTTAAAGATTTTGGATTATTACAGAGATGATAAGAGATATGCAACGGATTTTGTCTTCCCAGAATTAAAAAAAGCGAATCTTGATGATGCAAAAGACATCTATAACAAAAGAAAGACAGCCACCAAAAAATTCAATGACAACCTAAAATCCATTGCGAAAAAGGCAAAAATAGATAAGAAGGTTACTATGCACATTGCAAGGCATACTTTTGGTAATATCGCTGGTGATTCTATACATCCATTGATGCTTCAAAAACTATACCGTCACAGTGATTTAAAGACAACTCTTAATTATCAAGCTAATTTTATTCATAAAGAAGCTGATGATGCTTTGGACAGCGTTGTGAATTTTTAAGAATTCAATTTTTTTGAAAGAGTTATTAAATTGATTTTAGTAAATACTACAGCAGAATTAGGTTGCGGCTCACTTCCACGTCATTTTCTGTAAACGTACCGCATTGAAAATAGCCAAAAGTGCCACACCGACATCTGCAAAAACCGCTTCCCACATTGTTGCCAGACCACCTGCACCTAAAATTAAAACCACAGCTTTTACCCCAAAAGCTAAACCTATGTTTTGCCAAACGATACTGCGAGTGGAACGACCAATTTTAATAGCTCTTGCAATTTTGCTCGGTTGGTCCGTTTGAATAATGACATCAGCGGTTTCTATGGCGACATCACTACCTAAGCCCCCCATTGCAATACCAACATCACTTGCTGCCAAGACAGGTGCATCGTTTATGCCATCGCCAATAAACGCCACTTTGTTGTCGGTTTCAGACATCAGTTTTTCAACTTCTTCTAATTTATCCTCTGGAAGTAAGCCACCTTTTGCGGTATGTATACCCATTTCTTTGGCGACTTGTTGCGTAATGGAATCCTTATCGCCCGAAAGCATTATGATTTTTGAAATACCAGAATCACGAATTTGTTTGATGGCTTCGTGGGCATCATCCTTCAATTCATCAGCAATGATTACATAACCAGCGAATTTGCCTTCAATGGAAACCATAACAATTGATTCCACAATTGTGTCGGTTTCAGAAGGAACTTCAATATTATTTGAAATCATCAATGCCTTATTTCCCACCAAAACGGCTTTACCATTTACCGTTCCTTTCAGTCCTTTTCCTGCCACTTCGGAAACATTACTTGCTTGAAAATCTTCGCCTTTGTCTTTGTATTCCATAATTGCCTTGGCAATGGGATGGGTGGATTGTTCTTCCATCGCCATCAGATATTTCATAAAATCGGTTTCTCCCCAATCAATTGACTTTATTTCCTTGATTTTAAAGACACCTTTGGTCACAGTTCCAGTTTTATCCATAACAACCGTATTCACTTTGGTCATTTCATCTAAAAATGAAGCACCCTTAAATAGAATCCCATTTTTTGAAGCTGCTCCCAATCCACCGAAATATCCTAATGGTATTGATATAACCAACGCACAGGGACAGGAAATAACTAAGAAAATTAATGCTCTGTACAACCAATCACGAAACACGTAATCATCAACAAAAAAATAGGGCAGAAAAGTCAGACCTATGGCAAGAAATACAACGATAGGTGTATAAATTCGTGCAAACTTTCTGATGAACAATTCAGTCTTTGATTTCCGTGCGGTAGCATTTTCCACCATATCAAGAATTCTTGCAATGGAACTATCCTTAAATTTTTTGGTGGTTTTAATTTCAATAACACCGTCCAGATTAATACTTCCCGCAAATACTTTTTCGCCCTTTGCTATGGTATCTGGTTTGCTTTCGCCTGTTAAGGCCGCTGTATTGAACGAGCCTTTTTTAGAAAGCAAAGTACCGTCCAAAGGAATTTTTTCGCCAACTCGCACTTGTACTTTTTCACCAATTTCTACCATTTCGGGATTTACTGAAATGTAATTGTTTTCACGATATACCAAAGCCTCATTAGGTCTTACATCAAGAAGAGCTTTAATGTTTCTTTTGGCTTTTTTTACTGCCGCATTTTGGAACAATTCGCCCACGGCATAAAACAGCATTACGGCGACACCTTCCGGATATTCACCAATGACGAACGCACCCAAGGTGGCAATGGACATTAGGAAAAATTCAGTAAAGAAATCTCCGTTTTTAATACTCTTCCATCCTTCTGTCATCACAGGAAAGCCAACAGGAATGTACGCTATCACATACCACAAGATGCGAATCCAGCCCGAAAAGTGTGGAAACGCATTAAAATAATCAAGTGCAATTCCCACAATCAGCATTACAAAGCTGAAAATTGCTGGTACATAAACTTTAAATTTCCCTATGCTTTCTGCGCTGCTTTGGTTGTGGGCATCATTGCGCTTGTGAGTATCTGAAGAAGTTTTATTCAAATCTCTTAAATTGACTTTCTTTTTTTTCATTAGTTTGATAATAATTTTATTTTAATTCACAGTTATTCCAATCTCAACACCAATTGCGCAAACTGCACCTCTATGGTATCATCGATACCCTCTATTAAGAAATCCAAACCAGTATTTGAAACCAATAATTGTCCGGTTGCACTTATCAAGCAGGACATACTTACTCCTTGTTCTATATGGGTAATGGTTGCTTTAAATTGTGATTTAAAGGATTTTCCTTGATAAGTAACATCTATCAGCCAATTAAAGTTGATAGGGTCGTGCCGTTTTGATAAAAAATCCTGTGATGGAATAGTGCCCGTGAACCGAAGCATCAAAGGGGCTTCCTGCTGTTGTAAAATGGTATTGATTTCAGGAATATCTGTTGATAAAGTCTTAAGGTCGAGTACACCATTAACCACTTTGGAATCATAATCAAGATATAAGGCCAATTTATGGCTTTCTGCCTTGACGGGTTTATCGTTAACCAAAGTCATCATCATAATATGACCTTCTTCAGTTGTATAAATTTTTTGGGCGTTTACCTTATAATAACTAACCAACAAGATTATTAAAATACAATGTTTAACATTCATAATATCCATCTTTAATTGTATAATTAAAAAAAAGCAGCTTCTACTTTTGCTTTTAATGCTATNNAATTTCACTCTTTCACATAACCACTTACCGCTATTTATTATCTATATCCTTTTCTCTTTTACCGAAATAATACATCAGAGCAACACTTGCACCTAATAGTCCAAACAGAATATTCTCGAAAATTTGATTCCCATTGATATTCACAATTTCAATGAAATTATTTATTAAATATTGCCACCAATTAATTTCATAATTCTGACTGCTAATCGTGAAAATTGTTATCCCCAAAGGTTGAAGGATAAAAACACCTATGGCAAACCCAATTAGTATGGTAATAAGAATATTCTTTTTATTCATCGTCTGTCTTTTACGGAAGTAAGCTTACTGGCTCTCAATCCAACTTTTGGCATCTTCCTTTTGGTCTATATTGAAATACTTAATTTCGGCGTTGGTAAAAGGCTTCATAAATTGGGTTATCCATTCTTGCCATTTTTTATCTCCTACCATTGCTATTTTTTCATAGTCTCTGGCGTGGGCCGTATCCATTTTGAGGTCTTCCCATAAACTAGGCAAGTCCCAACCCGTAAAATTGTCCATCTCAAAATACCAACGAACCTTCATCCCCTTGTCCAGTATGGCGTGGATAAGTGGATGGATTTTTTCGATGTCTTCTTTTCTCAATTTGCCCGAAGCTTTTGTTGCAACAATATTTTTTTCCTTTAACTCAATTATCTGTAACATTTTATATAGTTTTTAATTAATTATTATCCTTCTAAATCGTAAAACCATTCTTCAGCCATTACAATTGCTTTTTTGATGGCCTTTTCTTTTGAAAAGTCTTCCTTTTCGATTAATTCTTTCGCAATTTCAATTGCCTTTTTTCTTACCGATGGATTAAGGGTGTCAAGCTCTGCTCTAAATTCTTCAAATGTCCAGTCCATAAAAAATATATTAGTGGTTAAACAATTCCTTTTCCTTTTCGGGGTCTATATCTTTTTTTTCTCTTTTATCCAAAAAATAATCCAGCAAGATACCTACTACAATCGCTCCCACAAACGCGGCATAAACTTTCCAATCAAATTGTATGACCAAAGAGAGGCTTATGATTATCGCCAAAATTGGCAGTATCGGAACTTTCCCAACAGATAAAGGAACTTTAAAGGGCCTGTCTTTATCTGGTGCTCTGAAACGCAATACGATAAGGGCAATGTTCACGGCGACAAAGACGAGCAACGCACCCAATGACGACATTCCCGCTACGATTTTAATATCGCCCAATAGCATAAAACCCGCAACTGCCGCCATAACCACAATGGTAGTAACCCACGGCACTTTATGTGCATTGGTTTTGGTCATAAATTTCGGAAGTTCGCCCACGCTTGCCATTCCAAACAGCAGCCTGCTGATAGAGATAATACCGCTAAAGGCCGCATTGGCAGTAGCAAAAAGTGCTGCGACCGCCAATGTCACGGGCAACCAACTGTTGAGATTTGATGCCGCAAGTGAAAGTGGCGAATCTACTTTTGCCAGTTCTGACGGGTCGGCAATGTTAAGTACCGTAAAAGCTATGAGCAGATAGATAACGGTTGTAAAAACCATTGTCAGTAGAAAGGCACGAGGAATGGTCTTGCCAGAGTTTTTTACTTCAGAACCCAATGCAGCCATATGCTCAAAACCTGTATAGACAAAAAACAAGGTTGCGGTAGCCGCCAAAGTACCGGAAAAGGATTCAACTTTAAAAAATTCAGCCTTTGGCGGGCCAGTTTCTGCAAGCCCGACCACAATAAGAATGAACAATCCCAAAAGTTGTATGCTAACCATTATAATATTGGCAGTAGATGATTTCTTGATTCCCGTAATGCTTATCAATGAAAGAATTATCAATACGCCATAACTTATCAATAGGGAAGGCACACTAAAAAAAGTGTTGAAATAACCTGAAAAGGCCAGCAATACAGCGGCTATCGTGGCAGAACTGTGAAAGGCAATTGTCCAGCCAGTGAGAAAGGAAGGAATGTCAATTTTCGGAAACGCTTTGCGTACAAAAATGAATTCGGCACCTGCATTGGGATAGGTAGAGGATAACTCTGCATAAGACAATGCCGAAACGCTGGCAGCAATTGCAGCGAAAACAAAACTCAACCAAAGGTCGGTACCTGCTTGTCCAGCTGCTGCGCCTATGACAGTATATATTCCTGCACCCACAATAGTGCCTACTCCATAAAAGGTAAGACGAATTGTTCCCAATGATTTTTTTAATTCTGCCATAATATTTTTTAAGTTAGAGAAGGTGGAAGAAACCTGAACCTGACCATTGGACCCAAGGGTTCAGAATTCTGAAACTTCCATCTAATATTTTTGCCTGCATTTTTCACATATTCCCTTTAATATCAGGTTCACATTTCTCACTTCATAATCGTCTGGCAAGCTTTCTTTCGATATCTTATTCGGTAAACAGATTGTTCTTCTGCAATCGGTACAATGAAAATGCAGATGTAAATCTATACCGTATTTATCTTTGGCGTTTTCATCAGAAATAGCATATTTTGCCACTCCGACCCCATCATTAATCTGATGAATCAGCCCTTTATCCTCGAAAATCTTGAGATTTCGATAAAATGTCGTTCTGTTTGCTGTTTTATTGGTTTCGCTCTTTTGAACAAAAGCCTTTTTCAAATCGGAAAAGGACACGGCACTTTGCTTCCTTTTCAGGAACTTGTATATCTCCAACCTCATTTGAGTAGGGCGAATACCGTGATATGATAATATTTTTTCCGTTTTGGTCATTTTAAGCTTGATTCAAAAGCAACCCTTTTTATTAAATTTATTTTTTATAAGCCAAAAGCCTTAACGCATTAAAAACCACAAGTAACGTTGAGCCTTCGTGGATGACCACTGCAATACCGATATTGGCCCAACCCATAATGGTCGATGGTATGAGCAATGCCACAATACCGAGGCTTACCCAAAGGTTTTGCTTAATAATGGTTTTTGCCTTCCTGCTCAAACCTATGGCAAATGGCAAAGTTTCGAGTTTGTCTGCCATTAGGGCAACATCCGCCGTTTCCAAGGCCACATCGCTTCCCGCTGCACCCATTGCGATACCTACTGTGCTGTTTGCCATTGCAGGGGCATCGTTCACACCGTCGCCTACCATTGCGACTTTGGATTCCTGTTCTTTTAATTTTTTAATGGCATCTACCTTTTCCTCTGGCAACAGGCTTCCCCAGGCATCGGTCAACCCAATTTCTTTAGCAACGGCATCGGCAACCTTTTGATTATCCCCGGTTAGCATTATCATCCG
>DINS01000016.1 GCA_002426015.1 Flavobacteriaceae bacterium UBA5534
ACAATACGTCTGGTTGAACGACCAATTTTAATAGCTTTTACAATTTTGCTCGGTTGATCTGTTTGGATGATAACATCTGCTGTTTCTATGGCTACATCGCTTCCTAGGCCACCCATGGCAATTCCTACGTTGCTTACTGCCAATACTGGGGCATCGTTAATGCCATCACCAATAAAAGCGACTTTGTTATCGGTTTCGGACATCAGTTTTTCAACTTCACTTAATTTATCTTCTGGAAGCAGACCGCCTCTTGCCCAATCGACACCCATTTCTATTGCGGTTTTTTGGGTAATGGAATCCCTGTCGCCTGAAAGTATTATGATTTTGGAAATTCCTGATTCCCTAATTTGTTTAATGGCTTCGTGTGCATCATCCTTTAATTCGTCTGCAATGATTACATAGCCTGCAAATTTGCCATCAATGGAAACCATTACGATAGATTCTACAATGTTGTCAGTTTCAGATGGAACTTTGATCTTGTTTGAAGTCATCAATGGTTTGTTCCCAACCAATACGGTTTTGCCGTTTACTATTCCTTTTAAACCTTTTCCTGCTATTTCGCTCACTTTTGTAGCTTGAAAATCTTCGCCATCGGCTTTGTATTCCATAATGGCCTTAGCAATGGGATGGGTGGATTGTTGTTCCATCGCCATTAGATATTTCATAAATTCGGGTTCTTTCCAATCAATAGATTTTATTTCTTTGATTTTGAAAACGCCTTTGGTCACGGTTCCAGTTTTGTCCATTACAACGGTATTCACTTTGGTCATTTCATCTAAAAATGAAGCACCCTTAAATAGAATCCCATTTTTTGAAGCTGCTCCCAATCCACCGAAATATCCTAATGGTATTGATATAACCAACGCACAGGGACAGGAAATAACTAAGAAAATTAATGCTCTGTACAACCAATCACGAAACACGTAATCATCAACAAAAAAATAGGGCAGAAAAGTCAGACCTATGGCAAGAAATACAACGATAGGTGTATAAATTCGTGCAAACTTTCTAATGAACAATTCGGTTTTAGACTTTCGCGCTGTGGCATTCTGTACCATATCCAAAATTCGCGCAATAGAACTATCCTTAAATTCTTTAGTAGTTTTTATTTCAATTACACCGTCCAAATTTATGCTCCCAGCAAATACTTTCTCGCCTTTTGCAATCGTATCAGGTTTACTTTCGCCAGTTAATGCTGCTGTGTTGAATGAACCTTTGTCAGAAAGTAGAATACCATCCAAAGGAATTTTTTCTCCCACACGTACTTGCACTTTTTCGCCAATTTCAACCGTTTCTGGACTTACAGACACATAATCATTGTTACGATAAACCAAAGCTTCATTTGGTCGTACATCAAGCAAGGCTTTTATATTTCCTTTTGCTCTGTTTACTGCTGCATTTTGGAATAATTCGCCGACTGCATAAAACAACATTACTGCAACACCTTCAGGATATTCGCCAATAATAAACGCACCAATAGTAGCAATTGACATTAAAAAGAACTCTGTAAACACATCGCCTTTTTTAATACTTTCCCAACCTTCCTTTACAACAGGAAGTCCAACTGGCACATAAGCAATACCATACCAAATAATACGAACCCAATCCTTGAAAAAGATAACATCAAAATAGTCTAACCCAATACCAATCATTAGCATTGTAAAACTTATGATTGCTGGAATATAGGCTTTTATTTTACTGAAATTACCACCATGATTATGACCATCATGGTGACTGTGTTCCTTTTCAGAATTAGGCTTAATATCTCTTAAATTCAGTTTCTTTTTTTTCATAATATATTTATCTTATCCAAAGATGATAATTTAATAAGTGCAAGGGAAGTGCAATTATTGTCCACTACATTTATCACAAATACCTTTTACCACCATATTCACATTCTCTGCCTTAAAACCTTCTGGTAAATTAATGTGTGGGATTTTGTGTTCAGTTAAACAAATGGTTTCATTACAATTATTACAATGAAAATGTAGATGTAAATCAGTGTCCATCTCGCAATGGCAATTATCTTCACACAATGCGTATTTTGTAATACCAGTTCCATCATCTATTTGATGGGCAATGTCACTTTCAACAAAGGTTTTTAGTGTACGGTATAAGGTCGTTCTATCTGAATTATCAAAATACTCCTCAATATTGGTTAAACTGACAGCTACTTTTTTACTTAATAGAAACTGTAAAACCAACAGGCGCATAGCCGTTGGTTTTACGTTATTGTTCTCTAATATTTGCTCTGTATTTTTCATACTGCTATAAATTATAGCGTTTTAAGGAATCTCCTGTTTTAATTTGAAAGGCATCCTCAATATTGGATACATAAATAATCCCATCTGCTGGTTCATCGGTTTTGCCATTAGCTGAAATTATTTCAATGACTGTTTGGGCTTCTTCATTTTGGCAAACCAGTTCAATTTTAATTACCGGACTATCTGTGATATGAAAATCAAGCGATGGTCTTGCTCCTTTTGACTTGAATGCTCCTGTACCTTCGCCTTGCGAAAGGGTCATACTTTGAAAGCCATTATCTGTCAAGGCTTCTATAATTTTTTGTATTCTATTTGGTTTTACAAATGCTTTTATTTCTTTCATACTTATGAATTTTTAAAATGTTAATCGATTTTGAACCGAGCCTGTTGTCTGATTTTTAACTAACTAATTAAGACGATAAACAAACTCGGAATCAAAATCTTTGGTTTTTATTGAATTAATGGTCGTGTTCCAGTTCGCCCTTAACCATTTCCGAAGATAGGTTATAAGCTCCTTTGATGAC
>DINS01000030.1 GCA_002426015.1 Flavobacteriaceae bacterium UBA5534
ACTGAATACTAATTCCTTACATCACTTTCAATTAACCCATCACGCAAACGAATGACACGTTTGGCACGAGCTGCCACATCTTCCTCATGTGTAACCACAATAACCGTATTGCCCGCTTTGTGGATGTCATCAAATAATTGAAGAATTTCCAACGATGTTTTTGAATCTAGATTTCCTGTTGGTTCGTCAGCTAGAATGATTGACGGTTTGTTTACCAAGGCTCTGCCTACAGCCACACGCTGGCGTTGTCCGCCTGACAATTCGTTTGGTCTGTGATCCATTCTGTCTGCCAATCCAACATCGGTCAATACTTCTTGAGCGCGTTCTACACGTTCTTTTTTTGAAGCACCAGCATATATCATTGGTAAAGCCACATTGTCTAGCGCTGTTGTACGCGGTAACAAGTTAAAAGTTTGAAATACAAACCCTATCTCTTTATTTCTAATTTCTGCCAATTGGTCATCACTTAACTGGCTTACATCTTTATCGTTCAAAATATAAGTTCCTGCTGTAGGTGTGTCAAGACAACCCAAAAGATTCATCAACGTTGATTTTCCAGAACCTGACGGTCCCATAATCGCCACATAATCACCACGTTCAATATCTAAATCGATACCTTTTAGCACATAAACGGTTTCTGAACCTAATTGAAAATTACGAATGATGTTTCTGATGTGTATGACGTTACTCATGTTCTTTTTTTTTTGAAAATAAAAACTCCTGCAAGATACAGGATTTACGACTCATATGACGTTAAACTTCTCAAGTTGTTACAATCTTATTGTAAAATGTTCTTTAGCTTGTTCTTTTCTGAAAAACACAAATCCCCAAAAAAACGTATCAATCGTGACGGTTGTTTTTGGATGTGTTTTGATAAGTTCCCAAGCCTCTGTCATTTCTTTTGACCAATGGATATCATCAAAAATGAACACAGAATCGTTATGGGTTTTATCAACTAACTTATAAAAGTAGGTAAGTGTGGCTTCTTTATCATGATGTCCATCAAAAAAAATCAAATCCCATTTTGACTGATTCAATGTAGGGATTACGTCATTAAAAGTTCCTGTTTTTAACTGCACATTATCAATTTGGAATTTTGCTAACTGTTGTGAGGTGAATTCTGAAATATTTTTACAGCCTTCAACACTTGTAATCTTTATAGGTGAGCCTAAAGCCATTGCATGGGTTGCTATGCCTAAAGATGTGCCGAGTTCTAAAACAGAATTTGGTTTAAAATAATGGATTAACCTGTACAGTAATTTAACTCTTTTTTTGGTTGTGCCTGATGTTTTTACTATATGTTGAACCGACCTTATATTGCTTTTAAAAATTCTTGAACCTGCTCCAAAGTCGGATATTTCGAGATGGTTTTTATCCTTTAGCAACGCATTTCTGTATGATTTTAATTTGCCATAATTTTCATAAGGGGTTTTATCATAAAAACATTTTGTAATCAGATTATAAACAAAAGGTGAATGTACACCATGTTGATTGGTTGATTTTAGCAGGAATTTTATATATGCTAAAACTTGAAACATCATTAGGATTCTAATTTTTCAGATAGCTCAAACCAACGCGCTTCTTTTTCTTCAATACTATTAATAATGATCTGTAAGTCTTGGGATAATTTATTGATCTGGTCTTGAGAGAGTGAAGTATCGTTAAATTTGGCTTCCAAGGCTTTTTTGTCCAATTCCAAGGCTTTGATTTTACTTTCTATGGCTTTGAACTCTTTTTGTTCGTTGTAAGACAGCTTATTGGCTTCGTTGTTTTTTTGAGTTGCTGTATTGGATGTTTCTGTTTTTGAAGAGTCCTCAAGAGCAGGAGCAGAGGCTTCATAGTCGCGATAATCCGAATAATTTCCAGGAAAATCCTCTACCTCACCTTCACCTTTAAACACAAATAAATGATCGACAATTTTGTCCATAAAGTACCTATCGTGAGATACTACCAGTAAGCAACCTGGAAAATCCAATAGGAATTCTTCCAAGACATTTAAAGTTACAATATCCAAGTCGTTGGTTGGTTCATCTAGGATTAAAAAGTTGGGATTCTGAATAAGCACTGTACATAAATACAAACGTTTTTGTTCGCCACCACTCAACTTTTCGACATAGTCGTATTGTTTTTTTCTATCAAATAAAAAGCGCTCCAATAATTGACCAGCACTGATTTGACGGCCTTTGGTCAATGGAATGTAGTCGCCAAACTCTTTGATGACTTCAATAACTTTTTGACCAGCTTTGACGTTGATGCCATCTTGGGTGTAATAACCAAACTTTACAGTATCGCCAATCACAATTTTGCCTTTGTCTGGCTCAATGGTATGTGTCAACATATTTAAAAATGTCGATTTTCCTGTTCCGTTTTTACCAATGATACCAATACGTTCTCCTTTTTTGAAGACGTATTCAAACCCTTTAAGAATGGTTTTGTCTTTAAAAGACTTTGATACATTGTGGAACTCTACAATCTTACTTCCCAATCGTTCCATGTTCAATTCCAACTGTACCGAATGGTCTTTACGGCGTTGGTTTGCATTGGCTTTGATGGCATGAAAATCATCTATACGCGATTTGGATTTTGTGGTACGTGCTTTTGGTTGCCGACGCATCCAATCGAGTTCCTTTTTGAAAAGTTGTTTTGCTTTTCCAGTTTCTACATTCTCATTAGTAATTCGGGCTTCCTTTTGTTCTAAATAATAGGAATAATTTCCTTTGTAGGTATAGAGTTTACCATGGTCTAATTCGATAATCTCATTGCAAACACGTTCTAAAAAATAGCGATCGTGTGTCACCATGAATAAGGTCAGTTGCGCTTTGGCAAAATACTGTTCCAGCCATTCGATCATTTCCAGATCTAAATGGTTGGTTGGCTCATCGAGAATGAGTAGGTCTGGATTGTTGATCAATGCTTTTGCCAAGGCAAGTCTCTTCTTTTGTCCGCCAGATAATGTTTTAAGCTTTTGGTCGAGCTGATCTAGTTTTAGTTGGAACAGGATTTGTTTTACCTGTAATTCAAATTCCCAGGCATTTTGAGCCTCCATTTTTTCGAATGCCTTTTGATAAGCTTCTTCGTCTTCAGGATGCATTAGTGCATGTTCATAGTCAGCAATCACTTTCAAAATTGGCAAATCGGAATTAAAAATAGTTTCTTCTATCGTCAGTTCGTCATCAAACTGTGGTGATTGGGACAAAAAAGAGAGTCGCAAACCGTTTCTAATGATAACTTGCCCATCATCGGGTGAATCAGCACCAGAGAGGATATTTAAAATGGATGTTTTACCACTTCCATTTTTGGCAATAAAAGCAATTTTTTGATCTTTATGGATGCTAAATGATAGGTCGCTAAACAATTGTAGCTCACCATAAGATTTAGAAATATGTTCAACGGTTAGATAATTCAAAGTTTTATTTTTTGCAAATAACGTGAATAAACCAAAAAAAATGAGAATAGTTTTGATATTCCTAGTGATACGTTATATTTGTGAAACAACAAGTTACCACTCTATGAGACACATTTTACTGGTTATAGGATTCATATTCAGTGTGTTATTGACATCCTGTATTCCGCATAAAGATACAGTGTATTTACAAAATAAAAACAATGCCTCTGATTCCCTTCAGGTTTTGGTAGAGCAACAAAAGCCTTACCGTGTTCAGATTAATGATATCTTGAGTATCCGTATCAAGGTTTTGGATCAGAATAATGTATCTATCTTTAACCCCGTTGGGGAAGGCGATTTGAATGCCAGTGGTGCCGAACGTGCTTATTTTGATGGGTTTACCGTTGATACCCATGGTGAAATCAGAATCCCAACTCTTGGCAAAATGAGTGTCTTGGGCTATACCGTTGAAGAGATTGAAAAACAGATTGAGGCTAAATTGCTAGAAGACCAATTTAAGGAAACTGCCAATATATTTGTCACTGTTAAATTATCTGGATTGCGTTACACAGCTATGGGCGAAGTTGGAAATCCAGGTACACAAACACTCTTTCAGGAGCGTGTGACAATTTTTGAAGCGATAGCCAATGTAGGAGAGATTACAATTACTGGAGATAAAAAGGACGTGTTGATCATTAGGCAGTATCCTCAAGGGCAACACATCCATCATTTGGATTTGACTGATATCAATGTCATGAATTCTCCTTTTTATTATATTCAGCCTAATGATAATATCTATGTAAAACCCTTGAAACAGAAATCATGGGGAACAGGTACCACAGGGAAAGAGTTGCTCACAACTATTGTGTCTGCATTGTCTGTGGTTACTACTATTATACTATTAACAAGATTATAGATTTTTTTTAACTATGTCCACATTCGACGATCACGATTTTGACGCATCCGAACCAAGAGGGATTACTTTCGACTTTAAGGGTTTTTTATTTAAAGTATTAAACTTATGGAAGTTGATTCTATTGAGTATAGGGATTGCTCTAATTGCGGCCTATTGGGTAAATGTTAGAAAACAAAACATTTACCGATTGGAATCGTTGATTTCTGTTGAGAATGATCAAAACCCTTTTTTTACAGCCAATACCAGTATTTCTTTTAATTGGGGAGGTGTTTCGGGGAAAGTCGGCAAAACCATGACATCGGTTAAAACCCGTAGCCATAATGAGCTAGTTGTCGATTCGCTTCAGTACTATATGATGTATTTGCAGCAAGGCAAGTATCGAATGGAAGATGTGTATGGTTATGCACCTTTTAAAGTTGATTTAAACAAAAAAAGAGGCCAGATTCTTGGCGTGCCTATTGGGATTCGGTTTATAAATGACACCCAATTTGAGCTTTTTGGGACTATCGGAGGCCCTACGGCCAGCTTGCAGCGTTACACAGATAAAGTGACCTATGTTGCCACTGTGCCTGCAGGTGACTTCAAACAAACGTTCTCTATTAATGAGCCTATACAGTTGCCGTTTTTCAGTGGTACTGTCAAATTGCTTCCAGATGCAACCATAACCCCTAATTCTGAATATTTTATACAATTCTTGAATTTTGATGGCGTTGTCAGTGGGTATCAAGGAGGTATTGACATTGAGCCTTATTCCAAAACATCTTCTTCCGTCTTAAAACTATCCCTTATTGGTAATAATAAGGCCAAAATAGCAGATTATTTGAATGCCACTTCTGCCATTTTGAGCCGTACCGAGTTGGAACGAAAAAACCAATATGCTACCAATACCATTCAGTTTATTGACAGTAGCCTATCAGCTGTTAATGAGAATTTAAAAGACGTTACCGATGAGATGAATGACTTTAGGAAGAAGAACAAGGTGTTTGATGTGGATGAAGAAATGTCGATCATTACTGAAAAACTGAAAGGTTTCGACCTAAAAAAGGAAGAAGAGCAGACCAAATTGAATTACCTCAATGCACTTGAAACCTATTTGCGCACCAAAACCGACTATACAAATATTGCCGCTCCAACGTCTGTAGGTATCGAAGAAAGCAATATTACTTCTAGCGTTTCCAATATCACAGCGTTGGCCATTGAGCGTCAAAGTCTGGAATACACCACCAAAGAATCCTCTGGATTGTTTAAGGAGATTGATCGCCGCATCAATGCAGAGAAGAATGTCTTGTTGGAAACTATTAACGCTACCAAAAACATCATTAGATCACAGATTAATGTCATCAATAACAATATCGCCAATCTAGAAGGGAAGTTAAGTGGTTTGCCAGAAGACCAACAGCAGTACCTGAAAATTCAACGCAAGATGAATATCAGTCAGGAAGCCTATGATGTCTATTTGGCTAAACGAGGAGAGGCTGCTATTGTGAAAGCTGCCAATATATCGGACATAACAGTGATTGATGAAGCCAAAGATATTGGAGGTGGCTTGATAGGACCCAATAAGTCCCTTAACTATATGATGGCACTTATGGTTGGTTTTTTTGCCCCAATGTTCCTCATTTTTGTCATCTTTTTACTGGATAACACCATTCATGGTTCTGACGAAATAGAACGGTTATCAAACATTCCGATTTTGGGATTGGTCGGAAAGTATAATTACAAAAATAACCTTGTGGTTTATGAAAAGCCAAAATCTGCCGTTTCTGAATCCTTTCGCTCTATTCGTTCGAGTTTGCAATTCATCTACAAAAAACAAGGGAATGATGACCAAGGAAAGTCGATAATGATTACATCCTCTGTGAGTGGTGAGGGTAAAACATTCTGTTCGATTAATATTGCCACTGTGTATGCCTTGTCTGGCAAGAAAACCATCTTGTTGGGACTGGATTTGCGCAAACCTAAAATTTTTGGAGATTTTAATATTACCAACGATCAAGGTATCGTCAATTACCTCATTGGAGAAAGTAGTATAGATGATGTGAAATTTGACACCCATATCGAAAATTTGGATGTGGTCCCTTCTGGACCTGTGCCACCAAATCCATCGGAACTTTTGATGAGTGAACGTATGAAAACCCTGATGGACCAATTGCGCCAAGACTATGATATTATTGTGTTGGACACTCCACCTTTGGGGTTGGTCACTGATGCATTGGAACTTACCCAATACGCTGACGCCACTATCTTTATGGTGCGTTTGGATTATACCAAAAAAGGGATGCTTGCCTTAATCAATGCCAAATATAAAATGGGCGAGGTCAAGAACATCAGCTTTGTGCTTAACTTCTATAAGCATAAAACCAACCATAATTATGGCTATGGCTATGGTTATGGTTACGGCTATGGTTATGGTTATGGTGTGTATGGCAATGCTTATCACGAAGGTAATGGTAAACGTCCATTATGGAGACGTATCAAAAAGTTTTTAAACATCAATACCTAATTCTGTTTTATTTTGATAACAGACTCTCAACTCATTCTTAAGCGTGGATTTGATCTTATATTAAGTTTGAGTTTGTTGCCTTTTCTTTTTCTTCCAATCGTCTTATTGATATGCATCTGTACCATAGATACTCGACAATGGGGTGTTTTTTCACAAAATAGAGTTGGTCAACATGGTCGATTATTTAGAATATATAAGCTACGAACACTTAAACGAGAGCCACACCATTTGGGACATTTGGAGAAAAGCGCCACTCGAATCGGTAAATTTTTACGCTCCTCCAAGCTCGATGAGTTGCCACAACTGTTTAACGTGATTGTTGGCAATATGAGTTTTGTTGGCCCGCGACCTGATGTTCAGGGGTTTGCTGATGTTCTTGAAGGAGATGATCGCATTATTTTGAGAGTCAAACCCGGCATTACAGGTGAGGCCACACTAAAATATAAAGATGAGGAACTTGTTTTGGCACAACAGGTTGACCCTGAAAGCTACAATAGAACGAATATTTGGGTAGATAAGGTGCAAATCAACAAAAAATACGTGCAAAATTGGAGTTTTTCTTTAGATTTGACATTAATTTTGAAATCAATAATACCATCATCATGACTTCCAACCCCAAAATTACCATCATAGGTTTAGGATATGTAGGTTTGCCACTTGCCGTAGAATTTGCCAAAAAATATTGTGTGGTCGGTTTTGACATCAACCAAAAACGAATTATAGAATTGCAACAAGGTATCGACAAAACCCTTGAGGTTGAAAATGATGATTTAAAGGCTATTTTGGTTACAGAACATACTTCCAAAAACGGTTTGTTGGTTACTGATGCATCTTCAGACATAGCAGATTCGGATGTTTTTATTGTCACAGTTCCTACACCAACAGATGCTTTGAACAAGCCCGTGTTTACCCCATTGGAAAAAGCAAGCGAAACGGTTGGGAAAGTGCTTAAAAAGAATGATGTCGTTATTTATGAATCGACCGTATATCCAGGAGTCACCGAAGATATTTGTGTGCCAATCCTAGAAAAACATTCAGGATTGACCTTTAATGTTGATTTTTTTGCAGGTTATTCGCCAGAGCGTATCAATCCAGGAGATAAAACCCATACCGTTACCCAAATATTGAAAGTCACTTCAGGTTCTACGCCAGAAATTGCAGAACAGGTTGACCAGCTCTATAAATCGATTATTACAGCAGGAACCCATAAAGCACCTTCTATTAAAGTTGCAGAGGCTGCCAAAGTGATTGAAAATTCGCAACGCGATATCAATATTGCTTTTGTGAATGAACTCTCAAAGATTTTTCGCTTATTAGATATTGATACCAAAGCAGTGTTAGAGGCTGCAGGCACCAAATGGAACTTTATCAAGTTCTCTCCGGGACTGGTTGGAGGTCACTGTATTGGCGTTGATCCGTATTATTTAGCGCAGAAAGCGATAGAATCGGGGTATAACCCTGAAATCATATTGGCTGGGCGTAAGATGAATGACAGCATGGGCAGTTATGTAGCCCAAGAAACGGTTAAAATGATGATTAGGAAAGGCGCACGAATTAAAAACTCTAAAGTGTTGGTTCTGGGCATAACCTTTAAAGAAAACTGTCCAGATATCAGAAACTCTCGTGTTATCGATATTATTAAGGAGTTTAAAACCTATGATGTTGCCGTTGATGTTTATGATCCTTGGGCTTCGGCTGATGAGGTACAGCACGAATATGGTTTGGACCTTATCAGTGACGCTTCACAATTGCAATCAGATTATGATGCCATTGTATTGGCGGTTTCACATAAAGAGTTTCTTTCGATGAATATCCATCAATTGAAATCTGATATAGGTGTCATTTTTGATGTCAAATCCTTATTGCCTAAACACACTGTAGATTCCCGTTTATAATGTACACTCAACCCTATCATACCAAAGATTTGTCAGACTATCGTTTTCTTGTAACAGGAGGCGCGGGCTTTATTGGTTCCAATCTTGTAGAATATCTTTTGAAATTTAATGCCAAAAAAGTACGGGTTCTTGATGATTTTTCTAATGGGTATCGTGCCAATTTAACAGAGTTTCATAGCCATCCAGCTTTCGAATTACTAGAAGGCGATATAAGGGATTTGGACACCTGCAGGAACGCTATGGAAGGGATTGATTATGTTTCCCATCAAGCCGCTTTGGGTTCTGTGCCACGTTCTATCAACGACCCAGCAACGACCAATGCTGTTAATATTTCGGGCTTTTTGAATATGATGATTGCCCTTAAAGACAGTCCTACCGTGAAGCGTATGGTCTATGCAGCTTCGAGTTCTACTTATGGCGATAGCAAGACCTTGCCAAAAATTGAAGACCAAATTGGGAAACCGTTATCACCTTATGCTGTGACGAAATACGTCAATGAATTGTATGCCGATGTGTTTGGAAAAACCTATGGTACTGATGTTATCGGATTGCGTTATTTTAATGTTTTTGGACCAAAACAGAGTCCGAATGGCGCTTATGCAGCTGTGATTCCGTTGTTTATGCAAGCATTAAAAGATCATGTTTCACCCAACATCAATGGTGATGGTGAGCAAACCAGGGATTTCACCTTTGTAGATAATGCCGTACAGGCCAATATCAAAGGTTTTTTTGCCTCTAAAGAAGCCAGTAATGAAGTGTTTAACGTAGCCTGCGGCGAACGAATCAGCATCAACTATTTATGGGAATCCTTGCAAATGGCTGCCCATTCTGATTTGAAGGCCGTTTATGGACCCGAGCGTCAAGGTGATGTCAGGGATTCGTTAGCCGATATTTCAAAAGCCGAACGTTTGCTTGGATATCAACCACAATATACCGTCAGAGAAGGGTTGAAGGTGACTTGGGATTCGTTTAATCGTTGATGAGCTCCTATGAGAGTTTGTTAAATCATTCCGATCAAATAGCTATAAATAATAAAAGCGGACTATTTAAGTCCGCTTTTAAATTTACAGCAATAATAGAATTATACTATTTCTACCAACTGTAAGGCATTGAAGGCCCCATTGTTCAATGGGTATTGGATTCCATTTATTAACTGGTAGAATGCTACTTTTAAAAAATAGAAACTTTGGCCTGTGCCGATTGGAACTGCTTCGGGTGTTAACACTACAGTAGTCGAAACTCCGTTGATAGGTAGGTTCTCAATATTGCTTACCTGCATGTCCTTGCTGCCTGTTGTAAAGTCAAGATTTAAAAATCCACAGGACAATGATACATGCGTTGCACCTTCAGGGAACGACAAGCGTTGGTTTGGCACGAAATTGTCAATTGTAATTTGACCAGTTGCCGTATTTAAACTAAAGTCGCTTAATAGTACTGCCGTCAGGATTGCATTTCTATTGAAATCAAATCCTTTTAGGAGTGCTTTGCCTTCAGGGGTTTGAATGCCAATATCAACAGATCGAAGCCCTCTTGCAGAGGTTGTATCTGTGTTTTTGACATTCATCATCACAGTGGTCAAACGAGAAGACACTTTGCTGTCTTTGGCATCTGCCAACAAATCAATCGCAGCACGTCTTAAGATTTTTCCACTTACGGCACTTCTTCCAAACTCATTGTTGTTTTCACGAGTTCGGACGAATTCAGGGTCATTTGCGATTCGACTTTTACTGACACCACCTTTTGTACGCATGTGGTATCCATCTTCGCTTTTGTAAAAGTTCACTTCTCCGAGTGTTCCTTCTACGTTAAATAGGCTTTTATATTTTGCCATGGTATTAGATTATTATGTAGGCCTGTGTGTTTGGTAGGTCGTCAACTTTGGATATGTTTTAGATCCTTTATGATGTGTTGCCTTGACCACTACACTTGCTACGGATTATACATTATTTTTTTATCAGTCAAACAGTCAAATCTTGTTTTTTTAGCGCGCGTAGATATGAGCTCCTACCTACTATATGTGTTTCAATTTTTGACTGTTTTTGTCTGATGAAGCAAACGTATGTTATTTTTAAATAGCTTACAACCAGTGACTTCCGATACCGCAGCTTTGGTTTTTTTAATGCCTAATAAGGCTGTCTTTTTCTTCTATTTACTGTAAAGAGCTTCAAACGCTTGTTAATGGTTACCAATGTTCTTATTTGTCGTTAGTTGTTGTTTGTGCCGTTTATGCCGCTTTTGTCCCTTTTAGGTCTTTTTTGCCACTCCATAGGGTTGTTGAGGTATCTCGGGGGTATCTCGGGGGTATCTCGGGGGTAAGATGGAATTGGCTTCTCGTCTTTAATACCTGATGCTTTTATCGATTTTGTTATGTTATATCTAATTAATGGGTGTTAAAGTGTTAAAATAATGCTATTATGAATGTTTAAATGTTAATATCTTTAAATAAATGTTAATAAGATTCCCTTTTCTGACATCTCAAATTGTTTATTTTAGTTATCTAAATATTAACCCCTGTTATATGAAACCAAAAGGCGAATTTGTAAAAGGCATATTAGGGGATTCACTAATGTATTTTAAGCAATTAAATTCATTATGGGATCCTTTAATCTGTAGGATTAATCGAAAATTTAAATTGTATGAAGCGTATTTGCATCTACCCCAAGGATGTTCAAATCATCACCGGAAAGGGAGAACGGTACTCACGTATGATTATTCAAAAAATTAAGAAAGCCCATCAAAAGGAAGCCCACCAACTGGTTACCATTAAAGAGTTTTGTTTGTTTTTAGGATTGGATTACGAAGATGTATTTAACAGTATTAACAATATCAAAGTAAACGTAGAAAGAGCATCTAATCAATGATAGTTACTCGTTACTTTTCACTTTATCCAACTTTGCACTTAGAGCGAGGCTCCTTGTCGTCTCTTAATTTTTTCACCATTTCCTTTTAGTTCTTCACACCAAGTGTTTGCTTTCCATGTATTTAAGTTTGTTTCTACTTTGTTTTGCAGGTCTTTAGCTATCCTTAATTTATTTTTTGGTGATATTTACGCCTAGTTCAATTCCTTTTTCTATATTAGAGTCCTTTTAATTGTTGATTAGTAGCAAATTGCAGTTAATACTAATTGGTTTTGGCCGATGAGCTTTAAGCCATTTTTTAATGTCCTCATTATGGCAACAATACTTATAACAGGAGGCGCAGGGAATATTGGTAGTGCCCTAGCGGCTCGATTGGCTGAGCAACCAGAGCATCACATTGTTATTATCGATAATTTATCTACTGGAAGTTTGCAGAAAGTGCCAAAATCGGAGCGCATCAGGTTTATCAAAGCCGATATCAATGCCTATCATGATATTGTACCTGTGTTTGGCCGTTTTGATTTTGATTATGTCTTTCATTTTGCTGCTGTAGTAGGTGTGAAGCGTACTTTAGAGCATCCTATTGCTGTACTGAACGATATTGAAGGAATCAAACATGTTTTATCCCTATCTAAAAATTCGGGTGTCAAGCGTGTGTTTTACTCGAGCTCATCTGAAGTTTATGGTGAGCCTTTTGAAATACCGCAAAACGAAAACACCACTCCTTTAAATTCGAGATTGCCTTATGCCATTGTCAAAAATGTAGGTGAAGCCTTTTTTAGGTCTTATCAAAAAGAATATGGACTCCCTTATACCATTTTTAGATTTTTTAATACCTATGGGCCCAACCAGAGCGATGATTTTGTGATTCCTCGATTTTTGAAGGCTGCCCTTCATCACCAGCCCATCCAAATCCATGGTGACGGCTTGCAAACACGTTCGTTTTGTTATATTGATGATACCATTGATACTTGTTTGAAAACCTTGATGAATGATAGTTATAAGAATTCTATTTTGAATGTCGGCAATGACAAAGAAATGACCATATTGGAGCTTGCCCAACGTGTTATTGATTTGACCGATTCGAATTCGGAAATCATCCATTTGCCAGCCTTGAAGGAAGGCGATATGCGACGACGTTGTCCTGACGTTTCCAAAATGAAGGCTTTGCTGCAACGCGATTTGACGCCACTGACGCAAGGGTTGCATTTGTTGATTGAATATTATCAATCGCAAAACCCTTCCCGAGATTTTCTGTTTAATAAAGTTTAGGAGTAACTCAATTTTTACTTTATATTAGCCTAGAAAATAAAGTGTTCCAGTTTCATGAGTCAGAAAGAGCAATGGCTATATACCATTTCATCTCAACACCCTTTAATCCATCTTAATTTTAAGGAGATTTGGCGCTATCGCGATTTGTTGAT
>DINS01000003.1 GCA_002426015.1 Flavobacteriaceae bacterium UBA5534
CAGATAGTTGAAGCATCTTGTGGACAGTGCCAATTTGGATTGACATCCCAAGACGGCTGCGATCTGGCAGTTCGTATCGATGACAAAGCTTATTTTGTTGATGGTGCAGACATTGATGATTTTGGTGATGCACACGACAAAGGCACAGGCTTTTGCGAAGTGGTAAGAAAAGCTGAAGTTACAGGTAAATTAGAAGGGGATAGATTCAAGGTGTCTTCTATGAAAATGTTAGACTGATAATGGAAGGTTTATGTAAAAATGTATCGTAATTACTGACAAAATTTCTTAACTCAAATTTGGCTTATTTTTTGCTATACTTGTATTAAATTTACAATTAATTAAAAACTAAAAAAATGATTGGATATTATATATTAATTGGAGCTATTGCTCTAGTAAGTTGGTTAGTAAGTAATCAATTAAAGAAGAAGTTTGCACATTATTCTAAAGTGCAATTGCGTAATGGCATGAGTGGTAAAGAGATTGCTGAAAAAATGTTGTCAGACAATGGTATTTATGACGTTGAGGTGATTTCTGTTGCTGGACAATTAACTGACCATTACAATCCAAAAAACAAAACAGTCAATTTAAGTGAGGCTGTTTACAACCAACGTAATGCTGCTGCTGCAGCAGTTGCTGCACACGAGTGTGGTCACGCAGTACAGCATGCCCAAGCGTATAGTTGGCTACAAACACGCTCTACTTTAGTGCCAATGGTGAGTGTGACATCAGGTATGTCGCAATGGTTGGTGATCGGAGGCTTGATATTGGCTGGAGCTGCTGGTGTTGGTTTCGGACAATGGATTGCAGTAGCTGGTTTGGGCTTTATGGGTGTTGCAACAGTGTTTAGCTTTATTACACTTCCTGTTGAATATGATGCGAGCAATAGAGCGTTAGCTTGGCTAAAGGCCAAAAACATGGTAACACCAGAAGAATATAAAGGATCGGAAGATGCGCTTAAATGGGCTGCTCGTACCTATTTGGTTGCTGCCATTGGTGCACTAGCTTCCCTGTTATATTGGGCACTTCAAGTGTTTGGCGGAAGAGATTAATAATTAAAATGAATAAATTTAAAAGCCTCTGAAACATCAGAGGCTTTTTTTATATTTTGATCTGTCTGTCAATCTGTTGTGCTAACGAAATGAAAGTTTCGGTACGTGAGACACCTTCTATCGACTGTATTTCTTTATTGAGCAAGTGCATCAAATGTTCGTTATCCTTACAAAGGATTTTTATAAAAATGCTCCAGTTTCCTGTGGTGTAGTGACATTCCAAGACTTCAGGTATTTTTTGAAGTTGTTTGACAGCTTCAGGGTTACTGATGGCCTTATCGAGGTAAATGCCTACAAAAGCCATAGTTGTATAGCCTAGAACTTTAGGGTTTATTACAAATTTTGAACCCGAAATCAAATCCGATTTTTCAAGTTTTCGCAAGCGTTGATGTATGGCAGCACCAGAAATGCCAACCTGGCGTGCAATTTCTAAAACAGGAGTTCTCGCATCTTCCATCAAAGCTCGAAGTATTTCTTTGTCGATGCCATCAATTTGAAGATTTTGATTGACTATTTTCATACGTTCAAATTCGATAGGGTTTATTATACATTCAAAGGGTTATAGCCTAAATACGGTACATTTGTTTCTGTGAATTTTATATCAAAATCTTCCAGTTCCTTTAAGATAGGGTCATAAACTTCTTTGGTAATCGGGATCTGTACACCAGGTGTTTTAATTTTTTCATTCAAAATGGCCAATGTTGCAATGGCCACAGGTAAGCCAACTGTTTTTGCCATAGCTGTGTAGGTTTGGTCTTCGCCCTTGGTAACCATCGTCGAATCTATTTGGTGCATTTGTCCGTTTAGTTCATAGCCAAATTTATGGTACATCACAATCATGTCTTTATCATCTTCTTCAAGTGTCCAACTATCCATCAGTATTTTTTGAAGAATTTCGGCAGGTGTTGCTTGTTTAAGTTGTACCATCTTTTTTGGATTGAAAATATCAAGTTCTAAAAATTTATCCCAAATGGTGTCATCTTGTTCTATTTTTAATTGGTACCTAAATTTTAACTCCACCGAATCGGTATGGCTATATGGCAAAAACGAATTAACAAAATCGCGATAGCTCATGTTTTCACTATCATCAATAGTATAGCTATCATCAGTCATCCCTAATTGTACAAACATATTCCAAGCACGACTAAAACCAACGCGACGTATCGTGCCACGATAAAGTGTCCTTACGTTATCCAATCCATAAACGCTTTGATATTTTAAGGAGTCTCTATTGGCATAGGCCTCAAAACGACCATAACCTTCAACCTCCAAGAACTCTGTACGTCTGAACAGTCTGTGATACGGAATATACTTATAGGTAGCTTCTTGAAGAAATTTTGCTGCTCCACCTTGTCCTGCAACCACCACATTTCGTGGGTTCCATGTAAATTTATAGTTCCATAGGTTTGTGTCGCTTTCTGGAGCTACCAATCCACCCGTAAACGATTCAAATAGAATCATTTTACCTCCTTTTGCCCTAATGCTATCAATCACCTTCATGGCACTCATATGGTCTATGCCTGGATCGACACCAATTTCATTCATGAAAACCAATCCTTTTTCTTTGACAGCTTTATCTAATGATTGCATTTCTTCACTGACATAAGAAGCAGTGACCATGTTCTTGTTGTAAGTAACACAATCTTTGGCTACTTCAATATGAAAACGAGCAGGAAGCATAGACACCACAATATCAGCATTTTGAATTGCGTTGACACGTGAGGTTTTATCAAAAACATCAAGCATGATGGCTTGAGCATTTTCATGTTTTCCAATTAATTTTTTTGCGTTATGTATGTTAATGTCACCAATAATGACATGTATATTTTCAGAAGTTGATTTATTCAATAAATATTTGATGAGGTATGATGTCGATTTTCCAGACCCAATAACTAAAATCTTTCGCATAAGATGAGTAATTTTGTTAATGCGAATTTACTAAATACAAAAGGTTATAAAAATTTAAACCCAAACTTTATATGAACAAAACAATATTAATTTCAGGAGCAATTTTAGGGATATTAAGTATTGCTTTTGGAGCTTTTGCGGCTCATGGTTTAAAAGAACTTATTTCGGCAGCGTCTCAACAAACTTTTGAAACAGGTGTGCGTTATCAAATGTACCATGCTATTTTCCTGTTGTTTGTTGGATCAGCAAACGATATCTCTTTGAAAGCAAAGAAGATTATATATTACTTGACCATCGTTGGGTTGCTCTTTTTTTCAGGGTCTATTTATGGTTTGTCAACGAATACATTAACAGATTTTGACTTTAAAACAATTGGATTTATCACACCGATTGGAGGCTTATTGTTAATTGCCGCATGGCTAATTTTGTTGATAAACTTTTTAAAAATGGATAAGGATAAATCAGAAAATAAAGTGCATACTTTAAAATAATGTTTAATTTTGCACTAACAAACAACACAATATATTTATGGTAAATCATAATCAAACTACGAAATCGATTTCGTTAGACCAATATGGAATTAAAAATGCCAAAGTCAATTACCAACTTTCTCCAGACCAACTTCATCAGATTGCAATAGAAAAAGGGCAAGGTGTCGAAGCCTCAACAGGAGCTTTAGCTGTAAACACAGGTGAGTTTACTGGTCGTTCGCCAAAAGACCGATTTATTGTAAAAGATGCCATTACTGAAGATAGAGTGTGGTGGGGAAATGTCAATATTCCTTTTGAGTCTAATGCCTTTCAAAAATTATATGATAAAGTGACAGCCTATCTCTCAAACAAAGAAGTGTTTGTCAGAGACAGTTATGCTTGTGCCGATGAAAACTATAAATTAAACATTAGAGTAATTACAGAATATGCTTGGAGCAACCAGTTTGCCTACAACATGTTTTTGCGTCCAACTGAAAAAGAGTTAGAAAATTTTAAACCAGAATGGACGGTCATCAATGCTCCTGGATTTATGGCAAATCCTGAAATTGATGGTACACGCCAACATAATTTCGCGATTTTAGACTTTACTAGAAAGATAGCTTTAATCGGTGGAACAGGCTACACAGGAGAAATAAAAAAGGGAATTTTCTCTGCGCTTAACTTTATTCTTCCAGTGTTCAAAAACACACTGCCAATGCATTGTAGTGCCAATGTTGGAGAAGATGATGATACGGCTATATTCTTCGGATTGTCAGGTACTGGTAAAACAACCTTGTCTGCCGACCCAAATAGACGATTGATTGGTGATGACGAACATGGTTGGACTGCCGAAAACACGGTGTTTAATTTTGAAGGTGGTTGCTATGCAAAAGTAATCAACCTTACTGAAGAAAATGAGCCAGATATCTATAATGCCATTAAAAAAGGAGCCATCCTAGAAAATGTCGTTATGAATGCTAAAGGTGAAGTAGATTATGAAGATGTTTCTATTACACAAAACACAAGGGTAAGTTATCCAATCGACCATATTAAAAATATCCAAGTGCCATCTATAGGCAAAAATCCTAAAAACATATTTTTCTTAACAGCAGATGCTTTTGGAGTATTGCCTCCAATTTCTAAATTGACTCCTGGTCAGGCTGCCTATCATTTCATTTCGGGATATACAGCTAAAGTGGCTGGAACTGAAGCTGGTATTGATGAGCCAACGCCTAATTTCTCGGCGTGTTTTGGAGCACCATTTATGCCTTTACATCCAACCAAGTATGCTGAAATGTTAAGTGCTAAAATGAAGGAAACAGGTGTGAATGTATGGTTAATAAATACAGGATGGACTGGAGGCGCTTATGGTGTAGGAAGTCGTATAAAACTAAAATACACTCGTGCGATGATTACCGCAGCACTCAATGGCGATTTAGACAATGTCACTCCAGAAACCTACAGAACACACTCTGTATTTGGATTGTTGCAACCGCGAAGCTGTCCTGGAGTGCCAGACGATGTGTTAAGTTCTAGGCAGACATGGAATAATGATGAGGCTTATTATAAAACAGCTTATAAATTATCAGAATCATTTAGAGAAAACTTCAAAAAGTTTGAAGAGTTTGCCAATGACGAAATCTTGGCTGGAGCTCCAAACCTAAAAAGTTAATCCAAAAGCTTATATAAAATAAAAACGCGACTCAATTGAGTCGCGTTTTTATTTTATAGATAATGGAAATTATTTTCCCTTGTTTACTTTTTCAATATATTTTTCTAAAGCCATGGTCATAGAAGGTGTCTCTGGTGTTGGAGCAGCTATATCAACTCTCAATCCAGCATCCTCAACAGCCTTTATGGTTGTACTTCCAAAAACCGCAATTCTGGTGTTGTTTTGTTTGAAGTCTGGGAAGTTATGAAATAAAGAATCAATTCCAGATGGACTGAAAAACACTAAAACATCATAATACACATCTGCCAAATCAGACAAATCGCTAATCACTGTCTTATAGAAAATTGCTTCCTTCCATTTTACATTGAGTGCATTCAAAGTTTCTGGAACTTCATCTTTTAATTTATCAGTCGTCGGAAGTAAGAAATTTTCATCCTTGTACTTTTTGATCAATGGAGAAAGGTCTTCGAAGTTTCGTTTTCCAACGTATATTTTGCGCTTTCTGTACACTACATATTTTTGCAAATAGAAAGCAACAGCTTCTGATTGGCAAAAGTATTTCATTGTATCTGGGACTTTAAAACGCATTTCTTCGGCAACTCTAAAGAAATGATCGACAGAATTTCTACTGGTAAGTATAATTGCCGTGTAATGATTCAAATCTACTTTTTGCTGTCTAATATCTTTTGCAGAAACTCCTTCAACATGTATAAATGGTCTAAAGTCAATTTTTACCTTTTGCTTTTCTTGAAGATCAAAATAAGGCGAATTTTCGATTTTAGGTTCGGGCTGTGACACTAAAATTGTTTTCACTTTCATAGGCCAATCGGTCTGGTTTAGCTTAATATTATGTAAATAGTTTGTATAAAATTAGATAGGGTCCAATTTCAAGTGCGCAAAGATACAAAATAAAATAGAATAAGTTATTTAATACCAATTTTTGATGGTTTTTAAAGGATGTTATAAATCCGATGAGGTTTAATAAGAATAATAAGCCAAATATTACAAATATGATAATTTTTGAAGGTGTCAAAGTGTAAATCAATAAGATATTGATAGGGAGCAATATAAATCCAATAAAATTTTTATAGCTCGTTTTTTGAAATATATACGAATCGATAATTCTGTCAATTTCAAAAAGACTTCCAATCAAACGTTCTAACAGTATTTTTATAAGGAACAAAGCAGCAATACCAAACAACAATTTAGAAAAAGAAGTTAAATCAAACTCTAGTGGTTGTGCAATCCACGAATAGGAAATATAAGCAAAAATGGAAACGGAGATGACAAGGTTGCCAAACAAAAGGGCATCAAACCCATCAATGAATTTTTGCTCTCTTTCGTAAATCTTTAAATATTTTGAATTTCCAATCACTTGTATGAAATCTTCAAACCGTTTGGCAAACAAAAATTTGGACAAGGTAATAAGCACCAAGCCCAACATAATTAGTATGGTAAACCACTCATTAGAAATCAATTCTCTTAACATGTTGCTAAATTATAAAGAAAAATGTATCTGTTTAACTTTTATTTATGCTAATGTCTATAAAATTTATCCTTCAAAAACGCTTACTTTTGCCTATGAATTATCAACGCTTTGCGTAAGAGTTTAAAAATGAATGTAATGAGAGACGCCATTGTCATCATTCCCACATACAACGAAATAGAAAATATAGAGGCCATCATCCGAACTGTTTTTGCCCAAGAAAAACCGTTTGATGTTCTAGTGGTTGACGATAATTCGCCAGATTTGACTGCTCTAAAAGTAAAGCAGTTACAAGATGAGTTTTCTGACAGGTTGTTTTTAATGGAACGAAAATTAAAAACAGGATTGGGCACAGCTTATATAGATGGTTTTAATTGGTGCATAGCAAAAGGGTATGATTACATTTTTGAAATGGATGCTGATTTTTCGCATAATCCTAAAGATTTGATAAAGCTTTATAATGCTTGTCATGTCGAAGGCGCAGATTTAGCAATTGGTTCTAGGTATATTGATGGTGTTAATGTGGTCAATTGGCCAATGACACGCATTTTATTATCTTATTTTGCTTCAAAGTATGTTCGATTCATCACCAGAATGAAAATTCAGGATACCACAGCTGGTTTTGTGTGCTATAAACGAAACGTTTTAGAAACCATTGATTTGGAGAGTGTCAAGTTTGTTGGTTATGCGTTTCAAATAGAAATGAAATTTAAGGCCTATTTAAAAAAGTTTAAAATTGTTGAAGTTCCTGTTATATTTACTGATAGAACCAAAGGCAAATCAAAAATGAGTGGTAGCATCATCAATGAAGCTATCTTTGGAGTATTGAAAATGAAAATTAAAAGTTTATTTGGTAAAGAATAAAATGAAAGCAAAAACGGTACTTATTAAAAATGCCAAAATTGTTAATGAAGGCAGTATAATGGAAGGCGACATCCTTATCGAGGGCGAACTTATCAAAGAGGTTTCAGATTCGATAAGTGCTAAATCATCTGACGTTGTTGTAATTGATGTTGAAGGCAACTATGTCTTACCAGGTGTTATAGACGATCAGGTACACTTTAGAGAGCCTGGCCTAACGCACAAAGCGACCATCGAAACCGAGTCTAGAGCAGCCATAGCAGGAGGTATTACCTCTTTTATCGAGATGCCAAACACGTTTCCACAAACCACAACGATTGAAAAATTAGAGGAAAAATTCGACATCGCCTCTAAAACGTCTCATGCCAATTATTCCTTTATGTTTGGTGGCACTAATGACAATTTAGAAGAAATACTGAAGGTTGATCCAAAAACGGTTGCAGCATTAAAGTTGTTTTTGGGATCTTCAACAGGAAATATGTTGGTCGATAACCCTGAAGTTATTGAAAAAATATTCAGTAGCACCAAACTTTTAATAGCAGTACACTGTGAAGATGAAGCAACTATCAGGGAAAACCTCGAAATCCATTTAAAAAAATATGGTAACGATATTCCAATGGAATGCCATCCTATCATCAGAAGTGAAGAAGCTTGTTATTTGTCCTCTTCAAAAGCTATCGAATTGGCCAAGAAAACAGGGGCAAGGTTGCATGTATTTCATCTGTCAACCGGAAAGGAAACCAAATTGTTTTCAAACAAAACCCCTTTAAAAGACAAAAAAATAACCGCCGAAGTTTGTATTCATCATTTATGGTTTAGCGATGCAGATTATAAAGAAAAAGGAACACTTATCAAATGGAATCCTGCCGTAAAAACAGCACATGATAGAGACGAGCTATGGAAGGCACTTTTAGATGATCGTATTGATGTTATCGCCACTGACCATGCACCGCACACATTACATGAAAAAAAGAATGTTTATACCGAGACTCCTTCAGGTGGCCCTTTGGTACAACATGCTTTGGTAGCGATGTTAGAGGCATACCACAAAGAAAAGATATCACTGGAAAAGATTGTTGAAAAAATGTGCCATAATCCTGCCATTTTATTTCAAATAGAAAAACGTGGTTATATCAAGCCTGGTTATTATGCAGATTTGGTCATTGTGGACATGAATAGCCCTTGGACAGTAAAAAAAGAGAATATTTTATACAAGTGTGGTTGGTCGCCATTTGAAGGTGTATCGTTTAAATCGAGAATAACACATACTTTTGTTAATGGTAGTTTGGTATATAAGAATTTCAAGTTTATGGACGTTAAAGCTGCTAAACGATTAATATTCAATAGATGAAACAGTTGATTTTTATATGTTGTGCTGTGTTGTTTTTTGGCTGTAACTCTTCAAATAAGCCAAAAAAACCAGATAACCTAATCCCTAAAGAAAAAATGGCTGATGTTATTTATGAGGTTTTTTTGTTGAATGCCGCTAAAAACATTAATAAAACAGTTCTGGAAAAAAATGGCATTTCACCTTTAGATCACGTTTACAAAAAGTATGATATAGATAGTTTACAATTTGCGTTGAGCAACGATTATTATGCTTTCGATACTAAAGCATATGAAAAGATTATGAATGAGGTAAAAGCCAAAATTGAAAGCGATAAATTAAAGTATGAAGCGGTAAGAGCCGAAGAAGAAAAAGCTGACCAAGAACGTAGAGAGTTAAGAAGAAAACAAGAAGATTCAATTCCTAAAACAAAGAAAGATTACGTTAAGCCAGAACCAACACAGGTCAATTAACTTCTTTAATATCATTCAGGTATAATTTACAGACATTGTCAATGGACTCATCTAAAGCCTTAAACTTATAATCTAAAGCCGATTTTATTTTTGAATTATCATAAACCGTTTTGGTTTTGGCAGTTCTTGCCATTTGTTTAGACAATCGTCTGCGTTTCCCCAAAAGTTTGTGCCGTAACCAGTCCAAACGCCAACCTATTTCTAAAACCAATGGAGTTGCTTCTTTTTTTGCTGGTGAAACTCCTAAACTTGCTGCTGCTTTCTCTTGAAAATCTCTAAAGGATACATTGTCGGAAATGACAATAAAACGTTCATTTTTAATATCACTTTGCATTAATTGGTACATCACTTCAATGACATCCCAAACATCAACGTACGCAGAAATACCATTGGTATAATAAGGAAACCCTTTATAAACCTGTTTAATTAAACTACCACTTCCTCCACCTTTCCAAAAGCCAGGGCCTAAAATAATTCCTGGATTGACAATGACAGTATCAACACCTTCTTGTGTGCCTCGCCAAACTTCAATTTCTGCACCATATTTTGTAATGGCATACACACTATTGTCATCTTCAGGGTTCCAATGTGTATCTTCGGTTATAAGCCTGTCATCATTTTGATGGTGGCCAATGGCTGCAATAGAACTTACATAGCACAGTTTATTAACATTATGTGCAACACATAAATTAACGATGTTGGCTGTTCCCTCAATATTAATTTTTCGAAGCTGGTGGTATTTGTCAGGCTCAAAGCTTACAAAAGCTGCACAATGATATACATAGGTAACTCCAATAAATGCATCTGCCAGTGCAGGAACATCATTCAAATCGGTTTCTATCCAATCAATTTTGTTGTAAAGGGTTTCTACATCGTCTGTGTAATACGAAAACACTTTCTTTACGGATTCCAGCTTGTGGGCTCGTCTGTAAATCGCTCGTATATTGTTGGTTGTAGTTGCCAATTTATAAAGTAAATGAGAACCAACCAATCCAGTTCCTCCTGTGACTAAAATCATATAACTAAAGTAAAGAATTATTTAGGATTCATCAGTAATTATATATTGATTTTTATCTTTGCGACAGTTTATTTAAAATTTCACCAAATGATAAAGAATTTTATTGAAGAATTAACCTGGAGAGGCATGATACACGATGTGATGCCAGGCGCTGAAGAACATTTAATGGAAAGCATGCGAAGTGCTTATGTTGGCTTTGATCCAACGGCAGATTCTTTACATATTGGTAATTTGGTTCCTATTATGTTGTTAGCCCATTATCAAAGATGTGGACACAAACCTTTTGCTTTGGTAGGAGGCGCAACTGGTATGATTGGTGACCCTTCTGGGAAGTCTAGCGAGCGAAATCTGTTAGATGAAAAAACCCTGCGTCATAATCAGGAAGCTATAAAAAAGCAATTATCTCACTTTTTAGATTTTGAGAGTAAATCTGGCAATGCTGCGGTTTTAGTGAATAATTACGATTGGATGAAAAACTTCTCATTTCTTGAGTTTATTCGCGATGTAGGTAAACATATTACAGTAAACTACATGATGTCTAAAGATTCTGTTAAGAACAGGATATCTTCTGAATCTACAGATGGAATGAGCTTTACAGAATTTACATACCAATTGGTACAAGGGTATGATTTTCTTCATTTGTATAAGCATAATGACTGTACGATACAAATGGGAGGAAGTGACCAATGGGGAAACATCACAACTGGAACAGAGCTTATTCGTCGTATAGGTAACGGAAAAGGCTATGCCATAACGTGTCCTTTAATCACAAAAAGTGATGGTTCTAAATTTGGAAAGAGTGAAGGTGGCAATGTTTGGTTAGACGCAGAACGTACATCGCCTTATAAATTTTATCAATATTGGTTGAACTCAAGTGATGAAGATGCTGAAAAGTATATTAAGATATTTACGTTTTTAACCCAAGATGAGATTAACGCGCTTATTAAAGAGCATCAAGAGGCACCACATTTAAGACAATTGCAAAAACGTCTAGCTGAAGAAATTACAGCTATGGTTCACTCAAATGATGATTTAGAGAATGCTATAAAAGCAAGTGATATTTTGTTTGGAAAATCAACAAGTGATGATTTAAAACGATTGAATGAAAAAACCTTTTTGGATGTGTTTGATGGTGTGCCACAAGCAGAAATTTCTAAAACTGATATTGAAGAAGGTTTAGATATGATTGCTGCTTTATCTGCTAAAACTGAATTTTTAAAATCTAATGGCGAAGCACGACGTGCTTTGGGTGAAAATGCAATTTCAGTTAATAAAGAAAAAGTAGCTGAAAATTATATAATTACCAAAGACGATTTAATTAACAACAAATTTGTTTTATTACAAAGAGGTAAAAAAAACTACTATGTTATTGTAGTTAACTAAATAAAAATAATGCCTGATGCAAAGTCTCACATCAGGCATTATTAAAAATAACCAACCAACTATTTTTCTTTTTCAAGTTATAACGTTGGTCGTATGAGTTCAAACAACCTTACAAGACCATTAGGTTACAACCTCTAATATCTGAATTATCAAATCGTCCAATGACTTCAAAACGTCCATTTGGATGTGTTTTCCCTAAATCTTGAGTAGCAATAAAAGAGCAAGAATTGATATTGGCAAGATCAATCACATTGATGCCGCCAGTTTTATTTTTTGGCAAGATGGTAAGTGCGTCTTCAGGATCTCTTGTTAAAAGCCTCATCCATTTCGGACCTTCAAAAAGGCCATTTTCTTTCGAGTATGCCTGACTTAATAATTCGGTCATTCCATATTCACTATGAATGTCTTTAACACCAAAGCCTTGTTTAAGCATCGCGTGGAGTTCTTCTCTGACCAATTCTTTGCGTCTGCCTTTCATACCGCCAGTTTCCATGACAATCGTGTTTTTTAAATTGAATTGATAAGTTTCAACCAAATCCAATAAGGCAAACGACACACCTATCAATAATACTTTTTGACCTTGCGCATCTAATGCTGTTAAGGTGTCTTTTAATTCAGAAAGATTGTTAAGGTAAAACCCGCTCTTGGGATGATTGGAAGCTTTAATTAAAACATCAACCATATAAATCAACGACGAGCCTTCGCGTTCCAAATAAGAAGGGAGCAATGCAATAACAGTATAGTTCTCTATGTTTCCGTAGAAAAACTCAAAGCCTTTTGTAAAACTTTTTCTATAAATGTCCAAATCGGAAACGTAATGTTTACTTGTGGTGCTTCCAGTAGTTCCAGAGCTCGAAAATGTAGTTTCAATTAAACGTTCATTGCTAACAACTCGATGCGATTTAAAAAACTGAATAGGCAAAAAAGGAATCTCTTCGATTCGATTTACATCACTTGGATGTTTATAAAGTAAATCGCAAAAAGAACGATACACAGGATTGTTTTCAAATTGAAATTTAAAAACCTCTAAGGCAAGGCTGTTAAATTCTGCATCTGTTTCAATATTAAAAATGTCATTGGTGTTTTGCATGATAGCAAAAGTAGATAAAATAAAAAGCGCTACCAATTAAGGCAACGCTTTTAAATTATGATAAAGCAAAATTATTTAATCACTAACTTTTTGGTTACTGTAGCATTATTTTGAGAAATTTTCATAATGTAAATTCCTGAATTTAATGTAGAAACATTCAAACGGTTATTGCTAACAGTTTCATTCAATACTTTTTTACCCAATACATCATAAACAGTCACAGCCATTGCGTCAGCAGTGTTGCTTGTTATGTTTACAAAACCAGCCGAAGTTGGATTAGGATATATTTTGAATTCAGAAGTTGATAAATCGTTTACTGACAGGGTATTCATGTAAGTGCCAATTGGGAAAGGCGAAGTACATGCGGCATTTGTCGTTCCATTTTCCAAATTGTTAGGGCCACTAAAGGTCCAGTTAGCTAATACAAAAGTTCCATCAGGACCTGTGTTACTGTTTCTATAACCCCATCCATCTAAATGGTCCCATTCTGGGCAAGTAGTTCCAGTAGCATTTGGGTCACAATCAACAGTCCCAAAAGTATCGATGATTTGACCATTTTCATATAACTCAATTGCATCATCACCATTGATGTTAACAACACCAGTAGTGTATGTTGGAGCAAATCCAAAGAAACTTGTAAAACCAGGAGCCTCACTTGCTACATAAATAAATGTACCAGCTGTTACCGCACCAGCAGGGAATGTAAACTCAACATTAGAGCCATTGGAACCACCACCATTTGTTACTGAACTAATACCAAATAAACTTAAATCTGCAATATTTTTTAAAACATAAATCTCAACTCCTTTTGGAGTTCCACCAGTTAAAGGGCCATCAAAAGCACCAGTAATCACAAGAGAGTTTGTGGCAGAACCATAAACATTTCCTTCAACCGAGAGTGTTTGGTTAGATGCTCCTGTAGAAGAGGCTGTAACATCACCAGAATATGCATTTACTCCTAAACCAGCTGCTAAACGTACATAAACAGTTGTATTTGGTGCAGTACCTCCAGTTTGAGGTACAGTAACTGAAGGGCCAAAGCCACTACCTGTTGTAAGAGAAACTTCAAAGTTAGTTGGAGCAGTTACTGTGATATCTGTCGTTAGAAATAAACCTGAAACCCCAAAACTATCTTCATTTGAAGGTCCATTTCCTAATGTATAGTTTAAAGGGTTAACTGTTCCTCCAATGGTAATTTGAGGCGTAGCAGGAGATACAGTACCACTCAAGGCAACTGTTTGACTTGTTGCTCCTGTTGAGGAAGCAGTTACATCACCATTATAAGTATTGGCACTTAAACCAGATATTAAACGAGCATATACAGTAGTCGTTGTAGCTGTACCTCCAGATTGGGTAACAGTTACAGATGATCCAAACCCACTTCCAGTTGTAAGAGAAATTTCAAAATTTGTTGGAGCAGCAACATTTATATCAGCAGTTAAGTTAATACCAGAAACTGTAAAAGTATCTTCGTTTGAAGGACCATTTCCTTCAAAATAATCTAAACCAGAAACAGCACCACTTACATTGATTGTTGGTGTAGTTGAAGCTGTTGTTGAATAAGTACCAAAAGGCACAAGTGTGCTTAAAGCAGCTCCACCATTACAAGTTCCTTGTCCATCCAAAAGTTGTAAAGCCCCATATGTAAAATCTAAAACATTAAAAGTCCCACCGTTGGCTGGAGTTCCATCAACTCTATAGTAATAAGTGTCTTCGTGTTCCCAAGCAGTTCCGGTACCATCGACTCCATCAAAACCAAATCTGTCAATTACTGCACTTGATCCATCCACAAGCTGGAATGCATCATCACCATTATCCGAAACCCCAGAATTGGTAACGACGTTAGTATTTATACCAAATTCGGTATTTAAAATTGTAGCGTCATTAGTTATGTAAGCAAAAGTATTAGTTAGAGATCCTAATGTAGAAATACTGATATTTGAAGTGTAGCCACCACCATTCGATTGTCTAACAAGATTCCATCCTGTAAAATCGACGGTTCCGTCAACATAAATTTCGACAGTTCTTCCTAATGCTCCAGAACATGGAGAATCAACATAACCAGTTATGATAGCAGTTTGCCCAAAAGACAAAGCACTAACTAATAAAGTAAGTAATAATAAGTAAATTTTTTTCATAATTAAAGTTTTAAAATATGAAGCAAATATAACGAATTATTTGGACAAAATAGGAACTGTCACAGCATCAATATGCTATTTTACAATAGCATAACATTTACGGGATAATTACCTTACAACCAACTTTCTGGTTGCAGAAACATTGTTTTCCTTTATCTTAAGGATATAGATGCCTGGAGTGAGCTTTGAGATGTTGAGCTCTTTTCCAAAAAGCGAAGACGAATATATTTTTTTACCCAACACATCAAAAATCTCGATGTCTTTGGCTAAATTTTTTGAGGTAGTGATATAGATTTTTCCATTGCTCACAGGATTAGGATAAATTGATAACCCTTCGATGGTAGAAGTATCTGACGGATTTGATTCTGCCATTTGCGAGTAACCACAAACCGGAGCAACAAATAAAATTAAAAACAGTAATGTGCGTAAGTAATTTTTCATCAAATTAAAATTCTTTGTAAATAAATTTATAAAAATATCTCAAAATATGTACCAAAAATATGTTAAACCTTAAAAAAACTCGACAAATGTAAACTTTTAGCTGCTTGAAAGTTATGATAATGTTATTAATGTTTACTCAATTCTAATTTTTTGTTATTAATGCTATCTTTACCGAAGGAAATATTCCTAACTTTAAAACGGATGAAAAAAAGAGAAATTAAAATACTTTTGGTAGATGATGAGCCAGATATCTTGGAGATTGTAGGCTATAATTTATCATCAGAAGGTTATCAAGTTATAACTGCCGAAAATGGTGTTGAGGCAGTCAAAAAAGCAAAAAAAGAGCGCCCACAACTCATCATTCTTGATGTGATGATGCCAGACATGGATGGTATCGAAGCTTGTGAACAAATCAGAAAGATACCAGATTTGAGTGATGTTATCATTACGTTTCTAACCGCAAGAGGTGAAGATTATTCACAAATGGCTGGTTTTGATGCTGGTGCTGACGACTATATTACAAAACCAATAAAGCCCAAAGTACTGGTAAGTAAGGTCAAAGCATTGCTTCGACGTCTTAAAGATGAAGATAAAACAGATGACATTATGAAGATAGGAAGCCTTGTCATCAATAGGGAAGAGTACAAAATTATGCACCAAGGCAAAGAAATTATTCTCCCACGAAAAGAATTTGAATTATTATCTTTGTTGGCAACAAAACCTGGCAAAGTGTTTAAGCGAGAGGAAATTCTCGACAAAGTTTGGGGAAACGAAGTCGTCGTAGGTGGTAGGACCATCGATGTGCACATCAGAAAACTTCGCGAAAAAATCGGAGACGATTGCTTCAAAACCGTTAAAGGTGTTGGGTATAAGTTCGTAGATTAATGCAAGGCAAATTAAAAAAAACGTACAAATTTGCGATAAAGACATCGCTGTACATTACCCTTTTTTTAACGCTCTTTATGAGTGTTTTTTTGTATTTAAGTAAAGCCGTTCAGTGGCAATACATCATGGCTTTTGCAATAATTTGTTATTTCACTTGCTTTTTTATTACACAATATAGAGTCGAACGTTTTATATATCGACGTGTCAAAAAAATATATGATGATCTCACACTTTTAGAATCTACTTCGCTCATCAATCAGCCAATCACTACCGATATGGCAACGCTCACACAAGAAATTGACAAATTTGCCAGAGACAAAAAGCTCGAGATTGAAACCTTAAAAGTAAGAGAAGAATACCGAAAAGAGTTTTTGGGCAATGTGTCTCACGAATTAAAAACACCATTATTTACAGTACAAGGTTACATATTGACACTACTTGATGGTGCCATGGATGACAAAAAGATTAGAGAAAAATACCTGCAAAGAGCCAATAAAGGAGTAGAACGACTTATCTATATTGTCAAAGATTTAGATATGATTACCAAACTCGAAGTAGGCGATTTAAGCCTCAAAATTGAAGAATTTGACATAGTCGAATTGGTAGAAAGCGTATTTGATTTGCTCGAAATGAAAGCTGCAAAGAAAAAAATCACATTGACTTTCGATATGGATTACAAAACTCCTGTTCTTGTAAAGGCCGATAAAGAGCGCATACAACAAGTATTGACCAACCTCGTTGTCAATTCTATCAAATACGGAAGAGAAAAAGGAACCACTGAGGTCAGTATCGAAAACCTTATAAAAAATAAAGTGATCATTAGGGTTACTGATAATGGAGAAGGCATTGAAAAAAGGCATATCCCTCGACTTTTTGAACGATTTTATAGAGTTGATAAAAGCGGCTCGCGTAAAGAAGGTGGTTCAGGGCTTGGTTTATCTATTGTAAAACATATTATCGAGGCACACGACGAAAAAATTTATATTGAAAGCGAACTTGGAGTAGGTAGTGAGTTTTCATTTACCCTTGAAAAGGTCAAATAACCGCTCAAAATCCACTTCATCATCAACAGTTTCAAATCCAGCAAAATTGTTCATGGTTTCTAATTTATCAATGCTAAACTCATCCTGCTTGCAACTTGGTACAAAACCTTGCTGTGATAAGCGTTTGGCAAGATATTCTTGTTCAAACTGACCAGGTGTCGGTATAAAAAATGCTTTCTTGCCCAATTTTGCCAAATCCATAATGGTCGTGTAACCCGAACGTGAGACTATAAGTTTACTTTCATTAAGTGCTTTTTGTAAAGTATCACTGGTCATATAATTGCAAATGGTCATAGAGCCAGATGCTGTCGTGGTTTGTTCCTCTTCAATTATACCTTTTACAAAAAGGACTTTGCCATTGTAATTTTTAAATTCACCAAGTAGCTTTTCTTCGAGTATGCTACGTTGAGGCTCTGGTCCTGACAGCAACACCATGATTTCATATCTATAATCACAGTTTTTCTTTTCAAAACGGCTTAAAGGACCAATGTATTTTATTGTAAATGGCATCCCATTGATATGCCCTAATTTTCCGCTCAAATTGGGTGCATTCTTATTATCAGGCACCCAACACTCGTCAAAACGTTTAATGATTTTTTGATGCAATTTGGTGCTCAACCAAGTGGTATTGCCACTCAACACCTGCAACTGATGTGTTATAAATACAGAAGGGACACTCTCATTATAAACACCAAATCGGTTATCTGAAATAATACCAACAATATTGTGCGCTTCAATTATAGATTTAATGGCTTCATTTTCGGCTTTTATAGCCTTCATCATTTTCGGAGAGTCCAATAACAGCTTCAATCTAAAAAACATTCTCTTTTTAGAATATTCAATATTGTAGGAAGGCAGTTCAATACATTCCAAATTTGGAAATTCTTTTTGTAGCAATTCCAAAGCAGCACCATCACTGGCAATAACAGGCTCAAAGTTTTGAGCAATCAAAGCATTGATGATTGGAATGCAACGTGTCGCATGTCCCAAGCCCCAATTAAGAGGCGCAATTAAAATACTCTTTTTCATACAGTCTTTTGGGCGCAACCACAAGGGTCGGGCTTTCGGCAGTCGCTTTATTTTTTCTCAAAAAAACAAGAGCTCCAACAATGCCTCAATCCCTCGCGCAAATTTCAACAAGAATCAAAGATACGTATTAAACCACTATGATATATTTCCTTAATTTTGCCGAAATAAATAATAGAAATAAAAAATAGTTAATAACCTGTGGGAAGTAAAAATAAACTCAAGCGATTTAAAGAAAACGAAACCTTTGGTAACGTTGTTCAGCCAACACGTGATCAATTGGTCAATAGCGATTTTGACCTCAAAGGCAACTGGAATCAGAAGATATTCAAAAACAACCATCCATTGGTGTTGGAATTAGGTTGTGGTAAAGGCGAATACACTATAGGGTTGGCCAAAAAATATCCGAATAAAAACTTTATAGGAATCGATATCAAGGGGGCGCGCTTTTGGAGAGGTGCAAAAACAGCAGTCGAAGATGGGATTGACAATGCCGCTTTTTTACGAACACAAATCGAACTCATTGACTTTGCTTTTGCAAAACACGAAGTGGACGAAATCTGGATTACGTTTCCAGATCCCCAAATAAAATATAAGCGAACCAAGCATCGTATGACCAATACCCAATTTTTGCAGCGCTATAAAAAAATCTTAAAACCAGAAGGGGTCATTCACCTCAAAACCGATAGTGAGTTTATGCATGGCTACACATTAGGATTATTGCATGGTGAGGGTCACGAAGTGTTGTATGCCAACCACAACGTGTATAAGCAAGATGGAAGCCCAGAAGAAGTAACGAGCATCCAAACCTTTTATGAGAGCCAATATTTAGAAAAAAACAAAGCAATTACCTATATTAGATTTAAAATTAAATAATCTTGAACATCACAATCCTATTTTTTCTTGGTTTGATTATCGCACTCGTTGGTGTCATTCCGCCAGGATTGTTGAACATGACTGCGGCAAAAATCAGTTTAAAAGAAGGCCATGTTCGAGGTATTATGTTTTCTATAGGTGTGTGCGTTATTGTGTTTTTGCAAACCTACATTGCGGCAATGTTTGCACGTTATTTGAGCAATCACAAAGATGTGGTCGAAATTTTACAACGTGTCGCTTTTGTTATATTTGTTTTGATTACTGTCTATTTCTTGCTCATTGCCAAGTCTGAACCAAAACCAGATATCGAACCACATTCAAAAAGCAAGCATAGTCGTTTTTTCCAAGGGATGTTTTTGTCGGCAATTAATGTGTTTCCCATTCCATACCAAGCATATATGACCATTACCATTGCTTCCTTTGGATGGATGGAATTTGAATTAACATCAATTGTTTCATATGTTACAGGAGCAGCAACAGGAACTTTTGTGATGTTGTATGTTTATATTTTCTTTTTTGATAAAATAAAAAGCAAAACATTTACGACACAAAAAAACATGAATTATATCATTGGAACCATCACTGGTATCATTGCAGGAATCACACTTATAAATATTTTAATGGATGCAACCAGAAACACTTAATTTTTTTGACAAGGTTTATGAGGTTGCCAAATCGATACCTTATGGCCGAGTAACAAGTTATGGGGCAATCGCCAACTATCTTGGTGCAGCTCGTAGTGCACGTATGGTTGGTTATGCCATGAATGGTTCTGTTGGTAAGGATGTCCCAGCACATCGTGTTGTCAACCGAAATGGCCTATTGACTGGAAAACATCATTTTGATGGCACTAACCTAATGCAACAACTATTGGAAAGTGAAGGGGTAAAAGTCAAAGACAACCAGGTTTTGGATTTTGATAACGTTTTTTGGGATCCGATGAAAGAATTGTAATGGCATCTTACTTTCAATAAGTACTGTAAATAATCACAAAAAATGAAGTGATAGAATACATCAATAATATGATAAGAAAACTTCAAGCTTCCAACTTCTGTCTTCCATCTTTATTAATTATATTTGCACTTTAGAATTAATCTAAATTGCGATTATGAAGTTAAATAAACAAGATATATACAAAGCGCTCGAAACCATTTCAGCTCCAGGCGAAGGACAAAATATGGTCGAAAGTGGTGCTGTAACTAATGTAATTACATTTGGTGATGAGGTAATTGTCGATATTACAATTAAAAACCCAAGCCTTCAAGCAAAAAAGAAAACTGAAGTTGAGATAATGAAAACCATTCATGATTTGGTGTATGAAAAAGCCAAAATTACTGTGAATGTTAAAGTAGATGCTCCAGCTAAACCTGCTGTAAATGTTATAAAAGGGAAAGCAATTCCTGGTATTCAAAACATTGTAGCAGTAGCTTCAGGTAAAGGAGGTGTTGGTAAATCTACTGTTACAGCAAATTTGGCTGTGACATTGGCAAAAATGGGATTTAAAGTAGGTGTGTTAGATGCCGACATATACGGACCATCAATTCCAATAATGTTTGATGTTGAAAATGAAAGACCTTTAGCAATAAATGTCGATGGGAAATCTAAAATGAAGCCTGTCGAAAATTATGGCGTAAAAGTACTATCTATTGGGTTTTTTACTCAACCAAATCAGGCAGTAGTTTGGAGAGGACCAATGGCTGCAAAAGCGTTAAACCAAATGATTTTTGATGCACATTGGGGAGAACTCGATTTCATGCTTATCGATTTGCCACCAGGAACAGGAGACATTCATTTAAGTATCATGCAATCGCTACCAATTACAGGAGCAGTAGTAGTAAGTACACCTCAAAATATAGCTTTGGCAGATGCAAAAAAAGGAGTTGCTATGTTTCAGCAAGAAAGCATTAATGTGCCAGTATTAGGTATCATTGAAAACATGGCATATTTTACACCAGAAGAGTTGCCAAACAATAAATATTATATTTTTGGAAAAGAAGGCGCTAAAAACCTAGCTGAAGATTTAAAAGTACCATTTATAGGAGAAATTCCATTAGTACAAAGTATAAGAGAAGCAGGTGATGTTGGTCGTCCAGCAGCATTACAAACAGCAACAGTTTTAGAGCAAGCTTTTGAAAAACTCACACAAAACATAGTGCAAGAAGTAGTAAGACGAAACGATGATTTACCACCAACCGAAGCAATAAAAATTACAACAATGGCTGGATGTTCAGCAGTTAAAAAATAGTCTATGACCACAGAAGAACTTAGATTAAATATAGAGAAAGCATTAGATGAAATTCGACCATTTTTGCAAAGCGATGGTGGTGATATCTCGTTATTATCAATTGAAGATGATAAATTGGTAAAAGTACAGTTGCAAGGTGCTTGTGTTGGATGTAGTGTTAACCAAATGACATTAAAATCTGGTGTAGAGATGACTATTAAAAAATATGCGCCTCAAATAGAAAAAGTTATAAATATTGAAGCTTAAAATGATTAATATCATAAAAATTAAGAATTTACAATAATAACTTTGTTCTCGAAATTTAAAAATTCATGATTAAAACCGATATACTTATCATTGGAGCTGGTCCAACAGGCTTATTTGCTGTTTTTGAAGCTGGCTTACTAAAGTTAAAATGTCATTTAATAGATGCTTTGCCTCAAGCAGGAGGTCAGTGTTCAGAAATTTATCCTAAAAAACCTATTTACGATATTCCAGGGTTTCCAGAAATTCTTGCTGGAGATTTAACAAATAATTTATTAGAGCAGTGCAAGCAGTTTGAACCTGGATTTACCCTTGGTGAACGTGCAGAAACTATCGAAAAGCAAGAAGATGGTAGTTTTATAGTAACTACAAATAAAGGCACAAAGCACCAAGCTCCTGTTGTAGCAATTGCTGGTGGATTAGGTAGTTTTGAGCCTAGAAAACCACTTATAGATAATATTACATTTTTTGAAGATAAAGGTGTTGAGTATTTTATTAAAGACCCAGAAGTATATAGAAACAAACGTGTGGTAATTTCAGGAGGTGGTGATTCTGCACTCGATTGGAGTATCTTTTTATCAAACGTAGCATCTGAAGTAACCTTAATCCATAGACGAAATGAATTTCGTGGTGCTTTAGATTCTGTTGAGAAAGTACAAGAATTAAAAAACAAAGGCATAATTAAACTTATTACACCTGCAGAGGTTGTTAATGTTGTCGGTCACGATAAAGTGGAAGCAGTAGTTGTTTCACAAGCGGAACATATTCATAAAGAACTTGAAATAGAGTGTGATCATTTCATTCCATTATTTGGTTTGTCTCCAAAACTAGGTCCAATAGCTAATTGGGGATTAGAGATTGAAAAAAATGCTATAAAAGTTAACAATGCGTTAGATTACCAAACTAATATACCAGGCATTTTTGCCATTGGCGATGTGAATACTTATCCAGGAAAATTAAAATTAATTTTATGTGGATTTCATGAGGCAACACTCATGTGTCAAGCAGCTTATCAAATTATTAATCCTGGTAAGAAATATGTATTAAAGTATACAACGGTTAGTGGTGTTGATGGGTTTGACGGTACTCGAAAAGAGGCACCAAAGCAAGTTGTAAAATCTATTGATTAGTGGAGCAAGATATTACCATAAAAATAATTGATAGAGAAGGTGTAACACACGAAGTGTTGGCTCCTACAGATATGGCAATGAACCTTATGGAAGTTGTTCGCTCTTATGAACTAGCACCAGAAGGTACAATAGGGATTTGTGGAGGAATGGCGATGTGCGCTTCCTGTCAATGTTATGTATTGAGTGATACCAAATTACCAGAAATGCAAGATGATGAAGAAGCGATGCTTTCTGAAGCGTTTTATGTCAAAGAAAATTCGCGTTTAGGTTGCCAAATACCTATTACTCCAGACTTGGAAGGTTTGGAAGTGGAGTTAGCTCCTGAAAGCTAATCCGTTTTATAATCAATCAATTTTCTAGGACCTTCAAGAAGTACTCTTACAATTTGTAATATGCCATCTTCATTAGTGTCAATCTGCCATTTTATAAGCGAGATTTCACCGTTTTCAATTTCAATACCTGTAATGCTTCTTGGATGCACACAGCTGCCATCATTAAAAAAAGCGATATCGCCAGGATTTGGAAAACGTGGTCTATGTGTATGACCAACTATGGTTATTAAATTGTTGTTATCAATAATCCATTTTTTTGTTCTGCGCTCTACTTTAATCAGTTCTTTATAGTTTTTTGCAGGACTAGTTGGGTCGGCAATTCCCATTACATTTAGTGGTTTCCAAAGTATCCTCACCAAAAATCGGCTCCATTTCCAAAAGGTGTAATTCCACCAATCGGCTTGATGTCCATGGGTTAAAAACAGCTCTTGTTGCGTTTCAGTATGTTTTATGATAATGCCTTCATGATATTTAATATCACAAAAAAGTTCAACCTCTTCTCCTAGTTTTTCATCAAAATAAGTTGATAAGTGCTTTTCTACATATTTTGGGTCACGATATACCATATCATGATTTCCCCAAATCATGTGCAATCTATTTTGTTCATGAAACAATTTCATCAACATATACACATTTTTATGAGCCTCGAGTATGGGTGTAAACGATAAATTTTCCCAAAGTTCGTCACCATCACCAACTTCACAATAACTAAATCCTTCAGAATAATAATGTTTTAAAGCGTGGAAATATATATTTCTATTATTAGCAAAATCATCTGCGAAGCTATTATCACCTCTGTGACAATCACTAAATAGAATAAACTTACTCGAGTTATCAAAATAGATAACTTTAGCATTCTTATAAGCTCTATCTAATCGTTTTTTTGCTGAAAACATTTAGTAAATGTAAACAAAATTGAATAAAAAATGCTTCCCATTTTAGAGAAGCCTTTTTAAATATTTAAGTGTTCTACATTCCGTCCGAATGCAATAATAAATGTGGCTTAGCCACTATTTGAAAGCGTTTAATCCTGTAACGTCCATTCCTGTAATAAGTAAATGTATATCATGTGTGCCTTCATAAGTAATAACACTTTCAAGGTTCATTGAATGACGCATAATACTATATTCTCCAGTAATTCCCATGCCTCCTAACATTTGTCTGGCTTCGCGAGCAATATTGATTGCCATATCAACATTATTTCGTTTAGCCATCGATATTTGAGCTGAAGTGGCTCTGTTTTCATTTCGTAATACACCAAGTCTCCAGGTTAATAACTGTGCCTTGGTTATTTCAGTAATCATTTCGGCAAGTTTCTTTTGTTGTAGTTGAAATTGCCCAATTGGTTTACCAAATTGAATTCTTTCTTTACTATAGCGTAACGCAGTATCATAACAATCCATTGCAGCACCAATTGCTCCCCAAGCAATACCATAACGAGCTGAATCTAAACAGCCTAATGGCGCTCCTAATCCAGACTTATTAGGTAGTAAATTTTCCTTTGGGATTTTCACATTATCAAAAATAAGTTCACCAGTAGCAGAAGCTCGAAGTGACCATTTATTATGGGTTTCAGGAGTAGAAAATCCTTCCATACCACGCTCAACAATTAAACCATGAATTCGTCCTTCTTCATTTTTAGCCCAAACTACAGCTATGTCAGCAAAAGGAGCATTTGAAATCCACATTTTTGCACCATTTAGAAGATAATGGTCTCCCATATCTTTAAAATTAGTAACCATACCACCAGGATTACTCCCATGATCTGGTTCAGTTAAACCAAAGCAACCAATAAATTCGCCAGTTGCTAATTTTGGTAAGTATTTTTGGCGTTGTTCTTCATTACCATACTTCCATATTGGATACATAACTAATGAAGATTGTACAGATGAAGTTGACCGAACACCAGAATCTCCACGTTCAATTTCTTGCATAATTAAACCATAACTAATTTGGTCTAAACCTGCTCCACCATACTCAACAGGAATATAAGGCCCAAAACCACCAATTTCACCTAAACCTTTAATAATTTGTTTAGGAAATTCAGCACGTTGTGCATATTCTTCGATGATTGGAGATACTTCTTTTTTAACCCATGCACGAGCAGAATCACGAACAAGTTTGTGTTCTTCAGATAATAAATCGTCTAAATTGTAATAGTCAGGTGCTTGAAATAAATCTGGCTTCATATTGTAATTTTAATTGTATAGCAAAAGTAACGAAATCGTTTGCAGTGTACAATTATAAACTACATTTTTAAGTAGAAATCTTTAGTCAGATTTATATAGTCTTGGGTGTATTGGTGTCTTGCAGTTTCTATGATAAGCTCATTAGTTTTTATATCACTTTCGTGAAAAGAAAATTCTAAAAGACTACGTTTAATGTCTGATGTAGGAGTGCCTTTTAAATGGAGTTTTTTGTTTACAAATAGATTCATTTGAGATGCTAATGCAATAAAAGAAGTTTCTTCTTTAAATGGAATTATCACAGAAAAAACACCGTCTTCTGCTAATAATTTTGAAACACTTTCAAGTAGATGTTCAAAAGGCATAGCATCAACAAACCGAGCTAAATCACGCTGATTATTTTCAGATTTGTAATCTTCAGAATAAAAAGGAGGATTAGAAATGATGAGATCGTATTTATCTTCAATCTCATCAGTAAATTCTTCTAGAGAAGCATGGTAGCAGAAAAGTCTATCACTCCAAGGTGATTGTTCAAAATTTTCTACACACTGCTCGTATGCGTTATCATCTATTTCTATGGCATCAATAAGTTCAGCATGACTGCGTTGAGCTAACATTAAGGCTAAAACACCTGTTCCACTACCAATATCTAAAATTGAAAATGGTGTTTTTTCAAGTGATGTCCAAGCGCCAAGAAGCACACTATCAGTTCCAATTTTCATTGCGCATTGGTCTTGATTAATGGAGAATTCTTTAAATTTAAAAGGGAGATTAGACATTGTCTAGATATAAATCAATCAATCCTTCGGGAGTATCTACAGTGATAATTTTCTTCTTTTTATCAACTTTTTTTATAAACGCATCATTCATCGGGATTAATATTTCTATGCCATCACGATCAATTTCAAATAAAGGTTGTGAAGTAGAATCATTAATAGATTTAACAATGCCGACAGCTCCAAAATTGACATCTTCAACTTTGAATCCTATAATTTCATGAAAATAAAATTTTCCGTCTTCAAGTTTTGGTAAAAATTCGAGAGGTAAATATAAATCACATTTTAAAAGTGAATCTGCATCTTGTTCAGTATCTACATCTTCAAATTTTATGCGTAGCAATTCAGATTTATGTAGTTGAGATGACTCAATAAAAAAGGGCACTAAATTGTTTCTTAAATCAACAAAAACTGATTCAAGGCCATCATACAATTCGGGCTCATCAGTATCTAGTTTTACAAGTAGTTCACCTTTAAAACTATACTTTTTTACAATTTTACCGAGGTAAAAACAATCTTCCTTTTGCATTTAAAGTTTTAATTTTCATTTACAAGTAATCATGAAGCCCTTTTCAAGGGAAGGTACAAAAAAACTATTTTGCACAAAAAACTCCGATAGGTTGTATCGGAGTTTAAAAGTATAAAAAATAAATTCTTTATTCTTCTGTTTTTGTTTCTGCATCTTCAGCAGGAGCTTCTTCAGCAACTTCTTCTGTTGCAGCCTCTGCTTCAACTGTTTCAGTTTCTTCGGCTACAGCCTCTTCAGCAGGAGCATTTGCAGCAGCTTCTGCAGCTTCTGCATCAGCAATTGCTTGTGCAGCATCAGCTTCACGCTTAGCATTCACTTCTTTTTCGGCAGCCAAAGCTTTAGCTTTTGCATCAGCTTGAGCTTTTGCTAAATTTTCTTTTTTAGCATCAACCAATCCAGCTTTGCTGTCTAGCCATTCGGCAAATTTTGCTTCAGCTTGTTCTTCAGTTAAAGCGCCTTTTCTAACTCCACCTGCAAGGTGATTTTTAAGCAAAGCACCTTTGTAAGACAAAATTGCTCTAGCTGTATCAGTAGGTTGTGCACCATTCTGAAGCCATTTTACAGCGCCATCAACATCTAAATCGATAGTTGCAGGGTTTGTGTTTGGATTGTAAGCACCTAATTTTTCTAAGTATTTACCATCTCTTTTTGATCGTGCATCAGCAGCAACAATCCAGAAATAAGGTTTCCCTTTTTTACCGTGTCTTTGTAATCTAATTTTTACTGGCATAAATAATTAATTTGTGAGGTTCTCGACCTCTATTATTAATAAGTCTGCAAAGATACTATTTTTTTGATAATTTGAGACTTTTTATTTTAAATTAAGTCATCTGCAAATTTTATTATACTTTTAGTCCTCAAAAAACGTTATTTTTTATTTAATTAGCGGTTCATTAATTTTTGAAACAAAAAAATTGACTACATGAAAAAGAATGCCTTACTTTTCTTAACCACATTGTTATTATGGAGTTGTGGGAATGAAATTGAATTCAATTCGCCTGCAATTCAAGGAAATAAAGATGGGAATTTGTGGAGAGCCGAGTACTATTCTTCAGATATAGATTATGGTGGTTTTTTAATAGAAGGTGGAAATAATATAGAAACCTTACAACTAGTTACACTTCATGATTCTCCCGGAACCTATAATTTAGGAGGTGAAAGCCCAAGTGTTGCTATTTTTAGAGACTTTAATGGTGTTGTGTATTCAACAGCCAATGCGCCACATCCAAGTGTTTCATTATATCCAGCTGATGGACAAATTATTGTTGAAGAGGTAGAAAACACCACTCCAAAAAAGATTACCGGAACATTTAGGTTTAATGCTTATACTGAAGATGGATTAAATACTGTGAATTTTAATGAAGGGGTATTTTATAAAGTACCTTTAGTTGGTGGTTTGGTTGCAATAGATAATGGTAACATTTGTCTGCAAGCAACCGAACAAGTTGTAGTTGCACAATCTAATTATAATGCAACCGATACTTCAATGCCAAACTATACGGATGTTTGCAATGCTTACAAGCAAGCTTTAATAGCAAAAATATCGGCATGTGGTGACTCCAGTGGTTCAATACAGGCTGTTGTAGATGCTTTGGGTACTTGTGTGCCATAAGTAAATCATTCATATAAACATAAAAAAGCAACCTTTTGGTTGCTTTTTTTATCCAAATATTCAAACGTTAAAAATGTTAAAAATATAGATTTTTCTTACTTTTTGTGTTATATTAAAGTATCAGATGTGAAACAATACGCATCACTAAAAAAAGTATTGAAATTTAAAAATGACAGAGATAATGAAGTATTCAGAAAAAATTTCAAACAAATTAAACGAATTATTAATCAAAAATTATGATGCCGAAAAAGGCTATCGCAATGCCATGGAAAATGTGGACAGCGACCGATTGAAAATGTTCTTTAAAAGAAGAGCTTCCGAACGAAGCGAATTTGCAAAAGAATTGAGAACCGAAATCTTACAATACGGAGAAATTCCAGAAGATTCAGGTAGTTTCAAAGGCGCTTTGCATAGGAATTGGATGACTTTAAAATCAACCTTTTCTTCAAATGATGAAGAAGCGATTTTAGAAGAAGCCATTAGGGGCGAAAAAGCAAGTTTAGAAGTCTATAATGACTTAATGAAAGAAAATGACTTGCCGCCTACTATTGATTCATTGCTTATGAAGCATAAAACAGCTATCCAATCAGCAATTAATACTGAAATGGTGAAAGAAGAATTAGTATCCTAGTATTTGATACCTAATTAAAAACGCAACCAGAAACGGTTGCGTTTTTTTGTTTATAACTGTTTATAACTTTTGGTTTTAAAAAGACATAATTATATGTAATTTTAAAAACTTTTCTTTTAAAGAAAAACAGCCACAATTTTACGGTTTTTTATCTTAAAACATTCGTGAATTAGTGGCTAATAATTAGCAAAAACGACACAACTACAATGTACTTAATCTTCGATACCGAAACCACAGGATTGCCAAAACGCTGGGATGCGCCAATCACAGATACCGATAATTGGCCTCGCTGTATTCAGATAGCATGGCAATTGCATGACGCTATGGGCAACTGTATCGAGCATCAAGATTACTTGGTCCAACCAGAAGGTTTCAATATTCCTTACGATGCAGAGAAAATACATGGAATTTCTACCGAATTGGCGCAACAACAAGGCATCCCTTTGGTTGAAGTACTCGAAAAATTCAATGCAGCTTTAGAAAAAACCAAATTTGTTGTCGGACAAAATGTGGGTTTCGATTTGAATATCATGGGAGCCGAATTTGTACGAGCAAATATCGCCAATAAACTGCAAGAACTTCCTGTGTTAGATACATGTACGGAGCACACGGCTGAACTTTGCCAGTTGCCTGGTGGACGTTATGGAAAGTTTAAACTACCAACGTTGACAGAGTTGCACGAATTTCTATTTAATGTGCCTTTTGCAGAAGCACATAATGCCACTGCCGATGTGGAAGCAACAACTCGTTGTTTTTTTGAATTAATTAGATTAGAAGAATTTACAAAAGAACAACTTGAAGTTCAGCCAGAATACTTTAAGAATTTTAAAGAAACGAATCCTTCCGAGATTCAACTCATCGGTTTAAAGCACATCAACCTCAAACAGGAAAGTGCCAAAATCAAAAAACAAATTCAGGAATTACAAGTAGAGCCTGAAATTTCCAAAACCGAGATTGCCCAAAACATACAAGAATTAAAGGAAGTCGATTTTGTGCATTTGCATAACCATTCACAGTTTTCGGTACTTCAATCAACCATAAGCATCAAAGATTTGGTCGCCAATGCTGCCAAACAAAACATGTCTGCCGTCGCATTGACTGATCATGCCAATATGATGGGAGCCTTTCATTTTGTAAAAGAAGTGACCAATCATAATAAAGCCGTTAAAGCCAAAAACGAAGCTTTGATTGAAAAAGGTGAAACACCTACCGAAAAAGAAATCAAACCGATTCTTGGCTGTGAGTTTTTTGTTTGCGAAGACCGTTTGGATAAAACTCGAAAGGATAATGGTTACCAAATCGTTTTCTTGGCAAAGACTAAAAAAGGCTATCATAATTTAGCAAAATTGTCTTCTTCTGCTTACACTGAAGGATTTTATTACGTGCCAAGAATAGATAAACATATCATCCAAAAGCATAAAGAAGATTTAATTGTCCTTACTGGAAACCTTTATGGTGAGGTTCCAAGCAAAGTGCTTAATGTGGGAGAAAATCAAGCTGAAGAAGCATTGCTTTGGTGGAAAGAGCAATTTGGTGACGATTTATATATAGAATTGATGCGCCACAATCAGGAAGATGAAAATCGTGTCAATCCTGTATTGGTGGAGTTTTCAAAAAAGCATAACATCAAGCTTGTTGCTACCAATAATACCTATTACGCTCAAAAAGAAGATGCCAATGCACATGACATTTTGTTGTGTGTGAAGGATGGTGAAAAACAAGCAACACCAATAGGTAGAGGACGAGGTTACCGTTATGGTTTGCCCAATCAACAGTACTATTTTAAGTCTGCTGATGAAATGAAGACACTTTTTAAAGACATTCCGGAAGCCATTGCCAATACTGAAGAAGTTGCCAATAAAATTGAAGATTATCAGCTGGCTCGAGAAGTATTGCTTCCAAAATTTGATATCCCAGATGCTTACGAAAATGAAGACGATTATTTACGTCATATCACTTATGAAGGTGCCAAAAAGCGCTATCCAGAGTTGACGGACGCTATTAAAGAGCGTATTGATTTTGAACTGGATGTCATAAAAAAAACAGGTTATCCAGGCTATTTCTTGATTGTGGAAGACTTCATTCGCGAAGCAAGAAAAATGGATGTCTCCGTTGGTCCTGGTCGTGGTTCAGCTGCTGGTTCGGTAGTTGCTTACTGTCTTTGGATAACAAATATCGACCCTTTAAAGTATGATTTGCTTTTTGAGCGTTTTCTGAATCCAGATCGTGTGAGCATGCCTGATATCGATATCGATTTTGATGATGAAGGTCGTGGACGAGTCATGGATTATGTCATCAAAAAATATGGAAGTAGCCAAGTCGCCCAAATCATTACCTACGGAACGATGGCAGCAAAATCATCCATTCGTGATACGGCTCGTGTGCTCGATTTACCTTTATTCGATGCCGATAGAATTGCGAAGTTGATTCCGACCATGTCCAAACTCGGAAAGATTTTTGGATATGACGAAAAACAGTTGAGCAAAGCGTTTCGAGCTGAAGATTTGGAAAAAGTCAATCAGCTTTTGAATATTTCTGAAGGGGAAGATTTGGAAGCCGAAACCGTCAATCTCGCACGAACACTTGAAGGTTCGGTTAGAAACACTGGGATTCACGCTTGTGGTGTCATCATCACGCCAGACGATATAACGAATTTCGTGCCTGTAGCCACTGCCAAGGATTCCGATTTGTATGTCACACAGTTTGATAACTCGGTCGTGGAAGATGCAGGTTTGCTCAAAATGGATTTCTTGGGTCTAAAAACGCTGACCTTAATAAAGGATACGGTTAAAATCGTCAAGGCAAAGCATGGCATCACGCTCGATCCAGACAATTTTCCGTTAGATGACGAAAAAACCTATGAACTCTTCCAAAAAGGGGAAACCGTTGGAATTTTTCAATATGAGTCACCTGGTATGCAAAAGCATATGAAGGACTTAAAACCAACAGTTTTTGATGATTTAATTGCCATGAATGCGCTTTATCGTCCTGGGCCTATGGAATACATCCCGAGCTTTATCCGAAGGAAACATGGTGAAGAGGAGATTGTCTATGACCTTCCAGATATGGAAGACAATCTTAAGGAAACATATGGGATTACGGTCTATCAAGAGCAAGTGATGTTGTTATCACAACGTTTGGCAAATTTTACCAAAGGTGAAGCCGACGTGTTGCGTAAGGCGATGGGTAAAAAGATTTTGTCAGTATTGGACAAAATGAAACCGAAGTTTTTGGAAGGTGGTGAGAAAAATGGGCATCCAAAAGATGTTTTGGAAAAAATCTGGAAAGACTGGGAAGCCTTTGCGAGTTATGCCTTCAACAAATCGCATTCCACATGTTATGCTTGGATTGCCTATCAAACGGCTTATTTGAAAGCACATTATCCTGCCGAATATATGGCAGCAGTTCTTTCCAATAATATGAATGACATCAAACAGGTGACGTTTTTTATGGAAGAATGCAAACGTATGAAATTGAATGTTCTTGGTCCAGATGTCAACGAATCNNATTAAAGGCGTTGGTCATGGAGCTGTCATCACTATTGTTGAAAATCGAAAAAAGGATGGCCATTATAAATCCATTTTTGATTTTGCAAAACGCATTGATTTGCGAGCAGCAAATAAAAAAGCTTTTGAAAATTTAGCATTGGCTGGCGGTTTTGATTGCTTCAAGGAAACCCATCGTGCACAGTACTTTTCGGATGAAGGCGATGGCATTACCTTTTTAGAGAAAGCCATTAAGTATGGAGCTAAACACCAGGAAAATGAAAATTCGGCACAGGTGAGCTTGTTTGGCGATGCCAGTGATGTTCAGATTGCCGAACCACAGGTGCCACCTTGTGAAGAATGGGGAACGATGGAAAAGTTGGCAAGGGAAAAAGAGGTTGTTGGGATCTACATTTCTGGGCATCCTTTGGATGATTTCAAGATTGAAATGAATACGTTTTGTAACGCCACATTGGCACACCTCAAAAATTTAGAAGCTTATGTCAATCGTGAACTCTGTTTTGGAGGTGTGGTAACTGATATTCAGCATCGAGTAAGTAAGCAAGGCAAAGGCTGGGCATCTTTTATGGTCGAAGATTATACAGACAGTTTTGAGTTTCGCATTTTTGGAGAGGAGTATTTAAAGTTTAGACACTTTTTGGTAAAAAATTCGTTTGTATATGTCAAAATTCGTATTTCTGAAGGTTGGACCAATAAGGAAACTGGTAAGAAAAGTGACCCTCGCATTCAGTTCAACAGCTTCCAATTATTGCATGATGTCATGGATACCTATGCCAAAAAACTATCAATTCAGTTAGACATAAAAGAGTTGCAAGAAAAGCGAATCCAAGTCTTGAATGATTTGATTAGAATGCACGAAGGTAACCATGCGCTCAATTTCGTGATTTATGATAATGAAGAAAAATTAAAACTCAATATGTCGAGCCGAAAGCAGAAAGTTAAGATCTCACAGGAATTATTGGAGGAGTTGACGAGTCATGATGTGTTTTTTAAGTTGAATTAAATCGTTATAATAGCACTCAATCCACCCATAACCAAAACAAATGTTAACCATGTAAGGTTTGGCAGAATTTTTGACTAATTTTGTACATTAATATAAAGTAAAACTCTTAAAGAATAGAACATATGGCATTAGAAATAACAGATGCAACGTTTGAAGAAACGGTATTAAAAAGTGATAAACCAGTAATGGTAGATTTTTGGGCTGCTTGGTGCGGACCATGTAGAATGGTTGGGCCAATCATTGACCAAATCAGTGAAGAATATGCTGGTAAAGCAGTTGTTGGTAAAGTAGATGTTGATGCAAATCAGGAATTTGCTGCAAAATATGGCGTACGTAACATCCCAACCGTTTTGGTGTTCCAAAATGGCGAAGTGGTCGGAAGACAGGTAGGTGTAGCGCCTAAAAATGCTTATACTGATGCCATCGATGGACTTTTATAAAATATAAACATAAAGATTTGATAAAAGGTTTGCTGTAATGGTAAACCTTTTTTTAATTTAGAAGAAAATTTAGAATAATGAGCAATAAATCAAAAATACAAGATGCTATCGATAGCAAATTGATAGAAGAACGTAAAGTATTCCTTTGGGGACAGGTTGATGATAAATCGGCGAAGCACGTGATTGACCGTTTGATATACCTAGACGCTTTGGAGACCAAAGACATCCATTTATATATCAATAGTCCTGGAGGTTATGTCACCTCCGGATTTGCTATTTACGATTGCATGAAGTCACTTAAAAGCGATGTATCTACAATTTGTACAGGTTTTGCAGCATCCATGGGCTCTATCCTTTTGTCAGCAGGTGAAAAAGGCAAACGGTTTATTCAACCTCATGCACGTGTGATGATTCATCAACCAAGTGGAGGTGCACGTGGACCAGCCAGTGATATCGAAATTACAGCACAGGAAATTTTGAAAACAAAAGAGTTAAGTGCAAAATTATTGGCTGAAAACTGTGGTCAAAAGGTAGAAAAAATCATGAAAGACTTCAATCGTGACCATTGGATGGGAGCTGACGAATCGGTCGAGTATGGGATTGTAGATAAAATTATCAAATAAAGATCATTTAATGAATTTACAAGCAGAACTCAATAAAACAGGAGGTTTTAAGAATCTCGAATTGCTCGCCAAACAAGTGGTAGAGGGTTTTATTGCTGGGATGCATAAAAGTCCGTTTCATGGGTTTTCGGCGGAGTTTGCCGAACATAAAATTTACAATCAAGGCGAAAGCACCAAGCATATCGATTGGAAGTTATATGCCAAAACAGATAAGCTCTTTACCAAGCGTTATGATGAGGAAACCAATCTGCGTTGCCATTTGATAATCGATAACAGTAGCTCGATGCATTATCCGCAAATGAAAGAGTTTTCGATTGGTAAATTGAATAAAATTGCATTTTCTGCGTTGGCATCAGCAAGTTTGATGCACATTCTAAAAAAACAACGAGATGCTATCGGGATGAGTATTTATAGTGATGCTTACGATTTTTATTCGCCAGAAAAGGGAAGTGAACGCCATCATCAAATGCTATTGGGTCAATTGAGCAATATGGTGTTGTCTCAACCTGTCAATAAGCAAACGGAGACCTATACCTTTCTGCATCAAATAGCCGAAAACATTCATCGACGTTCGTTAATTTTCTTTTTTACGGACATGTTTCAGACGTCGACAGATGACACAAAATTGTTTGAAGCGCTTCGTCATTTAAAATATAACAAGCACGAAGTGGTGCTGTTTCATGTGTTTGATAAATCCAAGGAATTGAAATTTGATTTCGACAATACACCAAAACGCTTTATAGATGTTGAAACAGGCGAGTTCATCAATTTGTATCCCGATACTATAAAGGACAGCTACGAAGATAATGTGCAAGCCTATTTTGATGAATTACGATTGAAATGTGGGCAATATCAAATAAAATATGTCGAAGCCGATATTAATAAAAGTTTTGATAAGATCCTCACTACCTACATGGTAGAACGAGGGAAATTTAAGTAGGTAAATTTTTTTTAAAAAATTGAGCAAAATATTTGTGTTATAAAAAACAGAACGTATATTTGCAACCGCAATTATGCGAACGGTCTGGTAGTTCAGTTGGTTAGAATGCCGCCCTGTCACGGCGGAGGTCGCGGGTTCGAGTCCCGTCCAGACCGCAGAACAAAGCCTCTGTTAAAAGAGGCTTTTTTTGTTTAAAATGTTGTGTTGTTCTCGAAGTAACATTCGAGACGTAGTGTAAGAGTCAAATTGTAGTTTGGCAATTACCAATGAGAAGCTTTCCTTTTTTCTTTATAAGAAAATTGGGATGCTTTTTTGTTTTTAATCTATAGGTGTTAAAATAAGAGCTGATGTTTTCTGAATCTTAAACTAGATTCTCTTGAACCTTGTTTCCTTTTTATTAAAAAATCATTAAATTTACTACCATTCATTAATCAAACACTTTCATAACATTTGCAGCCACGAAAGGACAGTGATATGGTATTATGGCAAAACCTCAAAGACGGCAACCTTGAGGCTTTGGGCTTGCTTTATGATTTGTTCATTGATGACTTGTTTTCCTATGGCTCGCAATATTCGCAAGACAGGCAGAAGGTAATGGATAGTATACATGATTTGTTTCTCAACCTCTACAAATACCGCAAAAAATTAGCCTCGACCGATAACGTAAAGTATTACCTATTACGCTCACTTAAAAACCAAATACTTAAAGAGCCAAAATCAAATATTTTTTTCATTGACAAAAACATCTTTCCAGATAGCGCTGGCTCTCAAATGACAACTATTTCATATGAGGACGAATTGATTGAAACAGAATTTTTGAATGAAAGAGCCTTTAAATTGTCGGATGCTATGAATTCTTTGACTAAAAAGCAAAAACAATGCATTTTTCTGCGATTCAATGAAGAGAGACATTATGAGGAAATAGCAGAAATAATGAATGTTTCTGTACAAACATCTCGAACCATTATCTATAGAGCTATCAAGGTGTTGCGTGCCAATTTGACTCTCTTTTTTCTTTTTTCTTTTCTTTTTTTATAAAAAAGTGTCTATAAAATAGTTATTGCTGACTTATGTCTATAGACAGTGTATTTTATTCTGTTATTATACATTTTAGTTATGTTCCATGGCTAGAATGGTATTAAACTTTCAACATGAAAATTACAGAACACGAAAAAAAGCAGTTAAAAAGTAAGATTTCAATATCTATTTCCAGCTACATACAGAGAAAGCGATATTTGAAATATGGATTAGGATTGGCCGCTGCCTGCATCATAGGTTTTTTCTCATTAATAACGTTCAACACTAAAACCGAAGAGCCTTCTGCCCTTGATAGTTATGTAAAATCATTGGAAAATAAAGATGTTCCAGAACAAATAAAGCTTATTCTGAATGACGATCAAAAGGTTAATATTGCAGAAAGTGAAGCTTCAATTTCTTATTCCACATCTGGCGACAAGGTAACAATTGGAAGCTCAAAATTTATCAATCAAAACACCTCTAAAAGCCCAAAGGCCGTTTTCAATACCTTGATTGTCCCTTATGGTAAGCGCTCGTCAATCGAACTGGCAGATGGCAGTAAAGTATGGCTAAACTCTGGCTCTAAATTGGTGTTTCCAGCAGCTTTTAACCAAGAAAAAAGAGAAGTCTATCTCGAAGGTGAAGCAATTTTTGAAGTGGCGCACGACAAGAAGCATCCTTTTATTGTGAAATCGAATGAGCAGGAAATAGAAGTTCTGGGAACCATATTTAATGTGAGCAATTATCATGATGATGATCTTTTGAGCACAGTTTTAAAAAGTGGGAGCGTTAAGGTGACGTATTCAAAAAACAGTATCACAATTGTTCCAGGAACTTTGGCGGCCTATGATAGAGGTACCAAGAGGGTAAATACCCAAAAGGTGGATGTAGAATCCTATTTTTCATGGCGCGATGGTATTTTCATTTTTAAGAATGATTCGATGGAATCTATAATGAAGAAAATATCAAGGTATTATAATATCGATATTATCATCAATAACAAAGAGTTGGCGAACACAACTTTTTCGGGGTATTTAGATGTCAAAGACACCGTAGAGAGTGTTTTGAAAACAATTAGAGAAACCACGAAATTCGAGTACAATATCACTAACAATAAACTATTTATTAATTAAAACTTTTTTAACTATTGGAAGGACAATAAAGCACCATAAAAAACCAGAAGATGCGCCAACATCCTCTGGAATATAAGAATCAACATCACTGTTAGTACAGTCATATTAACCACTAAAACAAAATTATGAATAAATATGAGAATCTTTATCCCAACCATAGGATAAAATCTTTTAGATACCATCTGTTACACATGATACGAGCTTTACTTTTATTAATGACTTTTGGTTTGAGTTCTGTTTTTGCGAATAGTTCCAATGCACAAACTAAAATTGACATCAATGTGAACGATGTATCTTTAGAAGAGTTGTTTAAAGAAATTCAAAACAAAAGTGAATTCATCTTCTTCTATAAAGATGACGTCCTTCATCACAAAGTGTCACTCAAGTTAAAAAATGCGACACTGCCAACTATTTTGGACAAAGCATTTGAGAACACCAATTTAACCTATGTCATTGATAACAGGCAGGTGGTTATTAAAGAAGACCAAACAATTTCAATTAAACCTACCAATTCAACTGCAAAATCACAAGACAAGACTATCAATGGTACAGTTGTCGATGAGCAAGGAGTTCCTTTAGCTGGAGCTACAGTTATTATCAAAGGAACATCCAAAGGTGTCACTACAGATTTTGATGGAAATTTTGAATTGAAAGTGCCCAACGATGCAACGACCTTGGTCATATCTTACCTTGGGTTTGTAACACAAGAAGTGAATATTGTTGGCAAGACAAACGTCGAAGTCAAAATGGCCGCTGACAATTTAGCGTTGAGTGAAGTGGTCGTTATTGGTTACGGGACCGAAAGAAAAGCCTTGTTGACTGGCGCAGTATCAGCTATCAAATCCGAGCAGGTAGAAGACTTGCCCGTTTCTGGTGTTGATGGTATTTTACAAGGTCAGGCTGCAGGTGTACAAGTGTCGCAAAATTCTGGAACACCTGGAGGAGAGATGTCTGTTAGGATTCGTGGTTTGAGTTCCATAAGTGGTTCAAGTCAGCCACTGTATATTATTGATGGAATCCCAGTAACTACTGGTGATTTTGGTCAGATTGGCTATTCTGGCCAAGGTGCAAGCGCACTTACCGATTTGAATCCAAGTGACATTGAATCCATCAGTATTCTTAAAGACGCATCTTCTACCGCAATTTATGGAGCAAGAGCTTCCAACGGTATTGTATTGATTACCACAAAGCGTGGTAAAGCCCAAAAAGCAGTAGTCAATGTGAATGTTTACACTGGAGTCCAAAGGGTGTGGAATACATTGGATATGCTCGATGCGCGTCAATGGATGGAATACAGGAACGATCTCACAAATTCAACGGTTTTTACCCAAGAACAAATGAACAATATTACTATTGATACCGATTGGCAAGATATAATTTTCAGAACAGCACCAATTAACAGTTACGAGATCTCGACAATTGGAGGTTCTGAAAAAACAAAATTTTATGTTGGCGGAACCCTTTTCAAACAAACAGGAATATTGATAGGTACAGATTATAAACGTCTCAATGGAAGGGTCAATCTCGATCATAAGCTTTCCGATAAATTCACTATAGGCACCAGTATCGGATTAACTTATGCCAAAACCGACCGTGTGGAAAGTGACCAAACACTACATGGACCGCTTCCAAATGGGATTTCAACACCAGCCATTTTTCCGGTATATAATGAAGATGGAACCTATAATCAACAAGGGCCTTATTCCAATGCGGTTTCGATTGCCAACGAAGCCATCAACCAAAACTTTTCATACAGAACCAATTCGAATGTGTATTTGGATTATAACATTTTACCAAACCTAACGTTCACAACCAAATGGGGAGTTGATTTTCTTCATTTTAGAGAACATGCTTTTGAATCAACCAAAACGGTACAAGGGGCTAGATACAATGGTTTGGGCTTTGAAACCAATACCGATGTGACCAATATTGTTTCCAATAATATTTTTAAGTACAAAACCGATTTTGGAGATCATAAAATGGAGTTGTTAGCTGGTTATAGTTTTGAAAGCTACGCCTACAGATCATCCTTTATCAGAGGTCAGGACTATGCGGATGATAATTTACAATATATAAGTGCAGCTTCGACCATTGTTTCTGCTACAGCTAATGCTACAGATACAGGATTAAGGTCATATTTGGGTCGTGCCAATTATAATTATAAAGATAAATATCTTTTAGATGTGTCTGGACGTTTTGATACCTCTACCAAGTTTGGAGAGAACAATCGAACAGGGTTCTTCCCTGCGGCTTCGGTAGCTTGGCGAATTTCACAGGAAGATTTCATGCAGAACGTAAATTTTATTTCCGATTTGAAAATTCGCGCTAGCTATGGATTGACAGGAAATGACGATATCAGTCCGTTCTTGTTTTCTGAACTGTATGGCAACACTTCTTATGGTGGTCAGCCAGCCGTTTACCCAAGTAACATCCCAAATCCAGATTTGAAATGGGAAAGCACAGCGCAATTGAATCTTGGTCTTAATTTGGGATTCTTTAATGATCGATTGACAATTACAGCAGATTATTATGATAAACAAACCAACGACTTGTTATTGAGTAGGCCACTTCCTCCAAGTTCAGGGTTCTCTTCAATAACTGAAAATGTTGGAAAAGTTGAAAACAAGGGAATTGAAATTTCAGTTGCTTCCCAAAACTTTGTGGGTGATTTTAACTGGAGTACCCAATTTAACATTTCAGGAAACAGAAATAAAGTGCTGGAATTGTATAACGGTCAGCCAATTGATGATATAGGTCGTGGCGGCAACCGAATTATGGAAGGCCAGCCTATAGGTATCTTCTATAGCTTTGAATCATTGGGTGTTGACCCATCTACAGGTGACATCGTCTATGCCGATACAAATTTTGATGGTGTCATCACCTCCGAAGATAGAACGATAGTAGGTAATCCTCATCCTGATTTTATAGGAGGCCTTACTAATAATTTCTCTTATAAAGGGTTCGATTTAAGTATATTTCTACAAGGTTCTTATGGCAATGATGTGTTTCATGGGTCTCGACTCTTTTTAGAGTCCTTACAGGGTGGCGATAATCAATTGGAAGCTGTTACAAGAAGATGGCAACAGCCAGGTGACATTACCGACATCCCAAGAGCCACATTGGATCCAATAGCTGCTGCGCAGAACAAGCGAGTTTCTTCTCGATTTATTGAGGACGGTTCTTATTTAAGGGTTAAAAATATCACTTTAGGATATACGCTTAACAAGGAGACCATGAAAGAAACAATGTTCAACAGTATTCGATTTTATTTCAGTGTCCAAAATTTATTCACCTTTACCAATTATACTGGTCTCGATCCTGAAGTCAATTATCGAGGTGATGACAATTCGGTCATTGGTACTGACTTCTTTACCTATCCGCAAGCACAAACATTCACTTTTGGAGTTAATTTAAAATTATGATCATGAAGAAGATAATCCTAATAGTTTTGGTATTAATGACAGCAATGTCCTGTGATACCTTGGAGGTGGAACCACAAAATTCCATTCCAGCAGATGAAGCCTTTCAAACAAAAGAAGATATCGAACGAGGTATTTTGGGTGCCTATGCAAGTTTTCAGAGTTTAAGTTATTATGGCAGGACCTATAGTATTTTCTCCGATTTGGCAGCCGATAACTTATCCCATCCTGTGGACGCAACTGCCACAGAGTATGCTGAAGTGGACAATAATAACATACTTCCAGAAAACGGTTCTGTTTCAGGTATTTGGAGAATGCCTTACGATGGTATCAATGTTGCCAATAACGTGATTGTCAAGGTCCCAACGATTCCGGATATGTCTGAATCGGAACGGAATGAGGCATTAGCCGAATTGTATTTTATTCGAGGGTTGAACCATTTTAATTTATTAAATTATTTTGGAGCTATTCCTTTAAGATTGAGTCCGACAGTAGGAGTCAACAATCTCGATGCACCACGGGATCCTGTCAATGAAGTATATGCTAAAATTATTCAAGACCTGACCTTTGCATCTGTTAATTTGCCAACTTCTGGCGAAAAGACAAGAGCAACAAGATATGCTGCAAAAGCGATGTTGGCAAGAGTGTTTCTTTATAAAGGGGACTATGCGCAAGCTGCAGCTATGGCAACAGAAGTCATTCAAAATGGCGGATATACCTTATTGCCAAACTACTCTGACATTTTTGCTGATGACGCATCGGCTGAATCCATTTTTGAAATCTATTTTTCAGAAACCGAAAGAAATAGAATCGCAGAGTACAATTTTCCACATTCGTTAAACGGTAGACGAGAAGTTGAACCATCGGAAAGCCTTTTAACTGCGTATGAGGCTAATGATGAGCGCTATGCGGCAAGTGTAGCTTTTGAAGGAGTACAGGCCTATGCCATTAAGTATGATGATTTAAGCCTTGGCGCTGATAATTTCATTGTTATCCGATTGGCTGAAATGTATTTAATTAGAGCAGAAGCCAAAACACGTTTAAATGGAAACATAGATGATATCAAAAGTGATATCAACATGATAAGACAAAGAGCAAATTTAAACAGTACCAACGCATCAACATATCCTCAATTACTAACTGCTATTGAAAAGGAAAGACGCGTGGAATTCGCTTTTGAAGGCCAACGTTGGTTCGATTTGGTTAGAACAGGAAGAGCGATTGAAGTACTGCCAAATGTAACAAGTGTTAATCAAACTTTGTTCCCAATACCGTCAGATGAATTACAAGCCAACAGCCATCCAGGAATGACTCAAAATCCAGGATATTAAAAAATATAATTTTAAAAATTTTTCACATGAAAACGACATTTCAAAATTACATACTTTTAGCCTTTCTATCTTTTGCATTTGTAGCCTGTCAAAAGGACGATGTATTACCTCCACAGTCACAGGCAGAGTTTTCGGCAAGCGCTACGACTGTAAAGGTAGGCGAGGAAATTCAGTTTACCAATACCTCACAAAACGCCACTGCCTATTTATGGAGTTTTGGTGATGGGACGACATCCCACGAAGTATCACCAAGAAAAACATACCTGTCAAGTGATGTTTTTTTGGTCAGTTTAGTGTCGACCGGAGCTGGTGGTTCAACCATTTCCAATATGGAAATTACGGTCACACCAGCTAGTGGCTTTACGGTTGAGGATGAGGAAAACCTAACGGAGGGTATTGCAGTACAGTTTACAAACACCTCTCTGGGAGCAACCTCCTATACTTGGTCGTTTGGCGATGCTGCAAATTCAACTTCAACAGAAGAAAACCCGACGTTCACATATACAACTGACGGGACTTTTACGGTTACATTAATAGCAATAAGTGCTGCAGGTCAAGATACTTTTACCCAAGATGTGGTTATAGGTTCAGCTCCTGCATCAATCCCAGAATTGTATTATATAGCTCTAGGCGACGAGTTTATAAGAAAATTGACTTTGGATGGTACAGGATCAGTCAGTGATGTTGTAAGTATTGCTGGGAAAGGTGGTGTAGGCTTGGCTTATGATGATGTCAACGGAAAAATCTATTTCAGTGACTTTGAAGTCTATCCAAACGGTAATATTTGGCGTATGAATCTCGATGGTTCAGGTTTAGAAGCCATTGCCACTAATATCGGAGATCCTTATGCTATTGCGTTAGATGTGGCTGGAGGCAAAGTGTATTGGGTAGATGACGATGGTAATGTGTCCAAGGCAAATCTTGATGGATCGAATCCGCAAATAGGATTCTTTAATGTGTCTAATGCACAATGGAGAGCGATTGCTTTGGATGTGGAAAACAACAAAATGTATGTATATGATGTTAATATTGAGGAGGTTTATTCAGTTAATTTAGACGGAACAAACCCTCAAGTGATTATTACAGGAAATTATGGATACGCATTAATGGTCGATACGGTTAACAATAAAATATATTTTGATGATCAAAATGATGATTTACTGAAAGTAGCCAATCTTGACGGAAGCAATATCCAAACGGTTGACGCTAACGGAACGCGAATTTATGGGATGGATATCGACTATGATGAAAGTAAAATATATTGGTCAGGACGTGATTCTGGCGAGTTATATCGAGCCAATCTTGATGGATCTGCAAAAGAAGTTTTAAAAACAGGGATAGCGAGTCCGAGAGGTATCTTCCTAAAAAAATAATAATGTTGTGAAATGCCAACCATTATTTTCAAAATGATTGAAAATATTTAAACAGGCATTCCATCTGATAATAAAAACAATAAATATCAACAGATGAAAAGATTACAGATACCAATTTTAATAGCACTTATCTTTTGTGTCATATATAGTTGCGGAGAGGATGATTTTCCGGTACCTCCAGCGAGTACAGTTCCGCAATTCACTTATACTATAGATAATGATGAGTTTGCGCCTGCAACAGTCACCTTTACAAATATATCCATCGTTCCAGAAACAGTTGGGACGGCTTCCTTCAGTTGGAATTTTGGTGATGGTTCATCTTCAACCGAAGCTAATCCATCACATTTATATGAAGAGCCTGGTGCCTATACTGTAAATTTGGTGGTGACCACTTCAGTTTCTTTGGAAATTCGCCAAACAACAAAGACTATTGTTATTAAAGACCCCAATGCCACAGGTATTCCAATTTATTATACTGATGGCAGCCAAGTGTATGAAAGTTTGATCAACACCCAGGCTCCAATCTTTACGCAAGTGCCCAATATTGCTGCACAAGGGTCATACGGAATGGTCTTAGATACAGTTAACATGAAGCTGTACATTAGCGATTATACGGCTGATAAAATTTACCGTTCCGATTTGGATGGTAGTAATTTTATAGAATTCCGTACAGGAGTTGACCAACCAAATGGGATGGCTATTGACTATCAGGAAAATAAAATCTACTGGGATACCAGCAACGGGATACAGCGAGGCGATATGAATAGTACCAATCTTACTCAAAAAGAAGACTTTGTAATAGGTCAACCTAACGACCCAGACGGATTGGATATCGATTTGGTCAATAGAAAACTTTATTGGATTAATTATAATGGAGGTGTTTGGTCGAAAAATCTGGATGGAACTGGCCAAGTCGAACTAATGCCTGCTGTAGAAGGTGGTAGTATGAAGGTCATTGGCAATCGTATCTATTATGATGAGTATATAGGTTCTGGGGATATTCGTCTAAAATCTGCTAATTTGGATGGAACAGGGGTTTCAACAATTGCAGTCGGAATAGGAAGGGTGGTTTATGGAATTGCTTATGATGCTCAAAATCAAAAAATTTATTGGGGAGACCGATTGACTGATATCATGATGAGGGCAAATCTCGATGGCACCAATCCAGAAGCGTTTTATGCTGCAGGTGGCGATCCAAGAGGAATTGTAATTGGAATTCAACAATGATGAATATAAAAAGAAAAAGCATATTAACAGCATTCGTTGTTCTAATCAGTACTTTTTGCACAACATCAGTAGTATCACAAGATATTAATAGCAGAGGAAAGTTATTCATTATAGGTGGTGGCTCTAGGCCATCATCTATGGTGGATCGTATCATCAAAGAGTCTGGTTTAGATAAAGGTGGTTATGGCATTGTATTGCCAATGTCGAGTGCAGAGCCTGATTCGGCGGTGTATTATGCCAAAGGACAGTTTACAAAACTGGGCGTTGATAACATTTATGGACTACAGTTTTCAAAAGACGAAAAACTGACCCAAACAAAATTAGATTCTATTCGTGACGCCAAACTCATTTATATCTCTGGAGGTGACCAAAACCGGTTTATGGAAGTTGTAGAAGGAACAGACATTGAGAAAGCGATTCATGAAGCTTATCAAAATGGGAGTCTTGTTGGAGGTACAAGTGCTGGAGCTGCAGTGATGAGTAAACTGATGATTACTGGCAACGAATTAAAACATCCAGAATACTCATCTACCTTTCGAAATCTAGAAACAGAAAACATCGAAACCAAAACAGGATTGGGATTAATAACAAACGTCATCATAGACCAACATTTTGTAAAAAGAAGTCGATATAATCGCTTGCTAACAGCAATTATCGATTTTCCTGAATTGATTGGAATCGGTATTGATGAGTCAACCGCAATTTTGGTCAAAGGAAATACCATAGAAATTGTTGGTGAATCGCAGGTTGTTGTTCTCAAAAACCCAAAACAATCTTCAAAAACATATAATGATAAACTTGGAGCAAAAGGCATTATCATCGATATTTATCTTCCAGGTGAGATTTTTACATTAAATTGACAGCATGATATTAAAAAAAATAATCTACAAAAGTATTCTAATTTGTTTGATGGGAACGTCAGTTGTTTTACATGCACAACAGAATAAACTGGAACGTAAAATCGTGAAATCTGTCGATCAGCATACAGAAGCGTCTTTAGGGTTGTTAAAAAAAGCTGTCAATATCAATAGTGGCACAATGAATTTTGATGGTGTCAAAAAAGTTGGCGAACTATTCAAGGACGAATTAGATAAGTTAGGGTTTCAAACAGAACTGACTTCTGGTGAAAGTTATGGTCGCGCTGGCCATTTGATAGCAACAAGAAAAGGAAAGAAAGGCCCAAAACTATTGTTGATAGGTCACCTCGACACAGTTTTTGAATTGGATAGTCCGTTTCAGGAATACAAAATGCTCAATGATTCCATAATGAAAGGGCCTGGAGTTTCTGATATGAAAGGTGGCGATGTCATTATTATTTTAGCCATGAAAGCATTGAAAGACGCTGGTGTTTTAGATGATATGAACATCGAAATCATCATGACTGGTGATGAAGAAAAGAGTGGTGATCCCATTGAGCTTTCAAAAAAGGATTTGATTGAAGCAGCTATAAGAGCAGATATTGCTTTGGGTTTTGAAAATGCCGATGGAAATTCAAAAACCATTGTCACTTCACGAAGAGGCTCATCAGATTGGAAACTAACAGTTAATGGTAATGCAGCACATTCTTCTCAAATTTTTACAGATAAAGTTGGGGTTGGAGCCATTTATGAAGCGTCACGTATTTTAAATGAATTTTATCTACAACTATCAAAAGAAGAAAATTTAACCTTTAATCCTGGTTTTATTATTGGTGGCACCACTTTAGAACCAAATGAAGAATTGACAGGTGGTCGTGCTTTTGGCAAGTCAAATGTCGTAGCACAAGAAGTTACGGTAAGAGGTGATATTAGAGCGGTATCACCAGAACAGTTGCAAAAAGCACAAAGCATAATGAACACTATAGTATCTGCCAATTATCCAAAAACGAATGCTCAAATTATATTTGGGAATGATGGTTATCCACCTTTGGCATCAACCGATGGCAATAGAATCTTGTTGGAACATTACAATAAAGTTAGTCAAGATTTGGGTTTTGGTACAATCACTGCTGTAAATCCACGTAATGCTGGTGCTGCTGATATCTCTTTTACTTCTGGGCATGTAGATATGGCCATTGACGGTTTGGGCTTAACAGGAGGTGCAGATGATCATACCATAAATGAAACAGGAAACCTAAACCATGTGTCTGTTCAGGCAAAAAGAGCGGCTGTTTTAATTTACAGATTAGTTAATTTTAAACAGTAATATGTATTTTGTCGATGAAAATAAACATTTTATCGATTTTATTTCTTTATTGATTTTAATTTAACATATATTAGCAGTCCTTCATAAGCCCCTAAAATCACTTATTAAGGTAATTAATCTAATCCATTCATTTAAAAGCGACTTGATCGTTTTTATTTTCCCTCATTTTATTGTAGTGCTATTGGGCTATTCGCTCAAAAATTAATAATCCATTCTTCCCTCGAACGGCATTTAGTCATGCCCAAAAATTATTAATTAACTAACAATTATTGTTACTATTAACATAACCCTAAATTAATTAGCATGAAGACCCTAAAAATTACTTTATTACTAGCTTTATTTTTATCAGTTTCAAGTCAAACAGATAAAAAACCTACTCAAGATGATGTGAATACTTATAAAGGTACAAACACTCAATATGATTTATTGGCTCATAGTAAAGAAAGAGTGGCATTACCTAGTCAAGGATAAAATTTACTATTTAAATTATAAAAGGCTCTTACCATAGAAGGTAAGGGCTTTTGGTGTTTTTATTTGTATCATTATAAGTAATTGTACTAATTAATAAATTATGGAATAGATTAAGAATAATTATTATAAATTTAAAGACTCATTAATCCGTTGTCTAGTGTTTCGATTATTTTATTCAGTTTTCATATTTACTTTTTCAGGATTGCATCTCTTTGCGCAGGAGATTACCAAATCTCCACAATATGATAGTATTGTAAAGTATAGAAGTTTAGCAGAAGATTCTGAAACTAAACTTGAGTTACGCTATAAATATGCAAAAAAAGCTGTGGATATTTCAGAGAAAATGAAGGTCGATAGCGTTATTTTGAGAAGCAATCGCGTGTTATCGACAGTTTATCTTTTCCAAGGTAAATTAGATGATTTTTCCAAAATAAATTATAAAAACTTAAAACTTTCTAGGTCTCTTAAAGACACTTTATCCATAGGTATTGCTAATCATAATTTAGGATATTATCATTTTGACAAGAACCAAAACGATAGTGCTTATTATTATTACTCAACTGCTATTAAGTTTTATGATAAAGTTGAAGAAATTCCTCGCCAAGCTGGAGCACTTTCTAACTTATCATTAATTCAACTAAATGAAAAAGATTATTTTGGAAGTGAAGAATCTGCAATTAGAGCTCTTAAGTTTTTGGAAAGCTTGCCTACAACAGAAAGAAATTTAGATGATTCATGGATTCTGTATAATAGGTTGGGTAACATTTCTTTAAATTTAGGATTATATGATAAATCTTTAGAGTATCATAAGAAAGCGATAGAAATATCTAATAAAATGAATAATGGATTTTATAACAAAAATCTATCCATTCATAACCAGGCTTTTGTATTTAGAAAAAAGGGGAATTACACTAAAGCTTTAGATTTCTATACAAATTTACTTAAACAAGAAAAGTTGTTTGAGATCGACCCAACATTTTACCCATTAATACTTGATAATATTGCCTTCACAAGATTTGAATCTGGTGAAAAGGATTATGATAATATGGAAAAAATGTTCAAGGAAGCTTATAAAATTAGTGATAGCCTTGAAGACCCAATTACCAAATTGGCAGTTACAATAGATTTATCAAAATTTTACAAAGCCCAAAACAAGATTGACCATGCTTTACAATATGCAAATGAGTCTTATCGATTGGCTAAAGAGACTTCATCTAACGATATTTTGTTGGAATCAATGGTTATCCTTTCCGAACTAAAACCAGGCGATGAAGGCAAAAAATACCTCAATGAGCACATACGACTAAGTGATAGCCTATTACAACACGAGCGTGGAATCCGCAATAAATTTGCTCGTGTGCAGTTTGAAACCGACCAAATTCAACAAGAAAACGAACGGATTGCCCAACAACGTTTCTGGTTATTAATAGTGTCTATAGTGCTAATAGTGGCCATATTTTTGTTATACATCATCATTACACAAAGAGCAAAAAACAAAGAATTAGAATTCAAGCAAGATCAACAAAAAGCTAACGAAGAGATTTACAATTTGATGCTCTCACAACAGGATAAAGTTGATGAGGCAAGAGCTATGGAGAAAAAGCGAATTTCTGAAGAAATACACGATGGTATCCTTGGGAGATTGTTTGGAACACGATTGAGCCTCGATTCGTTTAACCTCAAAGAAGGACCAGAAGGAGCAAAAATAAGGCTGCAATACATCAATGACCTCAAAAATATAGAACAAGACATTCGTCAAATATCCCACGATTTGAATACCGACTTTGTAGCAGGATCTGGATTTGTAGATATCATTAAGACACTCATCGAAACTCAAACACAAGCATATCAACTTAAGTATGAGTTTGACTGTAGCGATGATATCATTTGGGAAAATGTGTCCAATAAAACAAAAATTCACATTTACAGAATCTTACAAGAGTCAATGCAAAACATTTATAAACATGCCGAAGCAACTCTTGTAAAAATTAGTTTTCAATTAAAAAATGATGTAATTTGCTTGACTATTGCTGATGATGGTAAAGGATTTGTTATCAACAAAAGCAAGAAAGGTATTGGACTAAAGAATATCAACTCTAGAGTAGATGAAGTCAACGGAACGATTGAGTTTGATTCTGAAATCGATAAAGGCACAACGATAACCTTAAACATACCATATATTAACTGACAAAACTATGAACCAAGTCATACGCATTTTAATGGTTGATGATCATCCTATCATTATTGAAGGATATCAAAACACCTTGATGGCCACTAAAAGAGATGACCAAACCTTAATTATTGACACGGCAAACGATTGCGATACAGCCAATCTGTTGATGCAAAAATCGGTAAAAGAAATACCTTACGATGTATTGTTTTTTGACATTAGGCTACCAGGATCCAAGGATGGAAAGATTGGGTCAGGAGAAGATTTAGGAATCATAGCTAAAGATATTTTACCAAATGCAAAAATCATTATCCTTACCATGTTCAATGAGTCGTATCGCATCCATAATATTATCAAAAATGTCGATCCCGATGGATTTTTGATAAAGAGCGATTTAACATCGAGTGAATTGGCTGAAGCATTTCAACATATTTTAGTCTCTCCGCCATATTATAGCAGTACGGTCAATTCGTTCTTGAATAAACTGGTCACTAATGACATTCATATCGATGAACACAACAGAAAGATATTGTATTTACTATCGCAAGGAATCAAAACCAGAAGCTTAACAGAGCATATCGATCTCTCAATGAGCGCTATCGAAAAACGCAAAAAACAAATGAAATTGTTGTTTTCAATTGAAGATGGAAAAGATGAAACACTGATTTCTGAAGCTCGAAAAAAAGGGTTTTTATAAAAAAACTGTTAAAATTTCATTTTTTATCACTTTTAAAAACACTCAAAACCATTGCCATTGCTCAATAGTACGGTTTTTCCGTAACAAGTTTACGGTTTTTCCACGTCTAAAAGTTAGTTGCGATACATATATTTGACTTGTCAACAAACAATATATTTAATCCCTCTAAGTTTATTTTGTTGAATTAATAGCAAAAAGAATAGACCCAATAGTTTTCACACTTGATAACTATTGGGTTTTATTTTACGCACAACTTCCAATTAAAAATTTTTTTGAACTAAAAAATTAGTTTAAACTAAAATTTTAGTTATATTTGTTATAAAGTACAACTAAATGTTTAGTTTAAAATGATGCATTCATATCTAAAAATAGTGTCAAAAAGGAAAGTGATAGTATAAATGTTGCATCTGACCAATTAAAAGTAATAATCATAAACTGATGAAACAACTTACCAAAGCAGAAGAAGAAATTATGCAAGTACTTTGGCAATTACAACGTGCCAATGTCAAAGCAATTATTGACGAATTGCCAGAGCCAAAGCCAGCTTACAACACGGTTTCGACCATTGTGCGTATCTTGGAAAGTAAAGGTATAGTCGATTATGAAAAAGAAGGTAAAGGGCACGTCTATTTTCCTTTGTTACTAAAGCACGAGTACAGCAATCAAAGCATCAACTCGTTGGTTGACAATTATTTTCAAGGGTCGTTTAAGAGTATGGTCTCGTTTTTTGTAAAGAAAAATGATATCAATCTTAAAGAACTCGAATCGGTTTTAAAAGACATCAATAAAAAAGACCAGTAATATGCTAACATATATCCTACAAACCATCGCATTTCAATTGGTATTCTTGCTCATCTATGATGTGTTTTTAAAGCGAGAAACGTTTTTTAACTGGAACAGGGTTTATCTTTTAGTGACCGCTATTAGTTCGGTCATTCTACCATTTATTAAAATAGAGCGGTTTAAAGAAGCCGTCCCTCAACAATTTATTATGAGATTGCCAGAAGTTGTTATTGGAGAGGTTTCGGCACCAGCACCAACAACACTTCAAATGCATGCAGTACAAACCGTCGAACCAATTTTTGTATGGCATTGGAGCATGCTCATTTATGTTGGTATGGCAATAGCGACACTTTTGCTCATCTATAAAGCCATCAAAATAAGTATGGTTATCTATAAGAACCCAAAACGTTGGAAAGGCGATTTGCTACTTGTTAATTTATTGAAGAGCAATGCAGCATTTTCTATTTTCCATTATATATGTATTGGCGAACAGATTCGAGACGAAGATAAAAAAACCATTTTTAAACACGAAGTTGTACATGTGCAACAAAAACACACACTCGATTTGTTGTTGTTTGAGTTGCTTCGTATCGTGTTCTGGTTCAATCCGTTAGTGTATATGTATCAAAACCGTATGTCTGCCTTGCACGAATACATTGCAGACGCGCAAGCTGTGAAAAACGATAACAAAACCCAATATTATGAAAACTTGTTGTCACAAGTATTTGACGTGAAGCAGTTTTCGTTCATCAATCCATTTTTCAAACAATCATTAATCAAAAAACGAATCGTTATGTTAAGCAAATCAAAATCAAACCGAATTCATTTATTAAAGTATGCACTTTTGTTCCCAATGGTGTTTGGGATGCTGTTATATACCTCGTCGTACGCGCAAGAAACAAACGTATCTGTAGAAAACGTGTCAAATGATGAGTCAGCTAATCAAGAACAAACACTACAAGAACTCATTGATAAATATTACAAAGAGATTGAAGAACTTGAAAAAAGCAAAGTGAGTTCTTCTGAAATATTTCAAAAATCAAGGCCAAATAAGGATAACTATATTTGGAGTAAAGCCGAATTGGCTAAATTAAAGGCCTATGTAAAATATCTGGAAAACAGGATAATAAAAGATAAATCAGAAGAGAGAACTTTGACCATTGAAGATCAAGAACGATTTAAAAAAATGGTTAATACACATCAAACCTATGAAGACTATCTTAAGTACATGAAAACAGGTGAAGCCAAAAGAGGATGGGAAAACCAAGCTCGCGATGGTGTTGTACGGTTGGTAGTCGATGATTTTAAAAACTTAACTACTGATGAAAAGAAACTCCAAAAAGAAAAAATAGATTTAATTCTTAATGACGCTTACTATCATACTTTGGTCACTACTAGTGTGAACGGAGGAGGAAGTATAATGACGTTTGATAAACCTACAAGTGTCGAAGAAGCAAAAATGGTTGACACTTATGACATCGAAGTTCCTTTTGGTGTCATAGAAGAAGTTCCAACCTTTGAAGAATGTCAAACGCTTTTAACCAATGAAGAGAAAAAGAAATGCACCTCTGATATTATTTCAAGATATATCAATGGAAATTTCAATACCAAACTTGCCAAGGATTTAGGTTTATCAGGCAAACAACGTATCAATGTCATTTTTAAAATTGATAAACAAGGAAATGTGAGCAATGTGATGGCTCGTGCACCACATCCAGAGTTAGAAAAAGAAGCAAAACGCGTGGTGGCATCGTTACCAAAAATGATTCCTGGAAAACAAAAAGGCAAACCGGTTACTGTGCCATACAGTTTACCGATTTTGTTTGTGGTCAATGGTGATAGTCCATTAATTGAAAAAGTGAATGCTGTAAAAGAACAGATAGAAAAACAAGGCAATGCAACTGATGAAGAAAACGAAGGTTTAAACGTATTGTACAAGATCGTATCCTCCGAAAAATTTGATTCAGAATTGGTCAGTACAACTCAAAAATTCATTGATAAAAAAGGTAAAAGCACATTATCTCAAAAAATAGCCGATGTGATGGACCAGATTCAAACACAAGGCACTATTTCTGATGCCGAGGAAAAAGCGTTGAAACTATTATTAATCTATACGATAGAAGGAGCCTTTACCAACCCATATTTTAAAGACGTGTTGGGACTAGTCGAAATACCATTTGCTATTACTGATGAAGTGCCAACGTTTGAAGAATGTAAACAATTGCCAACTAACAAAGAACGAAAGGATTGTACGTCGCAAACAATTGCCAATCATGTCAATAAAAAGTTTAATACTAAAGTTGCTAAAGAGCATAATTTAAAAGGGAAACAACGTATAACAGTGGTTTTTGTCATTGCGGCTGACGGAAGTATTAAAGATGCTAAAGCTCGTGCGTCACATCCAGTACTTGAAGCCGAAGCGATACGAGTTATAAACGCTTTGCCAAAAATGATTCCTGGGAAGTTTCAAGGTGTTATTGTAAATGTACCATATAGTTTGCCAATTATATTTCAAATTCAATGAGAAAAACTCTTATAGTTATTCTCATATTAACCATATTCAAAACCGAAGCGCAATCTTCGGTTTTGGCAATTGCAGATAGCTTGTATGCTTATGGCAATTATTCCAAAGCCATTAACATCTATAAAACTCACAGCCAACCTTCTGAAGTGTATGACAAGATTGCAAAAGCCTATTTGGCCATAGGCAATGACGACGAAGCCTTACGCAATTATGAACTTGGACTTAAAGCCAATCTAGATAATACTTTGCTAAAGTATGACTATGCCAAGCTTTTATATCGACACAAAAAGCTCAACGATGCTGCTGTTTTGTTCAACGAATTGGTGTATCTCGATTATAAAAACCCAAATTATCATTATGAACTAGGTGTGGTTTTAGAGCAACAGCAAGATACAACTGCAATGAATGAATTCCGCACAGCATTTGAACTGGACAGCACACATCAAAAAGCCATTTATAAGATAGCCGAGCAGTTCTTGGTTGTTCGAAAGCATAAGCAGTCATTGCATTATATTGATATTGGATTGCAATCGTATGCCAATAATGCTGAATTGATAAAGCTCAAAGCGCTCAATTATTATTGGGATGAGAAGTATAATGAGTCAGCAAAATGGTTCGAAACATTGATTGCACTTGGGCAATCATCACAATTTATCCACGAGAAATTGAGTTTTTGCTACGCTGAAGATTCCGAATATCAAAAAGCCATCGAACAAGGCGAATTAGCACTTCAATACGACCCAAAAAATCAAACCAATCTGTATATACAAGGGCAGCTGTATGAGCGAATCAACGATTATGTCAATGCCGAAAAGTATATAGCAAAGGCTTTAGAATTGATGGATATGCCACTTGATGACGAATATACCTTTTTGGCAAAATTGCTCAACCATCAAAAAAAGTATAAAGCATCGATAGTAGCGCTTCAAACTGCCATTGCTGAAAATCCCGAGAATGAGCGAACACAGTATATGTTGGCCCTTACCAAAGACCAATATTATGCAGATTTTGATTCTAAAATAAAGGCTTATGAAGTGTTCAAGGAGAAATTTCCAAACAGCCCATTTGCATTTTTTGTTGATAAACGGTTGAAAGAACTCAAAGAAGAAAAATTCTTGAAAGGGGAATAAAATCTAAAAAAATTGTACTTTTCCGTTTCATTAGTATAACAATGAATCGATTACTTCTGGTTTTAATTTTATTGACTTTTGTGTCCTGCGATTACTTTGATAAGAAGAAAATCGACACACAAACGATTGTTGATAATGAAATGCAATCCATCAACTGGAATGATGTCGATGAGTACCCTACGTTTTCACTTTGTGATACAAGACCCAACAAAAAAGAATGTTTTCAGAATGTGCTACGCGATCGATTGAATACGAGTTTGTCCTATCAAAATATTGTGGTCACAGAAGATGTCAATGATACCATTTTATTGAGAATTCACATCACAAATAGAGGTGTTTTCTCTATAAAATCGATTGAATGTGATGAACTGACCAAATCTCAAATTCCGCAATTGGATAGTATTTTGCGTCATAGTTTTGATTCCTTACCAAAAATCTATCCAGCCATCAAACGTAGTCAGCAAGTGGCAACAGAATTCAGTTTGCCTGTTATTGTAAATATTAATTAAGCCTTTTTTATTTCTTTTTCAGAGTATAATTTTAGATATTATTTAGAAAAACATTTGTGAATTCGTGGCTAAAAAAACTTAAAACCGTATCGCCAATTTTTGCATCAAACGAAGTACTTCAATATAAAGCCAGATAAGCGTTACTAAAAGTCCCCAAGTGGCGAGCCATTCTTTGCTTTTTTCGGCATTATGCTTGTGTTTTTCGATGTAATCAAAATCCAATAGTAAAGCAAAAGAAGCCACAATTGCAGAAATGACTGTAAAAATAATAGCCAGCCACGACGTTCCATAAATAAAAGTATGAATATCAAAAAAGGATAAAATCCATGAAATTAAATATACAACACCAATGGTTATAGATGCAGTGATAATGACACTTCGCAATTTTTGTGTGACTTTAATAAGCCGTGTTTGATACAAGACGAGCATTACAATAAAAGTGACAATCGTGACTCCAATGGCCTGGTAGGGCATCTCTGGAAAATGTGTTTTGATATAGGCAGAAAAAGCACCTAAAAAACAACCTTGAGCAATGGCATATAATGGTACCAAAACAGGAGCCCAATCATTTTTAAAAGAAATAATGACACTGATGATAATTGAAGCGATGATGCCTCCCAACGAAAACCATTCCATATCAAAACCTTGGTCATGTAGTTTCCATAACCCTACAGTAATGGCCGAAATGATAAGAATGCAAGTGAACGATTTTACAAAAATGCCTGTAACAGTCATCTTTGACGAGTCACGAGGTTTTTTATCCCAAAAATAAGAGGTGAATGCTGGGTTGGAGGACGTATAATTGGATAAATTCATTACAAACTAAATTTGTATCCTAAAGTGATGTCTGTTGAAAAATTACCTTGATTATCTAAAAACGCTGCAAATAATTGATTGTATCCAACAAAAATATAACTGTTGTTGGTTATTTTAAAGTCGGCTCCAATGCCAAAAGTAAAAGGAATATCAAAAGCAGTTGTGCTAACTTCTTCAGAAATTAAATCATCATTTTCATCAATAAAACTAACGGTTGCTTTAGAAAAATTGAGTGTTGCCAATCGTACATCACCATAAAAACCAAATTTTTCGCAATTGAAGACCCTAAAACGATAGCCAAGTGACAACTCGGTTGTGGTGTACTTTAATTCATCACTCTCCAATGTATGTCGCACTTGTAAAAAACCAGAATGTCGTGGCATGGTTTTACCTTCAAGAAATTCCAATTCTGCACCAAAAACACCAGTTTTCACATTGTCATCATTGCTAATAAACGGACTGTTGGTAATGCCTCCAAAAATACCTAGACGCAGTTCGACACTGCTTTTTGAAACCTGTGACTCATAATTGGTATCAGAGTTACGATTATAACTATCTATATAATTTCGTAAACTGCCCAAAGTAAGATTGACTTTAGCGGCTGATAAACCCGAAGTCAAATTTTCAAGCGTAGTTTTATACTCTTCTTGATACTTGTTATCGTCATTTTTAGTGTTGATCAACTCCTTGATGTTGTTGTCAGCTGTTCTTACAAAATATCGATACTTGCCATCGATGATATTCCATAGTAAATCTAATTGACCATCGATTTCAGTTTTAAGTTGAAGTGTTTCACCATTAACAGTGTAGGTTTCTTGTGCTATAACAGATGAATAACCAAATAAAAGGAACAAAATCAGAAGTAATTTTTTCATCACGATTCAGGATTACAATTAGGTAAATCTAACAAAAATAAATGATAAAAGCACTATTTGGAATATGCTCTATCTTTCCATTTATAACCTTTAAAAACAGATATAAATACGATATAAATACTAAATAATGGATACACAAAAAAACTAACGAGGTAGCTTTTTAAAGCTTCTTTTTGATTGAAAAAGGTTGCGGCTTTATATATTAGGAGTACGTCAATTCCGAATTTAATCGTAAGGATATAGAGTAAAACTTGCCATTTTATAATACCAGCCAGCCATAACAGTCCGAAAACCATTAAGCCACCATTCATTAAAAAAACAATAATGCCAACCAATTTGCCAAACCAATTGTAAGCACTTGTTTTGGCAGCCCAACGTACGCGCTGATTTTTTAGACTTTTCCAAGTTGGTTGAGGTTGTGTTGTAACAATGGCATGTTCGCATTTTAGATATTTAACTTTGGATTTGTAGTTTACAACGGCCTTTTCAAGTAAAAAAATGTCGTCACCACTGGCTATATCAGAATTGCCATGAAACCCGTTAAGATTCTTAAAAAGCGTTTTCTTATAAGCTAAATTAGCGCCATTGCATAGAAATGGACGATTCATACCAAAGCCACCAATGGTAGATCCTTGTAAACTTAAGATGTCCAGTAATTGAAAATGCTCCAAAAAGCCATTGGTTTTAGAATAAGTCAAAGGGCCAGCGATCAGCTCACAATCATCACGCTGAATGCATTCGTCAAAACTATCGAGCCAAAATTTAGGCAACACACAATCGGCATCTGTAGTAACAATCCAATCATGTTTTGCTTTAGAAATAGCTGAAGTAATCGCATCTTTTTTGGGCGAATTGGATGTTCGCTTGTTTTTAATAATCGAAATGTCAGTTCGAGTGTCCTGATGTATTCGGAATGTATCGAGAACCTTAACCGATTCATCTTCAGATTCGTCATCAACAAAAACAATTTCAAACAATTCCTTCGGATAGTTCAATTCAGAAATAGATTTTAAAAGTTCGGGCAATGGTTCGGCTTCGTTTCTGAAAGGGACAATAACGGTAAATTTCGTTTTTGCAGGAATGTCTTTTAAGTTGAACAATTTTACCTTATCAAACCCAACAATCAAAAACCCAATTAAAATAAGATAAGCAAAGGTGATAAGTACAGCGATGAAGGTCATTCGGTTTGTTCTTTAGAGAAGTTAAAGTTAAGTACATAATAACTGCCAAACACACTTGGCAGCACAAAATTGAGCAGCCACATTATCATTATGATGCTCAAAATTGTAAGCTCATTGACACCAATTAATGAAAACAAATATACAGCTACACCGCTTTTAATAACCACATCAAATATAAAAACGGAAGGAATAACAGAAGATAGTAAATACATAGATGTAATCACCATCATGGCATTTGGGTAACTAATGCTAACACCAAAAATGTGCAGGAGGTAATACAGCTGAAACGAAAAAATAAAGTATCGTAGCACAGAAAACACTACAGTTTTGAAAATTATTGTTTTACGGATGTTTTTAATAAAATCGATAATTTTTTTAATCGAAAAGCCTTTAATTTCAAAAGCTTTATGTTGTAAACTAAACAGAAAAAATGCACCGACCAACATTAAAAGAGTCAACGCATAAAGTGCTTTCTTAAAGTCTATCTCCAAATGATATTGTGTCATAAAAAAGAGCAACCCAATGATTCCAAAAACCGTAGTTACTGCCATTTGCATCATGTTACTGACCAAATTGAGAAGCATTACTTTTTTTCTCAACTCTGACGGATAATAAATAGCTTTTGCACCATATTCGCCAATTCGGTTTGGGGTAAATAACGAAGCAGTAAGTGCACCCAAACTTTGCTCCAGCCCAGTTTTGAATGAAATTTTGGTAATTGAACTAACTAAATTGTGCCACTTTAAGATTTCAAAAAACCAGTTAAAAATGCTTAAAAACAACAAAAACAGAATGTTTTTAAGCGAAAACACTTCTTTTTTGTTCAAAAAATCAACAAAAACTCTAAAATCCAATGTTTCGTTTTCTATTAATTTTAAATAGATAAAATAAAAAGCACCAACAACTATGCTTAATTTAATAAGCACAACAAAGAATTGTTTAGTTTTGTAAGATAGGCTATCTAACATCATCACAAATTAAACCAAATATTATTAATATGAAGTCAAAGTTTAAACAATATATAGTCATAATTCTAACACTCAATTTTGGTTTAGTGTCGTTTTCGCAAAGTGAAACCCAAAGGATAAAAGCCCAAATTTCAGTAGGTGTTAATAGCCCTTCTTCTGGTGGATTTGTATCACCTTTTGAAGCAAAACCGGTTAATTTCCCAACAGTTAATCTGGGAATTCAGTATATGTTCAAAGAACAATTGGGAGTCAAATTAGATTATGGTTTCAGCAGATTTTCGAGTGCAGACGATTCTCCAGAATTTAAAGACAATTATAGCAGAGTCAATGCACAATTTGTATTTGATGCCACAAAAACACTCGCTTTTTTACCACAGCGTATTGGTGTTGTTGGTCATGCTGGACCAGGTTATTCGTTTGTAAAACCACTTGGCGATTATGTCGATAATAAGCTCTCGTTTTTTAATGTTATGGCTGGTGTAGAGTTTCATTATGGAATAAATGAGCGGCTTTCGGTATTTGCTGATGCATCATATATTTACGGATTAGCAAAAGATTTTGACCCAATGGTTGAAGGCTATGGTTCGTTTAATGGAAACCTATTTACACTAACTTTTGGAGTTTCTTTTTCTTTAAGTGGTTGTCAATATTGTTAACTAATGGCTAAAGAAAAAATAATTTTAGGTATCGATCCAGGAACAACCATTATGGGTTTTGGGCTCATAAAAGTGGTCGGAAAAACGATGCAGTTTATGCAATTGAATGAGTTGGATTTAAAAAAATACGATGACCATTACCTTAAACTCAAACTTATTTTTGAACGCACCATTGAATTGATTGACACGCATCATCCAGACGAAATAGCCATTGAAGCACCTTTTTTTGGTAAGAACGTACAAAGTATGTTGAAACTAGGTCGCGCTCAAGGAGTCGCGATGGCAGCTGGTTTAAGCAGAGAAATTCCAATCACAGAATATTCGCCAAAGAAGATAAAAATGGCAATTACAGGAAATGGTAATGCAAGTAAAGAGCAAGTAGCAAAAATGCTGCAAAGCTTACTTGGACTTAAAACACTACCCAAAAATCTCGATGCAACAGATGGATTAGCAGCTGCTGTGTGTCATTTTTATAATGAAGGTAAAGTAGAGATTGGTAAAAGTTATACAGGTTGGGCAGCTTTTGTAAAGCAGAATGAAGATAGAGTTAAGAAATAATGTCAGGAATCTACATCCATATTCCATTTTGCAAACAAGCTTGTCATTACTGTGACTTTCATTTTTCAACGTCATTAAAGAAGAAAGATGAACTAATCAACGCATTGGTTAAAGAGTTGATGTTGCGCAAGGATGAATTCAAAAACCAAACCGTAAAAACCATCTATTTTGGAGGAGGCACGCCAAGTTTATTGACGATTGACGAATTACGATTTTTGATTGATGAAGTTTACAAAAATTATGATGTTGCAGACAATCCAGAAATCACTCTAGAAGCCAATCCAGATGATTTAATTTTAAACGAACTGTCACCTCGAGCGCAGTCGAGAGGTCTCACAAGCAGCTCTATTTTTGAAGATTACCTAAAAGTCGGAATCAACCGTTTAAGCATAGGCATCCAATCTTTTTTTGAAGCCGATTTAAAACTGATGAATCGTGCACACAATGCAAAAGAAGCGAAACAATGTTTAGAAGAAGCAACAAAGCATTTTCAAAATATTTCTGTCGATTTAATTTATGGAATTCCTGGTTTGAGCAATGATCATTGGATTGAAAATATCGAAACTGCTTTGTCTTTCAACATTCCGCATATTTCAAGTTATGCTTTGACGGTTGAACCAAAAACCGCATTGGAATCCTTCATCAAAAAAGGGATTATAAAAAATGTAGATGATGATTTGGCGCAAGAACAATTTCATATATTGATTGAAAAACTTGAAGAAGCTGGATTTGTGCATTACGAACTGTCCAATTTTGGAAAACCAGAGTATTTTAGTAAAAATAATTCCGCCTATTGGCAAGGAAAACCCTATTTGGGTATTGGGCCTTCAGCACATTCCTTCAATGGAAACGAGCGTGGTTGGAATGTGAGAAACAATTCAAAATATATCAAATCGTTAGAAGAAAATATACTACCAATAGAATCTGAAACACTGTCCACAACCGATAAATACAATGAATACGTGATGACAGGCTTACGAACTATCTGGGGCGTTTCGTTAGAAAAAGTGGAACAAGATTTTGGACAGCACTATAAAAAGTATCTTTTGGAACAATCCCAAAAACATATTGACGAACATTTGTTGTATCTTGATAACGACAAATTACTCGTCACTAAAAAAGGAAAATTTTTAAGCGATGGTATCGCTTCTGACTTGTTTAAACTTAATTTATCTTGATTGCAACAATTCAATACAACTCAAAAAAGCTTCAAATAGACTTATCAAAACCGTTGGATATTTCGATTCCAATGCGAGCGTCAAAAAGTAACGTCAACGCTTGGTATTTGGAGGAACCAAAAATAGAACCTGTGAAATTTGATGATTGGACTGGGAGTGTTTCAGAAGGTGCAGATGTCAATTTTAACAATATTATGTTCAATCCTCACGCTCATGGAACGCATACAGAATGTGTTGGTCATATAACGAAAGAAGTACATTCCATCAATAAAAATTTAAAACAGTTTTTCTTTTTGGCTGAAGTGATTACCGTAGCTCCAGAAGTTATTGATGGTGATTTTGTGATTTCAAAAAAGCAAATTCAGTCAGCACTTGGCAATAAAAAAAGAGATGCTGTAGTACTGCGAACGCTTCCAAATATGAAGGACAAATTGTCCAAACAGTATTCGAATACAAATCCAACCTATCTTTTAGAAGAAGCGGCAAATTATCTAAAATCTAAAGATGTCAAACATCTGTTAATCGATTTGCCAAGCGTCGATAAAGAAAAGGATCAAGGAAAATTGTTGGCTCATAATGCGTTTTGGAATACGAAAGGAAAAATAAGAATGGATGCAACGATTACCGAATTCATTTATGTGCCGAATAAGGTGAAAGATGGAACTTACCTGCTCAATCTTCAAATTGCACCTTTCGAGAATGATGCGACTCCAAGTAAGCCTGTTTTATATAAAATTTTGGAATGATTACAATTTCAACTGATAAAGAAAAGCTCCAAATNNTTTGCAAGATTGGCAACCGATTATACAGTATTTGCCTATCTGATGGATGTATTTATTTTGCCCGAGCATCGTGGAAAGGGGTATTCAAAACAATTGATGAAAGCCATAAACGAAGAGCCTCAATTGCACACCTGTAAAGTCTGGATGTTAAAAACTTCTGATGCTCACAAACTCTATAAACAATTTGGATACACAGAACTACAACATCCTGAAAAAGTGATGGAACGTTTATTATAATAACAATGAATATAGAACAACTTCGCGACTATTGTTTAAGCAAAAAAGGTGTAACAGAAGATTTTCCTTTTGACGAGCATACTTTAGTTTTTAAGGTATTAGGAAAAATGTTTGCATTAGTTGGATTAGAAAAATGGGAAATCGGCGACCGATTTATCAATCTAAAATGCAATCCAGAATATGCAGAAGAGCTGCGTGCTCAATATGATAGTATTTATCCTGGGTATCACATGAGCAAAATCCATTGGAATTCAGTTTCTCTAACGACAGGTGAAATTTCTACAAAATTCCTCATAGAATTAATTGACCACTCATACGATATGGTTGTAAAAGGAATGCCTAAAAAAGTACGAGAAGAATTAAACAAAAAGTAGTGTTTTTCTTGCAAATCACTAAAAACCAAATAATTAAATAAATTTTTGTACTTTAGTATCAATATATTTTATTCTCTCCACAGAAAATTTAACAATAGACTCAATCTTTAGAGTCCCCATTTGAGTTGTTTGTATTGTCCCAAATTAAAGGTAGTAAGCTATTAATCAATTTATACTAACATTAATTTATTCAATTATGAAAACAACCAAAAAACTATTAATTGCAATTGCATTATTTGCCTTGCTATTTACGAATGCTACATTAGCTCAAGATGCTGAAACACCTCAATACTATACGGTTACAACCATGCATTGGAACATGGAAAATCAAGATACTACTTGGGTAAAAACTGAAAAAGAATACCTTGAAAAGGTCACCAGAAAAAACCAATACATTATGGGAGCTGGCTTTTATTTACATCGTTGGAGCGATGATAATACCGAGTTAAAATATGTACAAGTTTTTAGTAGTTGGGAAAATATTGACAAAGCCTCTACTCGAAATGGTGAATTGGAAAAAGAAGCATGGCCAGATGAAAAAGTGAGAACAGCGTTCCTAAAAAGACAAAACGATTTTTACTCTGTAAACCATTCAGATGAAATTTATGCTGTTTTACCTGGTTCTAAACCCTTAAGTTCTGATTTAACTGAAGACAAAATTTTATATCTACAAAGACAACATTTTGCATTTCCAAAAGAAGGATCAAACAAAGAGTTTAACGAGTTAAACAAAGAATTTGTGGAAAACGTAATCCATAAAAATGAATACATAAAAGGCTACTATCCACATATGCATGCTTGGGGAGCAGATAGAACCGAATTTATGCACGCATATTTTTTAGATTCAATGAGCGATTTAGAAAAAATGGCAGAAAGAAATGGAGAATTAGTTAGAGCACATTGGAAAACTCCAGAATCTCGCAAAGCTTTTTTTGAAAAATATAATAAGTACACAACAGGTGTTCATGGAGATCAAGTTTATACTGCCATTGCAGAGCTTCGTAAATAGCTAAACAATAACTAATTAATATTAAAGGATGTCATTTGGCATCCTTTTTAGTTTGCTTCAAGTTTTAATTAAGTGTATCATTGCAAAATCAAAATTATCAATATGAGTGTACTTCAAATGCTTCAAGATAGAAGTAATAATCAATGCGAGCTTTGTGCTTCTAAAAATAGCTTATCACAATATACCATTCCTCCATCATTAAATGAAAATGTGGCTAATGATGTATTGGTTTGTAAAACATGTCTGGATCAAATCGAAGGCAATACCGAAATGGATGCCAATCATTGGCGATGTCTAAATGATAGTATGTGGAGTGAGCATGTTGCTGTACAAATTATGGCTTGGCGTATGTTACAAAGATTACGAAATGAAGGTTGGCCAAAAGATTTATTAGATATGATGTATCTTGATGACGAAGCGTTAGCGCTAGCAAGAGCAACTGGCGAACATGAAGATGAATCAGCAAAAATCATCCATCGCGATGTTAATGGTGTTATTTTAGAAAATGGCGATTCTGTTGTCTTGATAAAAGACTTAAAAGTGAAAGGTTCTAGTATGGTTGCAAAACAAGGTACAGCTGTTAGAAATATTCGTTTAGATCATGAAAATGCTGAATATATTGAAGGAAAAGTTGATGGTCAGCAAATTGTTATCATTACTAAATACGTAAAGAAGACTTAAACTTTTTTCTAAATTCAGAAGGGTTTACTTTCTTAAAAGTTTTAAACTGTCTGTTAAAATTAGATATATTATTGTAGCCAGAAAGTTCAGCAATCTCTGTTATTGAAAGTTCATTTTTTGATGCTAAAAGCTTACTTGCGTTTTCAACTCTCAATTCATTTAAAAACTGAACATAGGTTTTATTGGTGCGCTTTTTAAAGTATTTGCAAAAGGCATTTTTGGTCATATTAGCGACTTCAGAAATGACGCTTAATGAAATGTCTTTTTCAAAGTTATTCATGGTATATTCAAATACATTTCGCATTCTGTTCCCTTCATTATCAGAATATTTTTTATCATAAATAAAGGAAGATAAACTTTTGCAATTCGCAACAGATGCGGTTTTAATAAGGTTTAGTAATATGATAAACCGATTAAATTTTGAAGCATTTTCAAGTTGAAAAAACAACTCTTTCATTAGTTTTTGTTTTGAAAGCACTTTAAAGCCGTGTTTAGAACGTTGAAAAAAATTCTCCAATGTTTTCAATTCTTCGAGTTGAAAAAAACTTTCGCCAAAGGAATATTTAGTAAAAAATAAAGTTAGCATGTGTGAGCTTTTTGAGGCTTTCACATCACTTTTAAACACATGCGGAATATGGCTTCCAATAACTAAAATATCATTTTTAGAATAATAGTTTACAGTATCTCCAACTATAAGTGTGCCTTCACCTTCAACAATAAAACTTAATTGAATTTCTTCATGCTGATGCAATTTATCATAAAATACCTCGTCTTTATCTACTTGAAATACAAAAGCATCCTGTTCAGGTTTTGGTATTTTAAAAGGTAATACTTTCATGTGGTACTAAAGTTTATATAGTTCTCAAAAATAATAAAATACTATTCAAAATAATTAAATTATACTTATTTATTGGATAATATAGTATCAATTAAGGATAACAACTAATAAATGAATACAGTCATCAAAAGCTATTTTTACAGTATCAAAAAATGTTATTTATGAGTATACAATGGAAAGGCGTTATGCCAGCAGTTACAACGAAGTTTACAGATAATGATGAACTAGATTTAAAAACCTTCGAACTCAATATCAATGCGCAATTAGAAGCTGGAGTTCATGGTATTGTTCTTGGTGGAACATTAGGTGAAGCCAGTACATTACTTGATGAAGAAAAAAGACTTTTAACTACTACAACAGTAGATATAGTAAAAGGTAAAGTGCCAGTACTTATCAATATTGCAGAACAAACTACAAAAGGAGCCATTTTAGCAGCACAAAAAGCTGAAGAAGATGGTGCAAAAGGGCTCATGATGTTGCCACCAATGCGCTACAAATCAGGAGACAGAGAAACTGTTGAGTATTTTAAAGCGGTTGCCAACAGTACTTCATTGCCAATTATGGTATATAACAATCCTGTAGATTATAAAGTAGAAGTCACTTTAAATATGTTTGACGAATTATTAAAGTGTAAAAACATTGAAGCAGTAAAAGAATCTACAAGAGATATATCTAACGTTACTAGAATTAAAAATCGTTTTGGTGACCGACTCAAAATCATGACAGGAGTAGATACCATTGCACTAGAGAGTTTACTAATGGGAGCTGATGGATGGATAGCTGGTTTAGTATGTGCTTTTCCAGCCGAAACGGTTGCTATTTACGAGCTTCAAAAAGCAGGACGTATCAAAGAAGCTATCGAAATCTATCGCTGGTTTTTACCGTTGTTAGAGTTAGATATAAACCCTAAATTAGTACAGAATATAAAACTGGCAGAAGTTTATACAGGAATTGGTACTGAAAATGTGAGAGCACCACGTTTGCCTTTGCATGGCGAAGAACGCAAACAAGTGATTAAAATCATTGAGGATAGTCTAAAAAATAGACCAACATTGCCAGATTATAAAAATTTGTAAAAAAGAATAGCCACAATGCAAGATTAATTATTTGAAAACATTTGTGTATTCGTGGCAAGAGAAATATAGAGGAAAGAAAATGATAACAGGAAAAAACTACATAGGGAATAATCAATCAGCTAAAGGAAGCAAGACATATAAAACATTTAATCCGCTATTAAATATTGAAAACGAAACTGTTTTTACAGAAGCAACTTCTGATGAAATTAATGAAGCTGTTGCATTAGCTTCAGAAGCTTTTAAAACATATAGAACTATTTCAGGAAAGAAAAAAGCAGCTTTTTTAAATGCTATTGCTGATGAGATTTTAGCATTAAATGATGCATTAATTCAAACTTATTGTTCTGAAACTGGCTTGCCAGAAGGACGAGCAAAAGGAGAACGAGGAAGAACAATTGGTCAATTAAGAATGTTTGCCGATTTGGTAACCGAAGGGTCTTGGGTTGAAGCAACCATTGATACAGCTCAACCAGAACGTCAACCAATGCCAAAATCTGATATACGTAAACTATTAGTACCACTTGGTCCAGTAGTGGTTTTTGGAGCAAGCAATTTTCCTTTGGCATATTCAACAGCTGGAGGTGATACAGCAGCAGCGTTTGCAGCAGGTTGTCCAGTTATTGTAAAGTCACATCCAATGCATGCAGGAACAGGAGAATTAGTAGCTTCAGCCATTGTAAAAGCAGCACAAAAAACAGGTATGCCAAATGGTGTGTTCTCAAATTTAAATTCAAGCGGAATTGAAGTAGGTTCTCAATTAGTAAAACATAAAGGAGTAAAAGCAGTTGGTTTTACAGGAAGTATAAAAGGAGGTCGAGCATTGTACGATTTGGCAGCACAACGAGAAGAACCAATTCCTATATTTGCCGAAATGGGAAGTATCAACCCTGTTGTATTGCTTCCAAAAGCATTAAAAAACAGAAATGAATCTCTAGCAAAAACTTACGCAAGTTCCATCACTTTAGGAACAGGTCAGTTTTGTACAAATCCTGGTTTGTTATTAGGGATTAAAAGCGAAGACTTATCTGAATTCATTCAAAATTTATCTAATGAAATTCTAAAAATAGAACCATCAGTAATGCTGCATCCAAATATTATTGGAGCTTATGAAAACAACAAGAAAAAAGCAACGTCTCAACCTGAATTAAATGTTGTTGCAAGTTATGATGCTGAAGTAAAAACCAATTATGCTCGACAAACCATAACAACAGTTGAAGGCAAAACCTTTTTAGAAAATCCAACCTTGCATCAAGAGGTTTTTGGACCATATTCTATAGTTGTACAGTGTGAAAATGCTATACAATTAGAGCAAATAATATCAAAATTAGAAGGTCAATTAACAGGAACTTTAATAGCTGAAGAAGATGAAGCTGCACAATATCCAGAAGTAATTTCAGCATTGCAAAACAGAGTAGGACGCATTATTTTTAATGGCGTTCCTACAGGAGTTGAGGTTTGTCCTTCAATGACACATGGTGGACCATATCCAGCATCAACCGATAGTCGTTTCACAGCAGTTGGTATTCATTCAATAAAACGTTGGGTGAGACCTTTTAGTTATCAAGATTGGCCAGATGAGTTGCTGCCAAATGAGCTTAAAAATGAAAATCCGTTAGGGATTTCACGTCTAGTAAATAATAAACAAACAACAGATAAGATATGAGGTTTTTAAAGATTGTTTCAATTCTTTTATTGGTAGTAATTTTTGGTTGTAAGAATAAAGAAGATTTTAGCAAACCAAAATCACTTCAAAGTATCATTGAAACCTATCAAGACCACGAAGGTTATGACAGAAGTAAATATCCTTTAGGATTGTATACAAAAGACTATTACAAATCTGAAGCCGATTTTGCTCAAAATACTTTGGACGAATTATTAAAAATTGATAAAAGCAAATTAACTGAAACCGATAGGATTTCTGCCGATCTTCTGGCGTTTGTACTTCAAGACCAGATTGATTATTACAAATTCGAGCAGTATTTAAATCCATTATTATCTGATGCAGGATTTCATAATGATTTAACTTATCAAGTAAGACCTTTAGCAGACTATTTTCAGGTTAAAGAGTATTTAAAAAAACTTAATGCTGTTCCAGAATTTGTAAATCAAAATCTTGCCAATTTACGTGAAGGTTTAGAAAAAGGTATTTCACAACCTTTGGTTATTTTTAAAGGATATGAATCTACTTATAATGATCATATTGTTGACCATTTTGAAGATAGTTTTTATTATTCGCCTTTTAAAAATCTACCATCAGATTTAAGTAATACTCAAAAAGATTCAGTTTTAATAGCTGCAAAAATTGCCGTTGAAACCAAAGTAACTCCAGAGTTTAAACATATAAAGACTTTTTTTGAAACCGAATACTTTCCAAAAACAAGAACAACATTAGGTGTTTCTGAAACGCCAAACGGGAATGATTTTTATCAAAATAGAATCAATTTCTACACAACAAGTACTCAATATTCTGCAGATGATATTCATAACATTGGCTTAAAAGAAGTTGCTCGTATAAAAGCTGAAATGGAGCAAATTATCAAAGATTTAAATTTTAAAGGCAGCTTTGCAGATTTCTTCCATTTTTTAAGAACAGACAAACAATTTTATGCAGAAACACCAGAACAATTGTTGATGATTGCTCGTGATATGGCAAAACGTGCTGATGCACAGTTGCCTCGTTTTTTCAAAACGTTACCTCGTAAACCTTATGGTGTGGCTCCAGTACCTGATGCAATTGCTCCCAAATATACAGGAGGACGTTATATTGGTACTTATAAAGAAAGTACAGATCCAGGTTATTATTGGGTAAATACATACGACTTACCAAGTAGAACCTTATATACGTTACCATCTTTAACAGTTCACGAAGCTGTTCCTGGGCATCATTTGCAAGGGAGTTTAAATAATGAGTTAGGAGATAGTATTCCACAATTTAGAAAAAACTTATATCTATCAGCTTATGGAGAAGGTTGGGGATTATATTCTGAATTTTTAGCTGACGAAATGGGAATGTATACCACGCCATATGAGCAATTTGGCAAGCTAACTTACGAGATGTGGCGTGCTTGCAGACTAGTGGTTGATACAGGCATACATGCAAAGGGATGGACTAGAGAACAGGTAGTTGATTATATGTCTTCAAATACAGCATTGTCTTTACACGAAATTAATACTGAAACTGATCGTTATATTTCTTGGCCAGGACAAGCACTGTCTTATAAAATAGGAGAATTAAAAATTAGAGAATTACGCAAAAAAGCTGAAAAGGAACTAGGCTCAAAATTTGATATTCGAGAGTTTCATGAAATTATTTTAGAGCAAGGCACTGTGACTTTGGCGATTTTGGAAGAACGTGTGAATAGTTATATTATGAAAGCGAAAAATGAATAAAAACACCTTCGTTTGCATCGATGCACATACCTGTGGAAATCCTGTAAGAGTCGTCAAAGAAGGAGGTCCAGAACTCATAGGAAACTCGATGAGCGAAAAACGCCAGCACTTTTTAAAAGAATACGATTGGATTCGAAAAGGCTTGATGTTTGAACCTCGTGGACACGATATGATGAGTGGCTCAATCTTGTATCCACCTCATAATCCTGAAAACGATTTTGCTATTCTTTTTATTGAAACCTCTGGTTGTTTGCCCATGTGTGGCCATGGAACCATTGGAACCATTACCATTGCCATTGAAGAAGGATTGGTCACTCCCAAAGTTCCTGGAAAAATCAGAATGGAAGCGCCTGCAGGATTGGTAGAAATAGAATACCAGCAAACTGGAAACAAGGTCGATTGGGTAAAGCTGACGAATGTCAAAAGTTATTTGGCTGCAGAGAATCTAACTGTAGAATGCCCTGAATTGGGAGAGATTATTTTTGATGTTGCTTATGGAGGCAATTATTATGCGATTGTTGACCCTCAAGAAAGTTTTTCAGGAGTTCAGGATTTTTCAGCGTCCAAAATCATTCAATATTCACAAATTGTAAGACAGCGCATCAATGAAAAATATCCGAATAAATTTATGCATCCTGAAAATGACACGATAAAAGATATCACCCACTTACTTTGGACAGGACATCCCATTGATCCAAATTCTTCGGGAAGAAACGCCGTTTTTTATGGTGATAAAGCAATCGATAGAAGCCCTTGTGGAACTGGAACTTCAGCACGATTGGCCCAATTATATGCGAAAGGAAAATTAAAAGTTGGGGAAGATTTTGTTCACGAAAGTTTTATAGGGAGTAAATTTATTGGTCGTGTTGAAAAAGAAACGACTTTAGATGGTAAATTAGCCATTGTTCCGAGCATCAAAGGATGGGCAAAAATTTATGGACATAATACAATAACCATCGATTCAGACGACGATCCTTATGCCTTCGGATTTCAAGTTATTTAGATATGAGTAAAAAAGTAATTGTTATTGGAGGTGGAATCATAGGCTTATGTTCCGCCTATTATCTTCAAAAAGAAGGTCATCAAGTAATTATTGTTGACCAGTCCAATATGGATGCAGGTGCCTCATATGTCAACGCTGGCTATTTATCACCAAGCCATATTGTGCCTTTGTCAGCTCCAGGAGTTATGAAAAAAGGATTAAAGTGGATGTTTAATTCTGCAAGCCCTTTGTACATAAAACCACGATTAGATGCTGACTTTTTAAAATGGACAATGGCATTCAATAAATCTTGTAACTCTAACCACGTGGCTAAAGCTATACCAGCAATTAAGACCATTTCGCTGTTAAGCCAAGAACTGTATGATGATATTAAACATGATGAGAACTTTAGCTTTCATTATGAGAAAAAAGGATTATTAATGCTTTGCCAAACTGAAAAAATGTTGGAGGAAGAGATTGAAACAGCACTTTTGGCTAAACGTGAAGGATTAGATGCTAATGAGATTAGCATAGAAGAATTAAAGAATTTAGAACCAAATGTTAATCTAAATGTGAAAGGCGCAACCTTTTACAAATGCGATTCACATACAACGCCACATGAGTTTATGTCCGAAATGAAAGCACATTTAAAAGCTGTAGGTGTTACTTTTTACTCAAATGAAAAAGTTGAAGATTTAGAAGTAATTAATAAAAAGATCATTTCTATTAAGACTAACAATCAAACTTTTAAGGCAGATGAATTTGTTTTAGCCGCAGGATCATGGAGTCATATATTAGGTAAAAAACTAGGATTAAAACTACTTTTACAAGCAGGAAAAGGTTACAGAATTAATACAAATCAGAATACTGGAATTCAAATTCCATCTATTTTAGCTGAAGCAAAAGTTGCTGTTACTCCAATGAATGGTTTTACACGTTTTGCTGGTACAATGGAAATTGCAGGAATAAACCATAATATAAATAGAGTTAGAGTTGAAGCTATTGCAAATGCAGCGACACGTTACTATCCAGAAATAGAATTAACAGCTGAAGAAAAAGACAACGCAGCTTGCGGATTGCGACCAGTGTCACCAGATGGATTGCCATATATTGGTAAATCTTCAAAATGTAATAACCTAACAATTGCAGCTGGACATGCAATGATGGGCTGGAGTATGGGAACAGGAACAGGAAAATTGGTCGCTGAAATTATTTCAAACAAAAAAACATCAATGGACTTATTGATGTTTGTACCAGACAGAAAATTCTGAATATAAATTATTTAAAATCTGATAGTTAACATTTATAATCAATATATCTCTATTTTTAACGATAGTAAGAGTCACTTTACCGAAAATCTTTTGATGGCTCATTTTATAAACAGATATTTACTCTGATTAATAGCATAATCCCCTCAAACGTTTAACCAGTTTTAATTATGTTATTATGAACCTACAAATTACACACTACAACAATCACTTTAAAATTAAAGGTGTTTTAAACAGACAGAATGTGGCTGTTTTTCAAAAAGAATTTAGAGATATTTTTGATAAATTCAATTCCCTAACTTTAAGTATTGAAGGATTGGAGTTTATTGATACGTATGGCGTTAATGCTTTGGCACAACTTCATAACGAGTCAATAACCAAGCACAAAAACTTATCGATTATTGGATTGGGTTGTGACGACTTATATGAACATTTTAAATCTGAAAGTGCCGCTTAATTATAACGCATTTTTCTGATGTTTAAAAAACGCATCTGCTTGTAGTTGCATCAATTCGCGAGCTTTTTTGCGTTTATACTGATATAATTCATCTTCTTCAGCAATATCATTGTAAATCTTATTGTTGATAGACATATCAGTTTTTAAAAGAATGTTACGCTCGTTAACCTTTTGTTCTACCCAAGTTTTTACCGCAGTTTCAGCATCTTCTAACTTAAAATCATATTCGCCTTTTGGTGATAACAATTTGGCGAAAATTGGTGACGTTTCGATTGCCAGAAATAACAGAAATATAAAGAAAGAAGGCAACCAAGGTAATTTACCTAAAGCATTTACGCGAGCCATTAACCCATCAAAGCCATCAATTATTGGTTGGGTCGTGGCTACTTGAGTATTATAATCGTTTTGCAGTTGCGTAATTTGCCCTTCAATAGCAATGATTTTTGCTTTATTATCTGTTTTTAGTTGCTGTAATTCTGCCAATGCAGCATCATGTTTTTCTCTTTTTTCAGTATAAACAGGTCCTTTGCCTAATAGTTTTGTACCAGCAGTCCCTTCGGCTTCAGTAATATACGTATCGTAAAGGGCATTCACTTCTGTTTCTTTAGTGACAATTTCAGATTGTAAGGTTTTAATGTCGTTTTGTAATCCTTCAACTGTTGGATTAAACTGCAATGCTATTTGATCTTTATTGGCAAGTGTCAGTTCATTTTTTTGTTCTAAAAGCACTTGATTGATTTCTTTTTCAAAAATTTTTAATTCTAAAGGTTTAGAAATCACAACTGCAATAATGATTGCTAATATGATACGTGGTGTTGCTTGTATTAATTCGTCAATGGCACTGTTTCGTTTTTTAATGGTGGATACAATAAACCGATCTAAATTAAAAATGAGTAAACCCCAAATCAGTCCAAAACCAATTGAAGTATAAAGATTGTCAAAAACAGTATAAAGTGCATAGCTGGCAGCAATTGTGGCCATAACAGCTGTAAAAAATACAGTAGCTCCAATGCCTGCATATTTATTTTGTTCGCCTATGGAGCAATTGTCGAGAATGTCTGTGTCTGAACCAGAACAGATGATGAAGAATTTTTTTAACATAACATGATTTGATTTTGATTGATAGACTATTAGAACGTTAAGTTATACAATTTGTTACATGATTTAATGAAAAAGACCTTTCAAGTCATCAAATTGAAAGGTCTTTTTTAGATTTTAGTTTTTTTAATTCTTAATTACAACAGGTTTAGCAGTGATATAAACATTTGGTTGTTTAGATTTAGAATCTTTAGTTGAAATATTAAGTTTATCATTTTTCTTTAGTAAACTTATAGCTTCGTCTGATGAAATTGACTTTCCTTCATAATAAAACGCAGCACCTTTTTTAGCCATTTCAATGACGTGGTCTAAAGGTGATTTTGGTGCTGGTGGAGGAGGTGGAGGTGGTACTTTATTGTTGTATTCATCTACCGCATTTTGCATTTTCTTTTTTTGAGCAGGTGTTGCATCGGCTGGAATTGGAGGAGGAGGTGGTAACTCTTTTACTTTAATTACTTTTGGTGCTGGTGGAGGTGGTGGGCAATCTGGAAATAGCTCTGAAGAGGCTTTTTGGTCTTTAGACATTTTGTTATAAATGTATTCCAAACGTTTTAGATCATCTAACTTAACAACACGCTTCTCTTTTGGTTGTGCATTGTATTTTTTAGCTAACTTGTTGTATTCTGCAACTTCTTCTGGAGTTGCTTTTTGTTGATTTAAAAATTCATCAACCTGACTGGTACAGATAGTTATCCTTTTAATGCCAATAGTTCTTAAATCAGAGAAAATATTATCTTTAATTTCTTTGTTTGCATCTGGATATATTTTTACTGATACTTGCAAATTCTTGTTTTGCTGAAACAAACTTTTAATCTCTAATAGTGTTACAACTTTATCGTTAAGTAAAAGCTCTCCGTTTTCATTTAAAAATAGATCTATAGTATCTGTCGTTTCTAAAGTAGTTGTGTTTTCTTCAATCACTATTTCCTTTCGTTCACTAAACCCATAAAGTGTTAGTGCTACTAATGGTAGAAGCAAAAAGCTTCGTAACCACATTTTTTGTTTTGATGTGTGTGTTTTCATAAGTGTAAATCGTTTTTTGATTGATGAATAATTGATGGCATTTGCCAATTGAGGTTCTGCTGCATTTGATGAGAATGCTAATAATAGTTGTTGATACTGCGAAGGCTGTATCCCGTTAAGCAAAACAGCTTTATCTGCTAAAAATTCGTGATTGAGTTTAATATCTCTTTTTATAAAATAGAGTAATGGATTAAACCAAAATAGTATTTGTAATAATTCAATAAATAAGATATCTAAACTGTGTTTTTGTTCAGCATGAGTTTGTTCATGTATAAAGACTTCTTGAGGAATTTGTTGCGATTCGTATTTATATTTATTTAAAAAGATATAATTAAAAAACGTATGAGGTGTTACTTCATCGCTCAATAACACATTTATATAACGATGAGCTTTTAATTTTGGGTTACGATGGATTTTTTTAAAAATAACGTTGAGGTTTAACACAAACTTTAAACCAAAAATCAATACGCCAATACCATAGATTGTCCATAATAGTTGTGGTAAATAATCCCATAAACTGGTTTGCTCAATAGCTTCATGTTCAATAGTAATTTGTTGTGCATTCGAAAAATTTTGTGTGATTGTTATAGGTTCGACAAATTGAGTGAAGGTTATCAAAGGGAAGGTAATTGATAAAACCAAAGCCAATAACAGATAAAAACGCTTTAGTTGGTGCATGTTTTCTCTTTCTAAAAACAATTTATAAAACGCCATGAAAATGAACAAACAAGCCGAAAATTTTAGAATGTAGATGAGCATGATTATTTGTTTTTAATTTCGTTATCGATGAGTTTTTTTAAGTCTTCCAATTCTTCTTTGGTTAAATCGGTTTCTTTAGTAAAAAAGGAAGCAAATTGTGACGCACTATCATTAAAAAAGTTTTTTATTAGACCATTAACGTGTTTTGAAAAGTAATCTTTCTTCTTAACCAAAGGGTAGTATTCTCTCGATTTTCCGTACAATGTATAGCCAACAAATTTCTTATCTGTCATTCGCTTTAACAACGTTGCAACTGTTGTTGTTGCAGGCTTTGGATCTGGATAAGCATCTAATAAATCTTTCATGAAAGCTTTCTCCAGTTTCCATAGATGGTTCATTAAGTCTTCCTCTGTTTTTGTTAATTGCATTGCTCTACGTTTTTAGAATGTATTCTACAAATGTAGAATAAAAAATAATATATCCAAATTAATTCAACTTAAATTTTGTTGAAATACACTATATTTGAAACGAATTACAATAAAAACCCAAAATGAACAAACTGATTATTAATGTGTTATGTGCTTTTTTGTTTTCAACAGTTGCATTTTCTCAAACTATAAATGACCTCATCAATAAGGTGAGTTTAGACTCATTGGTTAAAACCGTTAACGAGTTTAGTGGCGAAGTACCAACCGTAGTCAATGGAAACACGGTTACAATTTCGAGTAGAATAAGTAATAATAATGATGTTGCTGCAGATTATATTAAGCAAAAGTTTCAACAGTTTGATAATTTGACCATCACAGACCAAGTGTATAGTGCGAACGGTCGAAATATTATTGCTACACAAATAGGCAAGACCAACCCAAATGACATTTATATTGTTTGTGCACATTACGACTCTGTAACCAGTTATTGTGCTGATGATAATGCCAGTGGTACAGCTACCGTTCTGGAAATAGCTCGTATTTTATCAGCCCAATGTCTAGATAATACAATTGTTTATGCGCTTTGGGATGAGGAAGAAAATGGATTATTGGGAGCTAATTATTATGCAACTCAAGCATCCAATAATGGCGCTAATATTTTGGGTGTATTAAATATTGATATGATGGCCTATGATGGTAATAATGATAACAATTTTGATATTGATGTTCTACCGATAGCCAATTCTATTGCCATGAAAGACGATTTACTTAATGTGTTGTCAACGCATGGGTTTAACTTGGTGGTCAATGTAGTTAATCCAGGAACAGAATATAGTGACCATTCTAGGTTTTGGAACAATGGTTATTCGGCAGTTTTAGTAGGAGAATCTTGGGCTACATCTGATCGTACACCTCATTATCATTTACCTACCGATCGCATTCAATACTTCAATTTGCCCTATTATCATGAGTTGGCCAAATTTATTTTTGCATATATGGTCACCAAAGGAGGATTGGTAAATGTTGATAATACAATTACAACTTCAGGGTCAACTTTAACTGCCAATCAAAGTTCGGCAACCTACCAATGGTACAATTGTGACACTGATATGGCAATTTCTGGAGCTACCAATCAGTCGTATGCACCAACATTTAATGGAACCTTTGCTGTAGAAGTCACTTCTGGGACCTGTACAGAACGAAGCGAATGTACCCTTTTTAATACATTAGGGTTATCTTCATTTAATTCAGATGACATAATATTATATCCAAACCCTGTTGAAAATGAGTTAAAAATTGAATTGAAGGTTGGTGGGGAAGTGACGATGAGCTTATTTAATATTTCTGGTAAATTAATAGTAACACACACGTTACAACAACGAAAAAATTCAATTAACTTAAAAGATGTTCCAAGCGGAGTTTATTTTGTCAATATAAGGACTTCACAAAAAACAGGAACTTATAAGATTGTTAAAGAATAACTTCAAAAAAATCCGTTCACTTACTTAAAATGAACGGATTTTTTTGAATTAAACTCTTTTTGTATTCTATTTAGAAAGATCAGTAAAATATTTGTAAAACAGAGGAATCGTTTCAATGCCCTTTAAATAATTCCAAATTCCGAAGTGTTCATTTGGTGAGTGAATGGCATCACTGTCTAGGCCGAAGCCCATTAAAATGGTCTTGCTTTTTAATTCTTGTTCAAATAATGCCACAATAGGAATACTTCCTCCACTGCGTTGTGGTATAGGATCTTTACCAAAAGTGTCTTTATACGCCTTGCTAGCTGCTCTATAACCAATACTGTCGATTGGTGTCACATAACCTTGTCCACCATGATGAGGTGTTACTTTTACTCGTGTACCTTTTGGTGCAATGCTTTCAAAATGTTTTTTAAACAGCTGGGTAATTTCTTCCCAATCTTGGTGTGGTACTAAACGCATCGATATTTTGGCATAAGCTTTACTTGCAATAACTGTTTTGGCACCTTCACCAGTATAACCTCCCCAAATGCCATTTACGTCTAGCGTTGGTCGTATGGAGTTGCGTTCATTGGTAGTGTAGCCTTCTTCACCATAAACAGCTTCTATATCTAACGCTTTTTTGTAGTTTTCTAATGAAAATGGCGCTTTAGCCATTTGTTCTCTTTCAGCTTTTGATAATTCTTCGACTTTGTCGTAAAACCCAGGAATGGTTATATGGTTGTTTTCATCATGTAAAGACGCAATCATTTTTGCTAAAATATTGATTGGGTTGGCGACAGCTCCACCATATAAACCCGAATGTAAATCTCTGTTTGGACCTGTAACTTCAACTTCAACATAACTCAATCCACGAAGGCCAGTTGTAATAGAAGGTGTTTCTTTTGAAATCATTCCAGTATCAGAAATAAGGATGACATCATTCTTTAATTTTTCTTGATGGGTTTTTACAAATTTTGAAAGATTCACACTACCAACCTCCTCTTCACCTTCAATCATAAATTTCACATTACAAGGCAGTTGGTTTGTAGATGTCATAAACTCTAAAGCTTTAACATGCATGTACATTTGACCTTTGTCGTCGCAAGCACCACGAGCAAAAATAGCACCTTCTGGATGTAGCTCTGTGTTTTTAATGACTGGTTCAAAAGGAGGTGAGTTCCATAAGTTTAAAGGGTCTGGTGGTTGCACATCATAGTGACCATAAACCAAAATTGTAGGTAAATCTTTATCTATAATTTTTTCTCCATAAACGATAGGATAACCTTCGGTTTTGCAAATTTCGACATGGTCACAACCTGCTTTTTCAAGACTGACTTTTATTTCATCAGCAGTTTTTAAAACATCATTTTTATAGGTTGAATCCGCACTGATAGAAGGTATTTTTAGTAGCTCGATAAGTTCTTTTAAGAATCGTTCTTTATGTTGGGTAACGTAAGATTGTATGTTTTGCATGAATAGATTTTTAATCGTTTCCTAGAAGCAGGAACCTGGTTTTTGATTTTTTCAAAAGTACAAAATTGTAAAGAATTTTTATCTTTTAAAGTTATTTGAATATTCAAAGTATTGTTTATATTTGCATCCCACTTTGGTATGCTATCAAAAAGTGAAGTTGCAGGCGTGGTGGAATTGGTAGACACGCTAGACTTAGGATTAAACCAAATAAAAAGTGTTAAATTGCACTTAATGCGGGTGTGGTGGAATTGGTAGACACGTCAGACTTAGGATCTGATGCCGCGAGGTGTGGGGGTTCGAGTCCCTTCACCCGCACAAAAGCCGAAGAGAAATCTTCGGCTTTTTTTGGTTTGAAATCAGGTCGGAAAAAATGTTAGGTACAACATAGGTACAACATTTTAGTATTTTTAAGACAACATTTGTATTAATGCTAAATGCTATTATTTCAATTTAGTGTATATGAATTGACCAATGAAATAATAAATTTTGCTAAACCACAACCTTATTTCTTCGTAAGAGAGAGTTTATTATCATACAATATTCCTGCAAGTTAAACTCGTAAAATACTTCCATCAAAAGACTACGGCATAAAGCCAAGACTTCTTCCCTCGCTTATTTATTCCGTTTCCTTTTGAGCCAAGATTTTATCTTCCGTTTGGTTTCTGCTCAAATATTGTTTAATCAAAAATTTGAGTATTATGACAACAAAAGCGAGTACCACAAAGAAGCGCAGTAGAGCAAAAGCAACTGCCAAGACAGAAGTAAACGGAAAGAAATCATCCGCACTTCAAATTCAGAACTTACCATTGGGCAAAATTAAGCCTGACCCAAGACAACCAAGAAAGACTTTCAACAAGAATGCATTACAGCAACTTTCTGAGAGTATCGAAAATCACGGTGTAATACAGCCAATCACAGTAAGGCAATTAAATGGCCATTACATCATTGTGATGGGCGAACGCCGATATCGTGCAAGCAAGCTCGCAGGAAAAAAGACCATACCCTGTATCGTGAGGACATATGAGAACAATGATGTTCTTGAAGTTCAAATCATCGAAAATCTACAAAGACAGGATGTAGAACCTACCGAGGAAGCTGAGGCGATTGCCTACCTAAGTGAGAAATATACGCCCACAGAAATTGCGAAACGATTAGGAAGAACCGACAACTTTGTAAGACAGCGTTTAAAATTAGCAGGTTTGATAGAGGGTTTCAAGCACTTTGTCCGCAATGGCGAAATGACCATTTCCTTAGGTGTAGGTGTTGCGCTCTTTGCACCAGAGGAACAGCAGATGATGTTGGAAACGATTGGCGAAGATTTCAATGCGCATCAAATAAACAGAATGATTAAAGACCAGACCTATGACTTGGAAAAAGCATCTTTCGATGTAGCTGATAAGAAATTAGTTCCGAAAGCTGGGTCTTGTATAGAATGTCCGTTCAATGCGGCCAATCAAGGCAATCTGTTTGGCGAGGGTAAAATGGTCTGCACAAAATCAGCTTGTTTTGAAACTAAGAAAAGCAAGTCGTTCTTGAACCTGATTGAAAAATCCAAGAAAGAAAATATCTTATTGATTCCTGAAATACGACAGTATTGGGCAGATGACGAAAACAATCAGCTCATTATCTCACAATTGGAAAATAATGGCTTGAAGGTCTATCTGCTAGATGAAGTAGAAATAATCGAAGAACCGACAAAGCCCACAATCGAAGCCATCAAGATAGAATATCAACATTATGATTATTCTGAGGACGAGCTTAAAGCTGAATTGGAAGAAGCAATTCAAAACTTTAAAGAAGAACTGGAAAGCTTCAATACTGCAAAGGACAATGGATTTGTAAATGGTATCGTATTCCATCCGGACACTTACGAGCACAAAATTGTCTTCGTCAAGATAATCGAGAAATTAAAAGATAAATCGAGTGAGTATTCAGCACCATTGGCCAATAGGAAAATGGCGGATTGTACACCTGAAGAACAAATCGTGAAAATCAACGAAAGGGAAATCCGTAAGAAGCAGATTGAGAACAACAAGCAGTTTGAAGAAGTGGTTCAAATGATTCGTGAGACCGAATACATCAATTCGAAGAAGACACTTTCCACAGATGAAATGGTGGCATTCTCGATATCGCTCTTTGAAAATAATGTGGACTATATGAGCCAACAAAAGTATTTCTCAAAGTTCTTGGGCGACACTTCCAAGATGACCAAAGTTGAAATGGTCGAGAATTTCAAGAAGAAATTCAAAAAGGAAATCTTTCACAAGCTGATACGCTATGAACTTACAAAGCAAGTGCATTTTGGCGAGAGCAATCACGTGAATAACCTAACGAATATTTCATTCTACAATGCGATGCAAGGATATTACAAATCCAAGATTGACGGCATTGAGAAGGAATATGCCGAAAAACGAAACAAGCGTGAAGCACGTTTGAAAGAGCGCATCACAGTTCTTGAAAAGAAAATTAAGGAACTGAACGATTAGCTTTTGTTGTTTGAAGAAGGGTCGGCATTCGTGCTGGCCCTTTTTCTTTTTTATGATAGTGCTTAAAAATGTATTTACGAGGAAGGGGATTATCAATCAATAGTTAGCGCAAAGGTAAACTCGTAAAATGCACCCATCAAAAGACTACGGCATAAAGCCATCTCACCGTCCTACACCTATTTATTCCGTTTCCTTTTGAGCTGAGATTTTAGCTTCCGTTTGGGTACTGCTCAAATATTGTTTAATCAAAATATATCATTATGAAACGAGTATCTGAAAAACCTAAAATTTCGCCACAAAAGGCTGAAATACATTATCAATCGAGTAAAGAAAATTATAACATCGAAGGTGCGGAAAGCCACTTGGCTTATTACAGAGAAAAGCATCCAATCTATTATGCGGTGTTATTAAAAAATGTTTAATCTTAAATTCAAAAGCTATGTATTTACAAAATTTGCAACAGGATGAAATCTTCGTTCCATCAGAAATGAAATCCTTAAAAACTTTGACACAGATGGAATCCCGACGAGGGCTCGAAAACGTCATAATTTCAAATGGCAAAATTGTCAATGTTGTATCAAACAGCTACGGACACATTCCAAATCAATTGTTCTTCAAGAAAGCTGAAGAAATGCTGACCGATGCAGGACTCAACTATCATAAACGAACTATCAACAAAAATGACCGGTCGTTCATTACCGATTTTATCATCGATGACAAAAGCCAGTTTACGGTTAAGAATGATAAGGACTTGATACTACCAATGCTTCGGTTCAAGAACTCGTATGATGGTAGCGAAAAGACCTCTGGTCATTTTGGGTTTTATAGAAAAGTATGTTCAAATGGCCTGCACGTTTCACAGGCTGAAATTGAGTTTTCCATCAAACATAGTAAGAACAATACCGACCTTATAATGCCAAGGTTGAACAATCTATTCGAGAAATTTCTGGACAATGAGTTCTATACCATTACGAAGAAATTCGACAAGATGAAGGAATTTAAAATCATCGACGCGCAGGAATTTGTAAAAGCAGTTCTCGATAAGACTAAGCTCTTTAGATACGAATGTAGCGATAAGAACAGTGACCCTTCAAAAAAGTCTCGTGAAGTTCTTGAAATATTGAATTACGAAGCCTTGTTGCTTAATGAAGAGCCTAATCTTTGGTTGGGTTACAATGCGTTCAATGCAGTATTGCACCATACGTTGAAAAAAACCTTTGGCCAACAGGAACGATTGGATAAAAAGTTGTTCGATGAAGTTTATGCAATGTCATAGTATAGCATCAATAAAGGTTCATCCAGTACCTCAAACTGGATTTTTTCTTTTTTGAAAAGAACATTTAATTAATGTTAGTCGAGCGTCAATTTTTCCAGACAAGAAATATTACTATCTTTGTATTTAATGCAAAAACCAAATAAAATAGCGGCATTTTTCTTCTTAGGCTTGTTTAGCCTAATGATGCTGCATCAGGTTTTTCCGCATTTGCACCATCAGCACGAGGATGCACATTCCCATTTCCATTCAGAAATAGCTCATACGGGAGAACACCATCATCACGATAATGGTTCACAGGAAAAAGAAGAATCCCCATACGGTTTTTTTGGGTTTTTTATGGATATACATATCCATTCCACGGTGTCCAGCGATATAGTCGTTCTTGAAAGGACTACAGTTAAACAACAGACCGTTGTAGAAAAGGATGTAGTAAATTCTTCTTTTGAAAAGCAGAATAGCTTCTCAATTGATTACAAGCAGAACGGCAAACCGCCTGTTTACCAGCCACCCAACACATATTTCAATCCCTACCGCTCATCCCTCGATTCACGAGGCCCACCATCTTTAGGTTAATCATTTAAGAGTACCTGTCTTTAAGATAGGTAATCTACTATACATCAAGATTAAACCTAAAATTTCACACAATGAATAAATACATCGTGTCTGCAATTTGCGGATGCCTGTTCTTTGTTAGTGGTTTCTCACAGGATAAAAACATTGAGGAACTTCTCAACGAAATAGAACAGAACAATACAGAGCTAAAAAGCTATCAATCCTTTATTGAAAGCCAACAACTCGAAAATAAGAGCTCTAACAATTTACCCGACCCACAGCTCTCTGGATATTATTTGCCCTTTGGTGATAATACAACCGATGCCTATACGGAATATGAAATAGCACAATCTTTTGAATTTCCAGCAGTATATACAGCACGTGGTAAATGGAACGATTTAAAGTCAGAGCAACTACAAACTGCCTATGCAAAGAAAAGGCAGGAAGTTTTATTGAACGCAAAACAGTTGCTTATAGAACTAACTTTTCTGCACAAACAGAAAGTTATTGAAACCAAAAGAAGAACCCAGAGCAAACAGGTTTTTGACCAAATCCAAAAACTTTTTGATGCAGAACAAGTTGGGATTTTAGATTTGAATAAGGCAAAAATTGCTTGGATTCAAGAACAGTTTGTCGTGGAACAGATTGAAAGCGAAATCCAAATTTTGCTAACCAAACTCAAAACGTTGAATGGAGGTAATGTAATTGATGGTGTTCCAACAGGTAATGCATTACCTATCAAAGTTGGTACGGTAGAAAGCCTCTGGCAGGAAAAATTGGCCAGTGACCCATTGATTCGGGAATTAGAAGCCAATGAAGCATCCTCATTTCAAAAAGTAAAACTGGAAAAAACCAAGACGCTACCAAATCTCTTGCTTGGCTATAATTATCAAGGCGTTAGCGGTAACAACTTTTCAGGTTTTTATGGTGGTATTTCAATCCCTCTTTGGAACAGTAAGAACAAAGTAAAAGCTGCTGAAGCAGATTACGCGTTTCAGCAATCCAATACTGAAGTTGCCACTTCTCTGCTTTATGCAGAATTTCAGGAAACCTATAATCGATATGAACTGATGCTCACAAAATATAATGAGTATCAAACCACTATGGGCAATTTAAATAGTGAGCAACTGCTATTTAAGGCGTATATGTTGGGCGAGTATTCGTTTATGGAGTATTACGTGGAGCTTCAGTTTTATCGAAATGCATCAGATAAAATGCTGCAAATGGAAAAGGAACTGCAACTGCTTCAAGCACAATTATTAAAACATCAGTTATAAATTTTTAAACATACAATTATGAAATCGAAGATTCACGAATACCAAAACAATTATTTAGCAATGAGTAAATTTTCAAAAATAATATTCGCAATAGCAATTGCATCAACGTTATTAGTAACCTCTTGTCGAGAAACAGCAAAGGAAGCAACAGATGACCACGGTCACGAACACAATGAAGATGGTAGCCATATGGAAGAAAACGTAGAGCAAGAAGAGTTTAAAGTAGGAACGGATTCTATGGAAACAAAAGAACACGGACACGACCACGATTCAGAAGGTAATCATACAGATGATGATTCAAAAACTCATAAACACGATAATGGTGCTGAACACGACGACCACTAAAAACAATAATTATAAACAAATGAAATATATAACAATAGTGCTTGCCTTTTTGGCAATGTCTTGTAATAACAAGGCAGAAGATGCACACGCACATAATGAAGATGGTAGTCACGCGGGAGAAGAAATTCCACGCCTATCTCATACCCTTTGGACGGATAAGACCGAACTGTTTGTAGAATTCCCAGCCTTAATAGTCGGTAATCCAAGCAGATTTGCAGCCCATTTTACGGTTTTGGACAAGCACCAGCCTGTTCGCGAAGGTTCGGTTACGGTCAGTTTGATTAAAGGCGATAATGGTATTCGCAATACTGCCGAAACACCTTCATCCCCAGGCATATTCTCGCCTGCCATTCAACCTAAAGATGCTGGTAAGTATCAATTGGTTTTTGAACTGAAAACGCCAGACTATTCAGATACAATAACGATTGATGATGTTACGGTGTATGCCAATACAGACGAAGCCATACAAGCTTTAGGTACTGCCGAAGATGATGGGAGCATTTCGTTTTTGAAAGAACAGGCTTGGAAAATCGATTTTCAGACCGCGCCCGTAGTTTCAGGTAAAATTTACGATGTCATCAACACCTCTGGTGTTTGGATGCCTTCGCCCGGTTCTGTAAAGTCCTTGGCGGCAAAGTCCAATGGTGTGGTAGATTTTAAAGTAAGTAATCTCACAGAAGGTACAGCGGTAAAAAAAGGTCAGCTTTTAATGAGTTTGAATAGCCAAGGTTTGGCAACCAATAATTTGAGTACTGATATCGCTTCCGCGAAAGCGAAATTTCAACAGGCCAAATCTGAATATGAAAGAAAGAGAGAGCTCTACGAATCTAAAATTGTCCCAAAATCTGAATTCGAAAAAGTAGAGAGCAATTTTGAAATAGCCAAAGCCAATTATCAATCATTGGCATCAGGCGTTTCGGGAGGTAGTAAACAAATTCGTGCGCCTTTTGATGGCTTTATCAAATCCATTACGGTTTCCAATGGCGATTATGTGGCGCAAGGCGAAGCATTGGTAGCTATTGGGACACATCAATCCAAAGTATTGAAAACCCAGTTAGCACCCAACTACGGACTAACAATGGAGAACGTACAGGGAATCTGGTATCAAACGAGCGGCGGACAATGGGTAGATGTTACAGATGCCGAAGGAGAGATTCTTTCCATTGGTAAAGATGTGGAGCGTGAAAATCCATTGATTTCAGTTTTTGCACAGGTAAATGCAGAGGTCGATATGCCAGTAGGAAGCTTAACACCTGTTCAAATTGCAATGGGAAATGCTACTCAAAATACAACGATTCCTGTGAATGCCTTATTGGAAGATTATGGAAGCTATTCCGTCATCGTACAGCTTTCAGGGGAAAGCTTTGAAAGACGACCTGTGAAAATAGGAAAGCGTAATGGCGAGAATGTAGAAATTATTCAAGGCTTAAAAGTTGGCGAAGTGGTAGTAACCACAGGAGCATATCAAGTTAAAATGGCTTCGATGTCTGGTTCAACACCTGCACACGGTCACGAACATTAAAAACGAAGAGAAATGTTAAACAAAATATTATCAATTTCACTTCAAAACAGATTGCTCATTTTATTGGGAGCGGTTGCATTGAGTGTATTGGGTATTTATTATGCCCGAACGATGAATGTAGATGTTTTCCCAGACCTTACAGCACCTACGGTAACCATTCTTACCGAAGCGCACGGAATGGAATCTGAAGAAGTAGAAAAATTAGTAACCTATCAATTGGAAACAGCCTTAAACGGTTCGCCAAATGTGAGACGAATCCGTTCGTCATCAGCAGCAGGAGTTTCCATTGTTTGGATAGAATTTGAATGGGGAACCGATATTTATCGGGCGCGCCAAATTGTAAGTGAACGCATCCCGATGGTTAGGGAAAACTTACCCGAAGGCATTGGCGCACCCACGATGGCACCTATTTCATCCATTATGGGCGAAATAATGTTATTGGGCGTAACGTCCGATAGTTTATCGCCAATGGAATTACGAACCTTATCGGATTGGACAATCAGACCACGCATAAAAGCGATTGGCGGTATTGCAAATGTGGTAGTCATCGGTGGCGATTACAAACAATACCAAGTATTTGCCAATCCTGAAAAAATGAAGCATTATGATGTGAGCCTTTCAGAATTGGTAGAACACGTAAAGGAAGCAAATCAAAATGCACCAGGTGGTATTGTTAATCAATACGGTAATCAATACATCATAAAAGGTAGTGGTAGAGCTTATGCAATTGAGGATTTACAGGAGGCTGTTCTCAAGGAAGTGAATGGTCAAACCATCAAAATAAAAGATGTGGCAACGGTTCAAATAGGTGCTGCCGATAAAATTGGAGATGGTTCATTGAATGCAAATCCAGCAGTAATTCTGACCATTTCAAAACAACCCGATGTCAACACCTTGGAACTGACGGACCGATTGGATGAAGCCATTGCCGATTTGGAAAAAACTTTGCCAAAAGGTGTCAATATTAAAAGTCAAATCTTTAGACAGTCCGATTTTATTGATGCTTCCATTAGCAATCTAAATATGACCCTTTTAGAAGGTGCATTTTTTGTAATGATTATCCTCTTCATCTTTTTAATGAATTGGAGAACGACCTTAATTTCCTTGTTGGCAATTCCAATTTCATTATTGGTGTCCATCATTATTTTAAAATGGTTAGGCTACACCATCAACACAATGAGTTTGGGCGGTATGGCCATCGCCATTGGTGCTTTGGTGGACGATGCCATTATTGATGTGGAAAACGTCTATAAACGCCTTCGCGAAAATATCAGAAAACCAAAAGCAGAACGGGAATCGACAATTACGGTTGTGCGAGATGCTTCCGTGGAAATACGAAGTTCTATCATCATCGCTACACTTATCATCATCGTTTCATTTGTCCCCTTGTTCTTTTTAAGCGGAATGGAAGGACGTTTATTGCAACCGCTGGGAATCGCATTCGTTACTTCTGTTTTAACTTCTTTGATTGTCGCTGTTACGGTAACACCTATTTTGTGTTCCTATTTGTTGAACAATGAAAAATTGTTGAAGAAACAATCCGAAGGAACCCGTGTGGAACGTTGGTTACAGAAACATTATGGCAACCTCTTGGAACGTGCGACCAAAATTCCGAAAACCATTATTGGCACTACAGTAATTGCCTTTATCATAAGTCTTTTAGTGTTAACCCAATTGGGTAGAAGTTTTCTGCCAGAATTTAATGAAGGCTCATTAGTGATAAGTGTCGTTGGTCCGCCCGGAATGTCTTTGGAAGAAAGCAATAAGACCGGTAAGTTGATAGAGACCCTATTACTGGATATGCCCGAAGTAGAGGTAGTAACCCGAAGACAAGGTCGTGCCGAACTGGACGAGCACGCACAAGGCGTTAATGCTTCGGAAATTGATGTTCCTTTTGTTCTCGAAGATAAAACCAAGGAAGAATTTTTTGAGGAAGTCCGGAATAAATTGAGCATCGCACCCGGTGTCAATATCACATTGGGACAGCCCATCGCACACCGAATTGACCATATGCTTTCTGGAACACGTGCCAATATTGCTATAAAGATTTTTGGTTCAGATTTACAGCGTCTTTTTGAAGTAGGCAAAAGTGTAGAGCAAAACATCAAGGATATTGATGGATTGGCAGATGTTGCGGTTGACCAACAAATTGAAGTGCCACAAATACGCATCCAACCCAAACGCCAAATCCTTTCGGCTTATGGAATGACCGTTGGCAATTTAATGGAGCAAGTAGATATTGCTTTTGCAGGAGAAGAAGCTGGCGAAATTTATGAAGGACAACAGTGTTTTGATTTGGTAGTACGTTACGAAAAACCATTCAGAGATGATATTGAGAACATCAACAATACCTTAATCAGTTTGCCTAATGGTGGACAAACCATATTAGGTGAATTGGCAACCATTCAATCCGTGAGTAGTCCGAATACTGTCAATCGTGAAGATGTGCAACGTAAAATTGTAGTGGCTGCCAATGTTCAAGGTCGTGATTTACGAGGTGCAGTCAACGAAATTAAGGAAGTGGTTGCAAACAATGTGAATATGCCAGAAGGCTACCGCGTTCAATATGGCGGACAGTTTGAGAGTGAATCCAAGGCATCACAATTGCTTATGATAACGGCTATCCTTGCCATAGCAATTATTTTTCTGTTGCTCTATTATGAATTCAAAGATGTAAAACTGGCATTTGTTGTTTTGATAAACCTGCCTTTGGCATTAATAGGTGGAATCTTAATTGTGTATTTCACATCAGGAATCATCAGTATTGCAGCAACCATAGGATTTATAAGCCTTTTCGGGATTGCTACACGTAACGGTATATTATTGGTATCACGTTATGAAGATTTACGAAAGGAAGGTATCCAAGGGTTTCAGTTGATTAAAACCGGAGCTTTGGATAGATTGAATCCAATCTTGATGACTGCCTTTACTACAGGTCTGGCCTTGATACCCTTGGCCTTAAAAGGTGGCGAACCAGGAAGTGAAATACAAAGCCCGATGGCAGTTGTTATTCTGGGAGGATTGTTATCGGCGACTATTTTGAATTTGGTTGTTATTCCTTGCGTGTATCAATTGGTGTTAAAGAAAGAAAAATAAACAGTTCATTATGGTAACATAAAAACCTTCTTATTCAGGATAAGAAGGTTTTTTTGTTTAATCGTTTGTCAAATCCCCTCAGCACCTTTCCCTGCATTTCTAAATAAAAGAGGTAAATACTTCATTGCCAATATACATTCTTTAGAGTTAAGTCAGTTTTGAATACCATTTCTAACTATAATTTCAAATATTTACCACTTTATTTATATAGTGGCAATAATTAGTTTTCAAATATTCGCCACTTTTTTGTATTTTTGGCAAAGTTTTGATATAAAGGTTATGCCAAAGATTGTAGAAAATAAACTTATAGAAGCATTTAAGGAACGTGGTTCTTTTGATAGGGACGAACTATTTCAGTTCTATCTGGACTTTGAACCAGATTTGAAGGAAAGTACCTTTAGTTGGCGAATTTATGACCTGAAGAAAAAGGACATCATCAAGACTATTGGTCGTGGTGTTTATGTTATATCCTATAAACCAAAGTATAAACCGGTATTGTCTGATAACGTTCTAAAAATAGTACGAAAGACCAATGAAAGGTTTGAAGAAATCCAATATGCTATATGGGAAAACCAATGGCTCAATGAATTCACACAGCATCAAGTGTCCAACCAAATGATTGTTGTGGAAGTAGAGAAGGAATTTACCGAATCAGTCTATTACTATCTAAATGACTCCTTGAAAATGAATTTTTTCTTGAATCCAGATGACAAGGAAATTGAGTTCTACATTTCCGAGAGTGCTGTTCCTGTGGTCATAAAGCGTCTTGTTACAAGAGCACCCATAAATAAGTTGAAAAACAAAAAAATTGCAGTTCCCGTCGCCTCACTTGAAAAAATAATGGTGGATTTGTTTGCAGATGAAAACCTGTTCCATTTTTACCAAGGCTCTGAACTCATAAACATTTATGAAAAGATACTTGAGCGGTACAATATTAATTTCACAAAACTTTTCAGTTATGCGAAAAGACGAAAGAAAGAACTGGAAATCAAGCAATTTATGAATAATCACATACCGAATATTTTAGAGGACATCATCAATGATTGAAAACAAAAGCTTCACAAAAGAATGGTTGGATACTTTCCGAGCAAAAAAAGAACATAAAGGCATTAATGTGACTATTTTGGAAAAAATGGTTCACGCATTTTCTTTGTTAGAACATCTAAAGATAGAAGGACTTGATTTTGTCTTTAAAGGCGGTACGTCGCTTGTTCTTTTACTTGAAGCGGGCAATCGGTTTTCAATCGATATCGATATCATATCAAGTACAGAGCGTGAACCGTTGGAAAAAATTCTTGATGCGGTTGTTGCCAATTCACATTTTAAAAGCCACACTTTGAATGAACGCCGAAGTTATAAAGAAGGCGTTCCAAAGGCACATTATACTTTTGAATTTGATTCGGTTTACAACCCAAACGTTCCTGGGACCATTCTGTTGGATATACTTTTTGACAGTCCACATTATCCAGAACTTATAGAATCTTCCGTTGAGATTCCTTGGCTATCGGTTGATGAGCCTATCATATCAATTGCCACACCTTCGGTAAATTCTATCTGTGGCGATAAGCTTACTGCTTTTGCACCAGAGACCATTGGTATTCCATATTATAAGGGCAACCAGTTATTTACAATGGAAATCTGTAAGCAGTTGTTCGATTTAGGAAAGTTGTTTGAAAACATTACAGATATGTCTATTGTTAAAACAAGTTTTTACGCTTTCGCGAAAGCAGAACTATCCTATCGTAGTTCCGATAAAGATTTCGGCAAAAGAAAGCTAACAGAAACAGATGTGCTTTGGGATAGCTTAAACACCTGTGCCATCATCGCCAAAAGGGAACGTAACCCAACCAAGGAAACAAAAAAGAAGTTCGAGGAATTAAACCGTGGCATACGAAGTTTTGGAAGTGCTTTTCTTATGACGGGTAATTTCAGAATCGAGGAAGCTCTTGCAGCTTCGGCCAGAGTAGCTTATTTGAACGCGATTTTGTTACAAGATGAGATAAAAGAAATCGAATATTACGAAGGACAAGACATAAACGAACTTACCATTGAAAAAGAGGATTGGGTATTCTTGAACAAATTAAAACGACAACCGGATAAGTCCATATTTTATTATTGGTATAAAGCAGTAACACTTCTTACAGATTGATACCACATTTGCTATGAAAAACCTAAAAACAAAATATTTTAAAAAAACATTAGATTTAATAGAACATCTTTCTCAAGGCCATACCTATGTTTTTAGTGCGCCTGGCCATCATCTGAATGGAAGAACTTTAATGCTTGCCAAAGGCGATGGTGAATATGAATTTGAAACCACTTCCGCAATTCTCAAAGGTTTACAGACCCATAAAGAAATTCATTTTGAACGTTCTTATTCTTTTAGTCTGGTTAATAAAAATCGTACTCTGTATTTAGATGGCAGTAACTATTTCGTGAATGACATCAACTATTTAGAAGATTCTGCTAAGCTATCGAAAGGCACAATCAATGGATTTACGACTGAAAAAAATCAAAACGAAAATCAAGAAAAATTCTATCGATGCGTTGTGCCAGTAGGACAAAAAAACAAACTGGATTTAAAAGATTTTCAGAAAACATTTTATACAGTAGGAAAAGGTTGGGCTACGATGTTTGAGTACAAAGTTGAAGATTATGATTTTGACCTCTTGAACCGTAAAAATGAAGGAAACTATCGATTCTTCATTGATTGCTTGAAACCAATAACCAAAAAAACATTCCAGAAGTATTGCTATAACATTTTGCTGGCCATCGGATTTTTAAAAGGGGATTTGGTACTCAACGAATGCTTTGTGCTCGCCTTTGATAGCAAAACATTTGAAAAACCGTTAAATATTGAATTTACATCAATGCGTTCATCTGTATTTTCCAATCAGCCACTTATAACAACAAATCCGTACTCGGTTAGAATGGTTGATGAAGATTTTGAAAGGGATGAAAAAGGAATGATATCCGAAGCTCAAAAAGAAAAGTTATATGATGGTGTAATAGATGTATCTGCCAAGGTGTTTTCCAGACTTGTTACGCTGTTTTCGAAAGAAGAAAGACTACAAAGAGCAGCTTTGCTTTACATTTTAGGCAATACGGCAACCTTGGAAATTAGAATACCCAACTACTATGTCGCGTTGGAAGCCATCACAAGCTATTTGGCTGGTACGGTTAAGAACAAAACAGAAAGACTAAATCCAATAAAGGACCAAAAGATAGCTAATGATTTAATTGAAGAAATCAAGGTGATGATTCAAGATAAAAAAGTCCAGAATGGATTATTGGATGAAGAAATCAACTTAGACGTTTTATTCAAAAACATCGATAGGCTTAACAGTCCGCCAAATGCAGACAAATTGGCAAAATCCTTTGACATTATCGGTTATAAATTAAGTGCAGAACAGAAGAAAGTAATCAAATTACGAAATTCTTATTTGCACGGTAGTTTTTTGAAGTTGGAAAGTGAAGACCAAAGATTTAAGGATGCTCTGCATCTTAGTCTGAGGCTTCATTTTCTTATTGGCGTTTTACTTTTAAAACAAGTAGGTTACGAAGGTAAAGTTATCAATTATGCCAAATTATGGACTCACATTACAGAGAAAGAAATCAATGAAGAAGTTTTAGTAAATATAAATGAAAAAGCAGATGCAGTTTAAGTTAGGAGTAACTTTTGAAGCTTGTTTCCCTGAGGAAGAGCGAAAATCTTTAGATGAATATCTGAGTGGGATAAGTCGCGAGACTTTGCTAAAAACAGGGTCTCACTTTCTTGGTTTTGATACGGAAAAATCTAAGTACAGCGATGTTGTCGCTTTTATGAATATGTTCTTTTCGCAGGGGAATCAAGATTTTGCTCAAGACGCATATCAAAATTTAGTGAACTATGTGGCACAGGCAGAATACGATATAGGTGATTATGAAATTCCATACGTTGGCAGTAGTCTTTTGTTTTTTGAATATGTTTTTGATAATGTTTCCGAAGATATTGAAACAGAAAAAACCAACGAGGAAATGGAACGCGATATGTTTAAAGCGTACCTACATCTCAACCAAGTTGCATTTACCGATAGAGGTATTGCGCAAAGTGAGGCCGATGAAAAATCTGGTATAAAATTTACACCTGCACAGGCTTTGCTTATGTTGCAATTTCATAATTATGATTTTATAAATTACAGAACAGACAAGGTGTTTACGTGTCAGTTCTTACGTGCCTTATCCTATTTTGAATTCCTTTCTGGTATTGAGCGATGTAAACCTTTACTAATAGCCTTTTACGAACACTATGGTGTTGAAAATTATAATGAATACTTGCGACGTCTTCTCGGTATAACTTATTCGGTTTTAATGAAAGATAAAGAGACCCATACAGAAATCCATCTTGAAGACCCAGCCCACGAAGATTTTATAGATAAACACATTTTGTCGTCAGACGATATAGCAGAAGAACTTGATTTCGTGACTTTGAGGAGTAAACCGCTTTACAAAGTAGAGGACTTGAAATATCGTATTATTTCACCACTTTTTGTAATCGAGATGATTTATAATGGCCTGTATTTTCGATTAAAACTAATCAATGATGAACTTCCGGATGACCAAAGGGTAAAAGGGCTATACGGACTTAAAACTTATGAATATAGCGAGCAATATGCTCTCGATACCTTGCTGAAAGAAATTTTTGGAAATCGATACCTTCAAAAATCAGGAAAAGAGCTTGACGAGTTGATGGATGGTGCGCCTGACTACTATATCAGAAACGGAAAACGAGCAATGCTATTTGAATCTAAGGATATTTTGATATCGAAAGAATCAAAAACAAGTCCAGATTATACTGTGCTTGAAGAAGAACTCAGATTAAAGTTATTTGAAAACGAAAAGGGCAAACCAAAAGCTGTTAGACAGCTTGCAGCAAATATTGAAACTCTACTTAAAGGTGAAGCAACCTATGACCCGCAGTTTCCATTAAAAAAAGGAATTATCAGACCTGTATTGGTCGTGCATTACAGAATGTTCAATACAGCGGGCACAAACAGTATAGTTAATAGTTGGTTCAAGGATGAGCTTACTAAGTTGGAGGAAAGTGGCCTGGATATTTCCAGAGTTCAAGATTTGGTCATTATAGATATTGATACCTTAATGTTCAATAAAGAAGCTCTTCAATCCAAAAAAATAAAATTATGGGATGTACTAATGGAATACCAAGAAGATTATCTAAGGTTTGAATTGTCGAAAGCCAAACCAAAACCACAATCTGAAGAAGAGGGAATTGCTATGCTAAAATCATCATACAAACCTTTTTCATTCTTTTTGGATAACAAGGTCGAAACAGCAAAGCTCACCAGAACACCAAAAGAATTATTGGATAGAGCAGCACTACTTTTTCCAGAGTAAAACATCTGTATCCCTCTCAGCACATTCCCCTACATTCCACGCCTGCCTGCCGAAAAAAGCAGGCAACCACTTCATTTCGGGAAAAGAGCTTGACTACAAATATCTTGGACACAATCCCCAATTTCAGCTTTCCATTCCGTTAACCCTACCCGCTATGCTAGGAAGGAATACTTCATTCCCAAGCCAAAATTAAGAATTAAGTCCGCCTTGCATTCCACTAAAAAAAGACCTGGAAAATCCATTATAGCCAGAGCAAAAAATTATATTTGTTTGATATAACAAGTTGAGGCCAATTAAAAGATGAGAAATACATTTGAAAAAGAATTTATAAAATTAAAAGATGAATTGGCTTCTTTTGTATTTAGGTTATTGACAAATCGAGAAGATACCGAAGATATTGTTCAAAATACCTTTATCAAAGTTTCTGAAAAGATTGACTCATTCAAAGGAAAATCGACATTCAGGACTTGGGTCTTTTCAATTGCATTAAACTTATCCAAAAACCATCTTAAAACTAAAAAACGTTGGTCTACAAATTTTCAGGATAAAGGTGCCTCATTGCACTCTTCATCATCTAAGCACTGGTATGATTTTAAAAAAGTTTTCAAAAAAACACCGGAAAGTGAATACGAAATAAAAGAACATATCAATTACTGTTTTAACTGTATGAACAAAACATTACTATTAAAACAACAAATTTGTCTGTTACTTAAAGATGTTTATGGTTTTAGAGTAAGGGACATAGTGGAGATAACTAGATATACCGAAGGAATTGTAAAACATTCACTTGCTGAAGCTCGAAAGAATATGATAGATATTTTTGATAATCGATGTGCATTTGTTAATAAAGAAGGAACTTGTCATCAATGCACCACCTTAACTGGTGCTCTGAACCCAAAACAGAATGCTCATATTAAAGCTCAGCAACTTAAATTAGTTCAAGAGGGTAATCATCCGAATAAACAATATCTACTTCAATTGCGTCTTGAAATAGTAGAAGGCATTGACCCATTAAATTCAAAAAACTCAATCTTAAATACGTATATGCTCGAAAACTCTGAGAAGTGGTCGATAGAAAAAAATCTTGAAAAAAAATCATAAATTCTCGTCCGAATTAATGAGCTCATTTGTCTAAATAGTATTAATCATATCTAAAAGTATTAAAATGAGCAAAAAACAAACACAAATTTTACAAGTAGTCAATGACTTTTATAAGTCTTGCAACGAGAACAAAGGAGAAGGAATGGAAAAATACCTTTCAGAAAACTTTTCATTTGAAGGTCCAGCAGTGTCAATGAAAGGAAGAGACAATTTTGTCGCTATGTTAAAACCATTATGTGCATTTCATAAAAGCTGGAAAGTTTTCAAACAAGTACAAGACGGCAATGATATAATTACAATTTATGAAATGACTATGGGTACACCAAATGGCGACACATTGGTGCAAAGTTTTGTAGATTGGATGTCAGTTGAGGGTGGTGTAATAACAAAAGAAAAACTATGGTACGACCCTAGAGAATTTTTAAAAGCATTTGATATGTAGGTAAATTTTAAATTGCCTTGGTGATTCTAGAGCTCCCAAGGCAATTTTTTTTTCAAAATTATTATGGCATTTGATGAGTTTTTAAAAGAGCGTATTGAAAGAATATTTCATAAAAAAGGAATCCATACCGCTGGAAGGAAATTTATGGGAGGATATAGTTTTTATATGGATGATAAAATGTGTGTGGGTATAGACATTGACAAATCAACAAATAAAAACAGATTGGTAGCTCGTATAGGTAAAACAGCTGTAAATTCAGCATTAAAGAAAAGTGTTTGCTCTGAATTTAATCTTACAGGAAAACCACTAAAAGATTTTGTATTTGTTAATTCACTTGGAATTGATTCCGATAAGGATTTAGAAAACTGGATTCAACTTGCCATAGATTTTAACCCTTATGCAAAAAGTAGCAAAAAGATATAACCTGCCACTACAACCATTTGTATTATAGATAATTGTCTGCAATACCCATTCAGCACATTCCCCTACATTCCACCCCTACCTGCCGAAAAAGGCAGGCAATCACTTCATTTCGTGCAAAGAGCTTCACTACACTAGTCTTGGACACAATCCCCAATTTCAGCTTTCCATTCTGTTAACCCTTCCCGATGCTCTGGGAAGGAACACTACATTCCCAAGCCAAAATTGTGAATTTAGTCCGCTTTTTCATCGGAAAGCCATCACTTCGGTTTTCTTAACAGAATTTGCGGTAAGCCCTTCTTGAGTGCTTCCTCGAAAATTCTTAAAACCGAATCGCTGCCTTGCACATTTTAAGGGGTTTATAATGGATAAAGCCTTTGTTGTTTTTCGGTACAGCGAAAAACAGGCACGACATAACCAACTCTAGATTAAACCCAGCTACTTATTTCGCTTAACTGTCGGTACGCTCAAACGCAACTGCGTTTAAAAGAATTGCTAATGCCCTTATGGAACTTGTCAAGACTATACGAGTTTTAGTGAAAAATAAGGCTTCTACTTCCTTGAAAATCCAAGGATTTTACTACGTCGCAAACACACCTGATTTTACCCTAAAAGTCTTGACAAAACCCACTCTATCCATTGTGCGGTGCACGAAAGAAAAGAACAAACACCCCTTAAAATTTAATCTGTTTTAAATCAATAGGGGAAATATAAATCACTTAAATATTTTATTATGAGTACTATTAGAAATCACGTACAGTTGATTGGAAACGTTGGACAAGAACCAACCATTACGAACCTCGAAAGCGGAAAGAAAGTAGCCCGCTTTTCATTAGCCACAAATGAGTATTACAAAGACAGCAAAGGCGAAAAGCAAACAGATACGAATTGGCATACAATTGTAGCCTGGGGCAAGACTGCTGAAATTGTAGAGAAGTATGTTGCTAAAGGAAAAGAAGTTGGAATATCGGGAAAGCTAAAAACCCGAAGCTACACAACTGATGATAACGAACAACGCTATGTTACGGAAGTTGTAGCCGATGAAATCCTATTACTTGGAAGCAAAGACGACAAGTAATCACAGAAATGAAAGAGGGCGTAACCGTCGAAAGATGCGCCCTCTTTTTCATTATTCACACTTTAAATAAAATGTACAATGAAAGCACAAGTTAATGAAATAAAAATTAGTTACAAAGGAGGTTTAAAGTCCTCTTCGTGGCAAAAAATTTCCAATTCTCAAGATGCGGCTGAACTACTTTTTGAAGGTTGGGATAAAGATACAATCGCATTACAAGAAACTTTTAAGGTTGTATTATTAAACAACAGCAACAAGGTAAAAGGCGTGTACCAAATTTCTCAAGGTGGAATCACTGGCACCTTAGTTGACGTAAGAATTTTATTTGCAGTCATTCTAAAATCTCTATCTGTAGGCATCATACTAACGCATAATCATCCAAGTGGCAAGTTAATGCCAAGTGAAGCAGACAAGCGGTTGACGAACAAGATTAAGAACGCATCGAAACTGTTCGATATAAAACTTCTTGACCACTTGATACTAATTCCAGATGGGAATTATTATAGTTTTTCGGATAATGGAATTTTGTAAAGTAGGAAGCTATGGTATATCTCAATTTTACAGATTTGAGTGAAGAGACTCAGAACCGACTTTTGGAAACGTCCAAAGAAGATGTGAAACGAAAATTTGGCGAAGCTATTCGCAAATACGTAAATGAAAATCATACCAATTTTGAAACAATGATTGAAGAAGAAGCACTTCGGAATTTATATTCGTATAAATATGTTTTCAACATATGAATTTCCAAACTTAATTAGTCAGCACCTCTGAAATTTCAGAGGTGTTTTGTTTTTTTATTAATATCATATCAAGAAAAAAAATGTATCTTTACAATGCTGAAATTCAGCACACAAATTAAAGTAAGGTTATCCCAATTTTCGACTTTCGCCGATACCCTTGCACATCGAAAAATAACATAACGGAAAATCATTTTCCTTGAAAATGGCAATCGGCTCTTTAGCCGGATTGTATGGATTTTTGTCACGCTTGCGCGTGACGAAAAGGAATAGCAAGAGGGTAACACGCTGCGCGATGTTACGGATTCCTTTTCGTTTTTAATTAACTGATAATCAGACAATTAATTATATTCTAATTTCTTAACAATCAGCGATTTGCGACAAACGGGCTGAAAACGCCCATTTTTAGGGAAGATTTTGCGACAAATCGGCGAAATATGGACTCATTTACTGGAATTAGATTTAAAAAAGAAACTGCAAAACGCTTCCAAACATTCTCACGTACTTACTTCAAATCGCACACCGAGGCAATGTCCACAATGCTCGATTTTTTCTTCTACAATGAAATTTCGCCAAAGGAAAAATTAGGTCCAACAGGACGCACCATTGAAGCCAAGTTGCTCAAAAGAATCAATGCGGTCATTGCTATAATGCGGGATGTCGAAAAGACGCAAACCAAACCTACCGTCGCTATGATTCAATCCCTTTTTGAGACCGAAGAGCCGACTAAAAAGCCACTTATTTTGGAAAAAAAATATGCTGAAGAAAAGAAGGAAGTACGCTTTCGCGAAAAGCAAAATCCAAGCAATCAAATCTAAATTTTTTGAGCTATGTATATAACCATAACACCACAGAAATTAGGAACAAATTACTCACAGAGTTCAGCAGATTTTGTTGGGTATTTAGAGAAAGAAAATCAAGGTTTGGAACAACAGGATATCGAACATTTTTTTAATCAATATGGCGATGAGATTTCTGCTGAAGAAGTGGTCAAAGAAATTGATGGAAACACCGCAAAATTGAAAAAGAAAGAACCCAAGTTTTATTCCATCACAGTCAGTCCTTCAAAATATGAATTGCGTAAACTTCAGAACAATAGTCAAGACTTAAAAACCTACACTCGTGAATTGATGAAGGATTATGTTGCCAGCTTCAATCGGGAAATCAATGGAAGACCAATTTCAATAAACGATATAAAATATTACGCCAAAATTGAACATCAACGGACCTTTAAGGGAACAGATTTTCAGATAAAGGAAAACCAACCCTTTGCAACAAAAATACTTCAGCTCAAAACAGATATCCGAAATATCCAAGAAGGACGAGCTGAAGGAAACATTAGAAAATTACAAAAAGAAATTGCCAAACTGGAACGTCAAGCACCACATCAGCAAAATGGAAAACGGATTGTCCAGGGAATGCTAAAAGAGGGAAATCAAAGTCATATCCATATCATCGTGAGCAGAAAAGATGCTTCCAATTCAATCAGTCTTTCTCCAGGAAGTAAACACAAAGCTTCGGAAGTTGAAATGCACGGTAAAAACGTAAAACGTGGTTTTGACAGAGATAAATTTTTTGAGAATGCGGAAAAGACGTTTGACAAGACTTTTGGTTATAAACGCAACTTTGCAGAGACCTATAAGGCACGAAAGGATTTTGTTAAAAACCCCAAGCTCTACTTTGCTGCCTTGATGAAATTACCAGCTAACCAAAGAGCATTGGCTTTCAAAATGATGACGAAAACGGGATTGCCAATCGTTCCAAGTATTCCTATTACTCAGGCTCAAATTGCACTTCGTGTTTTCAAACGATTAAGGCGTGGTGCAGAAATAGCAATTAAATCAAGTTCAATAGGAATATAGTGAGTATGGAAATAGACAATCTTTTAACAACACTTTCAATCATTGGTTTGACCAGTATTGTTTTCTATTCGATGTTTCGCGTAAGTAAATATGCATTCTTAATAAATATCACTATGCTTTCATTTCTCGTTTTGTATATTTCTGAAGGAAATGAATTAGTATCGATATTATTGTATTTGGTTTGTCCTCTTATGCTAATTAATACAGGACTGTATGTTTTTCTGCATAAAACTGAAAACGCACAAAATAGAAATACTAAATATCGGGTCAGTTTTTCTACGAATAAAGGAAACTTCAAACTAGATAATATTAGGCGTGGTGCATCCATAATCGGTTCTGCAGGAAGTGGAAAGACCGAAAGCGTTGTTTATGGATTTCTGAAACACTTTCGGAAAGAGAACTTTTGCGGAATTATCCACGATTACAAAGACTTTGAACTGACCGAAATGGCTTATCCGCTTTTTAAGGATGGAGATATCCCTTTTAAGGTCATTTCCATTGATAAAATCATCCATAGGGTAAATCCTATTGCGCCTCGTTATTTGGAGAATGAGGAAAGTGTCAATGAGGTGTCAAGAGTGTTAATCGAAAACCTTTTGGAACAAAGGGAGTCAGGAACAACTGGAACAACCAAATTCTTTAATGATGCTGCTGAAGGATTGATAGGTGGTTTGATTTGGAAACTGAAAACCACCTATCCGCAGTTTTGCACACTACCACATTTAATTGCCATTTATCAATTATTGGATACGGATAGCCTTATACAGTTTTTAGAAACTAATACGACTTCAAGAGCTATGGCAGATGCTTTTATTAGTGGTAAGGATTCGGATAGGCAAACAGCTGGTGTGAAAAGTACTTTGGCAAATGCTCTGAAACGAATTAGTACACAGCGCATTTTTATGGCATTGTCCGCAGATGAAGTGCCGCTCAACATCAATAGTTCAGAAAATCCAGCAGTAATTTCAATCGTAAACAATCCAAAATTTGAAACGTCTTATTCACCAGTAATTGCAACCATTATTCACACCATTACCAAACAAATGAGCGTTCGAAATTCTAAACCTTCTTTTTTGCTGATGGAAGAAGCACCAACCATTCGCCTTTTGAATATGCACCGTATTCCGGCAACACTGCGTAGTTATGATATTGCAACCATTTACGTTATGCAGGACAAAATCCAAAACGATATGATGTATGGCGATAAGGCAAGCAAAGCAATTTTAAGCAATCTATCCTATCAGTTTTTCGGTAAGGTAAATGACCCAGACACAGCTAAATATTACGAGCGCTTTTTTGAAATCATCAAAGACCCAACAAAAAGTATCAGTCGAGGACACAACTTGGATTTTGACACACGAATTACAACAGGTGAAAAGGAAATCCCAAAAATTAGAGCTGATGTATTTTTTAGATTAAAGCAGGGCGAGTTTATTACTTATGCTGATGGGAAGGATAAAAAGGTGCAATTCAAATTACCAAGTTTTAAACGAGAACATCCAACAGAATCCAACCAATTTTCTCGGGTAGATTTGGCAGCCAATTTTGAAAAAATTTATAGTGATGTAAAGTCTATATTTAGTTAATCAAAAGAGTGGTCCTATAAATCTAAATTATGATTTACTTTCTTGATAGGATAATGTTATATTTATCTTGGGTAAAATGAGTTTTAAAACGTGCAATACATTAATGCTTTAAATGAAAATAGACAACGCTGAAGAAATACAAAAACTAAAAGAAATTATTGAAGATTTATGTGAAAAACATCACTTAACAATTGAAATCGCTGAAGATAATTACTTTAGGATATTTACAGATCAATCCTCTGGAATAACACTTTTTCTTCAATTAGATGAAAATTATAATTTATCATTTTATTTTCTTCAAAGAACATACGATGTTTTTTATACAGGTGACAGATCCGATGCGCACGTTATTTTAAGCCTGATGTTTACTTCTTTTTTGAGATTCTATAAATCAGGAATCTCTTGTGAGCAATTTGATATAGGTCATCCCGTTGTCCCTGATGAAATTTGGGGAAGGTATTTGGTACCTATCCAAGTTCCAATTTTACACGGAATTTCAACTGTCAAACAACTCTTTAAAGTTGTAGAGGAAATCATAATAATGGTTGCATTTTGGCGAGAAAGCTTATGGTATTTTGCAGGTTGCCCTTGTGACAAATGTATGACTACTGGGAATATTAATAATTCAAATTACAAGTATTCTCTTGAAGACGTAGAAGCTTTATTCTCAGATTTACATAGTATATCTAGCCGTAATAATTATGGAGACCGAGAACGTCCAGAATGGGTGTATTTCTATGATATAGAAGAGGAAGTTACTATGATTAAGTCAAGTAGTCTCGCAAAGTTTCTCAATGCAACATTAGACTTGTGTACAGATAAAACTCAACCGTTGAAAGGACAGAATGGTACATTTGTGCTCAGCGATAACATAAAAAACTTTGTTC
>DINS01000028.1:0-4824 GCA_002426015.1 Flavobacteriaceae bacterium UBA5534
AAACAAAAGAACAACAATATTATAATAAAAAACATCCTCTTTTACCATGATTTTTCAACTTATATAAAAATCCTGTTTTTAAGGGATTGTTTGAACTTGCTTTTAACCAGACCTTTACCTCATCAGTACATGCAAAAAAATTCAAAACTTAAAAATCATGAAAAAATTACTAACTATTTCAGTACTCGTTTTTTTCATTACAGGTAATATGAACGCTCAATCAACGCTTTATGAAAAACCCGTAAAAAGAACTCAAACTTTAAAAACGATGACTGATCCAGCTCCTGCTCCTGCTCCGGCTCCGGCACCAACTCAAGTAAATAATGTACAAAAAACAGCTCCCAATTTGCCTATATATAGAATTACATCGGCCAGAATACATATCCTTACTGGAAATGACAACAAGGAATTTCCTTCAAAAGTATCGTTTAGTTTGTATCAAAAAAATTATGATGAGAGTAAAGGCGACCGTTGGGAAGATTTCGGTCTTTTTGAAGTCCGTCAACTTAAAAATGAAATGAAAATTAATTCAAATACTGAAATGGGCCTTGGCCCCATTAATAACGGCAATACATCAAAAAATTATTTATCTAACATACAAAACAGTGGATTAGTTTTCGAAATTATTTATGACCCCAATTTCTTTGCAGATGCCTGGAGAATTGAAGGCATTTCACTTACACTTGAAGTGAAAGACCAAAACGGAAACTATCACCCAACACTAGGGAGTAAAACNNAAAAATACAATCAACCAAATCCATCAAATTATGACAGCAAAATTAAACATTATGGCATTTCTTTTCATATTCAGTGGTTTGTTGTTGTTTTCGCAAACACCTTATATGGTTAAAGATATTAACCTAGGCACTGCCTCATCAAATCCCTCTAAATTAACGGCGGTAAACAACACCCTGTTTTTTACTGTGTTCGATGCTTCAACGGGGTTAGAACTTTGGAAAAGTGATGGCACAACGGCGGGAACGGTTTTAGTAAAAGACATTAACCCGGGAATTGGTAGTTCAAACGTCGATCGATTAACCAATGCTAATGGCACATTGTTTTTTAGAGCGAATGATGGTATCAACGGCCCCGAACTATGGAAAAGTGATGGTACAGCTGCTGGAACGGTTATGGTAAAAAACATCAATCCAAGTACCATTGATAATAATTCAAATCAATTGGCCGAAATAATAAGCATTGGCAATGAAGTATATTTTATGGCTGATGATGGTATTAATGGCTACGAATTATGGAAAAGCAATGGCACGGAAGCTGGTACTTTTATGGTAAAGGACATCAATCAAGGCACAGAATCATCCTACCCCTTTAATATGGCAAATATTGATGGCATGCTATTTTTTGGGGCATTTGACGCGGCGAATGGCTATGAACTATGGAAAAGCAATGGGACAGAAGCTGGTACTTTATTGGTAAAAAACATAAATCCTGGTGCAAGCAATGGACTGCCTTCCAATTCATATTTTACGAATGTTTATGGTATTGTATTATTTAGAGCTAACGATGGGGTTAATGGATTGGAATTATGGAAAAGTGATGGTACGGAATCCGGTACGGCCATGGTGAAGGACATTTATCCCGGAAACAACGGATCTACAGCTTACAGCTCGATTCCTTTGAATTTAAAAGAAGTCAATGGTGCCTTGTTTTTTACCGCTCAAGATGGCATCCATGGCTATGAATTATGGAAAAGTGATGGTACCGAAGCAGGGACAGTAATGGTTAAGGACCTAAAGGTTGGTATTAATTCTTCCAATCCAACCGCATTGAGTAATTGTAATGGTACACTTTACTTTCAGGCGAACGATGGCCCTAATGGTATCGAAGTATGGAAAAGTGATGGTACGGAATCTGGAACCAANNGCACACCTGAAGGCACCATTGGATATAATATAAGATACCTTACAGAAAGTTCTTCCCCAGCAAATTTAACCACTGTTGGCAACACCCTTTACTTTACGGCAAATAATGGCCCCAATGGAAGAGAACTTTGGGCATTAGCAACTGAAGCACTTTCCATAGAAGACCCAATTGCTGTAAGTTACCCCATTTCTATTTATCCAAATCCAGCAAAAAACCTATTAACTATAAGAAATCCATCAAATCATACCATTAGCGGTGTAACCATTATGGATATGATGGGCAAAATAATAATTAAGCAGAATAATCCATCAAATCAAATTGATATNNAAGGAAATGCAGCAAGGGATGGATGAAATAAGCGAAGAAGATAAAAAAATGATGGATAGTATGGGTATAAAAATGCCCAATATGAAGGCATTGCAAAAAACGGTAGCGGGCGTTTCTGATAAACAACTAAAACAAGCCTGGGAAGAAGCTAACCGCATCGTTCCCGTAAAAGATGCTACAAGAATAAGCAGTATTTCAAAAGCTCCATTAACTTCAGCAACAATTGAAAAGTACCTATCAACGACCCATGAAAAAATAATGTCGCGTTTATCGCCAGAAGTACGAAGTAAAGGGGAAGAAATTTATAAGTATTTAAAAGCNNCGCTATGTTAACCATGTGTGGCGCTGAAGAATTGGCCATACCCGTTCTTAACAACCTAAATAACCAATTTCCCAAAAACAGCACGATACTTAATAATATAGGTCAGGCATGGTTTGGACTGGGTGAAATGGCTAAAGCAGAAACGTATCTGGATAGCACCATCCGGATATATGGTTACCATCCGCAGGCCAATTTATCGAAGAGTGCGATTGAAGAAAGTAAAGGCAATTCCAAAGGAGCGATAGAAGCAGTAAAACGAAGTGTTAAAGGAGGGTATAGCATGGAAAAAGCCAATAAGCTAGAAAAGTTGGGATATAAATTAACGCCAGACGATATTCCCTGGAATGAAAGCATGCCTCAAGACGCACTTGGGTTGGATAAATTTACATGGCCACAAAGACCAATAAAGGTCGATTTTAGTGCCAAACTTGAAGAAAAATGGGACAAATTCAATGAAATATGTAGCAAAGAAATAAGTGTTTTGAAATTGAAGGCAAGCCAACTGGAAACCGAAATGGGAAGTATTACAGAGGATAGAATGAATAGTATCATGGCTGCATCCAAGCAGGGAGAATACATTTCTCCATACCCCAAATTAGCCTTTAAAGCAATGGCAAAGTTAAGTTACCTAGTGCAAGACAAAGATGGAAGCGACTATTTTTCGTATAAAACCAACAATGAAGCTTTGTTAAATAGCTTAAAGCAAATTGAAGAATTGGAAACCAAGCTAGAGTTTGATGAAGCAAAAATAAATGAGGAATTCAAGGATCTTTTTGGTGAAGGAAAATCAAACCCTTATGAAGCACATTGTGCAGCTCAAAACGCTGTTCGCAATAACTTTCTGGCTTCTGCAAATGCCCTGTTGGATGAATCTTATAATAGCTATCTAAAACACCTGAAAAGAAAAATCAATGATTATGTTTATTATTATCAATACACCCAATGGCCTGAAGTATTTGAAGTTATCAAGATAAATGCAAAAATCCAGTGGCTTTCCGTAATTAGCGGACAACGCGTGTATTTTAAGAATATAGGCGGCTCTTGCGACCAAGTGAAGGTAAAAGATGCAACGGGAAGTCCTAAACTACAGGAATTTGATGATGTGCATTGTATGTACCATAGCGAGCTCTCTACACCGGTTGGTACCATTCGTACAGATTGTAGCCGCATAACTTCAACCTTAGATTTAAAATTTGTGAAACTGGGGCTCAAGCAAGATATGAACAAAAACACGTTTAGCGAACAGTTTATGAATTGTACTGTTGAAGTTGGTGCAGGCGTAGCATTTGGGGAAAAAAATCTAGGTCCCATAAAAGCTGAAGCTGCCGTTGGTGGTTCAATTGCTGTTGAAATAGACCGTTCGGGCATTACAGACGTCATTCTAAAGGGAGCCGCTGGCGTTAGTGTTGGCACCAATGTCATTAATGATGGCAGTGAAGCGGCAGGTGTAAATGTGGGCGTTCAAACCAAGGACGGAAGTGCCAGTGACGTGGGCGCCATCAAAGATTTACAATTGGAAGCTGGCGTTAAAGGGCAAATCAGTCTTATAAGCGGGAAAAGCTCAGTGGGACTTACCGGAATTTTAGAAAAAAAATAAAAATCATGAAATACATAGTATTGCTTTCCGTAATCGTTTTTTCTGTTTCAACATTCTCCCAAAATTGCTCCCCAGAAGCACTCGCCAAATTACCTGGTACTTGGAAAAAAGGGCCACAAGGCTCCATTTCAAATATTAACGCTAGCGATTTGATAAAGGAAAAAGCAGTTTTGAACAATCTACATCAATTAGTTTCAGATAACTATCAACCAAAAGGTTGCCAAATAGCTTATAGTACCGTGTTTGGAAAATACCCCGGAGAAGGCAAAAATTGGATGGCAGATCCTTATCAATACCACCTGTACATACTTAGGTATCTCTGTGATAAGAACAGTAGCGATAAAACCAAATATTATATTGATGTTTCCACCCCAACTACCTGCCAGATTACCGCAAACGCCCTATATAACTTGAGATTATACGCTGCTGAAATTCCAGATAGCGATTTAAGAGGCTATCTAAAACTTGAAAAAAGACTAGAAAAAAAAGATGGGGTGTATTATATGGAAGAAGTTGAGGGGCAGCAGTACAGTAAAAACAAGATTATGCAATACAGTTGGCTCATTACCTATAATGATACATTACCCTATATGGATGTAAGTAGAAAAGAGTATTTGCTTCTCACAAAAAAGAAACTTGAAAAAGCCATTGTTGCAAATGGTGGCGACGCAAGTGAATATAAAGTTTATAATGACCG
>DINS01000028.1:5064-9551 GCA_002426015.1 Flavobacteriaceae bacterium UBA5534
ATTAAAGGTGATGCCGTAACCCGTGGCTTCGAAAAATGGATTCAGGCATTAACCATAGCATCGGGTGGCAAAAACAATTCACAGGTAAATTTCACCATGAATATTGGTGGTTCTGCTGCCGATTTTAAAAAAGCCAAGTTAGGTAATGAATTATTAACTTCTGGTCAAGTATCGGTGATGCAATCTGGAACCACCGCTACCCTATACACCATCAAAATGGAAAGAATAAAGGTGTTGGATTGTACAGAAGCGATGGGTTGCAATGGGGTAATGACCACAACCGTAACCCTCCAGCCAATGCGAATTGGTTGGACTTATTTCAATACTGGCAAAAGTGGCCTGCAAACGGTTTCAAATAAATATGGTTACGACTTAGAAACTGGAGGCGTTTGGAATAATTTTTAACCAAACAATTTTAAAACAATAATTCAAATTATAAACCCATGAAAAAATATCTATTACTTATCGGGATGATGGTGATTTGTCAGCTTTCTTACGGACAGCTTTTAAAAAAACTTAAAGACAAAATAATCACAAAAACAGAGCAGAAAATAGAAGCCAAAGAAGACAGAACAATTGATACTTCCTTGGATAGTTTAATGGAGGCAAAATCGCCCATTAAGTTAAAAAAGAAGTCGAATGACGATTCAAGCGAAAAAAGTGAAGCTGTTACAGGAACACAGGTAGGAGCCGCTTCCTCATCCAATCTAAAAATTTATAGCAAATTCGATTTTATACCGGGTGCTACCATATTATATTTTGACAATTTTGAAAAAGATAATATGGGCGAAACACCACTTGGATGGATCACATCAGCTTCTGCTGAGGTTGTTAATATTGAAGGGCTTGAAGGAAACTGGGTAAAAATGGCTTCCACAAGTGCCAATCATTTTATACGAAGTAAAAAGCAAAGTTGGGGAACTAATTTTACCGTTGAATTTGATTTATTACTTGTGAAAAATTCGTATGACCCCCGAATTGACATCAACTTAATTAATACAGGAGGCCTTCTAGTGACCGATGAAGCCATCTTGCAAAGTGGCAAAAAACCTGCCTTAAATTTTTCGGCCATTTTAAGTGGTGCCAATATGAGTAGAGCCAGTCTCTATGCCGGTGATAAAAAATTGTCGGATGCAATGACCGAAAGTCTTCCTTACAGCAATACCACGCCTGTACATATTAGTATGTGTGTGCAAGGAAAGCGTTTTAGAATGTGGTGGAATGATAGAAAATTATATGACCTACAAGCAATTAATGAAGAGTACCTTCCAAACCAATTATGCTTTTCATTCTATAGTACAGGTGGATTTGATGCTTATATAAGTAATATCCGAATTGCAAAAGATATTCCTGATACTCGTGAAAAATTTGAAGAAGGGAAAATAGTCAGTAATTTATTATTCTTTACCGGAACATCTAAACTAAAACCTGAAAGTATGGGAGCATTGCTCGATGTGAGTAAAATATTGAAAGAAGTAACAAGCCCTGTAAAAATTGTGGGGCATACTGATGCCGATGGCGATGATGCTTCTAATTTAAAACTTTCAGAACAAAGAGCAGAAACGGTAAAAAATATTTTAGTCAGTCAATTTAAAATTGATGAAAGTAAATTGGAAACAGAAGGGCGTGGTGAAACCCAACCCATAGCAGAGAATAAAAGTGCCGAAGGGAAAGCACAAAATAGAAGGGTAGAATTTATATTTAAAAATGAAGCAGACAACTATAAGGCTCCATCAGGCGTAACAACCAGTACCGACCCAAAAATGGGAAGTGCTGTAAAAAATACTGCTACTAATACAGATGTGTCTGCCATATCAAGTGAGGCAATTGTAAAATTGCAAAGTAAAATCTTAAACGTCAATCTTCCCTTTGCACAAATAATGAAAACAGGAGATAACAGATTCACGTTTACAGCCAGTAAAGAAGAAGGCAATAGCAAAGAAAATTATTTCAAAATACAACTAAAGTCCGTTAACAATTCACTAAAACCAGAAACATTTAATTTTACGGAAATAGCNNCCCATAGTTGCTAACGGCACCATGGCTTCTTATGTAGATAATACTTTGGCAAGGCATTTACCAGCCCCTTCCCAAAATTGCAAATTCGTTATAGAAAAAGTAGAAAATGGAAAAGCAAGTGGGTATTTTACCATGGGAATTATGATAGAAGGCTTAAAACCAGTTACCAAAGGAGATGCAGAACAGCAAACATTTACTGATGGGTTTTCTGGTGAAATGAAATGTACTTTTTCTAATGTGCCAGTATATTAAAATTGTAATGTTATGTTTTATGAAAAATATATTTCATGTCTATTTTCTAAGCCTTTCAATTGTGCAAGTGTTTGCCCAGAAACAAACCTTTGATCTGTTCACCTACACCCCGCCAAAAGGTTGGAAACAAGAAATCAAAGAAGGGGTTGTTAGCTATACTTTTATTAATAAAAAAGACAAAAGCTGGTGCCAAACGGGCCTGTATAAAAGCACTACAAGCAAAGGAGATATTGAGGCCGATTTTGATAGTGAGTGGAAAACTTTGATTGTAGAGCAATACAAAACCAACGACCCACCAATGGGAATAGATATAAGTGAAGCTGAAGGGTGGAAAATAAAATCTGGTGCTGGTAAATTTATTTTTAATGGTAAAGAAACCATGGTAGTTCTTACTACTTTTTCGGGTTATGATGTATGCCTAAGCGTTGTAGCAATTACTCCTAACCAGCGTTATTTACAAGACTTTGAAAACCTTATCGGTTCATTAGAATTGAGAACGCCAGAATTAAAAGATCAAAATTCCGTGGCAGAAAAAATTACTAATTCTAATCATGCAACAACGGATAATGGATTTTCATTTACCACAACTAATTTTGATGATGGGTGGACAAGTACCGAACAGCCAGATTGGGTAGAAGTAACCAAAGGGAATATAAAAGTGTTATTACACTATCCGAAAGAAGGCACTATTTTCCCTGCAGACCCTGATCCGCAGACCCGTGCAGCCTGGGATATTTTAGTATCACCGCGTTACAGTAATTTGCAAAATTTCAAAACCGCATATATTAGCACTTATAATCGCCCTTATTTAGGAATGGGGAATGCTACTGATAATAGTACTCAAAAGACGGTCTTTATTGTATTTTTTAAGAAAAGTGCGGGTTGGACAGAAGTTATAGTGCCAGATAAAAATTCATTCATTCAACAATTTAAGTTCGATCCTGAAAAAATTCAATGGGACAGTGATCCTGATGTATTGAAAAGTTTAGACAATATGTCTGACAGAAACAAATTCGCTGTTGCAGCTTCAGATATTGATAATACGGGAAAATGGAGTACCAACTTTTCAAGTAACACGTATTATACAAATATTTACACAGGAAATAGTGCTGGTATGAGTACATATTCATCTTCCCAATCGTTTGAATTTGGAACTGGGCAAACCTACAAGTGGCAATTAGCGGCCGCAAACTCCTACGGTGGCAGCACGAATGTAGCACAGGCAAAAGGAGCTGGAACCTTCAAATCCATAAATAACTGGCAATTAAGTTTTTCAGATATTGAAGGCAAACCAAAAACCTACGACGTTTACTTTACCGCCTTAAAAGGAAAAAGAGTGCTATGGATGAACGATGCACAATATCCCGGTTCAGGAATTTTTACCGGATTTTCAAAATAACAATCCATCATTACAATGAATAATTTTAATAGTGCTGCACCCGCTACCGCACGAATCCTTCCGTATGGTTTTATGAAGCTAATCTATTAAATTTGTAAAAGTTTAAAATTTGCTAATGCAGATAAAAAATAATGTTATTGTTTTTNNGTGTGCCTCACAAAAGGATTCGTGCGGTAGTTGTGAGCAAATGTACAAGTTAACGGAGAATACAATTTTTTTCAGTTGCATACAGGCACTGGCAGAATGTATAAATAAGCTAAATTAAAAGATGAAGAGAAAACAAATATTATTAAGAGTTATACCTGCATTTATTTTCGTTTTCTTGTTTGCATACATTTCAAAACAAGAAGATTATAATAAATGGATTACTTTTTATAAAGATGATATAAATGCTATTATTAGTAAAATTGAAAGAACTAGAGGCACTAAAGTATATTACGGAGATAAAGAAGAAGTTTATTTTTATTTGGAGGATTACAAAGGAGTACCCTTAAAAGAAGGGGATTCAATTAACAAAGTTAATCAGGAAATTGAAGTTTACAGAAAGGAAATTAATGGAGGAGATTTCAAATACATAGGTAAGGGTGTTCCTTTAAAGCCCAAAAATTCTTATTTTGCTTATTTTTTCACTTAAATCCCCCACCGCTACCGCACGTATCCTTTCGTGTGGTTTAATGAAGCTAATCTATTAAATTTGTGAAAGTTTAAAATTTGCTTATGCAGATAAAAAATAATGTTATTGTTTTTAGAATGTTTGACGGTTAATTAGAGTGTGCCTCACAAAAGGATACGTGCGGTAGCGGGGATAAAGATGATG
>DINS01000027.1 GCA_002426015.1 Flavobacteriaceae bacterium UBA5534
ACTGTTGAAGATAACGAGGCTCCAATCGTATCTTGTGAAACAATTACAATAAATCTTGATCCTATTACAGGAGAAGCATCAATCACAGCAGATGATTTAGATGATGATTCTTATGACAATTGCGGTATAGCTAATATCTCCATATCACAAACAGACTTCGATTGTAGTGATATAGGTGGGGATTTGGATGAGTTAATAATTTCAGAATACATTGATGGAGTAAGTAACAACAAATGGATAGAGCTCTTTAATGGCACTGGAAACCCAGTTCTTCTTGGAGAAATTCTTCCTACGGGACCTGTTTATTATTATTACATACAAATTGGCACAGCTACTCCAATAGGAATAATAGGAAGCATTAGTGATAGAGGCAAATTTAAAATAGCTCATTCTGGTGCTAATGCCACTACTTTTAACTATGGAAATCCAGCTATTTATTTTGATGGAGATGATTCCATTGGCCTATTGAATCAGAATACTCTGATAGATTACATTCCAGCACAATCTTGGATAAACAATGTTACTTTAATACGTAACAATGATGTTTTAGAAGGAAATAGTTCGGGAGACCAAAATGAATGGACTTCGTACCCATCTAGCAACTACACAGGTTTAGGAAATCATGATATCATCATTGAAACCAATTTAGGTAATAATGTCATCTTAACTGTGACCGATATTCATGGCAATTCATCTACCTGTGAAGCAACTGTATTTGTACAAGATGTTACGCCTCCAACTGCAATAGCACAAAATGTAAATGTAATTTTGGATGCTGCTGGAAATGGTTTTACAACTGCACAGTTGGTTAACAATGGTTCATTTGATATATGTAGTCAAGTTACGTTATCACTAGACCAAACAGATTTCACCTGTACAGATATTGCAACGAATCCGAATCCAGTAGTCTTAACAGTGACTGATAGATATGGAAACAGCTCTACTGCTAACGCAACAGTGACTGTTATTGATAATATTGCTCCAAATGTATTGACACAGAATATCACTGTGCAATTAAATGCAAGTGGTCAAGCAAGCATCACAACAGGTCAAATAGACAATGGATCTAACGATGCATGTGGTATTGCTTCTTATATTGTAGAACCAAACATCTTTGATTGTTCAAATGTGGGCAACAATATTGTAACATTGACAGTAACAGATAACAATGGTAACTCTGATTCACAAAATGCAACGGTTACTATTGAAGATAATATAAATCCTATTGCTGTTTGCCAAAACATCTCTGTTGAATTGAATGCTAATGGTATAGCAACCATTACTGGCGAAGATGTAGGATCTGGTTCAACTGATGCCTGTGGTATTGCTTCTTATATTGTAGAACCAAACACTTTTGATTGTGGTGACATAGGCTCTAACACAGTATTATTAACGGTAACGGACAACAACGGTAATGTAGCTACCTGTAGTGCGACCGTTACAGTCACTGGTACTATACCAGAAGTTACTATCTCTCAAAGTCCATTGCCAGAATTCTGTCAAGGCGCAGTTGTGGTATTGACTGCCAATACCACTCAACCTCAAAGTGATATCAGATCTTATGTATGGTCTGGTTCTGGTGTTACTGGACCAAATAACGAGCAAAGTGTAAATGTATCTGGTAATGGAATTTATACGGTTGTCGTAACTTCTGAAACAAATTGTATCACAACAGCTACTTATACAGTTACTGGATTCGATCCACAATCATTGATTTCAGCATATACGATTATCGCAACAAATGAAGTTCATTTGCAAAATGATAATATCGTTCAAACTGGCGGTGTAGGTGTTAATGGTGCAAATAACAAAATTAAAGTTTTTAATGCTAGCAATATAATAGGCTTTGCAAAAGCAAGTCAAATACTAATTAATGGTGGAAGCACAGTTGGATTACCTGTTTATGCACCTGCAAATATTCCGCTTCCAACATTTATTTATAATACAGTATCCAATAATCAAAGTCTTGATGTTATTGTTAATAATAATCAAACTCAAACTTTAACCGAAAGTGTGTATGGAAAAGTTGAGATTAAAAACGGAGCTAATGTAACATTTACCCAACAAAATATTTATATCGATGAGTTAGTCATTAGAAATGATGCAACTGTTCAGTTTTCCTCATGCTCTAACCTATTAATAAATAAAAGAGTACAATTTGGAGAACGTACAATTTTTAATTCGAATGAAAATATGGTTACTATGTATGTCAACAATGATGTTGATATTGACAAAGGATCATTGATTGTTGCAAGGATTTATGCTAACAATAAGGATATAGATATTAAAGGAGATAAAAACGGCAGTACAACTTATATGCAGGGCTTATTTATAGGTAAAAAAGTTATTGGAAATAAAAATGTGGTTTGGAATTCAGACACATACTGCGCACCATGTCCTGTAACGGCTCCGCCAACTACCAACCAAGGACGCTTTGGATTTGATATAACTGCTTGGCCAAATCCTTCAGATAATGAATTCAACCTCAAATTGACTACATCTAATGAAACCGAAATCGTGCAGGTATATGTCTTTGATGTCAGTAACAAAATGGTTCATTCTGGTAAGTTCAACCCAGACCAAACTTATATTTTTGGTAAAGAACTCCAAGGCGGTGTCTATATCGTCAAAGTAGTGCAAGGCAAGGATGCCGCCACAACTCGATTGATTAAATATTAATAACGTTAAAATTAACTTAACAAAAAAACCCTTCGGTAAACCGAAGGGTTTTTTATTATGATTTGAATTCACTTTATTTAGCTACACAGAAATAAGGATTTATGAATATATATTACAGCGTTTCGAGTTTAATTGAAGTCTTTCTACTTATAAGCAATTATTAACAGCAAAAAAAACAGGAAGCAAGCTTCCTGTTTATATATCTATATATAATATTAAAAGTTATTGGATGATTTCAAATAGCTCCAATTCAAAAATTAAAGTATCAAAAGGTTTTATTGCTCCACCTTGTCTTGGGAAAGCTCCATAAGCCAATTCTTGAGGTATAAAAAATCTATATTTAGACCCAACCTGCATTAGTTGCAAACCTTCAATCCAACCTGCAATCACTTCATTTACAAAAAATTCAGCTGGGACACCTCTATCTACAGAGCTTTCAAATACTGTACCGTCTATCAATGTACCATGGTAATGCACTTTCACTTTGGAGGCAACTGTTGGTTTTGCACCATTTCCTTCTTTCAAAACTATATATTGCAATCCACTTGGAGTTACTTTAACCCCTTCTTTAGTTTTATTTTCTTCTAAAAATTTGATACCAGCTGCTTTATTATCTGCGAAATCGGCTTCAACTTTTTTTAAGGCTTCTTCTTGTTGCTTTTTAAAATCGGCTTCTCTCTTTTTGTTGAAGTAAGTGGTTATAATTTCTTGAGCCTTCTCCTTATCCACCAATATGTTTGTAGAATCAAGAGTATTCATAAACCCTTCCATAAAAAGATCACTATTTACTTCTGTAAAATTTTCTTTGATATTACGAGCCACATCCATACCAATAGCATAACTAACAGAATCAACTTCAGTTTTTAATGAGTCTTTTATAGCTCCTTTTTTATTACAAGAAAACACGATAGTTGCAATTAACACAACACTTAATATTTTATTTAGTTTCATTTTTTTGTTTTAATTAAAATTTGTCTGCAAAAGTAGAATAAACTATTGAAGATTATAAAAAATTGTATTATAATTATTTTCACAAAAAAACCAAACACATTCGTATTTGGCTGATGTAGCAATCAAGAATTTAACCAGGAACCTTCGATTTATCAAGTCCTTCAAACGATTAAATCACAATGTAAAACAAGAGTTTTTTAATGTTTATTTTATAAATTCGAGTTCCAACTGAAATCATTTTCATATTAGTCATAATTCTTGACCTAATAGATTCAAACAGTTAACTCGAACCTTTATTCAATTTTATTGATATTATTCCTACTAAATTGGACGCATTTTTTTGAAGATTTAAGATGCATTTAAGTTTTTACAAAAAGTGAAGATATCATGTAAACCCTTGATTTTACTGCATAAAAAAAGAGTAACCATTTCTGATTACTCTTACTTTGTAGCGGGAACTGGACTCGAACCAGTGACCTTCGGGTTATGAGCCCGACGAGCTACCTACTGCTCTATCCCGCGATTTAGACTGCAAATATAAAAGCTTTTTCTGTATAAAAAAAATAACTCCCAACAATTAATTGTTGGGAGTTAGCTTGCTATTAATCCCTAATTCCTAATCTTCTGTATCTAAAGTAGCTATAGAGCTTCGGCTTTTTGTATTTACAAAATCAAACTGCATCAGGTTTGGTAATTGATCTCCTATCTTAACCAATTCGCCTTTAAAATCATTGTCGCCAATCATCAACACTTTTAAATTGACAAGGTTTGCCAATTCTGATGGCAAATCACCATAAAAAGCATTATTGGCAATGATCAATTCTTCTAAACTAACCATTGTACCTATAGATGATGGTAAATTACCAAATAAATTATTGTCAAAAGCACTTAACACTTTCAGCTCATTTAAATCGGCTATGTTTGAAGGCAATTTACCACTCAAACGATTACTACTTACCAATAATTCCTTAAGGTGTTTAAGTTTTGTTATTGAGCTAGGTATTTCGCCCACAAAATTATTGTTGTATAATTCCAATCGCTCTAATTGTGTTAAGTTACCAATACTTGAAGGGATTTCCCCTTGTAATCTATTCATAAACAATTGTAGAGTTTTTAATGATGGCAAATGAGTAATCTCACTTGGAAGTTGACCCTCCAATTTATTAAAGGCGATGTTTAATTCTTTTAAATTTTTAAGATTACCTATTGTTGATGGAATGGTTCCAGAAATATCATTTCTAAAAAAGTTAACGATCTTTAAGTTTACCAAATCACCAAATTCTATTGGTAATTGACCTCTAAGGTTATTAAATGGCAAGTTTAACTCTACTACTTTATCATTATCAACAACAACTCCATACCAAGTTGATACTGGTGACTGTAAATCCCAAGTGTTTGTCCAAGTTGGTCCTTGTGTTGAGTTATATAAAGCAACTAAAGCTTCTTTTTCTTTTGTAGAAATATTACCAAAAGATAGTATGGTAACAAAACAGAATAACAATGTCGTTTTTAAAGCATTCATAATGGTAGATTTTTGTGAGGGAGCACATTTATAAAACGAATATAGCTGAATATCGTTTAACTACCAATTATTTTCGACGAACTGCACTTTTCAAAATTAGAAATAAATATAAATCACTGTATTTCAATATGTTGAAAATAATCACTGTTCTATGCTTTCTGCTTGAAAATTAGTGATTTCATTGTTTTCTATTACAATGTTAAGTTGAATTGGGTTACAACAAATTTCACAATCTTCGATGTAATTTTGATTAGAAACAGAATAATCAACAAGCATAGAAATCTCTTCCCAACAGTATGGACATGTAAAAAAATGCTCTTCCATACCTAAATGAATTAAAATTGAACATTCAACAATTCACCACTTAACAACAAAAGGTTAAGTTCGGCTATTTTGGCTTGGTATTTTGCTTGATTTCTACTTAATTCAGCATTTAAAAGATTCAATTGTGCTTGTCTAAATTCGATAGACGTCACTTGTCCTAGTTTGAATTTTTCTTGAGTACGATCAAAATTATTTTTTGAAGTTAAAATATTCTCTTCCTGAACCCTGAAAATGGTCAGTTTATTTTGATAATCATCCCACGCATTATTAAAATCGCGTTCAACATTTATGAGCACTGACTCTTTTTGAAGTTGTTGATTTTCTAAATTAATTTTAGCGTTTTTTACTTGTGTAATGGTCCTACCTCCATCAAATAAACTCCAGCTTAAATTTACACCTCCTGAAAGTCCAGTATTGGTAGAAACTGCCACGAAAGACGCAGCATTATTATTGTTTTTATTCCAACCATAAGTGCCAGTTAGGCCAACCGTTGGCAAGTAACCAGATTTATTGGCCTTAATAGTAAACTCATTAATTGCTATATTCTTTTCTATTTGTAAAAGCGATACATTATTTGCCTTCATCTTATCAAAAAGATCTTGTTTACTGATATCAATTTTAAAATTAACAAGTGTATCTACCCTAAATTCATTTCCATAAGCATTTCCTAAAACAACATTTAAATCGCGTTTTGTGTTTTTTAATTGCTGTTTTGAATTGATAACATTTATACTATCGTTATTAATATCTACTTGAGCGTTAAGCACTCCCAATTTTGTGCTTTGACCATAATCAAACTGATATTGAGCTCTTACGATTCTGTCTTTAGAAATACTCAAGGTTTGCTCTAGAGCATCAACATTTTCAGAAATTTGAGCCACATTATAATAGACTGTAAATAATTGAAAAATGGTGTTTTCAATGGTTTCTCTAGCTTCCAATTCTGATAATTGATATTGTTCTTTTAAGCGTTTGTAATCATAATGCCTTCCCAAACCATCAAATAACGTATAGTTTAGATTCAACGATGCATTATAACGTGAGCTTTCAGCACCTTCCAAATTAGTCACTCTTCCATCAGTAAATTGTGCTTCTGTATTGTCTATATTATAAGTTGCACCTGCATTTCCTGTCAAGGTTGGTAAATAACCCGAATTCAAAACGCTAGTATTATTCTCTGCAATTCGGTTATTGTTGGATGCTATTTTTATACCATAATTATTTTCTAAAGCCAATTCAATAGCTTCAGAAACCGTTAATACTTCTTGTGCTTTTACTGATATTGATAAAAATGCTATCAGCAATAGTATATTATATTTAATGTGCATTTTCTTCATTTTGTTCTTTTATTGCACGTTCTACTTCTTCTTTGGTGACTTTATTTCCTGTTACCAACCATTTAGTTTTTTGTTTAATGCTATTACTAAACGATAAAAACAATGGTAGCAATAACAAGGTTAAAACTGTAGCGAAAGCAATACCAAATGAAATAGAAATTGCCATAGGTTTTAAAAATTGCGCTTGACGACTTTTTTCTAAAAGTAAAGGCGCCAAACCAGCTATTGTTGTTAAAGAGGTTAAGAATATGGCTCTAAAGCGTGACTTTCCTGCCTCTTTAATAGCCTCATCAAACTTTAACCCTTCACGTAAATTAGTATTGAATTTTCCAATGAGCACCAAACCATCGTTGACCATAATTCCTATTAAGGCTATGATTCCCAATAAAGACAAAACGTTCAACGGGAAATCTAAAATCCAGTGTCCCCATCCTACAGCTGTTAAACTAAATGGAATCAACAATATCAGCAATAGTGGTTGACTGAAGCTTCTGAATGTAAATGCTATGGTGATGTAAATCAATAATACAACGATGAGTGATGTTTCTCCCAGCGAACCAACAAGTTTATCTTTCTCTCTACTTTGCCCTTCATAAGACGCTGAAATTGTTGGATATTTAGAATGCAAATCGACCATAATATTATTTTCGATGTCTTCCATAACATCGGTAGCGCTTGTGCTTGGGTCTTTTAAATCGGCCGACACTTGTATTTCGCGTTGACCTTCCAAGTGATTGATGGCAACATCGCCTCGCTCTATTGAGTAAGTAGCGATATCTTTTAGAGTGACTCTTTCGCCTGAAGGAGTGACAATACGCATATCATCCAAATCGTTGATGGATGCTCGATTGTCTTTATCATAACGTACCCAAACTCTAATCTCATCCTGACCTCTCTGAAAACGCTGGGCTTGCACTCCAAAAAAGCCTGATCTAATTTGAGTCATTACTGTACGTAAATCTAAACCTAACAAATAGGCACTTTCCTTAAGCTCCAAGCGAATTTCTTTAATACCAGCAGGATCGTTATCTGAAACATCTTTTAATAATGGGTTGGATTCCAATATTTGCTTAAGCTCAACTTTGGCTGCCTTTAATTCTTCAATATTATTGCTTAACAAAGATACAGACACTGGACTTCCACCAAAATTACCACCAGAACCAAATATTAAACGTTCTGTTCCAATGACTGGCCCAACCAATTCTCTTAATCGATTGGCAACAAGTGATGAGTTTATTTCATCTGGTCGCTCTTCTCCTGGCAACATATTAATTGCTAGTCGTGCACTCGATGAGCTATTGATGCTTTTAATTGTATTTTCAAATAGTACTTTATCAGTTCCTTTTAAATATTTTTCAGTGAATTCTTGATTGACAATTTCCGCTTTATCTTCAATCATAGAGATGATTGAATCTGTCACTTTTACATTGGTTCCGTTAGGCATACCAAGTTCAATGGTTACTGTATCACTCGCAATACTAGGAAACATGGTAACACCAATAATTCCTCCTCCAATTGCCCCAAAGGTTAAAACCAATAATCCAACAAAAATGCCCAGAGCAAGAATTTTAAATTCAAACATGAAATTTAAAATTGGTGCATACATTCGGTCTCTTAAAAATGACATGATGCGATCACCAAAAGCATTGATGCCTCTCATTTTGGCAAAAAACTGTTTTATTTTAGATTTTGGATTGGCTTCTTTATTACGTTGTAATGCTTTAGAATGTGCTAAATGCGCAGGCAAAATAATTAAAGCTTCAATTAACGACACCGCTAAAGTTAACATCACAATTACAGAAACCTCACTAAAAAACTCACCAATTCGACTCTCTAAAAACAAGAATGTTGAAAACGCTAGTAAAGTTGTGATAATCGCTGATACTACTGGAGGAATCACTTCCATGGTTCCATCGACTGCTGCTTCAATTGGGCTTTTGCCTTTTTCGTAATGCTGATAAATATTCTCGGCAATAACAATACCATCATCAACCAAAATACCAATTACGATAATCATCCCAAAGAGCGATAATACATTTATAGTAACATCAAACTGACCAGCAAAAATGAACATTCCTAAAAATGAGATTGGCAACCCAAAAGCCACCCAAAATGCTAACCTTGTGTTTAAAAATAATGACAGAAAAATAAGCACCAGCAACATTCCTATAATTGCATTTTCTGTCAACAATTGTGTACGTTGATTAAGCGTGATTGACAAATCCCTTACAACATCCAAGCGTACATTGTTATGCTTTTGATTATACTCTTCAATATATTCTTTTACTTTTTCTGCTGAAGTCACCAAGTCTTCATTATTAGTACTTGTGACACTCACATTGACTGATAAATCTTTGTTGAAATAAGTTGCGTTAGGGGTTTCAGAAAAACGATCGCGTAATACAGCAACATCTTTTAATCTAACCGATTTACCATCAGGAGTTGCTCTCACAATTATATTAGAAAGCTCATCGCCATAATAAGAACGGTTATTAGCCCTAATTAAATATTCTTCAGCATCTGTTTTAATGTTTCCACCAGTAACCAAAATATTAGAAGTACTTACTGCTTGTGCTACTTCAGCAAAAGAAAGATTATAAGCCAATAAACTGTTTTCATTAACTGCAATCTCAATTTCTTCAGCTGGATAGCCAGAGACTTCAATCTGCGAAATGCCATCAATTGCTCTTAAATCGTTTTCAATTTGTCGTCCAATTTGCTTTAGTGTTGCTAACGGAATATCTGTTCCACTTACAGCAAAGGAAATGGTTTCTCTTACATTCTCATTTTTCGCTACAATAAGTGGCTCCATTCCTGTTGGAAACGTTGGAACTCTATCGACAGCGTTTTTTACTTCCAAAAGCATAAAATCGATATTCTCACCTTTCTCGATTTCTACAGTTATGGTTCCACTATTTTCTCTGGAAGTAGATGTCACTCTATCGACACCTTTTAAACCTTTGAGGTTGTCTTCTATTTGAAGTACGATGCCTTCTTCAATCTCTTGAGGAGACGCTCCAGGATAAGCAATCTGAATGGTTATAATTTTTGAATCGACAAGAGGGAAAAATGACGATTTTAATGATAACAATCCAATAACACCAAATATCACAAATGCCAAAATGAAGACATTGACTGCTACATGGTATTTAATAAAGTATGTAATTATTTTTCTCATGCTTAACTGCTTGCTTTGGTAGATTTATCTTCAAAAATTTTTACCAACATACCAGCATAAGCACCAGGAACAGGACGAGATAAAATTATCGTTCCGTTTGGCACATCTTTTAAAACCACTTTGGTATCGCTAAAATGAACAGGATTTACATCTACAACGTCTAAAACTCCATCTCTAACTACAAATATTTGGTTTGTATCTAACAAAAGATTTCGATTGATTTCTATCGCATTTTCTTCTTGTTTGGCATCTAACCTTGCTTCAAGATACATGCCTTCTTTAAGCAAGTCGCTCTTAACTTCGATAAATACCGTTATGGTTTGTGTTGTAGCATCGATGCTTCCATTAACTCTAGATACGATTCCTGTAAAGGTTTCAGTTCCATCAAGATTATTAAGCTCAACTTTTTCACCAACTTTGAGCAAATTAGCAAATGATTTACTGATAGCCACTTCCATTTCATAAACAGAAGGGTCAATAAACTCGCCTAATTTTTGTCCACTTCTTATTAAAGAACCTTCGGTAACCAATGCTTCAGTTAAAATGCCATCAAAAGGTGCAGAAATAATATATTTTGATAAACGTTGCTCTAAATTTTTAACATTGTAATAATTAGATACAATACCTCTTCCTGTGATAAAATAATTTTCTTTTTCAGAAGCCATTGAAGGCAGTTTTGGTGTTGTTTTATTCAAATCAAAACCATTAAGGTAGGCTTGCCACTTTGGAAATACTTCAGGAAAATCTAATCGCAAATCTGCCATAATAGCTGCAATAGAATTGTACAAATTGCTCTTTGCCGATTGCACACTTGCATAATATTCTGAAGCATCTATACGAATTAAGGTTTGTCCTTGCCTATACGTTTGACCTGCTTTAAATAATGTGGAGCCAGGCGTAAATATGCCTTGTACTTCAGCATATAACTCAACCCTACGTTTAGCAGTAAGATTTCCATTTGCAGGAATGACGATAGGAATTGTAGCGTTTTTAACCGTATCAACAAAAACAGTTTTGACTACTTTTTGAGGTACAGGTTTTACTTTGTTTTTATTTTCAATAAGTTTATAAGCGAAAAAAAACGAGGCAATAATCAATAAAACGCCTAAAATAGTGAGTATGAGTTTTCTCATTAATATAGTTTTGATGGTATAAGTTTACAAAACTATTCTATTTGCATCTTGTTAGGAGTTAAAAAAAACATAAAAAAAGGCTTTAGCTCATTAGCTAATGCCTTCTAATTCTTCATGTATCGTTTCCCATTCTGCCATTAATGTTTCTAATTTTTTCTTTTTGGCTTGATAGTGGTCAAAGAATTTTGGGTCAGAAACCGTTTTATCGTAGTCGGTTGCCAAATTGACATCCATCGTTTTGATGTCTTTTTCTAATTGACTGATTTTGGATTCGATATTACTCAATCTGTTATTTAAAGATTTTAGTTTCTTTTGGTCTTCGTAAGATTGCTTGTTGCTTTCTTTAGGTTCTTCTTTAACAACATCTCGTTTTTCAACTTCACGTAGATTTTCAACATTACGTTGCTCTAAATAAAAATCGATATCACCTAAATATTCTTTTATCTTTTGATCTTTAAATTCGTAAACTTTATTAGTCAACCCTTGAAGAAAATCCCTGTCATGAGATACTAAAATCAAAGTCCCTTCAAATCTTTTCAATGCTTCTTTTAATACGTTTTTAGATTTAATATCCAAGTGATTGGTAGGCTCATCCATAACCAATACATTGAAAGGTTGCAGCAATAATTTAGCCAATGCCAATCGGTTACGTTCACCTCCAGAAAGCACTCTTACATATTTTTCAGCCTCTTCGCCTCTAAATAAAAAAGACCCTAAAATATCTCTAACCTTACTCCTGTTCTTCTCATTAGCAGCATCTATCATGGTGTCTAGAACCGTTTTACTACCATCTAGATACTCTGCTTGATTTTGGGCAAAATAACCTATTTGCACATTGTGACCAAGCTTCAGTTTCCCTTCGTGCTTTAGCTCACCAACTATAATTTTAGCCAAGGTTGATTTACCTTGACCATTCTGACCTACAAATGCTGTTTTACTATCGCGTTCAATAGTTAAATCGATGTTTTTAAGCACCTGTAAATCGCCATATTTTTTTGTTATATGATGTGCTTCAATCACTACTTTTCCTGGAACAACCGAAATAGGGAAATTTAAACTCATTACACTATTGTCATCTTCATCAACCTCAATACGATCAATTCTATCTAACTTTTTAATAAGTGATTGAGCCATCGTTGCTTTTGAGGCTTTAGCTCTAAACTTTTCAATTAGCTTTTCTGTTTGTTCAATTTGCTTTTGCTGATTTTTTTGAGACGCTAATTGTTGTGCTTTAATTTCGTTACGAAGTACTAAATATTGTGTGTATGGTTTTTTATAATCGTAAATTCTTCCTAGTGAAATTTCGATAGTGCGATTAGTAACATTATCTAAAAACATCTTATCATGAGATACAATAACAACAGCTCCTACATAATTTTTTAAAAACCCTTCCAACCAAATAATCGATTCGATATCCAAGTGATTGGTAGGCTCATCGAGTAATAAAATATCATTGTTTTGAAGTAAGAGTTTTGCCAACTCAATACGCATTCGCCATCCACCAGAAAAAGTATCTGTTAGTTTATTAAAATCTTCACGCTTAAAACCTAGTCCTTGAAGAATTTTTTCGGTTTCACCTTGGTAATTATAACCACCAATAATTTCGTATTGGTGTTGAACATCATTCAAATCGACCATTAATTGATGATAACCTTCACTCTCATAATCAGTTCTTTCAACTAATTGATGATTAATGTCGTCAATTTTAGCTTCTAAAATTTTTATATCCTTAAATGCTTCATAGGCTTCTTCTAATACTGTTCGTCCTAAAACGAAATCAATATCCTGCTTTAAGAAACCTATACTCAAATTTTTATCTGCAGCGATTTGACCAGTATCTGGTTCCATTTCTTTGGATAAAATTTTAAGCATGGTCGATTTCCCAGCGCCATTTTTTCCTATAAGACCAATTCTATCTCCAGCACCAAGTCTGAATGTAATATCCTCAAAAAGATATTCACCTTGAAAAGACACTGAAAGATTATGTATGTTAAGCATTTTTGTGACTATTGTTGCAAAGCATTGATTAGAAAAACCTAATTTTGTACTTTATTTTAAAAGTGCAAAAGTAAACAATCTCGATGATAAATAAAGGAAGTAAACTGTATAGTATTTTTAAAGGGTCTTGCCCAAAATGCCATGAAGAATCAATGTATGTAAATCCTAATCCATACATATTGCCTGACACTTTAAAAATTCATGAAAAATGTTCGCATTGTGACACTAAATACAGAATAGAGCCTTCATTTTTTTATGGCTCAATGTATGTGAGTTATGGTGTAGGGATTGCTTTTGCAGTTGCAGCTTTTGTTATTAGTTATTTGTTTTTAAATTCTAATTTAGTTACTGCTTTTATTGCCATAATTGGTACTTTGGTTGTTTTTGCACCTATTATAATGCGTTTATCTAGAAATATTTGGATAAACTTATTTATGCATTATGATAAAACTTTAGCAAAAAAGTAATTAATAATTAAAACGATTAATATCAATCTCGTTATTTAAAGGAATTCCTTTTTCTATATAATTATACAGCTCTTTGGCAACACTTGGCGCAATCATAACACCACGCGTACCTAACCCATTTAATATTGCAATATTTTTGTTTGTATGATGCACACCAATAAGTGGTCGCCTATCTTTTACTGTTGGCCTAATACCAGCAACTTGGTTTACAACTTCTATATTGCATGTTAATAATTGTTTTAAGTTATCTAACAGCTCCTTTTTAGCTTCTTCGGTAATTTGGTGTGTTTTATCAAGCCAATTATAAGTTGCACCTACAGAGTATAAATCATTTCCTTCTGGAACTACAAAAACTGAAGATTTAAGCACATAATCAATTTTTAAATCGGGAGCTTTTATAGTAATCACTTCACCTTTGGCAACATTAAGTGGCAATGCTTTAAAAAATGGATTATTAATCATCCCAAACCCTTCTGCAAATACAACATGTTTTGCCTTAATGCTTTTGTAAGTGATGCAATCTTGTTCAATTATTAAGTTGGAATAATCAAATGTATCATTGCAATAAGAATCAACCCCTTTCAAAAACACCTTGTAATGCTTTATAAGAGTTGAAGTATCAATTCGTCCTGTTTGCAATACCTTACCAAAACCTAAAGGTGCAACGATAGACGGATTATCATTTTTAATAAGCTGTGTAGATAAATAATCTTCCAAATTTGGCTTGTCTGAAGCTGTAAACCATTCGTTTTGTTCTTCTACAGATGCAAAGCGCCTATACACTGGTAGTTTATAATCTAACTTTACGCCTAAAAGACGCTCTAGTTTTTTATAAAAAGGAAGAGCTAACTCTAACTGTGGTTTAGCATTCCAAACCTCTGTAAACCGTTTTAAAATAACTGGATTATATAAACCAGCTGCAACGATTGAAGATTGTTGTGATTGGTTATCAAATACTACAAAAGACTTATTATTTGTACGCAGTTGCTCACTAAAAGCAATACCTGCTAATCCGCAACCTACAATAATATAATCGAGTTCTTTCATTGCTACAAAAATAAAGAAGAATGACGGATTTAATATTATGGATTTATGATTCTTGAGATTCCAAATTTCATAAGAATAAAAAAACGCCCACTTAAAAGGTGAGCGTTTAGTTTATAGTATTAGGCTAATTAATAAGCCCACATATCTTGTTCAAAATTGCGAATCTTTTCTTTGATACGATCAGACTCCAATAATTGCATTAAGGCATTGTCTGCAACATAGTCTTTTACCTCTCTATCTCCATATACATTTTCTTCTTTGTACATATAACCATTAAAACGTCGAGAGTTTAACAAATGGTCGAAAGAAATAGGCATCGAACTGTTCTTGTTGTTGAAAGCTTTTGCTTCATGCAATATATCTCTAACTTCTGGGAAAAATACCCAGAACAAGGCAATTGGTTGCTTGTTAGCTTCATCATCTGAATCGATAAAATTCACATCTGGAGCAGCAGGAGCAATACCTAACAAACGGTATCTCAACTCTCCTAAACGCTTATCAAAATACCACAAACCTTTAATAAGGTAAGCACTAATGTCATACGATTGAATATCTCTTTTTATGATGTACTCTGGATCTACTTTACCTTCGGCATTGTACTGTTGGTATCCAATATCTAACGTATCAACTTTTGAAAGTGCAGATTGGATATCTTTTAAAGTACGTTTTGCCGTAAAATAAGAATCATCATAAAGGTTCTCAATTTTCCCGTTCTTGATGTTTGTTAATAAAACATCATATAGAGAACGTCTGTCTTTACCAATATTATTGGTATCAACAGGGTAATACAATGGAAAATTAGCACGCTCGTCAAGAACTATCTTCTCCCAAGTCATTTTTGAGAACATGATATCTCTGTCATCAACATAACCATATTCCAATGGCTTGTCGTTATCTAATGCTAATTGAGCTTCGGTTTTAACACCTATCTGTTCAGGTTTTTTTGCATTCAACAAGTTGGCTTGTGCAAACGAGCCTGTAGCGATGCTCACTCCTATAACGGTTAATAAAAAACTTTTTAATTTCATATTCTTATTATTATTTGGGACTTTAGTCCTGACATTACTTAAACGTCAAAACGATACCTAAATTATATTAGTTTGTAATTTCTACAAATACTGGTGATACTGTAGGCAATTTATAAGCCGAGTTACCAATAATCTGTGCTTTAATATCAAAGATTTGAACACCATCACCACGAGATGCTTTGCGCAACGCATTTTTAGCTTGGTCATTCATCTTGTTACCATTAACACTTACAGATGGCTGTCCAGGAACTTTAATTTTGAATGAAGTCACACCAATTGGCAACTCAAAATCAAAATCGTTTAGCACAGCTCCAACAGTTGCAATCTCCACATTATTACGAGGTAAACTTACATTGTCTTGCTGACCTGCAATAGTACCAGTTGGTTTTGGAATATCCTTGATACGGAAAGTCGCTCTGTCACTTACTTTAGTTCCATCTGGTAACGTACCAGTCACATTAATGACCACTTCTCTACCAGCTCCTGGGTTCATGTTGTATTTACCAGTTCCAGATCCTTTACTTAAGCCAGGTGCACTTGCAGATACATTGTTATCTGATACACCAGCAAAAGAAATTGTCATCGGATTAGTAACACCACGATATACCACGTTCATTTTGTCTGCAGAAATAGTTGCCGAATTTGGTTTTGGTACAACAGCATAACTACTTTGAACCGGAATCTTAACGATAGAATCTCCTTCTTTAAATTGGAACTCTCCTTTAATTTCTCTTTCTCCTACAGCACCTGCAGGGAAGTTAAGAATTGTTTGTCCTGCTTGCATATCTTCTGCGGCAAGCTCTCTACCGTTGATGATTACTTTATCAGCACTTAAGGTCTTGTCTTTTCTACCAAGTATAATTTTACCTGTAAAGTTTTCACCATTGAAGAATGCTGTTTTGTCTGGTACAACAATTGCCTCAAAATTGGTCAAAGATGCTTCAACTTTAAGTCTTCCTGCCAACATTGATGAAAGAACCTCTGATTCGATGGTTTTAACATCTGCTTGCATTTGAGTCATTTTAGTCAAAGATGCCACCATTGGGAAACCTTCAAAGTGATAGTTAATCCATGGTTTTGTAACACCTTCAGAGTCTTTAACTGGATTCGTTGAGAATTTTTTAACGATATCAGCTTGGATGTCTTTATTGTCGTCACCAAGTACTTTAATAACGCCATCTCTATACTTACTGATTTCATCTAAAAACTTCTGTCCATCTTTAGTTACTTTGTCACCATTGAACCATTTTTCATCAAGAAAATTGGTTTTATCCATGACTTCGTAATCTTTTGGATCATCAACGGTCTTTTTCATATCGGTTTTAACACTTTCTAAATAGGTGTTAAATTGAGTTGAAAGCACGTCGATTTGATCAGCTTTAGCTTTTAAAGGTGCGTATTTAGCTGGTTGTTCTTCAACTTTTTCAGCTAACCCTTGCATAAATGCCGAGTTACGTACTGCTGCTGAAACGTTTGAATCTTCAATTCTTTCGTTCATTAAACCAAATGCTGAAAGCACTTCTTTTGACATATTTAGGGCTAGCATCGCAATGAATACCAAATACATCAAGTTAATCATTTTCTGCCTTGCGGATAATTTTCCTCCTGCCATCTTTAATTAGTTTTAGTTGTTAATTATTAATTTGACTTTGAACTAATTAGTTTCTGTTCATTGCAGAAAGCATTCCACCATACACACCATTCAATGATGATAGGTTAGATGCCAATGATTGCATTTGTTCTTTAAGTTTTGTAGCGTTTTCAACTGCTTCTTCATTGATAGTAGCTTGGCGACTAGCAGCCTCCATTTGTACTTTATAAAGGCTATTTAATGATTCCATTTGTGCCGCAGCCAATGACAATTCTTCACCATATTTTTTAGTAGCAGCGATAGAGTCAACTGTTGGGCTAATGCCTTTTGCAGCACCTTCAAAATTCTTGATGCTATTGCCTAAACTCGCCATTAATTCTGCATCGATTTTTGCGTCTTTTAATAATTCATCTAATTTTTTAGACAATAAACCTTCAGCATCTTTAGGTTGCTCTTTCTTTTTATTTGAACCTTGCCCACCAGCTAATTCTGGATAAACAAGTGACCAATCTAAATCGTCATCAACAGGCTCAAAAGCTGAAACCGTAAATACAATAGATTCGGTAATAAGACCGATAATTAACATTAAATTACCATAAGGCCAGTGCATAATTTTGAATAGTGCTCCAAGGATAACAATTGCTGCTCCTAGACCATAAACCATATTCATTAACTTTTTACTTGCTCTTGATTGTGCCATAATTTTGTTGTTTTTTAGTTTTAAGTAATAACTTAAGTAGATTAATATTTAGTTGTTTGTTGTTTGTTAGTTTTTATTTGTTGCTGCATTAGCTGTTACATCAGTTCCCATATAATCTTGAACTGTTCTGAAACCAATATAACTTCTTGCTGAATCTGAATATTCGTAATCTCTTGAACTTACTTGCAAGAAATAAGCTACATCTTTCCAAGAACCTCCACGCACTACTTTACGAGCATTACTTGCATCGTTGACTGTTGGGTTGATGGTCGACATATACTCATAAGAACCTGGATCGTAAGAACCTTGAACCCACTCTGATACGTTTCCAGCCATATTATAAAGGTTGAAATCGTTAGGCTCATAAGATTTTGCTTCTACAGTATAAAGGGCTTGATCAGCGGCATAATCACCACGAAGTGGCTTAAAGTTTGCCAAGAAACAACCTCTGTCGTTTTTAGCATAAGGGCCTCCCCAAGGAAATGTTGCACCTTGCAGACCACCTCTGGCAGCATATTCCCATTCTGCTTCAGAAGGCAAACGGAATCTGTTGACTGGCTGTGCTCCTTTTTTCTTTTGGTAACCATTTTTATATAAGGTTCTCCATTGACAAAATGCATTGGCTTGTTTCCATGACACACCCACAACTGGATATTCTCCATAGGCTTCATGCCAGAAATAATCGTTATGCATTGGCTCATTATACGAATAAGAGAAATCTCTAATCCAAGCTGTGGTGTCTGGATATACTTCTACCTCTTCTTGTTTTATAAATTTTGAGCGCTTTTGATTTTTGTTTTTTGCGGCAGCCTCAATATCCATATAAGTGTATTGAAACTTGAATTTTTTTACATCCCAAGTACGTTGACCATTGTATGACTCTTCAATTGGCAGATACATAGTATCCATCACTTCAGCGTAATACTCATCTGGGTAATCGGCAGTATCAAAAATCAAATCCACGTCTTTGTTCAATTTACGTCCTTCAAAACCTGTTGGTCCTAAACCACTATAATTATCGAACATGTATTTTTCATATACAGTCATGTTTTCAGGATCTGCATCTTTAAACGCAAACTCTCCAATACCACCATTGCCTGGAGTTTCTCCAATCTCATCAGCTAAAATTGCTAATTTGGTTCTTAATATGGAATCTCTCACCCAATACACAAACTGTCGGTACTCACTATTGGTGATTTCCGTTTCATCCATATAAAACGCACTTACAGTAGCAGTTTTTGTTGGTGCATCTTGAATACCAGCTAAATCATCATCTGATTTACCCATTATAAATGCGCCACCAGGAACAAGCGTCATACCATAAGGTTTTTCTGGATGCCATTTCTTTCCTTTAACTCCAACTAGCTCTCCTCTGTCACCAGAACTACAACTAGCCAAAAGAGCTAAAACAGCGGTTAATAAAGCAAACTTCTTCATATTCATATAAACTCGAGGTTAAATTATTTAGTCTTAATTGTTGGTCCTTAAAATTTAAGGCAGTAAACATATCTATATATTTTCAAAAAAACAATTTTTTTTTAATTTTTTTTGCACTTTATCCTAAAAAGGATGCATTTCATCGATAAATAGAATGTTAAATTTTGAAATACAAATGTAATCAAAAACTGTTCTTCTTGTACGCTTTGTACCATCTTTCTGGTATTTTACCGTGGCTAGCCTCAATATAATCGTCATGCATGCAAGGTAATAACGTATGCTTTTTTAATTTATTATTAACATCTGGCAAAAATGGAATCTCAATCCACCAGCGTCCAGTTTTTATACTTTTATAAAATATTAATTCATCGTCATCTACTATCACATTGTATTTTATGTAGTTGGAAACATCCTTAAAATCATCGTCTTTTATTCGGCAATTAACACCTTCGATGAAATACCAAATAATCTGCGCCACGAGCATTGCCGTAAGTGAGTCATCTTTTGACGCTTGATACTCATAAATACCAAACGATGACACTTTATTACTTATACCTGCATATCGAGCAATGGCACACACTTCCTTTCCATCAAAACCGTTTGGCGAATATTTTTGTTTGGCCGACACTTCTGAAGCTTTGACGCATTTTAAATCTAAACTTACAATATGTGCATCTCGCATGACTGGTTCTACCAAATTTATTTTATTTGATATCTCACCCAATCGATAGGCCTCAAAATAAAGTTTCTCCATCAAATCAATTTCTTCCTGCGAATTGAAATAGGTTTGATAACCAATAGTTGAGTAATTAAAAAGGTTATAAGGCTTGTCTAAAATGATCTTTCCTAAATAACTGTTGTTTTTTATAGGTTGGGATGCGTCACCTAAATCAAAATTAGAATCGACATTCACAATATTGACCATTGGCGAAAAAGTGTCGTAAGCTCGATAATTTGGATAAGTTAAATCCTGGCTTCCTCCTAAAATAATAGGTATGATTTTTTTTTCTATAAGAATTGATAAGGTTTCCTTAAGTGCAAAGTAGGTGTCCTCAACCGTTTCGCCTTTGAGAATGTCACCCAAATCAGCTATGGCTGTATACCAATTACCTGGAAACAATCCATATAAAGTGGCACGTAAACTATCAAACTGAAGTTCACTGCCCATATAATTGACATCGTTTCTGTTTTCGAGCACACCTAGAATGGCTATTTTAACACCGTCTAAATCTGGAACTCCATTTTTTTTGGAATGTATCTTTAATTTTTTACCTAAAGCTTGTTGAGACAACAACTCATTGTGAGCCAACACAGCATCAGAAACTGGAGACAAGAAATTAAAGTTCATGGATTACTTCTTTTTTGATGTAGTTCTTTTTTTGGTTGGTGCCTTTTTAGCAGTTTTCTTTTTAGGAGCTTTGCTTTCGATTAGTTCTTTAGCTTCTTCTAAAGTCATTTTTGAGACGTCAACTGATTTGTCGAGCTCTACTTTGGTTTTACCTTTAGTTACTGTATGACGTCCCCAACGTGCTTTTTCAACTTTGATTCCTTCAGCTTCCCAATGATGAACCAACTTATCCTTTTCTTTTTGGATTTTATCTTCAATCAACTCAACGATATCATCATCAGATAAATTATCCCAATCGTATTTTTTATTTACATTGATAAATATATTGTTCCATTTGATGAATGGACCAAAACGTCCTTTACCTTTTACAACTGGTAAATTTTTATACTTATATATAGGAGCGTCAGCTTTTTGCTTTTCTTTTATCAAAACAATGGCGTCATCAAGCTCCACACTCATAGGATCAACACCTGCCGGAAGTGAAACAAATGTATCTCCAAATTTCACGTAAGGACCAAAACGGCCATTATTGACCTCAACTTGTTCGCCATTGTAGGTTCCTAAATCTTTCGGCAACTTGAACAAATCCAACGCTTCTTCAAAAGTGATGGAGTTTAGCTGTTGATCTGGTAATAAACTCGCAAACAGTGGCTTTTCGTCTTCTTCTGGAGTTCCTATTTGGACCATAGCTCCAAATTTACCTAAACGCACACTTACCTGACGACCTGTTTTGGGATCAGTACCAAGCACTCGCTCTCCAGATTCTCTTTCGGCATTTTCCTGTACGTCTTCAACTTGAGGATGAAAATCTTTATAAAAATCTTTCATCATTTTAGTCCAATCTACTTTTCCTTCAGCAATATTATCAAAATCCTCTTCAACTTTAGCTGTAAAATTGTAATCCAAAATGCTTTCAAAATGTGTAACTAAAAAGTCTGTCACAATCATTCCGACATCAGTTGGAACCAATTTTCCTTTATCAGAACCTACTTTTTCGGTCAATAACTTATCTTTTACAGTCCCCTTTTTAAGGGTTAGCTGTGTGTAATCACGTTCTGTACCATCGACACTTCCCTTTTCAACATAGTTTCGATTTTGAATGGTTGAAATTGTAGGTGCATACGTCGATGGACGACCAATGCCCAATTCTTCCAACTGCTTTACCAAAGATGCTTCGGTATATCTGTAGGGTGGACGCGTATAACGTTCGGTCGCAGTGATGTAATTATTAAGGAGCACCTCGTTGGTACGCATTGCTGGCAACATCCCTTCTTGTTCAGAATCTTCATCATCAGTACCTTCGAGATATACTTTTAAAAACCCATCAAAAGTAATGACTTCACCATTGGCTGTAAACTCTTCTTTATGTGTTGACGCACTGATTTTTACATTGGTACGCTCCAATTCGGCTTCGCTCATTTGTGATGCAATGGCACGTTTCCAGATTAAATCATACAAACGCGCTTGGTCTCTATCTATATCAACCGAATGACGAGAAAAATCAGTTGGTCTAATGGCCTCATGCGCTTCTTGGGCGTTTTTAGACTTTCCTTTATAGTTGCGTGGTTTGCTATATTTTGAGCCAAACGCAGATTCAATCTCGGTTTTGGCACTTTGACGTGCCTCATCTGATAGGTTGACACTGTCTGTTCTCATATATGTAATCAAACCTGCCTCATAAAGGCGTTGAGCCATTGTCATGGTTTTAAGTACCGAAAAGTAAAGCTTACGTGATGCTTCTTGTTGTAAAGTTGATGTTGTGAATGGTGCTGCTGGTGATTTTTTAGCTGGCTTTTTTTCTAAATCGGCAACTTTAAAACTTGCAGTTGTATTAGACTCTAAAAACTTATAGGCTTCATCTTTGGTCGCAAATGATTTTGGTAATTTTGCCTTAAACGTTTGACCATCTTCATTAGAAAACTCGGCATCTATTCTATAAGATGCTTCTGGAATGAAATTTTGGATTTCCCTTTCTCTTTCTACTATTAATCTTACCGAAACTGATTGCACACGTCCGGCTGACAGACCTCCTTTTACTTTTCGCCATAATACAGGTGATAGTTCATAACCTACAATTCTATCCAGCACACGGCGCGCTTGCTGCGCATCTACCAAATGATAATCTATGTCTCTTGGATTCTCAATAGCTTTTTGAATGGCAGACTTTGTAATTTCGTGAAAAACGATTCGCTTTGTTTTTGCTTTATCGAGATTTAGCGACTCGGCCAAATGCCATGCAATGGCTTCTCCTTCGCGGTCCTCATCACTTGCCAACCAAATGGTATCGGCATTTTTTGCTAAATCTTTCAGTTTTTTTACGACCGCTTTTTTGTCTTTTGAAATTTCATATTTTGGTTTAAAATCTCCTTCTACATCTACACCTAATTCTTTGGATGGTAAGTCTGCAATATGACCAAAACTCGATTCGACCTTAAAATCTTTCCCAAGAAATTTTTCGATGGTTTTTGCTTTTGCTGGTGACTCAACAATTACTAAATTCTTCGCCATTTTTGATTTTTTATAGCCACAAATGTATATGAAAAAAAAGTATTCATCCTAATTTTAAATTTTTTAGAGATTTAATTTGTGTAAAATTATTCGTTAAACTGCACAAAAAAAGCCCAATAATTCGGGCTTTTTTAAACTATTAAAAATCTATTTACAATTGATAAGAACTCAATAGTTCAATTGAATTTGAACCGTAAGAATATTGATATAACGTATTGTTGCCAATCATCAACAATGAACCGCTTAAAGGGATAACATCAGTAGCGGTAATATTATTAAAGGTTTCAACCCATTGAATATTTAAAGGGTTAGTTTTATCAAACACTTTTAAACCTGCTTCACCATCACAAATAAATAAGCTATTCCCTTTTACTCCCAAACCATAAGGGTTCTCTAAACTATGGGTTGCAACTAATACAGGATTGTATTTATTACTGATATCAATCACTTCCAACACGCTCTCTTGCTGGCCACAGTTATTGCCACCTCGCAAGGTAAGATAGGCATAATTGCCAGCCACAACCACAGGGTCACAGCCTGTCCAATGTGTAAACTCTGAAATGAAATCAGGATTTTCAGGGTTTTGCAGACCGTAAATATACATTCCGTCAGTACTACCAAGGTATAAATAGCCATCTGCCTGAAACATAGTTTCGATATTGTTCCCAGAATATTGAGTGCTCACTAACGTTGGCTCTGACAAATTAATGATATTAAAAATGGTCATCTCATGTGAGCCAACCGTATATAAATAATTGCCCACAATTTGAAAACGTGCCAGCGAACCTCCAGTCCCAACAGTTTGATGACCTGAAGAATCATTTGATGCAAAACCTATGGTTTCAAAATCTTGAACAAAACTTGCATCTCTTTGCTGTACTTCTATGGTCCAACCGACAATGACGTCGGTTTGTGGATTATAATTTCCATAATCTATATCCTGGATATCATTTGGCAATTGATAATCATAAACACTGAAAACATCTTCCAATTGAGCAACCATAGTAATGGCGTTGATGTTGGAAATGTCAAAAACCACCAAATCTATCGCAGAATCTGCATATAAATAATTATTTTTTATCGAAATATCTTCATTTCCTGGAATCTTAATAAACGTAATAGCTTGGGGAGATGTTGGGTTTGTATTGTCGATTACATGTACACCCTCAAACTTATCATTGATAAAAATGTAGTTGTTGTAAGCGTAAATTTTTCCCGCCTCTTTAATAGGTTTTGGTGATTGTATTTCGACAGATGCCCTAAACTCTGTTTTACTCATTACCTGCGCAATGGCAACATTGACATTGACATATTCCACATCATCACTTTTACAAGCCCATAAAAGGCCGATAAGCAACAAAAAAACAACTTTTTTCATATAAAGACCAATTTAGATATTTATAGATGCAATTTTATGAAAAAGGTTGCGTTAAAAACCATCATTTTTTCCTATCTGATTTAGTTCGTTTTCATCATCAAAGCCAACTACTTCTTTATATATAAAGTATAATGGCAAATAGACAAAGGAAGCAGTAACCAAAATTCCAATTAGGCACATTAAAAGTCCAACGATTTCGGCTAAAATTGCTGCAACTATAGTCAACCCAAAAGTGATAAGCCATTTTTTGTTACCCAAATCGAAACTCGCTTTAATGATTTCTGACGTTGACAGTTCAGGATTAAAAGCAAATATGATTGAAAAAAATGAGATTGGCACAGACACATATATAATTGGAAGCCCACATAACAATAGTGCAAGCAACGAGATACCTACTGCAGCCAATGAAAGCTTGAGAACTTTAGGCACATATTGTTTTTTAAAGAAATAAAAATACTCGTCGCTGGATGCGATTCCTAAATCTTTCTGTTTACAGATTCTAAAAAATGCAGCCCGCATTACAAACGATACAAACATTGCATAAAAAACAAATACAATTAAGAAAATGATAAATGGCAAAAACAAGGCAAAGTTAAAACTTGGGTCATCTTGAAACGCTTCTGGGTCAATTAAACCCATAGCTATAAGCGGTAAGTACATTAAAATATAAAACGGAATGAGCAACGCTCCTGATATAATGATGGTCAACAATCCTTGAAGCCACACTTTCTTAAACAACTCAATAGATTTATTAAAGATATCTCCAAAGTCTAAAGCCTTGGCATTGCTTATTTTTGCCTGTATTTCTGTAAGTGTCATTTTGATTGGTTTTTTAGTTGATATTTATCCAAAGAAAGCATATTTTTTTAACATATTCAAAACAAATTACATGCTGACACTTTGTCATAATCACTAAAATAATCATATCTTTGCACACTTATTGAAAAGATTACAGTTTCAGTACTATATGGAAAAGACAATTGACGAGAGCAAACAGGGTGAAAGCCTTATTTTAGAAGCAAAAAACGAAAACAAGCGCAAACTCTACATTGAGAGTTACGGCTGTGCCATGAATTTTAGCGATAGTGAAATTGTTGCCTCAATTTTGGCGAATGAAGGTTATAATACTACTCAAAATCTCGAAGATGCCGACTTGGTTTTAGTAAACACATGCTCCATCAGAGATAAAGCCGAGCAAACTGTCCGCAAGCGTCTTGAAAAATACAATGCTGTTAAACGCATCAACCCAAAAATGAAAGTCGGTGTTTTAGGCTGTATGGCAGAACGTCTGAAAAGCAAATTTTTGGAGGAAGAAAAAATCGTTGACCTTGTCGTAGGACCTGATGCTTATAAAGATTTACCAAACCTATTAACTGAAGTTGAAGAAGGAAGAGATGCCATCAATGTCATTCTTTCTAAAGATGAAACCTATGGCGATGTATCACCTGTAAGGCTCAACAGCAATGGCGTTACTGCATTTGTATCAATCACTAGAGGTTGTGATAATATGTGTACATTTTGTGTGGTTCCTTTTACACGTGGTCGTGAGCGTAGTCGAGACCCTCAAAGCATCATTGAAGAAGTCAACGACCTTTGGAATCGTGGTTTTAAAGAAATTACCTTACTTGGTCAAAATGTTGATAGCTATCTTTGGTATGGTGGTGGTCTCAAAAAAGATTTTGAAAAGGCCAGCGAGCTACAAAAAGCGACCTCAACAAATTTTTCTCAACTATTGGAACTCTGCGCAAAAGCACAACCAAAAATGCGTATTCGATTTTCGACCTCAAATCCTCAAGATTTGACTTTGGACGTGATTGAAACGATGGCAAAATATGACAATATATGTAAGCATATCCATTTGCCTGTTCAAAGTGGAAGCAACCGTATCTTGAAAGAAATGAATCGTCTGCATACACGTGAAGAATATTTTAAATTGATCGACAACATCAGACGCATTATTCCAGATTGTGCCATTTCGCAAGATTTAATCGCAGGCTTCCCTACCGAAACCGAACAAGACCATCAGGACACCTTGAGCCTAATGGATTATGTAAAATACAATTTTGGATACATGTTTACCTATTCAGAACGCCCAGGCACTTTAGCAGAACGAAAAATGGAAGACGACGTGCCAGAAGACATTAAGCAAAAACGATTGGAAGAGATTGTGCAATTGCAACGAGAGCATAGCGAAATAAGAACCAGAGAACACTTGAACACTGTTGTTGAAGTTCTTATAGAACGTGAATCGAAAAAATCATCAGAACAATGGTCTGGACGAACCTCTCAAAATATTGTTGCAGTTTTTCCAAAAGAACATTATAAAATTGGCGATTTGGTAAATGTTAACATTACCGATTGCACAAGTGCTACACTTATTGGTGAAGCCATAGACTATTCAAAAAACAACTAAAATTAAATAATGAAAAAATTACTTATTCTATTGGTATCAATTAGTTTGTTCACGGCTTGCGACAACGAAGCTTTAGACCCAGGGCTTCTTAATGATTCTGGCAACAATGGTGGTGGAAACACAAGTGAAGAACCATTGGCTTTAGACTCGTACAGCTTTGATGTTAATTCAGCAGTTCCAATTTTTGGGACCATTATAGTAAATAGTGATTTTTTCTTCAATTCAGATAACCATGTTAACAACTCTACGGTTGCATCTACCTTTTTTGGGCAGACAGCTACAGAAAATGTGACATTTTCTAGAAATGCTTCAAACCAAATTACTGGCTATGTGAGTATGTCGTCTGGTGCTATAACCAACCAAACAACGGTTACTTATAGTGGGAATCAAGTATCCCAAATCGTCTATAATTATGTAGAAGACGATGAAGATGATTACACTTACAACTTTGTATATACAGGAAACACCGTGACACGTACAGAAGTAGGCTCAACAATATCAACAGTATTCACATTCAATACAAACGGTAAAGTGACAAAAAAAGAATCGTTTGATGGTACAACCTCTATCTTAAAAGAAGTTGTAACCTATGATGCTAATGGAAATTGTAGCACATCTTCCATCACTGGAGAAGAAAACACCAGTTCAACATTTGCTTATGATGCTAACGAGAGTCCTTTAAAAGACGCCTTTAGTGATCAATACATGCTGTCACTTTTAAACGATGATTATTCAGATGAAATCGGTAGTTCATTGGCACAATTTGACAGTCACAACAACTGGATTGGTATTACAACACCAGAAGGAACCGTTAATTTTACTGTTCAGTATGATAGTCAAAATAGAATTACTAGCAGAAACGGAAACTATGATCTAGGTGATGGTGTTGTGATTCAGCAAGCAGAGAATTTTCAATTTGTGAATTAAAATTTAAAGTTCCTTTTTTTGAGTGAAATAAATATGGAATCTATTCAAGCTATAAAACAACGATTTGGTATCATAGGAAATGATGCTAAACTTAATCGTGCTATAGAAAAAGCAATACAAGTGGCACCAACTGATATTTCGGTATTGGTAACTGGCGAAAGTGGTGTTGGTAAAGAAAGTATTCCAAAAATCATACACCAATTATCACATCGAAAACACGGCAAATATATTGCTGTCAATTGTGGAGCAATCCCAGAGGGCACTATTGACAGTGAATTGTTTGGACACGAAAAAGGCTCATTTACAGGAGCAACACAAACTCGTGAAGGCTATTTTGAGGTAGCAGATGGAGGTACTATTTTCTTGGATGAAGTTGGCGAATTACCACTAACCACACAAGTACGATTACTTCGTGTATTAGAAAATGGTGAATTCATCAAAGTCGGCTCGAGTAAGGTGCAAAAGACAAATGTAAGAATTGTGGCAGCTACCAATGTCAACATGTTTGAAGCCATCAAAAAAGAACGGTTTAGAGAAGATCTTTACTATCGATTGAGCACTGTCGAAATCAATATTCCACCTCTACGCGAACGGAAAGATGACATCCATTTATTGTTTAGAAAATTTGCCAGCGATTTTGCCATCAAATACAAAATGCCAACCATTAAATTAACCGACGATGCAGTGGCAGTTTTGCTCAATCATCGTTGGAATGGAAACATTAGAGAACTTCGTAATGCGGCAGAACAGATTTCGGTGCTGGAACAAAACAGAACCATTAATGGTGCAACCCTCAAAAGCTATTTGCCAAGCCATGGCAGCAATTTGCCAGCAGTGATAAGCACCTCCAAATCGGAAAGTGATTTTAGTAGTGAACGTGAAATTTTGTACAAAGTTCTTTTTGATATGAAAAGTGATCTAAATGATCTTAAAAAGCTCACTATGGAGCTCATGAAAAGCGGGAATGCTACTGATGTCCAAAAGAACAACGAAGGTTTGATTCAAAAAATTTATGGCGAAGATGATGATGACACTTATGACGATTCCATTGAGGATTTAGAAGTACTGGCTATTCCTCATAAATCAAATCAAGACACTGAAACAGCCGATAACGTGCAAGACAAATATCACTTTGCAGAAGAAATTGAAGAAGAAGAAACCTTATCTTTACATGACAAAGAACTGGAGTTGATCAAAAAATCATTAGAACGACACCAAGGCAAACGTAAATTGGCAGCTGCCGAATTGGGCATTAGTGAGCGTACATTGTATCGGAAAATAAAACAATACGATTTGTAAGTAGGTATCCTATTTTCAATCAAAAACAATAAATAAAAACAAAACAGGTTTATCTTTAAAATAATAAACCTTAAAGTCAATGAAAGTTTTAAGATATATCATTCTAATTGTAGTTTCAGTAACCATTTTGGGTTGCGGAGCATATTCGTTTTCAGGAATTTCTTTAGGTCCAGACACTAAAACCTTTCAGGTTAACTATTTTCAAAATAATTCAGCTTTGATTGAGCCTGGTTTAGAGCTTGATTTTACTAATGCATTGACTGATTTGATACTAAACCAAACGAGTTTGGCTTTGGTACGTTCTGGAGGTGACCTCACTTATGAAGGTGAAATTACAGAATACCGTATCTCTCCAACAACTGCAACTGCCAACAATACTGCTGCACAAAACAGATTGACCATTAGTGTGAATGTTCGTTTTTACGATAAAAAAGATGAAGAAAACGATTTAGAGCAACGCTTCACCTTTTTTTATGACTATGCAGGAAACCAACAATTAGTAGGCAGCCAAAAAGATACAGCTCATGCCGAAATATTTGAACGACTGACCCAAGATATATTAAATGCTACCTTGGCAAAATGGTAAGCAACATATTTATGCAATTAGAAGACCTTACATATCTTTTACAACATCCTCAAGACATCACTGTTGACCAAACAAGTGCACTGGCTACTCTTATTGCACAATATCCCTATTTTCAACCAGCAAGATCTTTGTATCTCAAAGGTTTAAAAAACAAGGAAAGTTTTAAGTATAATCAAGAGTTAAAAACAACTGCGGCCTATACAACTGACCGAAGCATCTTATTCGATTTTATAACTTCCGAAGCTTTCAATCAGAATGAAATATCACAGCTCATAAAGCAAAATTCTGAACACATCAAAGCAATCATCGTCAATGAAGCCAATGACATTTCTGTAAATAAAAGTGTGATGATCGACGAGGCTTTAAAACAGCATATTCAAAATAGCGAAGGTGTTTTAGACCCCTATTTATTCGAAGAAAAAGTAAAAACTGAAGATGTTGCCCAATTTATAGCTGATATAAACGAAGCGCCAAAATTACCATTGATTGATATAGATACCGAAAATATTCAACAAACTCCCGAAGAGCAATTAAATATTGGAAAACCATTAGAGTTCAAAAAATCAGAAACCCATTCCTTTACTGAATGGTTGCAGATCACGAGCTTTAAACCGATCCATAGAGACGAAGATGAAAAGAACGAGTCCAGTGAAGAAAAAATTGGAGCATCTATTGATAAAAAATTTGAATTAATTGATAAGTTTTTAGATGCCAACCCAAAAATAGTTCCAACCAAGGAAGCACCAACACACAACATTGCCAAAGCACAAATGATGCCCAATGATGGCTTAATGACAGAGACCTTGGCACGTATTTACCTCGAACAAAAAAACTATGACAAAGCAATTCAATCTTATAAAATTTTAAGTTTGAAATATCCAGAAAAAAGTGGTTTCTTTGCAGACCAAATTAAAGCAGTAAAACAATTACAAGAAAATAATACAAAATAATCATGAGTACGTTTACAATATTTTTAGTTCTTATCGTGATTGTAGCCTTTTTACTCGTTGTAGTAATCATGGTACAAAATCCGAAAGGTGGAGGATTATCATCATCATTTGGTGGTGGTGGCACACAACAATTAGGTGGTGTCAAAAAAACAGGTGACTTTTTAGACAAAAGTACTTGGGCTTTAGCAACCCTTTTATTAGCATTGATTTTAGCATCTAACTGGGCAATTCCTGGTTTTGGTAGTGCCGAATCTAAAGCATTAGACTCTAGCGATGTGCCAGTACAAACGGCTCCTGCTCCAACTCCAGCTAGTACTGATGACGCTGCAAAAACAACAGAAGATAATAACAAATAGTAAAAACTATTCAAAAAAATAGAGAAAATGCCAACCTACAGTGTTGGCATTTTTTTATGACTGAAACTTTGTCAGTGATTTTTTATTGGCACATTTTTAGCATAACGCTAAAGCGTTAATAATAATTTTTAATTAATAAAAAACATATAAAAAATGGGCTTAAACATTAAACCATTAGCAGATAGAGTTCTTATTGAACCTGTTGCAGCCGAAACTAAAACAGCATCTGGAATCATTATTCCAGACAACGCCAAAGAAAAACCTCAACAAGGTAAAGTAATGGCAGTTGGTAAAGGAACAAAAGATGAACCAATGACAGTTAAAGTTGGTGATACTGTACTATACGGTAAGTATTCAGGAACTGAACTTAAACTTGAAGGCAAAGATTATTTAATCATGCGCGAAAGTGACATTCTTGCAATTGTATAATTACTCACAGCTATTAGCTCTTGGCTTTTAGCATCAACTAAAATTAATATTAAACATAGCCAATAGCGAACAGCTAAAGGCTTAAAGCAAAAAATCAAAAAAAATGGCAAAAGATATAAAATTTGATATTGAAGCACGCGACGGATTAAAACGTGGCGTGGATGCATTGGCAAATGCAGTAAAAGTAACTTTAGGACCAAAAGGTCGTAATGTGATTATTGGTAAATCGTTTGGCGCACCACAAGTCACCAAAGATGGTGTTACTGTAGCTAAAGAAATAGAATTGGACGATGCTCTTGAAAACATGGGAGCACAAATGGTAAAAGAAGTAGCATCAAAAACCAACGATTTAGCTGGTGATGGTACGACAACTGCAACCGTTTTGGCTCAAGCAATCGTAAAAGAAGGTTTGAAAAATGTTGCTGCAGGTGCAAACCCAATGGATTTAAAACGTGGTATTGACAAAGCTGTTGAAGCCATCGTGAAAGATCTTGAAAAACAATCTAAAAAAGTAGGAAGCTCATCAGAAATGATCAAACAAGTAGCGTCTATTTCTGCAAACAACGATGATACTATTGGAGATTTAATCGCAAAAGCATTTAGTAAAGTTGGTAAAGAAGGTGTCATCACGGTTGAAGAAGCCAAAGGAATGGACACTTATGTAGATGTTGTAGAAGGCATGCAGTTTGATAGAGGTTACCTATCACCTTACTTCGTTACAGATGCTGACAAAATGATTGCCGATTTAGACAATCCTTATGTGTTGTTATTTGATAAAAAGATTTCAAATTTACAGGAAATCCTTCCAATATTAGAACCAGTTGCACAATCTGGTCGTCCATTATTAATTATAGCAGAGGATGTTGAAGGACAAGCATTAGCAACTTTAGTAGTCAACAAATTACGTGGTGGATTAAAAATTGCTGCTGTAAAAGCGCCAGGTTTTGGTGACCGACGCAAAGCAATGCTAGAAGATATCGCTATCTTAACAGGTGGAACTGTCATTTCTGAAGAAAGAGGATTCTCTCTAGAAAATGCAGACTTATCAATGCTTGGAACAGCAGAAACAATTACTGTAGATAAAGATAATACAACAATCGTTAATGGTGCAGGTAAAGCTTCTGATATCAAAGCAAGGGTCAACCAAATAAAGGCTCAAATAGAAACTACGACTAGCGACTATGATAAAGAAAAACTTCAAGAGCGTTTAGCTAAATTGGCTGGTGGTGTTGCTGTACTTTATGTAGGTGCTGCAAGTGAAGTAGAAATGAAAGAGAAAAAAGACAGAGTTGATGATGCATTACATGCTACACGTGCTGCTGTAGAAGAAGGCATTGTTGCTGGTGGTGGTGTTGCTTTAGTAAGAGCAAAATCTGTTTTAGATAAATTAACTACCGAAAACCTTGACGAAGTTACAGGTATTCAAATCGTAGCTCGTGCCATCGAAGCTCCTTTAAGAACAATAGTTGAAAATGCAGGTGGCGAAGGCAGTGTCGTTGTGTCTAAAGTGATGGAAGGCAAAGGTTCATTTGGTTTTGATGCCAAATCAGAAACTTATGTTGACATGCTTAAAGCTGGAATTATCGACCCTAAAAAAGTAACACGTATCGCATTAGAAAATGCCGCGTCTGTTGCTGGAATGATTCTAACAACCGAATGCGCATTGGTTGACATCAAAGAAGATGCTCCATCGATGCCGATGGGTGGAGGTGGAATGCCAGGAATGATGTAAGTCGAGAGCCTCGACACACAAATTATAATAAACGTCTCAATTAATTTTGAGGCGTTTTTTTGTTTCTTATTATTTCTTAACTTTAAAAATCAATTTTCTTATATGAAAAAAATAAATTGGCAATACACTTTTGGAGAAATATTGATTGTCATCATCGGTATCTCTATCGCTTTTAGTATGAACAAATGTGCTGAAAATTCTAAAAACGAAGCACAAAAGAATCAATATTTAATCAATCTTAAAAACGATGTCATTTCCGACAAAATGGTTCTTGAGCAGAATGTTGTTGAAATTGAAAAAAAAATTAAAACTATCGATGAGATTTTACCAAAACTTAATACTGATGCTCCAGACAAAATGATGATTGTCGGGAAAATATTTAGCATAGTGAATTTAACCGATTTTACTCCCAAAGACAACACATATCAAGCATTAATAAATTCTGGAGATTTAAAGTTAATTGACGACTTTGAAACTAAAACTGCAATAGAAAAGCATTATTCTTATTATAAGATCATGCAAAAAAGTTATTTAAGATTGGAAAACATTCAAAAGGAATATGTAGGTAATTATTTTATTTATCATACAGATTTTGATGACTTTAGAAACAATCAATTTGGTTTTAAAGATGAAAAACTCCTAAAAAATATAATCATGAGCTTAAGAGGTTCTTTTGATATAAAAATTAACGCTACAAGAGAGGGTGTTAAAAGCTGTGATAGTCTTATCAGTATTCTAAATAAAAAAACGCCTCAAAAAAATTGAGGCGTTTTTTTATTGGCTGTGTCTTACTAATCAATTTTTATGATCATCTTGCACTTCCTTGTCTCTATATAAACAACAAGGATGCACACTATTGTAAGCTTCATCAGTTGCTTTTATCTCTTTAGTGTCATGACCAACATCTGCAATACTTTGCTGGATGGCTTTAAGATTTGTTTTGCGCTCGTCATAAATCAATTTCAATTCATGAGTTTTCACATTCCAAATTGCAGATTTCACACCTTTAGCTTTAATGGCAGCTTTTTCGATGCGCTCTTTACACATTAAGCAAACACCATCCACTTCAATAGATGCTTTTGCGTTTTTGTTTTGTGCAAATGTTATAGTTGTCACAAATAATAATAGTACAATTGCTATTTTTTTCATCTCTTATAATTTTTATGTTATTTAATTTTAAATCTTAATCCTGCGTAATACATGCTTCCAAAAATTGGACCATAAACAAACGTTGTATCAAAATTCGCTCCAAATGGGTCATCCGCTCCTAAAATTGGATTATCTTGAGTCACATTAGTTATGTTTTCACCGCCTAAATATACTTCAAATTTATCAGAAAACACTTTAGTAATCTGAGCATTTAATGTTCCTACAGTTGGTGAGTATTCTGGTAATTGATACTGAACAGGGTTTGTAGCTGTCGATGAGAAACGTTGTTCACCTAACCAATTATAGGTTGCATCAAACTTCCATTGTGCAGCATTATCTTTTCGTTTTGTTTCGTATGATGCGTTAGCAAACAAACGATGCTTTGGGGTTAAAGGTTTTTCTAGCTTACCAGAATTATATTGTGTTTTAATATCGTAAAACTTATATGCTGTTCGAAAATCAAAACCCTCAAAAACATTATAGTTAAACTCTAATTGAAAACTATTGGCATAGCTATCACCATCAAGGTTATAGAAATTTATTTCATTAGGGTTCTCATAATCAACTACCACTTGGTTTTGAAAATCGGTTCTGTAATAATCTAAAGTGACATCTGCCTTTCGTCCAAAGAGATTAAATCCTTGTAAAAGAGACACACCATAATTCCATGCTATTTCAGGATCTAATCCATATATTTTTCCACCAGAATTAATAATATTCAAATTTCTTGATGTTGAAAAAATAGATTGATTTTCAGCAAAAATATTAGCACTACGCTTGCCTCTACCAAACGAAAATCGCAATGCTGATTTTTCCCAAGGCGTGTAACGCGCATGAAATCTAGGTGTTACAAACGTTCCTAATAGGTTGTGCCTATCAATTCTTACACCTGCTGTTAAGTTCCACTTTTCAAGATTATCAAAATTGTATTCAAAAAATGCACCAACAGAATTTTCAGTACGTTCAAAATCTGAAGTATCTACAAACTCATCATAATGGTCATAGGTATAACTCAACCCTGTTTTTAATTTATGTCTCGAATCGCTAATAATAGAGTTATAAGTAGCATTGGCATACAAACTGTTATGTAAAATATCATAACGTGTTAATCCGAAATATGATTCTTGGTTATGGCGACTAAATGCTGCTTGCACACCAAGGCTTTGCCAAGGAATTTCTGGGTTTACATAACCAGTTTTTACTGATGCATCTATACGCTGGGTGTTGATTTCACTTCCCCAAGCATTAGTTGTAAATTTATCTGTATCTGGATTGAAGTTAATTTGTCCTGTTTGTTTGGCATCATTCAAATATCTGAAATTAATAAAGCTCACAAAACCTTTTTCAGGGTTTGTATATTGCCAACGATTCATAAAATTTATCTGCTTTTGCAATGGTCCATCTAAAAAAGAATCATCATTCATATCAAACTTCCTATCTCTTATATTGCCATGTACATACAAGCCTGTACTCCATTTTTCACTTACATTGGTATTTATATGCGTATTTAATTCGTAACGACCATTTTCAGAGGCATAAGCATTAACAAAAAATTTAGCATCGGTAGTTGGTTTTACTAACTCGGTATTGATTTGCCCAGCTATACTTTCAAAACCATTAATGACACTTCCTGCGCCTTTTGTTATTTGAATGCTTTCTACCCAAGTTCCAGGTGTAAAACTTAATCCGTAAGCTTGCGATGCACCACGAATGGTTGGAATATTTTCTGAAGTAATCAGAATATAAGGACTTGTTAATCCTAACATTTTTATTTGCCTTGTTCCTGTTACTGCATCAGCAAAATTGACATCTATTGATGGATTTGTTTCAAAACTCTCTGATAAGTTACAACATGCTGCCTTAAGTAATTCATCACTACTTACAGTCATAATATTTGCTGCTTGTAAATATGATTTAGATGTTGCTTGCTTACGAGATGTTATAGTAACCTCGTCTAACTCACTTGTTGGTTTTAACCAATGACGAACCGTTTTGGGCTCTTTAATGGTTAGTGTATCGGTTTTAAACCCAACATAACTGATGACAAGTTTGGTGTATTCCTTTTTGTAAGGAATCGTGAATTTTCCATCAATATCTGTTACACTTCCGACAGTTGTATCTAACCAATACACATTTGCTCCTGGTAAGCCAATGTGTTTGTTTTCTGGATTTGATTCCATAATCATACCACTGATTTTGTCTTGAGAAAACAGAACAGTAGGTAGTATTAATAGTATATATAATATGTTTTTCATTTTTAATTTTTTAAGGTATTAACTTAATATCTAAAGCCAAAAGGCTAATAGGTCAAAGTGTAAATAACTAAAAAATCAAATGATGAAGACTTGATCTAAAACCTGTATGTCGGCGACCAAGTTTGGTGGAGAATAATCTTTATGAGGAATGATCTCTTTGTCAACTGTTTCAGAAAGATCTAAAATGGAACAAACAAAACTTGTTATAAAAACTTTATGGATTAGTGGAAGTTCTTCAAATTTAGACAGTTTTAATTTGTCCTGTCCTTTGACAACTTCCAGTTCATCTTTGCAGCATTGCTTTTTGTCTGTTGAAGACATTTCCATACCACAACCTTGTACTTCAGTAAACACAGCTGAATCAATCAAGGTATCACCACAATAATGCTTTTCGACAGTAAAAGATACTGTCGATAATAGCACTAAACATGCCATTAATGTTGAAAAGCTTTTATGTAACAATCCTATAATCACGATACAAAACTAATAAATTTTAATAGGCAAACCATATTATTATCATTCCCTTAACACATTACTGTTTTAGTTTATGATAATAAAACGCTGGCAATAAGAGCAATAATAACAATGGCTGGATTAAGAACCGTCTGATATTGAAGAAAATATAGTAGTCTTCCTTGTTGGGATTGATTACAAAATACAAGAAAAAAAGTATCAGTAAAATATAGGAAAACAGATAAATTAAAGCTGAAAACTTTATGATGCCTTTATCTTTAAAAAACAGATAAATGATTCCAATTGAGATTGCAGAATTAAGGATATATCTCAATGTCGTAAACATTGTCAATTTAAAAATTTCTCTTCTTGGGTTGTCGATGTATAAATAATCACTTTTAAAAAAAGACAAATAAGGGTCATAAAACAATTCGTTTTCAAAAGCTCTTATCAGGATCAACAATCCGAAAAGCACCAAAAGCGATATCATTTTTACGATATTAGACATTATTTTTTTTTAAGTTTGAAAAACGATTGACCCAAAACATCCAAAGTAAAAACACCATTCCGTAAATGATCATCGGAAAAATAACCGTGTGCAGTTCTTCGCGTCGCCAAGGATAATGGTACAAACCAACTGATAAAATCACGATTCTCAATAAATTGACCACATATATAAGGACGCTTCCTGCTAAAATGTAGAAAAACGTAATTTTAAAACGTCCTGCAAAAGCAATCACAAACGAAATAAATAAGATGATGATGCTGATTGAATTGCAGCCTTCGACCACACGAGCCACAAACTTATCATTAATGATGAGCTTCATAGAGGGCTCATCAGGATGTTGTGCTATCGTGGCATTATACCCAATAGAATTGACCAAAGATTCACTTTGGCGAGCCACCAAGTTGGTCAAATAATCAGGATAATAGTGCGAGCCAACTGAAGCATCCAAATACAGCTTATAAGAAAATGACAAGGCCGCATATACCAACAAGAACGTTAAAATGAATTTGACAACTGACTTGTATTTGATGAATAGGTCTTTCAAAAAAAGATGGTTTAGATTCCTGATGTTAAATTTATATAAAAAGAAAGACAGTCATTCTACTTTTTAAATACTTTTACCAAAAAAATTGAGCAAATGACTTTTAATGAGCTAAAACCACAAGTAGAATCTATTATCTCCAACAACAATTCGGTTGACGAACGCTTATTGGCAATCTGCGAGCTTTTAGAAGAACATATACCGCATTACAATTGGGTTGGTTTTTATTTCAGAAATGGCAATAAGGAAGAGTTAAAACTTGGACCTTATGTCGGAGCTCCAACTGACCATACTATTATTCCATTTGGAAAGGGTATTTGCGGACAAGTGGCTGTGAGCAATCAAAATTTTGTCGTACCAGATGTATCAGCTCAAGATAATTATATTGCATGCAGTATTACTGTGAAAGCTGAAATTGTCATACCAATTTTTGTGAATGGCGACAATATTGGCCAGATAGATATCGACTCAAACACACCAGATCCTTTTACTGAAGAAGATGAACGATTTTTGGAGTTTGTCTGTGAAAAGGTAGCAGGAATCCTTTAATAAATTTCAATATAAAAAATCCAATTTCCATACAAATCATTGTTGGTATTTGGATTTTTATTTTTGAGTTATTTTGGATTACATGCCAGTTCTGATCGCTTCCACAGGATCTAAACGAGATGCTGAAATCGCAGGAATCACTCCAGAAATTAGTCCAATAATTGTTGATAAAACAAATCCGAGCAACATATTTCCGGCCGACAGCACAAATTCAAAATCGCCTGTAAACGTTGAAGCAATGAGCGAAACTATCCAAACCAATCCCAAACCTACCAATCCTCCAATCACTGCAAGAATAACAGCTTCAAATAAAAACTGGAATAAAATAAATCGGTTTTTGGCTCCTAACGATTTTTGAATACCTATCAAGTTTGTACGCTCCTTTACACTCACAAACATAATGTTGGCAATACCAAACCCTCCTACCAATAAAGAAAATCCACTGATAATCCAACCCATAATATTCATGGTACCGATGATTCCATCAATAGCATCAGTAAATCCAGACATTTTATTTACAAAAAAATTATCAGGTTCACCAGCTTTCAACCCTCTATAAACCCTAAATTTTTGTTTCATGACACTTTCAAAAGCTCCCATATCTACACCTTTTTCAGGCTTAATTATAATTGCTCCTGGTATTCCATCTGATCCTCCATTTCTGAAGCGTCTCACAAAATTTGCAGGCACATAAGCCTTCTCGTCTGGAGAATCAAAAATACTCGACCCAAACTTTTTCAAAACACCAATAACCGTTAGTTTACGACCGTAAACTCTAATTTGTTTACCAATCGGATTTAGGTTGCCAAATAAATTTTCTGCAATGGAATACCCTAGAACGATTACTGGCGCACCAGATGCCGATTCTGATTCGGTATAAAAACGGCCTTCACCTATTTTCATATCCTCAATTTCATAAATTTCACTCGAAACAGGTGTTACCTCAACACCAGCTATGGTTTCTACCCCATACTTCACTGTTTCGCCTCCACCAAACATAACATATGCCACTGCTTCAATATCTGGAACATTTCGTTTCATAAACTCGTATGAATCATATTCAGTTTGTGGAAAATTATCTCGCTGCCATCTTGGTACATCAGTAGGACCAAATGAATACTTGGTAACATACATGGTGTTTTTATCCAATCCAGATAAATTATCTTGAATATTTCTATCTAAAGAATCGACTGCTGCAAGCACAGCGATTATAGAGAAAATGCCAATGGTCACACCTAATAAAGACAAGAATGTACGCAATTTGTTATTACGCAAGGCATTGATGGCAAACGTAAAGCTTTCTTTAAATAGTCGTAAGTAAAGTAACATGGATATTGGCTGTTTTAAAACAAATTTAAAGATAGGACGTTTTTAACAATTTTTTGTTACAAAAAACTTAAATAAACTCACTCTTCTTATCATAAATTCTCTTTAAGAATATGTACTTTTGCAACTTTAAACTACACAACAACAACATGAACAACAACAAAACCATAAAATCGGCATTAATTTCGGTTTTTAGCAAAGAAGGATTAGAACCAATTGTAAAACAACTAAACTCGCAAGGAGTTACTATTTATTCTACTGGTGGAACCGAAAAATTTATTAAAGATTTAGGCATAAATGTAGTTCCTGTTGAGGATGTTACTTCGTATCCTTCCATTTTAGGAGGCCGTGTAAAAACATTGCATCCAAAAGTTTTTGGTGGTATTTTAAACAGACAGAACAACGAAAGTGATGTTGCAGAAATGCAAGAATTTACAATCCCACAAATCGATTTAGTAATTGTTGATTTATATCCTTTTGAAAAAACGGTAGCTTCTGGCGCGAGCAATGCAGATATTATAGAAAAAATTGATATTGGTGGTATTTCACTAATTAGAGCCGCTGCAAAAAATTATGCAGATGTGGTTTGTATATCTTCAGTTGAAGACTATTCAGAATTTTTAGAATTATTAAAATCTAAAAACGGAACAACATCTGAAGAAGACAGAAAACGATTTGCTTCAAAAGCTTTCAATGTATCTTCACATTACGATTCGGCAATATTTAATTACTTCAATAAAAATCATGAAGAAGCTGTTTTAAAAATTAGTGAAACAAAAGGTCAAGTGCTTCGTTATGGAGAAAATCCGCATCAAAAAGGGTTTTTCTTTGGAGATTTTGATGCAATGTTTACTAAACTTCATGGTAAAGAGTTAAGCTACAATAACCTTTTAGATGTTGATGCAGCAGTTAATTTAATGAATGAATTTAAAGGTGAGGCTCCAACATTTGCAATTTTAAAACATAATAATGCCTGCGGATTTGCTCAACGCAACACTGTGCATCAAGCTTATGTTGATGCGTTAGCTGGAGACCCTGTTTCGGCATTTGGAGGTATTTTGATTAGCAATGTAGAAATAGACAAACCTACAGCTGAAGAAATTCATGATTTATTTTGTGAAGTTGTTATTGCGCCTTCATTTTCAAAAGAAGCACAAACAATTCTTGAAGGAAAAAAGAACAGAATTTTATTAGTTCAACACGATATTGAGCTACCAAAAACAACCGTAAGAACGTGTTTAAATGGTGCTTTAGTCCAAGAGAGAGATAATATTACAGATGCTATTGAGCATTTATCTAATGCAACAAACAATAAACCAACTCAAAACGAGTTAGAAGATTTAATCTTTGCATCAAAAATTTGCAAGCATACCAAATCTAACACCATCGTTTTAGCAAAAAACAAACAATTATGTGCAAGCGGAACAGGACAAACAAGTCGTGTTGATGCACTTAACCAAGCTATACATAAAGCGCAATCTTTTAATTTTGATTTAAAAGGAGCTGTAATGGCTAGTGATGCCTTTTTCCCTTTTCCAGATTGTGTTGAGATTGCAAAAAATGCTGGAATTACAGCAGTAATCCAACCAGGAGGATCAATTAAAGACCAATTGAGTATCGATTATTGCAATGAAAATAATGTTGCAATGGTATTTACAGGAACGCGTCATTTTAAACATTAAAAAATCCTGCAAAAGCAGGAATCTTATGACTCAACAAAATTAATCTTAAGTTAGTTTTATTTGAAAATAAAGCAAAAACATTAGGCTAAATTCAAAAAAAAATACGTATATAATTAAATCGTTAATATTTAGTAACTTTTACTACATTTACGACACCGACAAAAAAACATAACATATCAACCTTTCATAACACACGCAGATGGGATTTTTTGATTTCTTAACAGAAGAAATAGCTATAGATTTAGGAACAGCAAACACATTAATTATTCACAATGACAAAGTAGTTGTGGATAGCCCCTCAATAGTTGCCCGAGACCGAATATCAGGAAAAATAATTGCAGTTGGTAAAGAAGCCAGCATGATGCAAGGAAAAACGCATGAAAACATTAAGACAATTAGACCATTAAAAGATGGTGTCATTGCCGATTTTGATGCTTCAGAGCAAATGATCAATTTGTTCATCAAAAATATTCCTGCTCTTAAAAAGAAACTATTTACTCCAGCATTAAGAATGGTTGTATGTATTCCTTCAGGTATTACTGAAGTAGAAATGCGAGCTGTAAAAGAATCTTGTGAGCGTGTTAATGGTAAAGAAGTGTATTTAATTCACGAACCAATGGCAGCAGCCATTGGTATTGGCATCGATATTATGCAGCCAAAAGGTAATATGATTGTTGATATAGGTGGTGGTACAACAGAAATTGCAGTCATTGCCCTTGGTGGAATTGTATGTGATAAGTCTGTAAAAGTAGCTGGTGACGTTTTTACTAACGATATCATCTACTATATGAGAACACAGCACAATCTTTATGTTGGTGAGCGTACAGCTGAAAAAATTAAAATTCAGATTGGTGCAGCTACCGAAGATTTGGATTTGCCACCAGAAGAAATGAGTGTTCAAGGTCGTGATTTATTGACCGGAAAACCAAAGCAAGTACAAATATCATATAGAGAAATAGCCAAAGCGCTGGACAAATCTATTTTAAGAATCGAAGATTCTGTCATGGAAACCTTGTCTCAAACACCTCCAGAATTAGCCGCAGACATCTACAATACAGGAATTTATCTTGCAGGTGGAGGATCAATGTTAAGAGGTTTGGACAAACGTTTATCTCAAAAAACAGATTTACCTGTATATATAGCCGAAGACCCATTAAGAGCAGTGGTAAGAGGGACAGGAATCGTCCTGAAAAATCTTCAGAAATTTAAAAGTGTACTTATAAAATAGTAAACCCAAATGCAACAAATCATCAATTTTGTATTTAGAAACAAAACCTTTCTTTTGTTTTTGTTGCTCTTTGGTGTGTCCTTATTTCTGACGATTCAATCACATTCATATCATAAAAGCAAGTTCATACACTCTGCCAATTATCTAACAGGAGGTGTTTACAAGCAAGTTAATGGTGTCAAACAATACTTTAATTTAAAGGAAGAAAACAATGCCTTGTTGGAAGAAAACCGACAGCTAAAAATGCTCCTTTATAATATAGAAATCGACACTACAAATTATTCAACATTAGACAGTACTTATTTAGGCGATTTATACAAGTTCAGAACAGCTGATGTTTATAAAAACAGTTATTCATTAACTAAAAACTATCTAACCATTGATAAAGGGAAAAAAGATAGTATTAAAGTCGATTTTGGAGTTGTGACTTCTAAAGGCATTGTAGGCATCATTGAAAACACGTCCAGAAACTATGCTTCTGTATTATCAGTATTAAACACCAAAAGCCGCATCAATGCACAACTTAAAAAAAGCAATCATATAGGCTCCCTTACTTGGGATGCAAAATCTTATGAGTTCGTTCAACTGGTCGATGTATCAAAATTTGCAAAAGTAAAAGTTGGCGATACCATAATTACTGGTGGTCAATCGACTATTTTTCCTCAAGGAATCTTAATAGGAAGCATTGATTCATTTTATATTGATGCTGGTGGTGATACTTATACCATCAATGTGAGGCTCTTTAATGACATGACCAATATTGGACATGTATATGTGATTGAAAACTTAAACGCAGCCGAAGTTAAATCTTTAGAACACAAAATCGATGAGTAGTGCTTCAATTCAGCTCATATCGCGATTTGTCATCTTGGTGTTTGTTCAGGTATTGATCCTTAACAATATCAATTTTTTAGGTTACATCAACCCTTACCTATACATATTGTTCATCATGTTGTTTCCTGTAAGAAACAACCGTACTGCCATCGTATTTATTAGTTTTCTGTTAGGTTTATGTATCGATATTTTTTCTGATTCTGGAGGTGTACACGCGGCAGCCTGTGTATTTGTAGCCTACATACGACCAACTTTTTTAAAATTTTCGTTTGGGACGGTTTATGATTATCAAACCATCAAATTCAACCAAACCGAGTTAAGTACTCGTTTGACCTACTTTACACTTATCACAGTGGTGCACCATTTGGTTTTGTTTTCACTTGAAGTTTTTAACATTTCAAAAATAATTTTAATACTCCAAAAAACGTTATTCTCAAGTATTTTTACTATACTACTGTGTTTAATAATGACTATACTTTTTAGCAACAAACGTAAATGAGAAAATTATTGCTTATTTCAACAGTTTTCGCCGTAGGACTGATATTTATTGCTCGATTGTTTTACCTTCAAATCTACAACCAAGACCCTTACAATCTTTATGAAGATAACGCAATCAGAAAGGTGTTTGATTATCCAAAACGAGGTTATGTATATGACAGAAACGGCAAACTTTTGGTAGCCAATCAAACCTCTTACGACGTCATGTTTATTCCTAGGGAAGTCAAACCTTTAGATACGTTAGAGTTTTGTTCGCTTTTACGTATTACCAAGGAAGATTTCATAAGAATGTATAACAAAGCTTATGTATATTCTCCTCGTTTACCATCGGTTTTTATTCCACAATTATCAAGAGAAGAATATGGTCTTCTTCAAGAAAAAATAAGAAAATTTGAAGGTTTTTATATCCAAAAACGTTCATTAAGAGATTATCAAACAACCATTGGAGCCAATGTTTTAGGTGATATAGGTGAGGTCAACAATGCTATAATAGAGAAAAATCCATACTATAATATGGGAGATTTGATAGGCAAACAAGGTGTTGAACAAACTTATGAAGAAGTTTTACGAGGTGTCAAAGGCATTAAATTCATTCAAAAAGATCGATTTAATAGAGATATTGGTCCTTACAAAGATGGTATCTACGATACATTGCCAAAAGCTGGTAGAGATATTACCATAACCATCGATGCGGTTTTACAAGAATATGGTGAACTTTTAATGAAAAACAAGCGAGGTGGCATTGTCGCCATTGAACCTGCAACTGGTGAAATTCTTGCGATGATTTCGGCACCAACCTACAATCCAAATTTATTGGTAGGAAGACAGCGCACAAGAAATTTCTCTAAACTATATAACGATTCTATTGCAAAACCTTTGTACGATAGAGGCTTGCAAGCCATGTATCCACCAGGTTCGCCATTTAAAATCTTAAATGCTCTTATTGGTTTACAGGAGGGTGTTGTTACTACCGAAGACCGATTTGGCTGTAATCATGGCTATAGTTATGGAGGTCGAAAAATGGGTTGTCATGGCCATCCAAGTCCATTGGCTATGAATGGAGGCATTTCCAATTCTTGTAATGCTTATTTTGCCAATGTGTATCGACGCATCATAGACAAATATGACGATCCAGCAAAAGGGATGGATATTTGGAGCAATCATGTAAAGAGTTTTGGCTTAGGCAATTATCTTAACAATGACTTATCTGTTGGTCAGCCTGGCAAAGTCCCTAATAGCAAAACCTATGATCGTGTCTATGGTGAAGGTAATTGGTCAAGCACTTACAACTTATCAAATGCCATTGGACAAGGAGAAATTTTAACAACTCCTATACAATTGGCAAATATGGCTGCTGCCATTGGAAATCGAGGTTATTATTATACACCTCACATCATCAAAAGTATTGAAGGTGGCAAAATCGATTCTACGTTTACACAACGTATTTATACAACCATCGATAAAGAACATTTTGAACCCATTGTGCAAGGTATGTTTGATGTGTATAATCATGGTACAGCATCGACGGTTCAAATTCCAGGTATAGAAATATGTGGTAAGACAGGAACTGCCGAAAATTTTACCAAAATAGATGGTGTAAAAACACAATTGACCGACCACTCCATCTTCGTTGCCTTTGCTCCAAAAGATAATCCTACGATAGCGATTGCTGTTTTTGTTGAAAATGGATATTGGGGAAGCCGTTTTGCAGGTCGAATTGCCAGTTTGATGATTGAAAAACACATAAAGGGCGAAATCACACGAAAAGATATGGAAACATGGATTTTAACCCATGGTCTTGAAAGTGAATATGCCAAACCACATTCAGGTCAACCCTTTACCATTAATAAAGGAGCAACTATTGATATTATTGATATTTCCGAATTAGAAAAAAGTGGTATTTTAAAAAGCACGAAAGATATCAAACAAAAAGACAGCATCAACATCAAACCTAAATCAACAACCCAATAAATTACATGCAAAAAGACTACGCAAATTATAGATTTGACTGGATCACCATCGCATTATTTCTGCTTTTGGTTCTTTTTGGCTGGGTAAATATTATGTCGGCATCTCATGTTGGTGAAGTTATTGAGTATTTCGATATGGACCAACCTTATGGGAAGCAATCATTCTTTATAGTGTTCACATTTGGACTGATCATTCTGATCCTATCCATTGAAGCTAAATTTTATGAACGGTTTGCCAGTCTTATTTACGTTTTTTCAATAATTTCTCTTATAGGTTTGTTTGTTTTTGGTAAAAACGTCAATGGAGCAACTTCGTGGTACGCCATAGGTGGGATGACCTTACAACCCAGTGAATTTGCAAAATTTGCGACTTCTTTGGCTGTTGCCAAGTATATAAGTGATATGCAAACCAACATCAGGACACTCAAAGATCAACTCAAAACAATTGCTATCATTGTTGTACCATCTATTCTTATTTTATTGCAAAATGATGCAGGAAGTACAGTTGTTTATGCAGGTTTCTTTTTTGTTTTCTATAGAGAAGGTTTACAGCAAATCTATTTGTTTATTGCCATTGCCATTATCATTCTTTCTGTGCTTTCTTTAAAATTTGGAGCCGTTTTTACTTCTATTTTATGTTTGGTATTCATTATATCAGCACATTTTTATCGAAAAAGAAAAAGATTGCGTATCTATCAATCTATTATTTTAGGTATCATTTGTATCGGATTTACCTTTGGTGTACACTATTTTTATACAGATGTTTTAAAAGACCACCAACAAGACAGAATCAGTTTATGGTTACGGCTAGAGAAAGATCCAGCGAAGTTGGAACTCATGAAAAAGAAAGAAGCCTACAACCTCATCCAATCGGAAGAAGCTATAAAATCAGGTGGATTCACAGGGAAAGGATTTCTGGAAGGCACTCGTACAACCGGAAAATTTGTTCCAGAGCAACATACCGATTATATATTTAGTACAGTTGGTGAAGAATGGGGTTTTCTGGGTAGCTCTTTGGTTGTTATTTTATTTGTTGCACTCATCATCCGGATTTTGCACCTTGCCGAACTCCAAAAATCACAGTTTAGTCGCGTTTATGGTTACTGTGTGGCCTCTATTCTGTTTATTCACTTTCTGATTAATATTGGAATGGTCATGGGACTAATTCCAACCATTGGCATCCCATTACCTTTTTTTAGTTATGGAGGTTCTGGACTTTGGGCATTTACAATTTTACTTTTTATTTTTGTAAAATTAGATTCCAATCGATTGTATGATTGGTAAATTTTAAACCATGACTGTAAAGTACAATAGTATTGGAGTTAATTATAACCTGACTCGACAAGCAGATTCTTATATCGCCGAAAAGTTGCTTCAGTTTCTTCAACCAAAAACCAATGCACCCTATTTGGATATTGGCTGTGGCACAGGTAATTATACAAATGCATTATTTAAAAAAGGCGTGAGCTTTATTGGCGTTGACCCTTCTGACGAAATGCTTTCTAAAGCAAAAATTCAGAACAGAAACATTGTATGGAAATTAGGGAGTTCTGAAAATATTCCTTTAACAGACCAAAGTGTTGATGGCGGAATCGCTAGCCTAACATTACACCATTGGGCAAGCATTCCCAAAGGTTTTAAAGAGCTTAATAGGGTTTTTAAACCTAAAAGCAATTTAGTTATCTTCACTTCTACTCCAAACCAAATGAAAGGTTATTGGCTCAATCACTATTTCCCAAAAATGCTTGAAGATTCAATACAACAAATGCCTTCATTTGAATCAATAAAAGACAGCTTGAACGAAAATGGTTTTGAAGTAGATAAAACAGAGCCTTATTTTGTAAAGCCCGATTTACAGGATTTATTCCTTTATGCAGGAAAAGAACGGCCAGAATTATATTTAGACCTGCAGGTTAGGAATGGCATTTCATCCTTTTCTAGTTTATCAAATAAACTTGAAGTTGAACAAGGATTGTTACAATTGGAAGACGATATAAAATCAAAAAAAATCACCAAGATCATTCAAGATTATAAAAATGATGATGGTGATTATCTATTTGTCGTTGCTAAAAAATAGGCGTTACTTCAAACTTGCCAAGCTGGATTTTAATGTCTCTATTTTGGCCAAAGCATCAGCTTCTTTATTGCGCTCATTTTGCAACACTTGTTCTGGTGCATTATTGACAAATCGCTCGTTTGCCAATTTACTTTGAACCGATTTTAAAAATCCTTCAGTGTATTTTAGTTCTTCCGTAATCTTTTTAAGTTCTTCTTCAACATTGATAGCTCCTGTAACTGGAACAAAATACTCATTAGATTGAACTCTAAAACTCATGGCACCTTCAACAGAATCTAAAACGGTTTCCATTGTTGAGATGTTACCAAGCTTCATGATGACAGAGTTGAAAATTTCTGATAAATTTTCATTATTCAATACTGACAATTCTATGGTATCTTTAAATGAAATATTTTTTTCCTTTCGGATAGTTCTAATACCAGAAACGACTTCTTTTACCACTTCAAAATCAGAAATCAATTGTTCATCAAAAGGTTCAATTTTTGGATATTGCGCGATAATCAAGGCTTTCTCTGGTGTACGTTCTGCAATATATTGCCAAATTTCTTCGGTAAGAAAAGGCATAAATGGATGCAAAATCTTTAGGTTATTCTCAAAAATGGTAATAATATCCTTGAATGTTTTTGAATCGATTGGTTGTTGGTAGTCTGGCTTTATCATTTCTAATAACCACGAGCAGAAATCATCCCAAACCAATTTATACATGCTCATCAACGCATCTGACAATCGATATTTACTATAATGATCTTCAATTTCAACCAAAACCTGTTGAAACTTGCTTTGATACCATTCAATCGCAACTTTAGAAGATTCTGGTTGACTGATTTCTGCCACTTCCCAACCTTGTGCCAATCGGAAGGCATTCCATATTTTATTGGCAAAGCCTTTTCCTTGTTGGCATAACTCTTCATCAAACATTAAATCATTTCCTGCAGCAGAACTCAATAGCAAACCTACCCTTACTCCATCAGCTCCATAATCATCAATCAACTTTAATGCATCTGGAGAGTTCCCAAGCGATTTAGACATCTTACGACGTTGTTTATCTCTTACCAAACCTGTCAAATAGACATTCTTAAATGGCTTTTCTCCTTTATATTCGTAACCAGCAATAATCATTCGAGCAACCCAAAAGAATAAAATATCTGGACCTGTTACCAAATCATTGGTTGGATAATAATAATTGATATCTGGGTTGTTAGGATTGCGAATACCGTCAAATACACTTATAGGCCATAACCATGAGGAGAACCAAGTGTCGAGTGCATCTTTATCTTGAATTAATTCTTCAATCTTGAGATTGCTGTTTCCTGATTTTTGTCTTGCTAATTTTAAAGCTTCCTCTTTGCTTTCGGCAACCACATAGTCTTCTTTTGCGGCGCCGTAATAATAAGCAGGAATCTGTTGCCCCCAAAGTAGTTGACGTGAAATGTTCCAATCTCTGATGTTTTCCATCCAATGACGATAGGTGTTGTTGAAACGTTTTGGATACAGCTTTACCTCTTCATCTTCTAAAACCGCTTTGATTGCTGGTTTTACCAACTCTTCCATTTTCAAAAACCACTGGTCAGACAAGCGAGGCTCTATAACCGCTTTTGTACGTTCGCTGGTTCCTACTTTATGTGTTAAGTCTTCGGTTTTAATCAAAATACCTAAATCGCTCAACTCTTTGGCAACATCTTTTCTTGCCACTACTCTATCTTTTCCTTGATGGTGCAATCCAAAACTATTAAGCGTTGCATCTTCATTAAGAATATCAATCACTGCCAAGCCATGTCTGTCGCCAATTTCCTTATCGTTGACGTCATGGGCTGGTGTGATCTTTAAACAACCTGTACCAAATTCCATATCGACATAATCATCAGCAATAATCGGAACGACTCGATTACAGATAGGTACAATCACATGCTTCCCTATCAATTTTTTAAAACGATCGTCTTCAGGATTGACGCATACTGCGGTATCACCCAAAATAGTTTCTGGTCGTGTTGTTGCTATGGTTACAAACCCATCTTCACCTTCAATTTTATAATTGACATAGTACAACTTATCTGTTCGTTCTATATGTATAACTTCCTCATCGGACAGTGTGGTTTTTGCCTCTGGGTCCCAATTGACCATTCTGTAACCACGATAAATAAGTCCTTTGTTATGCAAATCAACAAACACCTTAATAACCGCTTCGCTCATATCATCGTCCATTGTGAATTTGGTTCTATCCCAATCACAAGAGCAGCCTAATTTTTTAAGCTGTTCTAGAATCACTCCTCCATATTCATGAGTCCATTCCCAAGCGTGGGCTAAAAACTCGTCTCGCGTTAAATCATTTTTATCAATGCCTTGTTCTTTTAATTTGGCAACTACTTTAGCTTCTGTAGCAATGGAAGCGTGGTCAGTACCTGGTACCCAACAGGCGTTTTTGCCTTGCAAACGTGCTCGACGAATCAACACGTCTTGAATTGTGTTATTAAGCATGTGCCCCATGTGCAGCACTCCAGTGACATTTGGTGGAGGGATCACAATGGTATAAGGCTCTCTTTCATCTGGTACAGAATGAAAATAATTGTGTTTCATCCAATAGTCATACCACTTGTTTTCGACATCTGATGCTAAATATTTTGTTGGAATTTGCATGTTTTGGTATTGTTTTTGTAATACAGTATGCAAAAGTACTTATATTTCTTTTTTTGTGAAATGTTAAGCCCATTTATTGTAAGCTAAAATTTACGTCTTAATGGTTGTTTGATACAATACATCTAAATAATTTTGCCAAATAAGAAAAAGTAAGTAGTTTTGATAGTTAGATTTAAAAGTTAAAGTCTTATAAGATTGAATTGAAACTTTATATTTTTAGATTGATTTTTAAAATAAAAATTATAACATTAAATAAAAACCGATGAAAAATTTATTTGCAATTTTATTTGTAGGAATGATGACTCTTGGTGCTTTTGCACAGGAAAAAGTGGCAAAGATTGAGTTTAAAACCGACACAATCGATTATGGAACTATTGAAAAAGGTTCTAATGGTGTCAGAGTATTTGAATTCACAAATACAGGTAATGCACCTTTAATCATTAGCGATGTAAAATCGACTTGCGGTTGTACAGTACCTAAAAAACCAGAAGGTCCAATCATGCCAGGTGAAAAAGGAGAAATCTCTGTAAAATATGACACTAACAGAGTTAATCCAATTAGAAAAACAATTACAGTAACATCTAACGCTGATACACCTACAGTTGCACTAAAAATTAAAGGTGAGGTTATCGACCCTTCAAAAACCAGTGTTTTGGAGAAAAAAGATAAAAGCGTAATTGAACAATAAAAAATTACATTCAAAACTTACAAACCCTTTTCTAAATTCATAGAAAAGGGTTTTTTATTTAAAATAAAGGTTCAAGAATAAAGTGATATACCAGAATAACACCGTTTCTCTCTACTTTTAATTTTACTTTTTTTCCATCTTCATCTCTAAAAATACCATTGATTTCTTGCAATCCCAAAACATGGGATTCTTTATTGTTAACGCTCAACACAATATCTCCTATCTTCAACCCTGCTTTGGCAGCTGGTGAATTTTCCCTTAATTCTGCAATGATGTAAGCTGGCTTCCAAGAATAGTTATAGGTGGTACGATAAACAATTTTGGCATTTGAATTTTCGGTGTTTACGATGTCAGACCTTAATCCATGGTCCATTTCTTTTACCAATCTTGCACCTCCCTGTTCAAGCACAATACCACTTTTGTTATATTGAAATGGCAACTTAAAATTAGCATTTTTCTTCAAGGTTATTTTCCCATTTGTATAATCAATAATTATATTAAAACGTTTTAACAGCTCACCAGCAATACTTCCATTTCTTTCTTTAAACTGTCTTGCTATACTTATAGAGGCTGAATCTGGGAAGGCGACATTAACTTCTTCAAGTTTAAAACCTTTCAACGAAAATGAAGCCACGTTAGATCGTTTACCATAGACACTACCACTTAACCCTCTGCCGAGATAATCATTAAAATATTTATTTTCGAAAGTTTTTATCCCTTTATCAGCATCCTCAAACAGCCATAAGGCATCACTCCCGCCAGTATCAATCAATAACTTAATTGGAATATGCTGTGCTCCAATTTCCACCGACCCATCTATATATGGTTTGTTCTTATGGGTGGTTAATTCAAACGTTTCACACTTTTTGCATTTTTTATATTCAAAAGTTGAAGGCTTATGGAGCTTAATAAACCTATTGCCATAATTAATCTCAACAATAAAATCTTTAAAGACATCATAACCAATAATCCCATGTATTGGAACCCCAAGCCTAGGCGCAAAATTAATGTCAGCATCAAATATGACATATATATCCTGGTTGACATTGATTGCCTTGCCTATTTCTACAACGTTTCCTTTAGAACGCAAGGCTTCGACTGCACCATCAGCACCAAGACCATGCAAATACATAGTTTCTACATTATTTATCTGTAGTGAGTCAGTAAAATTTGCAATGTTAAATAAGATTGGCTTGCTAACACCAGAATCCAGCAAAAAAGAAAGTTCAACACCATTAATCTCTATGGGCAATACGATAAGGTTATCAATTAGTTTAAACTTTATTTTGTCAGAATCTGTTCTGATAAGATTAAAATTGCTTTGAGATATCCCAATTGAAGTAATCAGTAGTAGTAATAATTGTGTAATTTGTTTTATCATACTGATTATAATTTTGAAGTCTTACAACAATTTACAACACTTTATCTCAACTTATTTTTTTAACACTAAATTTTAAAAAAACTTTAAGATAATTTTCAGAACTTTGTCCCATAAACCGCAAAACCATGCCAACAGTATCTAAAAAAGGGCAATTAATGCCAGAATCGCCAATTAGAAAATTAGTTCCTTATGCCGAAATGGCTTACAAAAAAGGGAAAACAGTCTATCATTTGAACATTGGCCAACCAGATATTAAAACCCCTGAAGTTGCTCTCGATGCTGTAAAAGTGCATTCATTGGACATACTTGCCTATACAAGATCGGAAGGATCTGAAGGTTATAGACGTAAGATTGCCGATTATTATAAGAAAAACCACATCACGGTCAATCATGATGATATTATTGTAACTACTGGTGGAAGCGAAGCTTTACTTTTTGCTTTTGGAAGTATTATGGATTCTGATGACGAAATCATCATTCCAGAACCCTTTTACGCAAATTATAACGGATTTTCTACAGCTTCTGGTGTAAAAGTGGTACCTGTTATTTCTAAAATTGAAAATAATTTTGCCTTGCCTCCAATTGAAGAGTTCGAAAAACACATTACACCCAAAACAAAAGCAATTCTTATATGCAACCCAGGAAACCCAACAGGCTACTTGTATTCAAGGGAAGAAATTAAAAAGCTGGCTTCTATTGTCAAAAAACACGATTTGTTTTTAATTGCTGATGAAGTGTATCGTGAGTTTGTATATGATGGTAATGAGTTTTATTCGATAATGCAAGAGGAAGGACTTGAAGATCATGCCATTATGATTGATTCGGTTTCCAAACGCTACAGCATGTGTGGTGCTCGCATTGGTTACTTGGTATCCAAAAACAAGCAAGTTATCAAGACCGCTTTAAAGTTTGCACAGGCACGATTGAGCCCTCCAACATTGGCTCAAATTGCGAGCGAAGCTGCTTTAGAAACACCTCAAAGTTATTTTGATGAAGTCATCGAGGAATATGTAAAACGTAGAAATATACTCATTAGAGAGCTCGAAAAAATAGAAGGGGTTAAAGTAGCAAAGCCTAAAGGTGCATTTTACTGTATCGTTGAACTTCCAGTGAAAAATGCCGACCATTTTGCACAATGGCTGTTAGAAACCTATGACCATCATAACGAAACCGTGATGGTGGCACCTGCAGCTGGTTTTTATTCAACACCAGGAGTTGGACTCAACCAAATACGCATTGCATATGTACTGAATGAGAATAGTTTGATAAAAGCCGTGAATATTCTTGGTGAAGCCCTAAAAGTTTACCAAGACTAATGCATATACAAGAACATATATCATTAAAACCGTTCAACACTTTTGGCATTGATGTCGAGGCGAGACATTATGTCTCGGTAGAATCTACCGATGAATTAAAAAGCGTTTTACGGTTAAAGGAGTTCACCAATAAGTTTATACTTGGTGGTGGCAGCAATATGTTACTGACCAAAAACATCGATGACCTAGTAGTCCATGTCAACCTCAAAGGCATTGAAATTGTTTCCGACGATGAACATCATGTATTTGTAAAGGCATACGCTGGTGAAAATTGGCATGAGTTTGTACTTTGGTGCCTTTCAAAAGATTTTGGAGGCATCGAAAATTTATCGCTCATCCCTGGTAATGTAGGTACTGCCCCAATACAAAATATTGGCGCTTATGGAGTTGAACTCAAAGATGTGTTTGTTTCTTGTGAAGCCATCCATGTTACTAATTTCAACTTGAAGACATTCAATTTTAATGATTGTAATTTTGGATATAGAGAGTCCGTTTTTAAACAAGAGCTCAAAGGCCAATATATTATCACAAGTGTTGTCTTCAAGCTCACAAAAAATAAACATTCAGTCCGTACAGATTATGGTGCCATTTCTTCCCAATTACAAGAAATGAATATTGCAAAGCCTACCATTCAAGATATTTCCAAAGCCGTTATAGCCATAAGACAAAGCAAGCTTCCAGACCCAAAAAAAATTGGAAACAGTGGTAGTTTTTTTAAAAACCCTGTGATTGCAACCTCACACTTTGAAATGTTAAAAATCAACTTTCCAGACATTCCAAGCTATCTAGTGTCAGACACTGAAGTAAAAGTACCTGCTGGCTGGCTTATTGAGAAAGCTGGTTTTAAAGGAAAAACAATGGGCAACTATGGCGTACACAAACATCAGGCATTAGTGTTGGTCAATTATGGAGGTGCAAAAGGGGACGATATTTTAAACCTTGCACAGTTAATCCAAAAAACAATACATCGCCTTTTTGATATTTGTATTGAAACTGAAGTAAATATTATATAAAAAAGAGCCTTGTTTTTTAACAAGACTCTTTTCATTTATATATAGAATGTTTTGAAAAAGCTATTAATCAATTCTTTTGAAGAAAAAGTACATTCTATAAGTATCGAGTAAACAATATTTAGATTAGAAATATTGTTAAACTATATTTTAATTTTACCTTTATATTATATACGATTAAAACCTTAATTTGGACGTTTCCTAACTAAATAAAAAAATCTTTGAGCGCTTCATTAGAATTACATATTGTCCAACTGCTTGAAAATGGCGATAAAAAAGCCATCAATTTACTTTACGAGAATTATGCCGATAGCCTTTATGGTGTTATTTTAAAAATAACTAAAAACGAAGAATTGGCACAAGACGCTCTACAGGAAAGTTTTGTGAAAATCTGGAAAAATGCCAAAACTTATGATTCTAAAAAGGCAAAATTGTTCACTTGGCTTTACCGAATTGCGCGTAATACAGCTATCGATAAACTGCGAAGTTTTAACAATAGATTTGAAAAAGAAGTCCAAATCGACAAATCAAACGTATATATATTACCAACATCAAGTTTAAACCAAGATGTCATGGACATCAGAGACCATGTTGGAAAGTTAGATGAGAAGTATCAAATTGTGCTGAATGCCTTGTTTTTTGAAGGTATGACACAACAAGAAGCAAGTGACGAATTAGACATTCCATTAGGTACTATAAAATCTAGATTAAAAATTGGATTAAGGGAACTTAAAAAATTCTACAATCCAGAATAATTGAAAAAAATGGAAACAAAATTACATACCTTTTTACAATCTGGCCTGATTGACAAGTACATATTAGGCACAACAACTTTTGAGGAATCTCAAAAAGTTGAACAGTATATTGACACCTACCCTGAAGTAGAAGCCGAATACAACAGACTGCAAGATAATTTAGAAATCATTGCAAAAGCAAATGCTGTTGAAGCCCCAAAGTTCGTTTTGCATAACATATTGGAAGATTTAGACGAGAAGCCAGTAATTAAACTATCTGCTCCAACTATTCAAAAGGAAAGAACACCTTGGTATAGTATTGCTGCAAGTTTTGCCGCTATTGCTTTTGCGGTCACAGCATTTTTATTGTATCAAAAAAACATGGAGTTGATTGAAGAAAATCAGATTGTAGTCGATGAAATTTTTGATTTACGAAGCGATATAGAAAACAATAATAACAAATTGGATAATGTTATGCGTCAGTTTATGAAGCTCAACAATCCTGAAACCGAAAAATATGTGTTGAGAGGTAACGAGCGTGCTAAAGATTTAAAAACCGTAGCTTATATCAATGCCGTAGACAAAACATCGATGATTGATGTGGTATCTTTACCAAAGTTACCTGAAGAACAGCAATATCAAATTTGGGCAGAACTACAAGATAAAATGGTCAGTTTGGGTATTTTAGACAGCAATGATAGAAAATTAAAATCCATTCCTTACATGGAAAATGCTTTAGGATTGAGCATCACTATCGAATCTAAAAACAAAACTAACAATAGAGCAACAGCTAATAATGAAGTTGCCGAAGTCACTCTGAAAAACAAATAAAAATGCTTTTATAGCATTAAAAAAACCCACATCTGTGTCTATTTACAGATGTGGGTTTTTGGTTTATTTATATTTCAACTATTCTTTACTAAATAACGCCTTGTGTATAAAACCAGCAACAATGGCTCCAGCTATTGGTGCAACCCAAAACAGCCACAATTGTGATGTATAATCACTTCCAGCAAAAATAGCCTGGCTCGTTGAACGTGCAGGATTTACAGAGGTATTTGTAATTGGGATACTAATGAGATGGATAAGTGTCAATCCAAGACCAATGGCAATAGGAGCAAAACCTTTTGGAGCTCTTTCATTGGTACTTCCTAAAATGATCAACAAGAAAAACATTGTCAGTAAAAACTCTGCCAATAATGCTGAAGTCATTGAAAAGTTTCCAGGTGACAAATCTCCATAGCCATTGGCAGCAAAGCCACCTACATCTCCATTGCCCAAAATAACATACAGTGCGCCTGCAGCAAGTGTTGCGCCAATTAATTGAGCCACAATATAACTCAATAAATCTTTAGAAGGAAACTGACCACCAGCCCATAGCCCTAATGAAACCGCAGGATTAAAATGTCCGCCAGAAATATGGCCAACAGCATAAGCCATAGTCAAAACTGTCAAACCAAAGGCCAGTGCAACTCCTGCAAACCCTATACCCAATTCAGGAAAACCAGCGGCAAATATAGCACTACCACAACCTCCAAATACAAGCCAAAATGTTCCGAAAAACTCTGCAAATAATTTTTTCATAAAAATAAAATTAATTAGTTATTAAAATAAATGTATCAATAATTATCTACCTGGCACTCAAATTGTTAAAAAATAATAAAAATTGTTAATTTCAGAATAAAACAACGCTTTCACTCCCTTAAAATTCTATGGTTAACTTCATGGCATTTTGACTTGAAAAATTGTATCTTTGCACAAAATTAATCCGCAATGAAACTCTTATTAATTACATTAATTCTTTTAGGTCTTGCCATCGCAGGAATCGCTATAAAAATCTGGGCAAAAAAAGACGGTAAATTTGCTGGTACTTGCGCTAGCCAAAACCCTATGCTCAATAAAGATGGTGAAGCCTGTGGTTTTTGTGGAAAAACTCCCGATCAATTTGAAAACTGTAACGAAACTCAACACTCGTAAGTCTCAATGCTGATTTTTACTGTTCTGTTCTGCATCTTTATTGTAGTTGTTTGCATTCAAATTTTATTTTACGCATTTATTTTTGGTCAGTTTCATCTGATTAAACCTCAACAATCATCTCAAAAACCTCCTATATCTATTATTATTTGCGCAAAAAATGAAGCTAAAAACCTAAAGCGCTTTTTGCCCTCAATACTAGAACAAGATTATCCTAATTTTGAAATTGTATTGATCAACGACAGTTCTAATGACAAAACACTTAAAGTTATGGAAGCTTTTAAAGCTGACCATAGCAACATAAAAATTGTCAATGTGAAAAGTATAGAAGCTTTTTGGGGAAATAAAAAGTATGCTTTGACACTTGGCATCAAAGCTGCCTCGCATAACCATTTATTGTTTACAGATGCTGATTGTAAACCTATTTCCAATCAATGGGTCAACGAAATGTGCAGTCATTTTTCAAATTCAAAATCGATAGTGATTGGTTATGGTGCTTATAAAAAGGAGAAAAAATCTTTTTTAAACAAGTTGATACGATTCGAAACATTATTGACAGCAGTTCAATACTTTTCATATGCCAAAATGGGGCAACCTTATATGGCTGTCGGACGAAACTTGGCATATACAAAACAAACTTTTTTTGAGGCACGTGGTTTTATGAACCACATGAACATTAAATCTGGTGATGACGACTTGTTTATCAACCAAATTGCTGACAAACACAATACTGCACTTTGTATTTCTAAAAATAGCTTTACAGAATCGGTTCCTAAAAAAACATACAAAGACTGGATACTTCAAAAACGAAGACACATTAGCACAGCCAAATTTTACAAAACAAAGCATAAAGCTGCACTAGCTACCTTTTACATATCTCAACTATTATTTTTTATTATGGCAATCGTTTTGATCAGTTCGCTGTTATACTGGCAAATAATAATAGGTTTGATTAGTTTGAGATATATTGTAATGGTAACAAGCATGTTGATGGCTTCAAAAAAACTGGAAGAAAAAGATTTGATTGCCTATATTCCCTTATTGGAATTATTTTTAATTATCACACAATTCTCTATATTTATAAAAAATCTGACCTCAAAACCCAATCATTGGAATTAAAGCAAGCTATTGAAAAAGCAAAACAAAACAACCAAATGGCGTTTAACTTTTTGTTAGACACTTTTTGGAACGATGTGTATGGTTTTCAGCTGAAGCGTACCGAAAATGAGAATGATGCTGAAGATATAACCATCCAGACGTTTTCAAAAGCATTTGACAAAATACATACCTATAATCCTGATTATGAATTTAAAACATGGTTATTTACCATATCAAAAAACATTCATATCGATTTGGAGCGAAAGCGAAAATCTTCAATTACCAATACAACCAACAAAACAGATGATCCTGAATATTATGATATCATTGACGAATCTCCTTCAGTTGAAGACGAACTCATCATTGAACAAAATTTGGCAAAACTGCTTCGTGATATCAAAAAACTAAAACCACATTATCAAGAAGTCATCAACTTAAGATACTTTCAAGAATTGAGTTATCTCGAAATTTCTGATCAGCTCAAAGAACCAATCAATAATGTAAAGGTGAAGTTGTTGCGTGCAAAAAAATTGTTGGCTGAAATAATTAAGAAGAAGTAATCACATTCTATAGAGTCTAAATTTTTTGAATTTTAATTCTATTAAATGCTATAGTCAAACTCAATAGTCAGTCCTAACAAATTATTAATTATACTTCGTATCTTTGCTGTTCAAATTAAGCATCAAATGGAATCCAAAACCGTTTCTAACATCCTACCAGAACGTCAAGCCAAACCAAAATGGCTGCGTGTAAAACTTCCTACCGGAAAAAAATATACCGAACTTCGAGGATTGGTTGACAAATATAAGCTCAACACCATTTGCACTTCTGGAAGTTGTCCAAATATGGGAGAATGTTGGGGAGAAGGCACAGCAACTTTCATGATTTTAGGAAATGTATGCACACGTTCCTGTGGGTTTTGCGGAGTTAAAACTGGTCGTCCAGACACATTGGATTGGGACGAACCAGAAAAAGTAGCACGCTCTATAAAGATCATGAACATCAAACATGCTGTTTTGACAAGTGTTGATAGAGACGATTTGAAAGATATGGGAAGTATCATGTGGTCAGAAACTGTTAAAGCTGTTCGTCGCATGAATCCTGAAACTACTTTAGAAACTTTAATTCCCGATTTTCAAGGCATCGAACAACATATTGATAGGATTATTGAAGTCGCTCCAGAAGTTGTCTCTCATAATATCGAAACAGTTAGACGACTGACACGCGAAGTGAGAATACAGGCCAAATACGACAGAAGTCTTGGTGTTTTAAAATACTTGAAATCACAAGGACAACGTCGCACAAAATCTGGTATCATGCTTGGCCTTGGTGAAACCAGAGAAGAGGTTATCGAAACACTTCATGACTTGCGAACCAACGAAGTTGATGTGGTAACTATTGGTCAATATTTACAACCTAGTAAAAAACACTTACCTGTTAAACAATTTATCCTACCTGAACAATTTGAAGAATACAAACAAATTGGTCTCGATTTAGGCTTCAGACATGTCGAAAGTAGTGCATTGGTAAGATCATCTTACAAAGCCCAAAAACACATTAATTAATGATTACTATTGCAATCAACGGTTTTGGACGCATCGGAAGACGCGTTTTTAGGCTTATTCAAGAACGTGATGATATGCAAGTGGTGGTCATCAACGATTTGGCTGACGCCAAAACCTTAAGCCATTTATTAAAATATGACAGTATTCATGGTGTTTTTAATAAAAAGGTAAAGTCAGAAAGCAATTTTATTTGTGTTGAAGACAAAAAAGTAAGGCTTCTCAATCATAACCATCCAAACACTATTGATTGGAAACCTTATGATATCGATTTTGTCATTGAATCTTCAGGAAAATTTAAAACAAAAAGTGACTTGCAACATCATATTGACAATGGTGCAAAAAAGGTCATTCTATCGGTTCCACCAAGCGAAGATGATATTAAAACGGTTGTTGTTGGTGTTAATGATGACATTTTGGATGGTAGCGAGACCATTATTTCTAATGCATCTTGTACCACCAACAATGCAGCTCCAATGATTGACGTCATTAATCGTCTTTGCAAAATCAAACAAGCCTATATTACAACAATACATTCCTATACAACAGATCAAAGCTTACACGATCAACCACATAAAGATTTGCGACGTGCAAGAGCTGCAGGCCAATCAATTGTACCAACGACAACTGGAGCAGCCAAAGCTTTGACTAAAATTTTCCCTGAATTATCTAATGTTATTGGAGGTTGTGGCATTAGAGTTCCTGTTGCCAATGGATCATTGACCGATATTACTTTTAATGTGGAAGAAATAGTATCGATTGAAACCATCAATAAGGCCTTCAAGTACGCGTCAGAAACCTACCTCAAAAATATCTTGGAATATACTGAAGATCCTATTGTATCTATTGATATTGTTGGTAATCCGCACTCCTGTATTTTCGATTCGCAAATGACTTCTGTTATAGGAAATATGATAAAGATAGTTGGCTGGTACGACAATGAAACTGGTTATTCTAACAGAATTTTAGATTTAATTTGCAATTTATCGGATAAAAAGTAACTTTTATCGAATAAATAATTATATTTGTTCCATATAAAGTGGTCAAAATATGTCCCAAATCAAATATTACATATTTACATTTTTACTTTGTTTCACCTCCTTTTTATCTGCACAAACCAATGCCGATGAGGATGTTGATTTGTTAAAAATGCGCATTGAAAACTACATTACTCAAGCTGGTTTTGATAGCGATCGTGGCGATTATTACAACTCCAAAGATAATTTGGAAAAGGCTTTGGAAATTGCCGAAAAAATCAAAGACAAAAAAAGTCGTGGTGTTATCCAAACCAAAATTGCTAAAATCCAATATATTGTAGGCGAACCAGAAAACGCACTCGTATCACTCACGAAGGCTGCAGAATTGCAACGTGAAACCAATGACTATGCAAATCTTGCCATTACATATAACATTAGAGGAATACTTCATAGTAGCAAAGGTGAGTATCCAATAGCTTTAGATTATTTTAATTCGGCCAAAACAAAGTTTGAGGAAGAAGGTCTAGAAGCATTTATATCTGACGTTAACTTAAATGAAGCCAAAGTCCATATCAAACTAGAAGATTATAAAACCGCAAAATCTTTATTAGAGCAATCCATTGTACTTGCTAAAAAGCACAATCAACCAAGAGTATTGAGTAGCGCGCTCATTTATAGTGGTAAAGTTTTACAACATTTAGATAATAGCGATTTAGCGCTTGCCATGACACAAGAAGGGCTAGAAATTGCAAAAGCAAACAATGTCATTGAAAACATTAATGACAGTTACCTCACCTTAAGCGAAATTTATCAAAGCATCAATGAGTATAAGCTTGCATATGATTTTCAAAAAAAGCACATCACTATTTCTGATTCCATTCTTAATATACAACGCGAAAACATATCGCCAGAACAAAGCTCACAGTTTATAAACGAATATAAGGATGCCAAAACAAAACAGATTGAGGTAAAGTTGGAGGAGGCTGATGCCGAAAACAATCTAACAAGAATAACCACCATCTTAAGTATTGCATTAATTACCATTTTGTCATTACTCACCTTATCCTTATATAAAAACAATAACATCAGGCTAAAAACCAACAACATGCTTCATGAAAAAAATGATGAGTTGATCATAGCCAAAGAAAAAGCCGAGCTTGCTTCAAGAACAAAAGCCAACTTTTTATCGACCGTTACACACGAGTTGAGAACACCATTATATGCAGTGACTGGTCTGACCAATATGTTACTAGATGAAGACCCAAAACCAGATCAGATTACACATCTAAAATCACTAAAATTTTCTGGTGAATACCTTTTGACCTTTATCAATGACATTCTACAAATCAACAAAATTGAAGCCAATAAAGTTGAATTGGACCCAGAATTGTTCAACTTAAAAAAGAAAGTTGAGAATGTTGTTTCGGCACTCAACAATTCAGCTTTAGATAACAATGTCATCTTACATTGTGAATATGAAAAAGACTTGCCAAGCAATTTTATTGCCGACCAGTTAAAAATCTCTCAAATCTTAATAAACCTTATTGGCAATGCCATAAAGTTTACCAAAGATGGAGATATCTGGGTCAGAGTCTATAAAATAGATCAAAAAGGTGACGAATATACCCTTCGTTTTGAAATAGAAGACAACGGAATTGGTATCACTAAAGAAAAACAAGATCATATGTTTGAAAGCTTTTCACAAGGCTCTATTCAAATTAACAGAAAATATGGTGGAACAGGACTTGGGCTTTCCATCGTAAAAGGACTTATTGAGATACTTAAAGGTAAAATTTATTTAAAAAGTGAACTCGGAAAAGGATCGACCTTCTTTTTTGAAATACCACTGACCTACTCTGCAGAAACCATTCAAAAAGAACAACCTAAACAATTTAATAACATTGACGAATTGGACTTAAACAACATCAAAATTTTGGTCGTCGAAGACAACAAAATCAACCAGATGATTACCAAAAAAATCTTAAATAAAATGAGTCTCTCCTGCGATATTGTTGACAATGGAGAAGAAGCTGTAGAGCGAGTAAAACAAAATCGTTATGACGTCGTCTTAATGGATATTCATATGCCAGGAATAAGTGGACTGGAGGCCACAAAAATCATTAGAACCTTTGATAAAGAACTGACTATTTTTGCTTTGACTGCAGTAACTTTAGAAGACAAAATGCATGAGTTTGATGAAGCTGGGTTTGACGATATTATTTCAAAACCGTTTAAGCAAGATGACTTTGAGAAAAAATTATACAATGCACTGATTGACAACAAAAAATCAACTGCATCGTCTATATAACAAGATTTGTTATACGCTTATCAAAAGCATCACTATCATCAATCTGCATTTCTATTGGTAAATAGAACAATTTATCATCCCCTTTAAAATGCGTTTCCAATCGCATAAAATCTTTTTCTGTAGTCAGTATAAATTCTTTTTCCTTTAAAATAGAAATATCCTTTCTGTTAAACTCATAATGATCATCAAAATTAAGATGTTCAAAATTCAAATCTTTCGATTTTAAATAATCAATCAATGGTGTAGAGTTGGCTATTCCTGTTACCAAAGTCAGTTTTTTATCCTTCAAATAATCCAAGTCTTTTTTTCCTGAAGCATTTCTTATAGATTCTGAATAGATGATCGAACTAAAAAACACCTCTTGATGTGGTTTAATTTTTAAAGCATCCATTATTGATTGCTTTTCGGCAACACCTATATTTATTGGACATTTGGTGACCACTATAATACTGGCACGATTAGCTCCACTTTTCGGTTCGCGCAAATTTCCTGTTGGCAGCATTATATCGTTGACATACAAGTCGTTGTAGGCAGTCAATAAGATATAAAAACCTGCTTTTACTTTACGATGCTGATAGGCATCATCCAATAAGACAACATCTAGCTGATGGTCAAAAGCCATCAAACTTTCAATACCATGCTGTCTGTTGGCATCAACAGCAACAATAACATCATCAAACTTTTTGTAAAACTGAAATGGCTCATCTCCTATAGTTGCAACTGTGGCAGATGCGTCAGCAACAACAAATCCTTTGGTATGTCGCTTATAACCTCTACTTAGTGTAGCAATATGGTGTTTGTCTTTCAGCAAGCGTATCAGGTACTCAATCATAGGCGTTTTGCCAGTACCTCCAACACTCAAATTTCCGACACAAATAACAGGCAGATTGTACGATTTGGATGTTTTTATGCCTAAATCATACAGTTTATTACGCAGCCACGTTACCAAATAATAGATGGGAACTATCGGAAAAAGGATGTATCTTAATATTTTCACGATAACGAATGTAAAAATTTTATCTTTGTTTTAAACCTAAACCAAGAAAATAATATGATTATACAGGACGTAATCAATCATCTCGAAGCATTGGCACCTTTATCGTATGCAGAAGATTTTGACAATGTAGGTCTTTTAGTTGGTGACAAAAACACAAAACTCACAGGAGTTTTAGTTACATTAGACACTCTCGAAGCTGTTGTAGATGAGGCCATTGAAAAAAAGTGCAATCTTATCGTGAGTTTTCACCCCATTGTTTTCAAAGGTTTAAAAAAAATAAATGGCTCAAATTACGTAGAACGTGTGGTCATTAAAGCCATCCAGCATCACATAGCTATCTATGCTATTCATACAGCTTTAGACAATTGTCTTCAGGGTGTCAACTCAATTATCTGTGACACATTAGATTTGAATAACAAAAAAATATTGCTTCCTCAACAAGGCTCTATAAAAAAATTGACAACGTATGTTCCTAAAAAAGAGGCGAATCAATTGAGAACCGCTTTGTTTAATGCTGGGGCTGGGCAAATTGGCAATTATGAAAACTGCAGCTTTAACAGTGATGGAATAGGCACCTACAAAGGAAACGAAAACTCAAATCCAGTCGTTGGAAACAAAGGAGATTTGCACAGTGAAGAAGAAACTCAAATTTCAATGACGTTTCAAAAGCATTTAGAATCTAAAGTATTAAAATCTCTTTTTGAACACCATCCTTATGAAGAAGTGGCTTTCGAGGTCACAACTTTAGACAATTACAACCAAACTATAGGTATGGGAATGGTTGGCGAACTCCACCAAGAGCAAAAAACAGAAGATTTTTTAATGATTTTGAAACAAAAAATGAAAATTTCCTGTATAAAACATTCAAAAATCACAAAAAAGACAGTCAAAAAGATTGCCGTTTTAGGTGGTTCTGGAAGTTTTGCAATTAATGCCGCAAAGTCAGCAAATGCTGATGTTTTCATCACTTCAGATTTAAAATATCACGATTTTTTTTCAGCCGAGAATCAAATAATTTTGGCCGATATTGGACATTATGAAAGCGAACAGTTCACAAAAAACTTTTTAGCTGACTATCTATCAAAAAAAATCACTAATTTTGCAGTCGTTTTATCGATGACAAACACCAATCCTGTAAAGTATTTATAATTATGGCAAAAAAAGCTGAACTTTCTGTTGAAGAGCGATTAAGAGCTTTGTACGATTTACAATTAATCGACTCAAGAGTTGACGAAATTAGAAACATCAGAGGAGAGCTCCCTTTAGAAGTTAGAGATTTAGAAGATGAAGTTGAAGGTTTAAATACCAGACTCGAAAAATTAAACTCGTCACTCGAATTGGTTGATAATGATATCAAAGCAAAAAAGAATTTAATTGAAGAGGCAAAATCTTTGATTAAAAAATATGCAGAGCAGCAAAAAAATGTTAGAAATAACAGAGAATTCAATTCCATCACCAAAGAAATAGAATTCCAAGAATTAGAAATTCAATTGGCTGAAAAGCATATCAAAGAATTTAAAGTACAAATAGAACAGAAAAAAGAAATCATTTCTGAAACTAAAGACCGACTTAAAGATCGTCAAGCACATCTTAAACACAAAAAAGGTGAATTGAATGCTATCTTGGCTGAAACTGAAAAAGAAGAAACAGCGTTGATCAAAAAATCTGAAGAATACCAAAGTCAGATTGAATCGCGTTTAGTTGATGCTTACCACAGAATTCGTCAAAATGTAAAAAACGGATTAGCCGTTGTGCCAATTGAAAGAGGTGCTTCTGGAGGTTCTTTCTTTACGATTCCACCACAAGTGCAGGTAGAAATTGCATCTCGTAAAAAAGTCATCACTGACGAACATAGTGGACGTATCTTGGTAGATGCTGCATTGGCTGAAGAAGAAAAAGCAAAAATGGAAAAGTTGTTTGCTAAATTAGCATAAACCAACCTAAAAAATATTGAAAAGCCTTTACTTATCTGTGAAGGCTTTTTTATTTAATAAAACTTTCACACAAATAACATTAAGCTTTTGCAATTTCATACGACTACATAAAAAATCAATTATCAACTATGAAATCAATCCTCTTATCATTATCGCTCATATTTTTGTTCAGTTGTCAAAACAATGCTCAAAACAACCCTAAACAACAAGCTGTCATTGATGCCAAACCTATAGAAGTCCCTTTGTATAACGGAAAGGCGAAAGCCTATTTTGCAAGTGGTTGTTTTTGGTGTGTGGAAGCCATTTATGAACACATTAAGGGCGTCGATGAAGTCATTAATGGGTATTCTGGTGGCCACACCAAAAATCCAACTTATGGTGCAAGCAATACAGGCAATACTGGTCATGCAGAAGCGGTTGAAGTCATTTATGACCCAAAAGTAGTGAGTTTTGCCACTCTAGTTGACGTCTATTTTGGAACTCAAAATGTTACACAAGTTAATGGGCAGGGTCCAGACAAAGGCTCGCAATATCGTTCCATTATTTTTTATCAAAATGATGAGCAAAAACAAATTATTCTTGAAAAGAAAGGTGCTCTAGCCAAAAAACTGAATGAAAAAATCGCTGCCGAAGTCTATCCATTCCAAAAATTTTGGGTTGCAGAAGATTACCACCAAAACTATGAACGTTTGCATCCCGAAAACCCTTATATCCAGAATGTTTCAATCCCAAGATTAAACCGTTTTAAAGCAAAATTTCCTGAATTGTTGAAAGATAGGCATTAAAGCTTGGTCGCCTTCAAGGTAAAAATCAATGGGTACATTTTGTCCTTGGTAACGTACATTCCAGATTCAGTTTGTATCAAATCAGGAAATATATCATAAGGACTCTCATCAAATTCCTTTAAATACTCAATGTGTAATCCTGCTTCGGCCAAGGCGTTAATAACCTCACCCAAGCCATGGTTCCAACCATATTCCTTGCTTGTCATTTTTGAATCTTGATTGGCATAAGTCCCTTCGTATTCCACATAAATTGCTTCTTTTTGCATATAACCATATCTCATGATTGGCTTTCCAGAGTCATAATCAAACATCCAAACAATTGGGTGAAATTCAGCCATAAAAAAAGTGCCTCCCTTTTTTAGACGATTAGCAATCAACTGTCCCCAAGGTTTTAAATCTGGCAACCAACCTATCACACCATAACTTGTGAATACGATATCAAAAGTATCTTTGATATGTTTTGAAGTATCCAACACATTGCAGCAGTAAAAATCAGCATCCAAATGCAACTCTTCATTGAGTTTTTGCGCCAACTTAATACCTTCATCACTCAAATCGACACCAACACATTTTGCTCCCATTCGACTCCAACTCAAGGTATCTTGACCAAAATGACACTGTAAGTGCAAAAGGGATTTCCCTTTAACATCGCCAAGCGCTTCCAATTCATAAGACATCAATGAAGATTTTCCATTTTTGAAAGCATGCAAATCATACATATCACTTTCCGAATGAATTTTTACTTTTTCATTCCAAGTGTTCTTATTTATCTTGAAGTAATCTTCATAAGATGCCATATCGTTTGCATTTAAAGCTCTAAAATAAGATAACTTGTTCACATAGAATTAATACCTTTGAAAAAAAACTTATGAGAAGATTACTATTGACTTTGAGTATTTTGACACTTCTGGCTTCTTGCAAATCAGACAAAAAAGATAATACCACAAGTATTGAAAAAGAACTTTCTATTGCTGAAGAAATTGCAAATGCCAATGGTTTTGAGCATTGGAAGGATGTCTCGCAAATCGAATTTACCTTTAATGTCGATAGAGACACCACACATTTTGAACGTTCTTGGAGTTGGAAGCCAAAAACCGGTGACGTTACATTGATTTCTGGAAACGACACTATTTCTTATAACCGAAAATCAGTTGATAGCACTTCTTTAAATGCAGACAAAAACTTTATCAACGACAAATATTGGTTGTTGGCACCTTATCAATTGGTTTGGGATGATATTGACTTTACTTCAGTACCTATGGTTGCAGCTCCAATTAGTAAAATGCTGATGAACAAACTAACAGTTACTTATTCAGATGAAGGTGGCTACACACCAGGTGATGCCTATGACTTCTATTTTGACAAAGATTATATTATCAAAGAATGGGTTTTTAGACAAGGTAATGTCAAAGAACCTTCAATGATGACGACTTGGGAAGATTACGAAGATTTCAATGGGTTAAAGCTAGCCAAAACCCACAAAAAACCTGAAGGCAACTGGAAACTTCACTTCACCAACATCAAAGTGACCAAGTAATTTAGATTGTTAAAAATATATTAAACTCGAGATTTCAAAATCCAAACACGATTTGTAAGACGTATATAAGATATATCAAAAGAATATTCCGCAGTATGCGTCTCTATATATTTAAAGAGCTTCCACTAATAAGTTGAAGCTCTTTTTCTTTTAACCCTTAAACGCATTTTTGACATGAGTACCATCACAATACGGTTTGTTATGGGATTCACCACATCTACAAAATGCAGTGGTTTTATTTTTTGTCTCTTGACGACCATCTTTATGGGTCACATGGAGAGTTCCATATACCAATAATGGGCCATTTTCACGAACTTCAACTTTGGTTTCCAAACTTTCAGCTTCTTTATTGTCCTCCCCATTCATATAATAACCCAAAGCACCAGAAGGACACGCTTTTACTTGATTAATCAAATCTTGAGTGCCAGCAGCATCAATCTTAATCCATGGTTTTTCTTTTGGTTTAAAAACATCACCAAGTCCTTTTACACAAATTCCCGAATGGATACATAAGTCGGGTTTCCACACAATAGTTACCTCTCCATTGGAATACTCTTTAGATTTACTCATACCATTTACTTTTTAATAAAGATACAAAAAACAATATTCAAAATTAAGTCCATTTGAAGGCTTCATTCCTAAACATATAATTCTTATTTTTGTTGGAAACCGAAAAAGCAACACACTTTGTCCAACTATCAATTAGGTCTCGATTTTGCCATAAAGCAAGATCAAAATGACGAATTAGCAGCCTATCGAAATCGCTTTCACATTCCGAAAGACAAACAAGGAAATGATTGGATTTACATGACAGGCAATTCACTTGGATTGCAACCAAAATCAACCAAAGACTATATAAATCAAGAATTAAAAGATTGGGCAAATCTAGGTGTCGAAGGTCATTTGGAAGCAAAACATCCTTGGTTACCATATCATGAGTTTTTGACCGAAAGCATGGCAAAAGTCGTAGGTGCCAAACCCATTGAAGTGGTCGTAATGAACACCTTGACAGCTAACCTTCATTTGATGATGGTGTCATTTTATCAACCAACCAAAACACGCTATAAAATTGTTATTGAAGCGGATGCTTTCCCTTCAGATAAATATGCGGTTGAATCGCAATTGCGACACCATGGCTTTGATGCAAAAGAAGGATTGATTCTTTGGAAAGCCAGAAAAGGTGAGGAATTGGCAAACTATGATGATTTAGAAACCATCATGAAAGACCAAGGCAATGAAATCGCCTTGGTGATGATTGGTGGCGTTAATTACTATACAGGACAGTTTTTTGATTTAAAACGAATTACCAAACTCGGTCATACGCATGGCTGCATAGTTGGATTTGATTGTGCACATGGCGCAGGAAATGTGGAGTTGAATCTACACGATTCAGGTGCAGATTTTGCGGTTTGGTGTACTTATAAATATTTGAATTCGGGGCCAGGAAGTCTGGGCGGTTGCTTTGTACATGAACGCCATGCACATCGAAAAGACCTCAACCGCTTTGCAGGTTGGTGGAGCCATAACAAGACGACTCGTTTTAGAATGCGTGATGAATTTGACCAATTACCAGGAGCCGAAGGCTGGCAATTGAGCAATCCTCCTATTTTATCCATGGCAGCCATTAGAGCGTCTTTGGATATTTTTGCCGAGGTTGGTATGGAAAGGTTAACTCAAAAGTCCAAAAAACTGACAGGCTATTTTGAATTTTTGTTAAACCAATTAGAACACGATTCCATTAGAATCATAACACCATCAAATCCTGATGAACGCGGTTGCCAACTCTCTATCCAAGTTAAAAATGCAGATAAAGCATTGCATACCAAATTGACGGAAGCTGGAATCATCAGTGATTGGCGTGGACCAGACGTGATTAGATGCGCACCTGTCCCTTTGTACAATTCATTTCAGGATGTGTACTATTTGGTAGAGAAGTTAAAACAAATTTTAAATTAAAAACAACTGTCACTTCTAGCTGAGTCAAGAAGCTTACGAGGTCTCGACTCCGCTCGACCAGACAGAGATTATATGAAAAACAAACAACAAAATATACTCATCATCGGTGCAGGACTCTGCGGAAGTCTACTCGCATTGCGATTAGGCCAACGTGGTTACAATGTCACCGTTTACGAAATGCGCCCTGATTTGCGTAAAGTGAATATTTCTGCAGGACGCTCTATAAATCTTGCTTTTTCTGATAGAGGGTTAAAAGCCATGAAATTGGTTGGTATTGAAGATAAGGTAAAGGAATTATGCATTCCAATGAATGGACGTATGTTGCATGATATGGAAGGCAATACCGTTTTGGCACCTTATAGTGGTAGAGAACACGAATATATCAACTCCATTTCACGTGGGCAATTGAATGCCCTGTTACTGGATGAAGCCGAAAAACATGCAAATGTTACCATCCATTTTAATAAAAAATGTAAAACCGTAGATTTTGAAAAAACAACCGCTTTATTTCAAGATTATGAAACTAAAGAAGAATTTGCAGAAGATGCCGATGTCATTTTTGCAACCGATGGCGCAGGTTCTGCCATGCGTAAAAGTTACTTTTTAAGCAAAAAATTTCTATTCAGCTTTTCTCAAGATTGGTTATCTCATGGTTATAAAGAACTAAGTATCCTTCCAGCAGCAAATGGCAATTACAAAACCTATAAAAACGCCTTACATATTTGGGGACGCGACAGTTTTATGTTGATTGCGCTTCCTAATTTGGATGGCAGTTTTACGGTCACGCTTTTTTTAAGTTTCCATGAAGGCGAGTATAATTTCAACAATTTGACCACACAAGAAAAGGTGGTTGAATTTTTCAAGAAATATTTTAAAGATGCTTTAGAATTGATGCCAAATCTTGCTGAAGACTTTTTCAACAATCCTTCCGCACCTTTAGGAACCGTTAAATGTTCGCCTTGGCATTATAAAGGCAATACAATGCTTATGGGAGATGCTGCTCATGCCATCGTGCCTTTTTATGGACAAGGGATGAATGCTTCTTTTGAAGATGTGACAGAATTTGACAAAGTGCTAGACGAAGGCCACACCGATTGGGAAACCATATTTAAAATCTACGAAAAGAATCGCAAGAAAGATACTGATGCCATTGCCGATTTGGCGATTGACAATTTTCACGAAATGAAAGGTCATGTCAACAATGCCATTTTCCGAGAAAAGCGTACCTTGGAGATGGCCTTTGAAAAGAATTTTCCAACCGAATATTCGTCAAAATATTCTTTGGTGACTTTTAATGAAGATATTGGCTATCGTGAAGCCATGTTACGAGGTCGTGCGCAAGACAAAGCCATTTTGAACATGTTGGCTGACAAAGAAATCAGTCTTGATGACGATTTAAAAACAACTTTAGAAAAAGTCAAAGCAGCTACCGAAGAAATTTTGGATGATGATAGAGTAGCTAAAAATTTTAAACATTAAACCATGAGTGAAGAAAAAACAGTTACCCCAAGAGGCGCTTATCCACACACCAAACGGGTCGGTGATTTTATATTTGTGTCTGGGACAAGTTCACGACGTGCTGACAATACCTTTGCTGGTGTGGATATCATTGACGAAATGGGTACAAAACGACTAAATGCTGAAGTGCAAACGCGTGAAGTAATTAAAAATATTGAAAAGAATTTGGCAAAAGAAGGAGCGACACTAAAAGATATTGTGGATGTCACTTCCTTTTTAGTCAACATGAATGATTTTGCAGGTTATAACAAAGCCTATGCTGAATTTTTTGATAAAGAAACTGGGCCAACACGAACCACAGTTGCCGTACATCAATTACCTCATCCAGATTTGGTGGTGGAGATTAAGGTGATGGCTTATAAAAAACTAAAATGAACATTCAAAACTACATCAACGGCCAATATGAAAATCCAATCCAAGACAATTGGATAGACAATTATTGTCCAGCCAATGGTGAAGTCTATGGACAAATCCCAAACTCCTCCAAATACGATGTTGAAAATGCCTATATCGCTGCGAAATCGGCTTTTCCAAGTTGGTCGCAAACTAATTTGGAAGAACGCAGTCGTATTATGATAAAGATTTCGGAACTTCTTGAAGAAAACCTCCAGCGTTTTGCAGAAGCGGAAAGTAAGGATAATGGGAAGCCGATTTCTTTGGCCAAAGAGGTCGACATCCCACGAGCGGCAAGTAATTTTCGATTTTTTGGCAATGCGATTACTCAATTCGCCAGTGAAAGTCATGAAAGTGTGGGACAAGATGCCATTAATTATACGTTGCGACAACCGCTTGGTGTTGTTGGTTGTATTTCACCTTGGAATCTCCCACTCTATTTGTTTACGTGGAAAATCGCTCCAGCCATTGCGGCTGGAAACTGTGTCGTTGCAAAACCTAGCGAAGTGACGCCGATGACAGCTTATCTTTTAGGTGAAATTTGCACAGAGGCTGGCCTCCCAAAAGGAGTTTTGAATATCGTGCATGGCTTGGGAACCACAACCGGTCAAGCCATTATTGAACATCCAGACATCAAAGCGATTTCCTTCACAGGAGGCACTGCAACAGGCGCACATATTGCAAAAGTCGCTGCTCCAATGTTCAAAAAACTATCGTTGGAATTAGGAGGAAAGAACCCGAACATCATTTTTGCTGATTGTGATTATGAGGATATGTTGGCTACGACGGTACGCTCCTCCTTTGCCAATCAAGGACAGATTTGCTTGTGCGGAAGCCGCATTTTTGTGGAAGCTTCAATTTATGAGAGATTCAAAACAGATTTTGTTGCAAAAGTGAAAGCGCTCAAAGTTGGCCATCCTTCAGAAACCTCAACCAATATTGGTGCTTTGGTTTCTAAAACTCATCTTGAGAAAGTGATAGAGTATATAGAGATTGCCAAGCAAGAACACGGGAAAATTTTGTATGGAGGAAATAAGGTCGTGATTAAAGGCTTTGAAAACGGTTATTATTTAGAACCGACAGTCATAGAAGTCACAACCGATGAATGTCGTGTGAATCAAGAAGAAATATTTGGCCCAGTGGTGACCATCATGCCATTTTCAACTGAAGATGAAGTCTTGCAAATGGCCAATAAAGTGAAATATGGCTTATCAGCCACTCTATGGACCAATGATTTAAAACGCACCATGAGAATGAGCAACCAATTGCAATCTGGCATCGTTTGGGTCAACACTTGGATGATGCGTGATTTACGAACACCTTTTGGAGGTGTGAAAGCTTCAGGCGTTGGTCGTGAAGGTGGCTTTGAAGCTTTGCGCTTTTTTACGGAAGCGAAGAATGTGTGTATAAAATATTAGTTCCCGCGAAGGCGGGAATCTCATGAAATTAAACGAGATTAACCTTTAAAAGATTCCTGCTTTCGCAGGAAATATTATGGATTTAAAACTTAACAACAAAACCGCACTAGTCTGTGGAAGTACAGCAGGAATAGGAAAAGCAACGGCTATGCAATTGGCTGCGGAGGGCGTCAAAGTCACTTTGATTGCCAGAAATGAAGATAAATTGAAAGAGGTTTTGGCGGATTTACCAAAGCAACGTCAACATGATTATATCGTGGCCGATTTTTCGAATCCTGATGATTTAAAATCGAAAGTTTCAGATTATATCTCAAAAAACAATGGTTTTCATATTTTGGTAAACAATACAGGTGGCCCCAAAGCTGGTACTGTTTTGGATGCTGGATTAGACGAGTTTGAAAGCGCTTTTACGCAACATTTAAAATGCAATCATATTTTGGCGCAAGCGGTTATTCCCTTCATGAAAGAGGAAGGTTACGGACGCATTATCAATATGATTTCGACATCTGTCAAACAACCGATTGAAGGTTTGGGCGTGAGCAACACCATTCGTGGTGCTGTGGCGAACTGGAGCAAAACGTTGGCAACTGAAGTTGGACCTTATGGCATTACGGTGAATAATGTGCTTCCCGGAGCAACAGCTACGGAACGATTGACTTCCATTCTTCAGAATGTGGCCAAAAAAATAGACGGATCATACGAACAAGCTGAAACGATGATGAAAAACGTCACTCCAGCCAAACGTTTTGCTGAACCAGAAGAAATAGCCAATGCTGTGGCGTTTTTAGCAAGTGAATGTGCCAGCTACATTAACGGAATTAACCTTCCTGTTGATGGTGGACGAACAAAATCTTTGTAACTTTATATCATAAAATTTTAGAATCATGAGCAAGTTAGTATCTCCAATAAATTTCAAAGCATGGATTGAAGAAAACAGATATCTTCTAAAACCACCTGTTGGCAATAAAGTGGTGTGGAAAGATGGCGATTTTATTGTCATGGTCGTTGGTGGACCGAACAGTCGCAAGGATTACCATTACAACGAAACACCAGAATTTTTCTACCAAATAGAAGGTGATATTGTCTTGAAAATCATTGATAATGGCACACCAAAAGATGTTCACATCAAAGAAGGTGATATTTATTTATTACCACCTAAAGTGCCTCATTCACCGCAACGTGGTGCCAATACCGTTGGTTTGGTAATTGAATACAAACGCCCTAAAGGTATGCGCGATGCTTTGCTTTGGTTTTGTGAAAACTGTACCACTAAATTATATGAAGAGGATTTTTCGGTAAAAAACATTGAAACTGATATGCCTGTAATTTTTGATAAATATTATAATGACAAAAACAAACGTACTTGCCCAAATTGTGGCGAAATAATGCATCCACCTAAAAAAGTTCAGATAGATTAATATGAAACGAAAACTTCGCATTAATGGTCACTCGCACTTACTGCCTTACCCTGAGGAAATTCCGCAGTTTATGAAAGACAAAGGGATTTTTTGGGTCGATAAGGACCGGAAATTCATGCTCCAAAAAGATTGGAGTCGACCAGTGACAGATTCTAGTTTCTTTTTGGATGAGAAATTGATGTGGATGGAGCGTTTTAAAATTGACCATGCGGTCGTTTTAAACCTGTCTCAATTGTATGGCAACGGATTGCGTGTGGAAGAAATGAAACAAGCGCTTCGTTTTCAAAATGATTTTAATGCAAAAATACAGCGCGAAAATCCGAGTAAGTTTACCTGTGGCTTTGTGGTGCATCCTGGTTTTGTTCGTGGTGCCTGTTGGGAAATAGAGCGTTGTGTAGAAGAGCTAGGCATGCAGTTGCTGTGTTTACCTACGCATTATATGGATACAATCGGAACTTGGCGCTGTATATTTGATGAGGAAAACGAGCCGATTTTTGAATTGGCCAATAAGTACAATCTCGCTGTAGAAATCCATCCCTATGATGGCGAAAAGTTCATCAAACTGGAGAACACCTCTTGGCGTTTTCATCTCATTTGGATGTTGGCGCAATGTGCAGATGCATATCACTTTTTGACCTTAAACGGTTACCAAGATAAATATCCTAATATGCGAACCTGTTTTGCACATGGAGGCCAACTGGCACAAATCAATTTGGGTCGTCGCATCCAAGGATTTGATGGTAGGCCAGATTTGTTTGAAGGCAAGCACCATCCTCGTAAAGCAGTTGGCCATAAAAACATCTTTTTTGACACATTGGTACACGATACTGGTTCTTTACAACTATTGATTAAAAACCAGACACCTAAACAAGTACTGATGGGATTAGATGATCCATATCCTTTAGGTGAAATGGAAAGCGCACAACAATCCTCTTACCCTGGCAAGATTTTAGATTTGGCTATTGAGCGAAACATCATCACTGAAGACGAACGCGATGCCATTTGGGAAGACAACGTTATTCAATGGCTGTGTGGCGATGATGAGATAGCGAAACAAAAATTAAGAGATAGAATTTTAAGTTAATGCATTTTTTATCTGAAAAATTAGATGACTATGTTGTAAAGCATTCTGAAAACGAACCAGAATTATTGCAACAACTCACTCGCGAAACCTATCAAAAAATAATGCAACCTCGTATGTTGAGTGGCCATTATCAGGGTAGAGTGTTGAGTATGATTTCCAAATTGGTCAACCCAAAATATATTTTGGAAATTGGCACTTATACAGGTTACTCGGCTTTATGTTTGGCTGAAGGTTTGCAAAAGGATGGAGAATTGCACACTATCGACATCAATGAAGAATTGGCAGATTTTCAAAGAAAATATTTCACTGCTTCTAACTATGGCGAACACATCCATCAATATGTTGGTGATGCTTTGGAGGTTATTCCGAAACTTGACATAACCTTTGATTTAGTGTTCATTGATGCAGATAAAGAAAACTACGCCAACTATTTTCATTTGATTATTGACAAATTAAAAACTGGAGGAATCATCCTATCGGATAATGTCCTTTGGAGCGGAAAAGTTGTTGAGTCTCTAAAAAAAGATGATATTTCTACAAAGGCCATTATGGAATATAATCAACTTCTTAAAAATGACAAAAGGATTGAAACTGTTTTGCTTCCCATTCGTGATGGATTGACGATCAGTAGAAAAAAGTAACTATTGATTTTCTCAAAAAAAAGTCGAACTTCGTTTAACATCTGATATAAAACATTAAAACGATTTCATATCATGTCGTTGGCAGTAAGCTAAAATGAACGAAACGCATAAAAAACAAATTCGGAATCATTCCATAATTATTTTAATTGGAATTTTAATTATAATAGTATTTGGAAATGAAACTTCTTGGTTGAGATATTTTAACATTTTAGCTATCTTAATAATATTGAGAAGTTTAATTTGGTTTATTTCTAACTCTGAAGAACTTCTATTTTATATTTTTCCAACGAAAACAATTCGTGAGAAAAAACCAAAACTAAAAGATAAAATTTGGAGTCACCTATCAATGGTTTTATTTTTTTCTGGACTAGTATTTTTAATATTTCAAATGGGCAATATTGAAAATATAATTGAGGAGTCGAGTTTTTGGAAAAATTTTGGCTTTTTAGGATTTAGTTTCAGTTTAGTTTGCTTGTTTTTTCTTTATAAATTTCAACCTTCAGTATTTAGTGAAAGCGGAAGGAGATATTCGGTCATTTTTGGTTTTGTTTTTGGCTTAACAGGTTTAACTATTTCAACTACAAGTTTTCTAAATAAAAAAAATGCCGAAAAAGAAACAGTGCTTACTGAATTTACTATTAATCGAAAAAGTACTGGTGGAAAAAAGAATAGGTCACATTGGATTTTTATTAATATAAAAGAATCTGAAAGAAGGTTTGAAATAAAACCGAACTTATGGAATAAATTAAAAGTTGGAGATAGAGTTTTATTAGAATTACAAAAGGGACATTTTGAATACGATTTTGTGAAAGAAATAAAGCCTACTGCCAACACCGTATAAAAAAAATTGCTAGTTTTAGCTAAACCAAAGTTAGTTGCTTGTTTGCTAGCTTCTGATTTTC
>DINS01000033.1 GCA_002426015.1 Flavobacteriaceae bacterium UBA5534
TTTTACTTCCTGGCAATCCCTATATGCTTTTTGCGCTTTCTACCATTGTATATTTCTACGGTGGCTGGCCTTTTCTTAAAGGTTTTACTTCCGAAATAAAGAAAGGTGCACCAGGAATGATGACCCTTATCTCGATGGCAATAAGTGTCGCTTACTTTTATAGTTCTGCCACTGTCTTTGGTTTGAAAGGCGTTGACTTTTTCTGGGAACTGGCTACTTTAATAGCCATTATGCTTATTGGCCATTGGATTGAGATGAAAAGTGTTTTGGGAGCTTCAAAAGCCTTACAGTTATTGGTGAGTATGATGCCTGCCGAAGCCCATAGAGTAAATGGTGACATTATTGAAGATATTTCACTTGAAGATTTATTAAAAGATGATGTCATATTAGTAAAGCCAGGAGAAAAAGTTCCTGCTGACGGACTTATTGTTGAAGGTACTAGTTATTTAAACGAATCGATGCTTACAGGGGAATCAAAACCTGTAAAAAAGGAAGTAAAAGATAAAGTAATTGGTGGTTCAGTAAATGGCAATAGTACCTTAAAGGTAAAAGTAGTGCATACAGGCAAAGACAGCTACCTCAATAAGGTAATCACGATGGTCGAGGAAGCACAAAAGACCAAATCTAAAATGCAAAATCTTTCCGATAGGGCTGCAAAATGGTTGACATATATCGCTTTAGCCATCGGTTTTGGCACACTCGCTGTTTGGTTAATTTTGGGCTTTCCATTTGTCTATGCTTTAGAAAGAATGGTTACCGTTATGGTGATTGCTTGTCCACACGCACTTGGTCTAGCTATTCCTTTAGTGGTTGCAATTTCTACCGCAGTATCAGCCCAAAATGGCTTGTTGATTCGCAATAGAACTGCCTTTGAAGAATCACGTAAGATATCGTCATTACTATTTGATAAAACAGGAACATTGACTAAAGGAGATTTTGGTGTTACCCGAATCGAATCTGTAAATGCTGCTTATTCAACTCAAGAAATTTTAAGGCTTTCAAGCTCATTAGAGCAAAGTTCAGAACATCCTATTGCAGTAGGTATCATTAAAAAAGTTAAGGAAGATAAAATCACTATTCCCAATAACGAAAAATTTAATGCAATTACAGGAAAAGGTGTAGAGGCAAAAGTAGAAGGTAAACAAATTAAAGTAGTAAGTCCTGGTTATTTAAGAGATGAAAAAATAACTATTCCGAAAGATGCCTATAGTGATGCTGCCGAAACTGTTGTGTTTGTTTTGATTGAAGGAGAATTAGCAGGATATATTGCGCTTGCCGATGAAATTAGACCAGAATCTGCCGAGGCTATAAAAATATTTAAAAAGAATAATATTAAAGTATTTATGGCAACTGGCGATAATGAAAAAACTGCCAAAGCTGTTAGTGACAAACTTGGGTTGGATGGCTATTATGCCGAAGTACTCCCACACCAAAAAGTCGAAATTGTAAAAGAACTACAAGATAAAGGAGAATTTGTTGCTATGACTGGCGATGGGGTAAATGATGCGCCCGCATTAGCACAAGCAAACGTTGGTATTGCCGTAGGTTCAGGTTCTGATATTGCTGCCGAAACTGCTGATATTATATTGGTAAATAGTAATCCTCAAGATATTGCCAATTTAATTTTGTTTGGAAAAGCAACCTACAATAAAATGATTCAAAACCTAATCTGGGCTACTGGTTATAATGTTGTTGCAATTCCATTAGCTGCTGGCGTGCTATACTCTTCAGGCTTTGTTTTAGGCCCTGCAGTAGGAGCTGTATTTATGAGTTTGAGTACAATAATTGTGGCCATTAATGCGCAATTATTAAAGCGAAAAATCGGTAAAAAATAATGAAAATATAATTATTCCCAAACTTGAGTCATTTTTTTTATGCTATTGTATATATTCCAGAATTGAATACAGAAAAAGATACAAAGATGGATAGGACGGATGATGAGAACCATTAAAAGCGAATAATTTGAACCAAATCATTTACCGCTATAAACTATACAATAAGTTATTGATAATTTAACTATGTTCACTTTTTTCCGCCGAGAGTGGTATTATCTCGCCGTTTTTTGCAACTAAGATTATTTTTTTATTTTTTTTCTCATTCAAATATATTGCTTTTCCCACATAAATTATGTAACATTAATTAATGAAAAATGATGGTAAAAAATTTGAAATTTTAACAAAAGGGTTCTTCTCATATCTATTCAATAAGTTAGGGTATATTGTTCACAAAGAGCGTATTCAATTTAATGGAACACAAGATGGTTTTGATGTTCAATTTGTTATTAGTGAAAACTTGAAAGAGCGGTCAATTTACATTGAATGTAAAGACTATTCAACAGATTTGAAGTTTGGACCACTTTACGCCAAAGCTATTGATTTAGAATCAAATTATAAGTTCAATAAATATGATTTAGTGTTATTTATTAGCCCAAGAGCTAATTTTCGTAATAACAGAAATGCAGAAAAAACTGAACCAGTATTCGATAAATTCTCATTTACAGCAAGGCTTTTAGACCAAGCAAATGGAATAGAGAACTTATTCGCTCTAAATAAAGACATATACAAAGAAATTTACAAACGTGAGTGTAGTATCAAAATTAATGAGCATGAGGAAATTGAAAAGTTTAAGAGCATCATTCTTTCAAGAGGAAACTTTAGGAAAATTATAGTCAGTGAAGAGGACAAAGAAAAATTTATATCGAATGCTAAAAAATGTTCTAATTATATTCCACGAAGTTTAATTAAGGAAAGAAAAACCAAGAAGTCGCATAGATATCTATATCACGAAGAAGATTCAGATAACCTAATTTCAATAGTTAAGGACAATATTTCAAACTCAAGGAATGTTGGGATGGCATTATTAGGCAATCCGGGTTTAGGTAAATCTGTTGAATTAACTGAATTGGCATTATACTTTTGGGAGAATAGAGAAGAAACGAATACCATTCCTTTTTACAGAGTAATAAACAGTTTTACTGTTGATAGTAAAATAAGTGATTTTCTTCCAAAAGACTGGGATAAAATACCTAACCTTTTGATTGTTTTGGATGGCTTAGATGAAATATCGTAT
>DINS01000013.1:0-9663 GCA_002426015.1 Flavobacteriaceae bacterium UBA5534
AACAATAAGCTTTTTTAACAGTTTATTACACGGTTTGGATACCACAAGTATTATTAGAATGGACGTGCCATTGCTAGAAGCGTTCTTTGGCATTATACAAACGTTCATTTTAGGATGGCTTATAGGTGCCTGCATTGGCGCTTTTTATAATGCGCAAATAAAGATTAAAAAATAAGAGAGTTAAATAGGATTTATGCAGTACGTCTGGTTTATATGGTCGCTAATTATTCTCGCACTTTGGGCAATCATCTATTTGTCAAAAAAGGGGTATAGGAAAGAAATGCTTAAAATGAGCCTAATTACTATGCCCTTTGGCTTAACAGAACCCTTGTTTGTGCCTGAATATTGGTTTCCTCCTTCCCTATTTAATTTAGCTGAAAGAACAGGCTTTGATATTGAGAGCCTTATATTTTCTTTTGCTATTGGCGGTATTGGGACGGTATTGTATAACCTCATATTTAAAAAACACTATATAAATATGCCTCATACCGAGCGAAGTCATCAAAGACATAAGCTGCATATTTATATACTTTTTGTTCCTGCAATTGTATTTATCATTTTTAGTCTTTTCACCACTCTTAACCATATCTATTGCGGCATCATTGCAATGTTTTTGGGTGGTTTGGCAACCTTGTACTGTCGCCCTGATTTAAAAGGAAAAATATGGGTTGGGGGAATCTTGTTTACACTACTTTACTTCATTTATTTCGGAAGTATCCTTCCGTTCTATCCCCAATATGTGGAGCTGTACTGGAACCTCGAAAACCTAACCCATATCCTTATCCTGGGAATCCCAATTGAAGAATTACTTTTCGCTTTCACCTTTGGGATGTATTGGTCTGGATTATATGAACACTTGTATTGGCGAAAACTTATAAAACCCAAAGAAATCACAACCAATTAAAACATTAAAATTATGAAAATTGTATTAGCGATAGATGGGTCAGATTTTAGCAAAGCTGCCATTCAAGCACTTGCTAAAATGCCTTTACCCAATGATAGCGAGGTAAGTATTATAAATGTTTATGAGCATCCCGCAATGTCAACCCCAGAACTTATTACAACCGCAGGTTCTCTTGACGGTTACTATCAAGAGTTTATAAATAATGCACAAAAAATGGGAGAGAAAATTGTTTCAGAAGCCGCTGATGAACTCAAGAACAAAAATGAAACACTCCTAATAACCACCAACGTAGTTAGTGGTCTTCCAAAACGAGAGATATTAGAAAAAGCGGAAGCTTTTAATGCCGATTTAATAGTCGTCGGTTCGCAAGGGCAAGGCGCATTTTCACGTTTCTTATTGGGTTCTGTGTCACAATATCTGGCAACCCACGCCAAGTGTTCGGTACTAATTGTGAAAGAAAAAGACCAAAATTGAACCTGCTGTCAATAGTAAAAATATTATATGAAAAGTAATAGCTCACATAACAACACAATGGATTCCACTTGTATGGTAGCAGATGAAATCTGTCTTCCGGATACAAAATTCCCACGTGTCGTTATCATTGGTGGAGGGTTTGCAGGTTTGGCGTTAGTAGAAAAACTAAAGAACAAAGAGGTACAGGTGGTTTTGTTCGATAAAAATAACTTTCACCAATTTCAACCTTTGCTGTACCAAGTGGCTACAAGCGCATTGGAACCTGATAGTATAGTCTTTCCGTTCAGAAAGCAATTCAATGGCTATAAAAATGTGGTGTTTCGTTTGGCGGAAGTTGAAGAAATTAAACCTTCTTCAAATATACTTATAACTTCCAAAGGAAGAGTTTATTACGATTATTTAGTGTTGGCTACGGGTACAACCACCAACTTTTTTGGGATGGATAACGTCGAGTCGCATAGTCTTGGGATGAAAGACATTCGTGATTCCCTAAATATCCGTCATATGATGTTGCAAAATCTGGAACAGGCAGCCATAACCTGTGATGATGATGAGCGGGATGCCCTAACCAATTTCGTTATAGTAGGTGGTGGTCCGGCTGGTGTGGAAATGGCAGGAGCTTTGGCAGAATTCCGTAAATACATTCTTCCCAAGGACTATCCAGAATACCCTTCCTCTATAATGAACATCTATTTAATAGAAGCCATTGATGAGCTTTTAAGCACGATGTCAGACAAAGCATCAGCCAAAACCCTGAAATATTTGGAAGATTTGAATGTAAAAGTATTACTCAATGAATCTGTAAGTGATTATGATGGCTCAAAGGTTATCACAAATTGTGATAAGACCATTTTAACAAAAAACCTAATATGGACAGCGGGTGTGAAAGGACAATTCCCAAAAGGGATTGATGAAAAACACGTGGTCAATGGCAACCGTATAAAAACCGGCTCATATTTAATGGTAGAAGGCTACGAAAACATTTTTGCCATAGGCGATATAGCGGCTATAATCACAAACGAATGGCCAAAAGGACATCCACAAGTAGCACAGACTGCTATTCAGCAAGGCAAATGGTTAGGTAATTCACTATTAAAAATCATTAAGAACGAGGCTCCAGAACCTTTCGAATATAAAGATAAGGGTTCATTGGCGACCGTAGGAAAACGTAAGGCAGTAGCTGATGTGGGCAAATTCAAGTTTGCAGGTTATTTCGCTTGGTTGCTATGGTCTATTGTTCACTTGTTATCTATTAGCGGTTTTAGAAATAGATTGATGGTTGGTTTTAATTGGGCGGTAAGCTATTTCACTTANNAAGAGCAACCGCCTGATTATTAGAAATTTTAAACCAAAAGCCAAAGATTCACAAACAACACCAAAAAAAGAATATAAAGAAGAAGTCAAAAACACACCTTAATAATGCTACAGAAGAAAACATATAGTGGAATACAGAGTGTATTCAGTGCCACTTCAAAAGGCCTGAACAACACAGGTATTGTGCTTCTCATTACGGTTATCATAGCAATGGTATGGGCTAATTCACCTTGGCAAGAAATGTACCGCAGCTTAATGAGAATGGACATTTCTTTTACGGTAGGTAGTTTTGAAATCACTGAACCCCTTCTGCTTTGGATTAATGATGGCTTAATGGCATTGTTCTTCCTTCTGGTTGGCTTGGAACTAAAACGTGAAATATTGGGCGGGAAACTATCAACTCCTCAAAATGCCATACTTCCTATCGGTGCTGCCATAGGAGGTATGGTTTTTCCTGCCTTATTATATTTTCTCTTTAATACCGCTGGTGAAGCTTCTCAAGGTTGGGGAATTCCTATGGCGACAGACATCGCTTTTTCACTTGGTGTATTAGCACTTTTTGGAAAAGGCTTGCCTATAGCTCTGCGAGTATTTTTGGTAACACTTGCCGTTGTGGATGATTTAGGCGGTGTATTGGTAATTGCACTGTTTTACACCTCTGGTATTTCTACTATGGATTTATTTCACGGCTTACTCTTCTTTGGTCTTTTAATCATAGGCAATTATGCAGGCATTAGGAAAACGTGGTTTTATGCCATTATAGGAATAGGGGGCGTGTGGCTGGCTTTCTTCTTTTCAGGCATTCACCCTACCATAGCTGGAATCCTTACAGCTATTGCGATTCCGGGAAGAGTAAAGATTAAAGAAGATACTTTTCTGAAGCGTTTGAGCAATCTACACGCACGTTTTATAAAAATAAAGCCTGTAAAAGGAACACTAATTTCCAACGAACAACTTGAAGTATTGGAAGAAATCAAAAAAACAAGTTCAGAAGCCGAAACTCCTCTCCAAAAGTTAGAAAAATCGCTAAGCCCTATCGTAAATTTTATGGTACTACCACTTTTTGCACTTGCAAATGCAGGTATTCATCTACACGGAGAGGTAGGTAGAGTATTACTCAACCCCGTTAGCCTAGGAATAGGAGCAGGCTTGGTTCTTGGAAAATTTGTGGGCATTGTTTCCTTTACGAGAATACTTGTTGCTTTTAAACTTGCCAAACTACCAGATGGGGTTAATTGGAATCAAATATACGGAATAGCCTTTTTAGGAGGAATCGGGTTTACAATGTCATTATTCATCAATGAATTAGCATTTACAAATGAAGAATTTATTTATACCGCAAAGGTTAGCATCCTATTTGCCTCTTTAATCGCTGGTACAATAGGTTCGATTATACTTTTTAAAAACACTGAAAAACTTAAAATAAAAAAAATATGAAAAACATTGCAGTTATAGGTTACGGAGTCATTGGAAAAAGAGTTGCAGATGCCATCAATTTACAAGACGATATGAAACTTTTGGGAATATGTGATATCATAAGCGATTGGCGCATTCAAAATGCGGTAAGAAAAGAGTATGATATCTACTCGGCAACTCAAGAAGCAGAGGGCAAAATGAAATCCGAAGGCATTTCAGTAAAAGGAAATATGCAGGAACTTTTAAAGAAATCAGACCTCGTTGTGGACTGTACACCTAAAAAAGTTGCTGCTCAAAATGTAGCGATTTATAAAGAACAAAATATAAAATTCATTTTGCACGGAGGTGAAAAACACGAAACCACAGGCCATTCCTTTAGTGCCGAAAACAATTATAAATCTGCTTTAAATCTAGATGCAACACGGGTAGTTTCTTGTAACACTACCTCCATCTTAAGGACATTGACCGCATTAAAAAGAGCTGACTTATTGGATTACGCCAGAGGGACGCTTTTAAGAAGAGCCACAGACCCTTGGGAAAGCCATTTAGGTGGTATTATGAATACTATGGTTCCCGAAAAAGACATCCCAAGTCACCAAGGTCCGGATGCTAAAAGTGTGGATCCTGATTTGGATGTTATCACTACCGCAATAAAGGCACCCCAAACCTTAAGCCATATGCACTATTGGAATGTGAAATTGAAAAAACAAGCCTCAAATGAAGAAGTGCTAAATGCATTTAAAACGTCAAGCCGTATTAAATTGATTCGATATGACCAAGGGTTGGTGTCCAACAACACCATAAAGGAAATGTTTTTGGATATGGGAAGACCGTGGGGAGATATGTATGAAGTAGCCCTCTGGGAAGATATGTTAAAGGTACAAGGTGATGAACTTTTTTATGCCTACGTGGTCGATAACCAAGCTATTGTTATCCCTGAAACCATTGATGCCATTAGAGCACTTACCGGAATTGAAAGCGATGGAGCAAAGTCCATTGCTAAAACCAACGAAAGCTTGGGAATTCATTAAATATTAACAAAATGAAAACAGACATAAATATTACCGAACTATTGGGGGAAAAAGCAGACTTCTACTTAGAACACGTCTGTGAAAAAATAACCAAGGACGAATTGCAAACACCTAGTAAGACAAGCCTAGACAAGGTATTTGCTCAAAGCAACAGAAATCCGCAGGTTCTGCGAAGTCTTTCACAATTATATAACCACGGAAATTTAGGTGGCACAGGTTACCTGAGCATTCTGCCTGTTGACCAAGGCATNNAACTCTCTTTGGAAAGGTCAAAGAGGCTTGGGATATGGGAGCGGTTGCCGTGGGTGCTACCATCTATTTTGGTTCAGCGGAAAGTAACAGACAACTCAAGGAAATTGCCGAAGCTTTTGAAGAAGCCCATAATTTGGGGATGGCGACCATTTTATGGTGCTATACTCGAAACGAATCTTTTAAAACCGAAAAAGACGATTATCACGCTGCTGCCGATGTAACCGGACAGGCAAATCATATAGGTGTCACCATACAAGCTGATATCATCAAACAAAAATTACCAACGAATAATTTCGGATTCAAAGAAATAGGATTCGGAAAATATGACGATGAAATGTATAAAACCCTTACCACAGAACATCCCATTGACCTATGCAGGTTACAAGTGGCCAATTGTTATATGGGAAAAATAGGGTTGATTAATTCAGGTGGTGGTTCCAAAGGTAAATCAGATTTGTTCGAAGCCGTAACCACAGCCGTAATAAATAAAAGAGCCGGAGGCTCTGGATTGATATTGGGAAGAAAGGCCTTTCAAAAACCATTTGCTGAAGGGATTGACCTTTTAAGATTGGTACAAGAAGTCTATCTAGACCATAAAATTAGTATTGCATAACAACGAAAAGAATGTTTGATACGGAAATAAAATCACTTAAATCATTTAATCACTACCTCATAAAATTGGTAGAAAGCCGTCTATGGCTTAAAGTAATTATTGCCTTGTTTTTAGGTGTTGGCTTTGGATTGCTTTTAAGTCCGCAAAACGGATGGATTAGCAAAGAGACCGCTGATATTGCAGGAAATTGGTTGGCTTTGCCAGGTGTGCTATTTCTAAAGTTGGTGCAAATGATTATGATACCGCTGATTGTAGCTTCGATTATCACAGGAATTGCAAGCAACGATAAGGACAGTCTGAAAAAATTAGGTGGAGGCGTATTATTATATTTTCTGGGGACTACAATAGTTTCGGTAAGTCTAGGCACTATTCTATCACAAATCTTCAGACCAGGTCGTTTTTTACATCAGCAAGCATTATCAGAACACAACGACATAATAACCACTGCAACGGAAGATGCCGAACTTTCTTTTGGATTTGACACCATTCCAGATGCCATATCGAACCTACTTCCCGAAAATCCATTGGCATCAATGGTAAGTGGTGAAATGTTAAGTATCGTGATTTTCACAATCATTATTGGTGTAGCTGTGCTATCACTTGAAAATGCATTACTGCGCCCAGTAAAGCTTCTTTTAAGTGCCATACAGGAAGTCTGTATGACGGTGGTAAAATGGTCAATGCTTCTAGTACCTATTGCCGTTTTTGGTCTTATGGCACAGCTTACCTCTAGTGTTGGTTTAAGTTCACTATCGGGCCTTACCTATTATGTAGGAGTCGTGTTGCTTGGTCTATTGTTTTTGGTAATTTTCTATTTAGGATTGGTAGCAATTCTCGGAAAAACAAACCCGTGGCAATTCTTAAAAAAAATAAGGGATGTTCAGCTATTGGCTTTTTCAACTACAAGTTCTGCGGCTGTGATGCCTTTATCACTACAAACAGCGGAAGAAGAATTAGAGGTTGACAAGACCATTAGCAATTTTATCATTCCCATAGGTGCAACCGTTAATATGGACGGAACCGCACTTTATCAAACTATTACGACACTATTCATCGCTCAAGCCTACGGACTGGAAATGAGCCTATTAAATATTATTGTAGTCATTGTAACCATCGTTGCTGCATCAATAGGTACACCAGCCATTCCTGGAGGTGGTGTGGTGATACTCGCTTCTGTTTTGGGAAGTGTTGGCATTCCGGCGGAAGGCATCATCATTATCATCGGTGTAGAAAGACTTTTGGGAATGTTCAGGACGGCCGTAAACGTAACAGGCGACTTAACAGCTTGTATGGTTTTCAATAGGTTTTATGGTAAAACCCCAATCTTGGTTAATATAAAAACGGATGATAAATTAAATTCAAAACAATGACTTTACTAATCCTATCCATATTGTTCATTTTTCCTGTAGTAGCCATAGCGGGCTATCATCATTACAAGATTAGTCAGCAACCTGATTACAATCCTAATAAAACACCATTAAACTATGAAATAATAGGTTCTGGTGAGAACAAACTCGTCTTGCTACACGGTTTAACAGGGTCGTTGAATTATTGGAAGCGCAATTTAGAAAGCATCTCAAAAACACATTCTTTGCTTTTGATAGACCTTCTCGGCTTTGGTGATTCGCCAAAACCAAAAAGTGATTATTCCTTATCGGTGCAACTGCAAGCGTTAGAATTAGTTTTAAAGAAAGAAGGGTTCAATGATGGAAAAACAACTATCGCGGGACATTCAATGGGAGCGATAATTTCATTAGCACTTTTAGAGAAATATTCTCATTGGTTCAAGGCAGGAATTTTTATCGGCATACCTGTTTATAAAGATGCAGATGAATTTAAGAAAGTAATGTCCACACATTCCTTTGTGGATAGAATTTCGTCAAGTAAATTCTCAAAATACATCTGTATGATTCATCCCATATTTATGTCACGTGCATTCAAGCCCGATAACCTAACGGATGAAGTTTATGAAGATGCAAAAAAGCATCATTGGATGAGTTATTATTATTCACTCACTGAAGTTATCTTGAAAACAGATTTATATGCGATGGCAAGGAAAATTGAGGATAAAGACGTGCTTTTTATTCACGGAGAAAAAGACACCACGGCACCTTTAGAAAATGCCTTAAAATTATCAAGGGAATTTAAAAACGCACACCTGATTACTTCATCGGAAGGAGACCATCAATTCTTTTTGAAAGAAGCAGAATTTGTTTGGAAGGTAATTCAAGATTTTACTATTTCAGAAATAAGATTTCAAAAAATATTATCGAATGAACACAAATAAAATTAAACATATAGGCGTATTTACATCTGGAGGCGATAGCCCTGGAATGAACGCTGCACTCTATGCCATTGCCAAATCCGCTGAAGCAAAGAATATAAAAATTAGTGGTTTTCGAAAAGGGTATGAAGGGTTGGTAGATAATGATTTGATACCATTAAAATCACACGAATTACAAAAGTCAGTATACCAAGGTGGCACAATCCTAAAAACAGCACGGAGCAAGCGATTTCTGGAACTGGAGGGTCGAAAAAAAGCATTGCAAACCCTAAAAGCGAACAACGTAGATGCCCTAATTGCTATTGGCGGCGATGGCACATTTAAAGGCCTATTGGCTTTTTCAGAAATATGCGATATCCCATTTATAGGTATTCCGGGAACTATCGACAACGATATTTCCGGTACAGATTACACCCTCGGTTTTGATTCCGCAGTAAACACGGCTATTGAAAATATTGATAAAATACGAGATACCGCTGAATCCCACAACCGTGTGTTCATTGTAGAAGTAATGGGAAGGGATTCAGGCTATATCGCTATTCATTCGGGATTGATGGTAGGTGCAGATGCCATCCTAATTCCAGAAAGCGGGAAAGACTTTATATACCTATTGGACAAGGTTAAAAATTACGATAGCGAAGATGCCTTCCTTGTCGTGGTTTCTGAAGGTGATGAAATAGGTGCTGAACTTGTTTCCTCAAAAATAAAGGAAGTTAATCCCGATGTCGATTTACGAATCACCAAACTTGGTCACGTGCAGCGAGGTGGAAATCCTTCCGCTTTGGACAGAATGTTGGGAATTAGACTTGGAGCAGCAAGTGTAAACGTTCTTTCAGAAGGTAAAAAGAATGCGATGGTTGGAATTTTGAATAATCAATTGCAACTAACCCCTTTTAAAGAGGTGGTCAAGCAACATCAGGTAAATACTGAATTNNTTTAAAAATATCAACCCATTTATCCTCGGACTACTCATTAGTATGGGAATTGGTCTTATTCTGGGATTGGAACGTGAATACGATAAACTGAAAGAGGAACAAGGTTTTGCCGGCATAAGAACCTTCCCAATTGTAGCAATTATTGGTTTTATCTTGGGAAATCTTTCCACTGCCTACACACATTGGTTGGTCATTATAATTACAGCTGCCTTTCTTTTGTTTTTGTCCTTAAGCCATCTTTCCATAGTGCAAAAGCATATTATGACTGGTATTACCACCAATATGGCTTTATTCGCTACATTGATTTTGGGCATTATGGTTGCTAATCATTTGCACAAGGAAGCCGTTGCTACCGCAGTAGTTATAGTTACTTTATTATCATTGAAAACAACCTTCAATACCTTCATTAAAAATATCACTTCAGAAGAACTTTTTGCCTT
>DINS01000013.1:9715-14222 GCA_002426015.1 Flavobacteriaceae bacterium UBA5534
GATTATGGCCCAGAAGGTTTGCTCAACCCTTTTGAGATTGGAGCAATAGTAGTGATTGTCTCTTTTCTGAATTTCATCGGCTACTTCCTTGTAAAATATGTAGGTTCCAAGCGAGGTATTCTTCTCACGGCAATTTTAGGCGGATTGATTTCAAGTACCGCAGTTTCGTGGATATATGCTACGCGAAGCAAGGAGTCACCTGAACTTTCTAAAGAATATGCTGCGGGTATCATCATAGCTTCGGCCATAATGTTTCCTAGGCTTGCCATTCTTGCCTATATTTTTAATACTGCCATACTCTCTTATTTGGCCGTTCCCTTTACCATCCTAACATTGATTTGTTTGATAAGTGCCATCTTATTTATTAGAAAGAATACTGAAGTCTCAAAGACAGCAATTGACCTGGGCAACCCACTTAATATATTGAACGCCCTTGGCTTTGGTGGTATTTATGTGGTAATCCTATTTGCAGTTTTTTATGGAAATCAATTTTTTGGAGAAAGTGGTTTATACTATTCAGCGCTAATTGCAGGATTGGCAGATACAGATGCGATAACTATTAGTATGGCAAAATTTGGCTCTTTGGAAGACAAACTCGCTCTTGCCACCAATGTAATTATAACAGCAACTATTAGTAATATGATTGTGAAACTAGGCATTACTTATTTCAAAGGTTCAAAAAAAACAGGGAAACTAGTGATGTTGATTTTTGGAACAGTTGTTATCGTGGGTATAGCATATATTTTAATACAGTTAGGAATTTAAAAAGTGAATAATGAAAACAACAATATACAGCACACATAAATTTGAAGAACCTTATATCATTAAGGCAAACAATGGAAAGCATCAATTAAAATTTCTCGAAAATCGTTTGACAGAGGATACTGCCATTCTCGCTACAGGTTTTAAAACAGTAAGCCTATTTACTAGCGATGATGCCTCGGAGAAAATACTCGAAAAATTAAATGCAATTGGTGTAGAAAATATTGCATTACGCTCGGCAGGTTTCAATCACGTCGATTTAAAAAAAGCATCAGAACTGGGTATAAAAGTAGCTCGTGTTCCCGCATATTCCCCGTATGCAATTGCCGAACATACAATGGCGCTGATACTTGCATTAAATCGAAAATTAATTAAAGCGCACAATAGGGTTCGCGAACAAAACTTTTCATTGAACGGCCTGACTGGTTTCGACCTCAATGGAAAAACCGTGGGTGTGATTGGAACAGGGAAAATTGGGTCTGTGCTCATAAAAATTCTACACGGATTTGGTTGCAATATTCTTGCTCAAGATATTAATGAAGACCAAAATATGATAGATAAATATGGTGTAATCTATACGGATTGTGCAACGCTCTGTAAACACTCCGATATAATAAGCCTACACGTACCATTAAAAGTTTCAACAAAACACTTGATTGACAAAGAACATATTGCACTTATGAAACCTGGAGTAATGCTCATCAATACCAGTCGTGGCGGATTGGTAGATACCAAGGCGGTTATCGAAGGATTGAAAACCAAAAAAATTGGCTATTTCGGAATCGATGTTTATGAGGAAGAAGAAGGGCTGTTCTTTGAAGACCATTCTGAAGATATTTTACAAGACGATGTGATTGCACGATTAATGACCTTCAACAATGTATTAATCACAAGCCATCAAGCATTTTTAACCGAAACAGCTTTGACCAATATTGCTGAAACAACCATATATAATCTGGACTGTTTTGAAAAACAAATACTTTCTGGAAATGAAGTTACTATAGAATAATATACAAAATATAAATATTATGAATAACATACTCGTACCCACCGATTTCTCTGAAAACTGTACCAAAGCTGCACATTTAGGTATTAAAATGGCCAAACTGTATAAGGCTGAAATACACTTTTTACACCTATTGAAAACCCCTGTAGATTGGGTGAAATTGGATAAGCAAAAGGAAAAAAGATATCCAGAGACATTAAAAAAAATTGGCATTGCCAGAGCAGCTTTACGAGAACTGGAAAAAACCGCAGAACGTGAAGGATTAAAGTGTCGCAGGTTCTTACAATTTGACGCTGGCCAAGGCGATATTTTAGACCATTCAAATCATTATCACCACGATTTTATCATTACCGGAAGCAGTGGCACTAAAGGTGTCATTAGGGAAATTACAGGCAGTAATGTTGAAAAAATCGTCCGAAAAGCTAATGCACCTGTTATCGTGGTAAAAGACCAAGCACTTAATTTCCCTTTTAAAAATATTGTTTTTGTATCTGATTTTGAAGAAGACCTTAGCAACGCCTTTAAACAGGTTGTTTCCATTGCCGCAAAATGCGATGCAAAAATACACTTGTTACGTATCAATACTAAAACCGACACAAATAGTATTGCTTTGGGCTTACAACCTATGAAACGTTTTATAGAGAAATTCCCAGAAGTTCAAAACTACACCATGAATGTGTACAATGAACTATATGTTGAAACTGGAATAACTACCTATTTAAAAAATAACCCTGCAGACCTCATTACCATGTGTACACATGGTACTACCGGCTTTTTAAGTCTCTTTTCTAAAAGTATTGCTGAAGGTGTTACCAACCATTCCACATTACCCGTAATGACAATACATATTTAAGCAATGGATAACTCAATAAACATAATAAAACACTCGGGAGATATTGTTCCTTTTAATGTTGACAAACTCAAAGATTCATTGCGACGCGCTCAAGCAAGTGAAGAATTGATTCAGCAAATAGTAGCACAAATTGAATCTGCAATTTACAACGGGATTACTACAAAAAAAATCTACCAAATGGCATTTAAAATGCTTAAAGGTAAATCACGTGTAAGTGCCTCAAAGTACAAACTCAAAAAAGCATTGATGGAATTAGGCCCTTCCGGTTTTCCATTTGAAAAGTTAGTGGGAAAACTATTGGAATACGAAGGATTTGAAACGAAGGTAGGTGTGATTGTACAAGGCAACTGCGTACAGCACGAAGTAGATGTAATAGCCCAAAAAGACAATACCCATTATATGATTGAATGTAAATACCATAGCGATCAAGGTAGGTTTTGCAATGTGAAAATTCCATTATACATCCATTCAAGGTTTTTGGATGTTGAAAAACAATGGGAACACCAAAAAGGTCACGAGGCTAAACTACATAAAGGAGGTGTATATACCAATACACGATTTACCACGGATGCAATACAGTATGGTAAATGCGTGGGATTGTTATTAACAAGCTGGGACTATCCACTAGGAAACGGTTTAAAAGATAGAATCGACCAATCGGGCCTTCATCCACTAACAGCATTAACAACGCTTACCAAAGTCGAAAAAACAAAATTATTGGAAAAAGGTATTGTACTCTGCAAAGAGCTTCGCGAAACACCTTCTTTATTAAACCAAATAGGAATTGATAAAACAAGACAAAAAAAGATTTTGGAAGATTCCGAAGAACTGTGTAAAAACCATTAAAAAATAAAACTTTAAATTTAACTTTATGAAAACTGAAGAATTAAAAAAACAGAACAACATAGATTTTGAACCTTTTTACGAAGCATTGGAAGACGACCCAAAACTGCTTGAAGAGGCTTTGGAAATACTATTGGATATGGTAGACTTTGAAACTAAATCTATAAAAAAGGTAGCACTTTATATCAAAGAGGATTCACGAAATCTATATAATGAAGTGATAGCGTTATACAAATCGACCGAAGATAAAGGAAGCACACCTTCCTGTTGTGGTGGGCACTAATACATAAGAATACGATGAAAAACAATAAAATAAATATCCATTTTTTGGGAGCTGCTGGTACAGTAACAGGTTCAAAATATTTAGTGGATACGGGAGAGAGAAAGATATTGATAGACTGCGGACTTTTTCAAGGGCTGAAGGAATTGCGCCTTAAAAACTGGGAATATCCACCCGTTGAAGTTTCAGAAATTGATATGGTTTTGCTTACCCACGGCCATATGGACCACACAGGGTATTTACCTCGATTGGTAAAACAAGGGTTTAAAGGCCCGATTTACGGCACAAATCCCACCTTGGACATTGCAAAAATCATTTTGAACGATAGTGCAAAAATCCAAGAGCAGGAAGCCGAACGCGCCAACAACGAAGGCTATTCCAAACATAGTCCGGCAGAACCGCTTTACGATTTAAACGATGTTGAAAAAACCCTTCCAAATTTCAAGGGAGTACCACCTGCTCAATGGATGCCATTGATGAAAAATATAAAGGCCAGATTTCAATACAATGGTCATATTCTCGGTGCCACTTACATCGAGTTGGATATACACGGAAAACGTTTTGTCTTTTCGGGAGATATTGGAAGAACCAATGATTTACTCTTATACCCACCTCTAAGACCCAATAAAGCGGATATCTTATTCATTGAGTCAACCTACGGTGGAAGATTTCATCCAGATGAAGTAGAAGCACTGCCACAGATTGAAAAATTGGTCAACGATACCATCAATAGAGGTGGTAGCCTGTTTATTCCAAGCTTTTC
>DINS01000009.1 GCA_002426015.1 Flavobacteriaceae bacterium UBA5534
ATTTAGTACTCATATAAGGAGTTAGCCACAATTTGAGAAAATGACAGAATTTAAAATTGATGATGAGTATAAAATAATTAAGGAAGAAGATACAGGTTTTTGGCATTATTCCCAAAATGGAATAATGATGCCAAAGCGAGCTGAAAAAGTTTTCAAATTTTATTCATTAAACTTAAATAACATTGACTCACTTTTAAACTCTTACTTTCACTTATCAAATCCAGCGTCTTTTAATGACCCTTTTGATTGTAATATAAACCTTTTAGATAGCCAAGATGATATAGAAACCATAAAGCAAATGACCACTGTCAAAAGAAATAATTGTTCAAATATTGGGGTTGTTTCAATGACAGAAATCATCAATAACCATGTAATGTGGGCACATTACACCGAAAATTATCACGGATTCGCAATTGAATTCAAAGGAGATGAAGTAACTATAATTCCAAGTATTGACCAGACTTCTCGCGGGACTTTCATGAAAGTTATATATCCAAAAAAGTTAGTGAAAGTGAAAAAGGAATTCCCCTTTGCAATTCAATACATGTTAACGACCAAATTAAAACATTGGGAATATGAAAACGAATGGCGATTCATTCTAAAGTTGGATTCAAAAAAGGATAGAATTTTACATTATGACCCGAAAAAAATTAAAGGATTATATATTGGTCATCAAATGATAGACAATAAGCCGAGTGCTTATAGGTTGATTTTAAGTATTCGGGCGATGGTTTTTCCTGATGTACCAGTTTATGTTGTTTATCCTCATCCAACTGAATTGGAATTGTATTTTGAAAAAGTTTTACCGAAATAAAAACTGTGGCTAACAGCGTGTATAATTAATTGCTTTCGTTAGTGCCTACTTGGAAAATTCCTTCGGAATTTTCTCTGGCAAGTATTTGTTTACTAAATTAGTTACTTAACCACGCAACTAATCATACACAAAACGTTGTAGCACATTTAACCAAACCAATGAAAACAGGAATTATAATCATAATTATAGTCTTAATTTTAGTTGTCGGATTTTTAGTTTTGAGAAATAAATCAAATAATCCTAAAAACGCAATGATTGAATTTGTTCGACTTGATTCTCAATCTGAATCTACTCAACATCTTCCTTTATTACCTGAAAATTGGATTTCTGAAATTGAGCAAAAATGGAATGATAAGGAATGGGGAATTTATGACAATGAACATTATGACATTTGCAAGAAAATTTGCAATGATATTTACTCAACAAATAAATATTGGGAAAAGAATCAAACTCATGCTGATTTTCTAAATGAGCTGACTAAAGAACAAAGGATTTATTTCACTCTAATAAACTTTGAATCTCAAGTCAACAATGGAGGAGTTTACCAATTTCTGTTTAATTATCCAGAATTGTCTATACTCGCATTAGAAGGAATGCAAGCAACTGGAATGAAAAAATTGGCTACGGATTATGAAATAGTTTTGAATGAATATTTTGGTAAGTTCGATACAATTCAAGATTTATATTCAAAATTTCAGAATAATAAAAGTGATTGGAATAAACGATTTACAGCATTCGCAGAAGGATACAAAGAACTTCCTTCAGCTGAAAAAATTGAAGATTATTTTTATGAGGAAAGTTTTGTCAAAACATATCAACAGGACTTGACGAAATATGTAAAAGCGAATAGAAATAAATTATATAGAACTGAATAAAAAAACGTGCTACAACTATGGCTATAAGTAATTGCTTGTTCTCGCCTACTTGGAAAGTTAGGTGCTAAACCACGCAACTTTCCTTATACATAACCGTTGCAATCCATCCCCAAACCATAAAAATTATAAAGGAGTATCGTCCAAATGGTAATATTTTGAAGCAGGTTTATTCAAAGAAATAAATATATTTTTAAAAAAAATTTGTTGTGAAATTTTCATGTCAAGATTTCATATTTCCTTTGGAATAATTAAAATACTTAAATATAGTAAGTTGTTTTTCAATTAATTTTTATATACTTGAAAATCATTTTAATACAAAATAGTAATATAAGCATGCTTAACTCTTTTAGAGAAAGTCAACTTTAGTTTGAATAAACGCAACGGAATTAAAACCAAAATTCTGCAAAGTTGAGATTTTTTATAATGATGAAAGTTGAATAGAAACTTATGTCGTATTATGTTAATAATTTAATTTTTCTCTATGACATATAAGTCGATTCGATTCTTGATTTTAGGGTTTCTTGTTTTTATACTAAATTTTTCTGGTTACGCACAACCGCAAAGCCCAAATGATCAAGAAGTTAATAGGCTAAATACACTTTTAAGAAAGCATGCCAGAAATACAGACAGCCTTACTTTTTATGCCAATGAATTACTAAAATATTCAAAGCAGAACAATATAAAATTTTGGGAGCACAACGCCTATATTGAACTTGGCAATTCTGAAAGAATTTCTGGCAACATAAAGGCAAGCAACGATTATTATCACTCTGCTTTGCGCATTGCAACATCAATACCTAATGTAAAGGCGCAATATAGGGTTATGAATAATATTGCATTGAATCATAAACGTTTAAAACGTAACGATTCCGCTTATTATTATTTTAAAAAACTAAACGATTATCATACAGACCAGCTTGAAATTCTTCCCGCGAGTATGGCTAAAATGAATATTGGATTGACGTTCCTTCAATATCAGGAACTAGATAGTGCAGAATATTATTTAAATAAGTCTTATAAAGGGTTTGAAGAGATTAATAACATCAGATATGTAGCACAAAACCTAAATTTGTTGGGAGAGCTTCAATTACAAAAAGGAGCCTATGAGAAAGCACTTGAATACGCGGATTCTAGCTTAAAAAAAGCCAGCGAAAACAACTTAGAGTTTTTACTTCCTACCAATTACTTCTTATTGTCTAGAATTTATAGCAATATGGGAAATGATGAAAAGGCAAAGGAATATTCAGATTTGGCCATATCAGCTAGGCCAAAAGAAATGGATTTTTCTGAATCGAGAATTGATTATTTAAATGAAGGAATTAGGATTAATAAGGCTAAAGCCTATGAATCACACTTAATTAAGGTTGAAGAGTCTAACCAATTTTTTAAGTCGAATTTATTTATAGCTGTAATTTTAATTTTACTATTAATTAGTATAGTGTATGTTTTCTTTAAAAAACATAAAGTTATCAAAAACGAGTTTAAAGATATTCAGCTAAAGCTTGATGCTACAAGTAATTCGAAGCCAAAAGATAAATTAGAAGACGAAAAAGTAATTCATTTAAAAAGTAAAGCTACCATCAATTCTTCAAAAATTTTATACGTAAAGTCTGATGGGCATTATGTTGAGTATTATTTAGATGCTCGAAAGAATCCAGAAGTAGATAGAAACACTATGATTGATGTTGAAAAAACGCTCCCAACCCAATCTTTCGTACGTATTCACAAATCATATATTGTAAATATCAATAGAATTAAAATTATTAATTCTAACAAGGTTATGTTAGACACTGGCGAATGGATAAATCTTTCTAGAGTCTATAAACAAGCGCTAAAAGATATCCTGAATAAAGAATAGCATCCTGTATCTTCTTTAAAATTACGTGTCTGTTGTGAACAGAAACCTGTCGTTCACGACAAAACCTGCCTATTTGTAAAAGTATTTCCTAGATTGTTGTTGCTAACAATTAAAACTACAAATTATGGAAAAAGTCATATTCCTATTTTTCAGCACATTATTAACTTTTAATATTTCTAATGCACAATCTGATGCAACTAGTGAAGAGACAAGATACTGGTTGGAAACTACAGGAGCAAATTTGGCATCCCCTTATCTAGGCCGTTTTAGATTTGAGGATGGTAATTTAAAATTAAAATTTGAAACCTTTAGTAAGTTTATATTGGAAACAAGCGGTAAGGGTACATTGGGACTTAAAACAGAATTTTATTATAGTATAAATGAAATAGATGTTTATAATATTGATTTTGTAACCTTACAAGCAACAAATCCCAACTTTCCAGCAGGTTTTATTTTAATTCTACGTGGAATTACAACTTTTAAGTGGGGTCAAACCAATGAGTCAAGTTTAAATGCTGCAAAACAAGAATGTTTATCCCTAGGTTATGAAGAAGGCAGCTCATCTCATATATTTTTCAAAAATAAAGAAGATGGCAGAAGAGTATTCAAAGCTTTTAAAAGATTGTTCGAATTATTGGAAAAAGACGCAAAATTTGAAGATAAAACTGCTATTGAAGATAAATTTTAATACTAAATATTTTAATAACATTAATTATGAAAACAAACCTATTAAAAATTGCACTAAGTGTATTTTCAGTAATCATATTGCTATTTACATCAAACACGAATGCTCAGTCAGAACAAAAATATCAATATTATTTTGTAACTGTAACCGCCTTTGATGAAGGAAAGATTGCAATAGTAACAGAAGTTAGACGCGCTAATTGTGGGATTGATTCATTTTATACTTATGAGCAACCCATTAAAAATCAGTTTTCTACATACCTTCAAGCTAATTATAAAAAGTGGCACATATACAAGTTTACAAGAGTTCAATTATTTAAGAATCAAGTAGAAGCAGAGAAAAAAAGGGTAGAGATAATAGCTGAGTACAATAGAGGTGATTATACTGTTACAAAGGATTCATCTTATAAATATTATTGTGATTAACTCCCTACGGATAAGAGTTTTAAAAATATGAGGATTAATAATAGATGGTTTTTGGTATTGGTCATTGCTTTATTGACTATAAAAATGTCAGCTCAAGTATCAACAGATAAAGAAGTTATAGAGGTTTTTAATTTTGTATTTGATGATTCAGACACTTCAACCCTTGGTAGCATTACAAGTGAAGATAAAAGCAAAGCAAATCTTTTTGTTAAAGAATTAACTGAAAAATCGTGCGCCTTGTCATATTCCGAAACACTTATAACAAGTGCCGTGTCACCTAGTAGAACATTACAAGGTATTGTTAAAGCATTTATAGAAAATAATTACACTAAATCCTGTGATGATTTAAAAGGAGGAAAAATCTACGAGTCAGTTAGAGCCACTCTCAAAAGAAACTGGAAAAGTGCCTTTGAAATAAGAACACAAACAGGTGAATGGTAATAGGATAATTGTATCTATTTAAAATTAATTATTAACCAAAGCTTAATACATCTTATGAAAAAACTACTACTAATTATTTTTTTATTTAGCTTAACTGTTGGCAAGGTAAATGCTCAAGATGGTCCATCAAAAAAAGAAACCTTTGAATTTATTGTGCAATTATTGGATAATATGGAAAATGGAAGGCATGATAGGGGACCTGTTAAACAATCTGTTACAGAATTTGATGAAATTAGTTTAACATTGACTTTTGTTCAGAAATTTTATGAATCATGGACAACTACATTTTATTTAGATTTAACAAGGCTCAAAAGTGTGAGTGAAAATGATGCATATAAAAACTGGGATTATGAAATAGCGCTATATTTTAAAAATGGCATGAAATATTATGATGATGATGGTGATACAGGTACTGAAGATGATATTCGTATTTATTTTGATAAAATAGAGAATAGAAAAAAATGCAAAAAGCTTTTGTTCATCTACTTAAACTGCTTAAAGAAGATTCCAAAAGTAGTTTATTTGATGATTAGTTAAAATATTCAAAAATGAAAAAATCATTAATAATTCTACTCCTTTTAGTTTATTCGAGCATAAGTACAAATGCTCAAAAAAAGTCAAGTTATAGCAGAGCCACAGAAATAATTACAGAATTTAAAAAAAGTGGCTTAAAAAATGGTCAGGAATTTACTGATAAAGAAGGAAATACTCTACGTTTTATTGACACAGAAACTTCTTGCGGAACTGAAATTAAAATAGAGAAAGGATGGCATAGACATGGAACATTCTTTATATTAAATAAAGGAAAAATTGAACAAACAACAACCTATGTTAATGGAAAAAAAAGTGGAATGAATTTTCAATTCTATCCTAACGGTGAATTGAAATTAGAGGTTAATTATCTTAATAATCTTAAAGATGGTGTTGAGTATGAATACCGTAGTGATGGTAGTAAATACTATGTAACAGATTATGTTGGAGGACAAAAACATGGTAAAAGGATTGAATATCGTAAAAATGGTGAAAAATTATTTGAAACCTCGTATAAAGAAGGGAAACAACATGGAGAGCGTTTAATGTTCACCGAAGAAGGTATTTTAAAGGAAAAGGCAAATTTTATTGATGGTAAAAAAATTGGAGAAACCGAATATATTAAACACTAGTTTTTTTTGAACCAGTAAAACTCAATCTTTGAAAACAAAAAAAATCAGAGGCCATAAAAGACTATGGAAAGCCATAGACCAATGGAAAAATGCAAACCTACAACTAGATTTAGAGACCCTAAAATTTAGAGAGCGCGATCATACTAAAATATATGTGCATCCTTACAGTAGCATCTCGATGCTTACCAGTGAATTTCCACAACCAAAAGGAGAAACCAGAAAAAGAGTATTAAACGGATTATTTGAAATTTATGAGCAATGGGAGCAGCAACTCAAATCATTAAATGAACCCTATTACTTAAAAATATGGCTGTATGAACCACGTTTTTCTAATTCTCAAGTAGTTTGTGCCACAGGTAACTGCCTTCATTTCTATGATAGTACATTTTACAAGCCAGAAATTTCAAAACGTCTAAATACTGACAATTTTGGTAGCTTAAAACATAACATATCTAATTTCAACTGGGAGTATAGATATGACGAAGAGCATATGAATAATGCAGCATTGGGTCATCCAGATGATTACTATTCAATAGAAGACTACCATCAGGAAAAAACATGGATTCAACAAAGGTTAAAGAAACCACATAGAGTCACAACATATACAGAGCCCATAGGCGATGCAACAGAAGCCTATTCTTTTAAAAAAGGAGTGGTTTGGATAGGTGAGAAATTATAATAAACCAAAAGGTTATTATAATGAAAACGGAGAAATAAAAAAATAGAACAGCTTAAGAAAAAGTAAATGTGTTAATTTTAAACATCAATTTAATTTATGGATTTTACCAAACCAATCTTTTTTTTAGCAGTTCTGGGATCACTCACAACAGGTAATAGTCAGACTATTGACGAACTCATTGATAATAAATATGATTTAGATGCTGAAGCACAATACAATCTTGGAATGCTGTTTTATGACGTTAGTTTAGCGCAAGAGACACACCCAAAGGCTGAAGTTTTCAAAGCCCATTATAAATCAAATTATGCAGCAAACCCGATGCCCTTAGAACCTTTAGACTCTTTAGATATTCAATTCTATAAAGATTGGCTGCATGATAATTATGTAGATAATATCAAACGAAGTGCCAAACAAGGGTATGATAATGCACAACTGCAACTCGGTAGATATTTTGAAGGTCTAGACGAACACGGTTCTAAAATGCGAGCCTATAAATGGTATGCCAATAGTGCTGCAAATAACAATCCAGAAGCCATTTATTGGATAAACGAAAAGAACCAAACACGATATTTAAAACAATACCTCAAACCAGAAGACTATAAAAACATCGACTTTTTTGTAGAGGTACTTAATTTGTCCAGAAAACTATGTTACTATGTCAATAAGGGTTCATATAATAAAACATTGGATAAGGATATTGAAACCGAATTACTAACATTCCTTAATACAACAAAAGAGGATCTTGACTATAAAACAAAATTGGTCGACTTTTGGAATAACTACAATCATTTTTTTATTTGCACTGATAAGGATGATGAAATATTAGAGCATATTTTAAAACGCTCTTTAAACAAGTTGTTTTATAAAGATAATGATATGCTTTTTAATTGGTTATTTGAATTAGATAAAACCAAGAAAATAGACTTTAATCAAGTCATATATTTTGATGGGTATCCAGAAACCATTTTAGATTTTTTAAATACCATTTTACAAAACAGCTACGAGTACCAACAGTTTGACAGCATTGCTATAACCGAATTAAGACTAAAACTAATTGAAGACTACAACGCCAAAACAGCCTCACAATTAAAAAACTAACAAAATGGCAACACTGTGTATAATAAATGGCTAGTTCTCGCCTACTTAAGAAAATTGCTGTGCTTGTTTACTACGCTCGTGTCTATTCGGTTTTTATTTGCTAAATTAGTTGCTTATACACGTAAGTAATCATACACAAGACCGTTGTGGCTAATTATGAAACCATCCTATGAAGTTGTTTAGGAAAATAAGACATAAGCTAATTTTGGACAATAAAAAAATTCAATACCTGAAGTATGCGTTAGGAGAAATCATACTGGTGGTAATAGGGATTTTGATTGCATTACAGATAAATAATTGGAATCAGTCGAAAAAAGGTAGAATTTCTTTGAATGAATATTTGATAAAAATAAAGTCACATACACAAGAAGATATAATACAGTTAGAAGAATTATCAAAAGGAAGAAAGCAAATTGGTGAACTCTGTAAAAAAGCACGTAATAGCATCCTAAACAAGACCGAAAATGACAATCTTTTTTTGTTCAAAATAAGTGGCACTGCTTTTGCCGATTTTTACTTTAAACCCAATTCAAGCGGTTATGAATCATTGAAAAGTTCGGAATATTATGGTAAAATAAACAATACCAAACTTGATTCGCTTTTGGCCAAATATCACCTTTTAGTAGATGATATTGCAGAAAATGAGAGGAGCTATAATCAATATATAGTTCACCAAGAGAATTATCTCGATACTCAATTTGACAGGTCGCTTATTTTGGCTTCTGCATTTATGCCATTAGATTCGTTAGCCACAAAAGCCACACCTCAATTTGAATATGACCAAGCATTTATTGAATATACTGCCAAACCAGCTTACAGAAATGTTATTAGTTTGGCAGCGTGGCAATTCGATACGATGGTTGATCAATATAATGAATTAACAGAACTAGGGCACCTTATTATTGAAGAAATTGATGCAATAACCAAAGACTAAAATAGAGAGGTTATCAGTGTTGCCGAAGTCTAGGCTTCACCGTGTATATTAACCTTAATTCTCTTGTTTGTTCTTTTTGGTTATATACTAAATTTAATGAATTGTAAACTTAAGACGTGTATAATTCATTGCTTGGTTAAAACCTGCTTGGAAAATTCCTTCTAAATTTTCTCGGGTTCGTATTAGTTTACTAAATTAGGTGTTGAAACTACGGTACTAATCTTATACAAAAACGTTGTGCATAATATGAAAAAAACGATATTATTGATATTTGGAATTATGATTTTACAATTGAATTACTCTTGTAAAGCTCAATATTCTGTGGTTGAATTGAAGAACAACTTTTCAACTGAACAAGTATCAGATTTAAATAAAATAACTGCTTTTTTCAAAAATCAAATGTGCTTAAATATGGACTCTGATTTCGAAACTTGTTATAAAAGAATACCTCACGAGTATTTGGAAGCAACTGGAGACGGATTTTGGGCAAATATTGACTTTGAGAAACAACAAGAATTATATAACGAAATTTCAAAATCAACATTTGATGAAATTTGGATGTTTTGCGAATCCACTTATTATCCAAGTAAAACTAAAGCAAAAAGCATTTGTGCAGTAGGTACTGGAAAGTATCAGAAATACTTATCAGATTTAGGAAAAGCAAATCCGAGAATAGCTAAATATGCGGAAAGAATTCAGGCATCTGGAGATTTTAGCAGTTTAGACATACAATACAGACAGGTTCTTAAAGACAAAAAATATTTTGATTTAAACGACCCAAATATTCAATTGATTTTAGCAATTCATTATTTATCAATGAATGACCAAACTACGAGAAACGTTGAATTAAATGAAGGCAGAAAACTAAAATAAAATACTATGCACAACACAGTATATAGGCCATTGCTGATCAGAGTTTATTTTGCAAAATCCGATCGGATTTTGCAACGTAGTTTTGTATTTGGTTTGGTTCGTGCCAGCCCACGCAACTAATCTTATACAAAACCGTTGTGGTGTATTTAAACAAACCCTTGAAATGAATTTAAAATTTGCCAAATATTTAATGACTATAATGTTTTTGGCAAGTTGTGGAAAGCAAGAAACTGAAATAAAGGATTATGGATTTCTAAAAAACGAAAAAGGAAGTTTAAAAGTATCTCTTGAATTATCGGAATTTAAAAATTATGGAGAACTCATTGACAGAATTCGTGAAATAACCTGCAATGATAGTATTCCTACAATAGTAATCAAAGAAAAAAATCTAACTCGGAACATTTATCCAATTGAACATTGCGAACCGATGATTTTTGACCCAGACGGAAAACACTATATTTCTTTTGCAAAAGGCAAATTTTATAAAGACCATTTTAGCAAAGAAATTAAAACAGATTCTTTGGATTGGACATTAAAGAACGACTTTGCCTATTTCAAAGTAGAAGGCGAAACCGATGTTGTCAAAAGCTATTTTACGATTATAGAATCCAATCGGAACGAAAAAGTTGAAGGAATTGAAAATTTCTTAACGGACTTAACTCAAGAATATGACAAACTAAAAACTGAATTGGAACTAAATATATCATTTTGGGAGGTTGTGCCTTACTCGCCACCACCAGAAATAGAAGACGACAAAAAAACTGAATAAAAACGACACCACAACACCGCATATATAAAATTGCTATTTTTATCCTAAAACAATATCAGTTGCTTTGTTTGCTTGCATCTGATTTTCCTTCGGAAAATCCTTGCACACAAACACGCAACTTTCCATATACATGAACATTACAGCACATATGAGAATCGTACTTATATTAACATTTTTGCTTGTTTCAAATTTTGGTTTTTCGCAGCCAACCAAAAAACTAACTCTGGACAGTTTAAAACTTGAGCTGGCTAAATTTTTGGTAGAAAAACATCAAATTAAGGATGTTACTCAAAATGTTAACTTTTACGGATTGCACAGCGACAAAGTTGATGAGAATCTTAAAAAAGGTATTTACGCATTTAAACCCAGTTGGAATCATAGCTCAATCTTTTTCGTTATAATCGAGGACAATACATTTGATATTTTAGACATTTCCACATTACAAGGACTAAAAGAATCTATTAATAAAACTTTAGTTTTCAGCGACAAAATGAATTATTGTGTCGAAATAATAGATGACTATATTTCAAGACTAATAAATGTTCATTATACATTTAATAAATATCCAAGAAGTTTAATAAACCCAAACTGCAAATTTGAACAAGAACCAACGAAAAGCTCATTTGACTTGAATTCAATGAAAACCAAACTTGCTGAATTTCTAATCGAAAAGAAGGAAATTAAAGATATTGACAATTATTTTGAATATCCCGACAATTTATCTGTCTTTAAATTAGATATTTACTATGGTGTAGAGGAAGGTAAAAATATAGCTTGTGGAGTTTATACGTTTGCCTATATCGACAAAGAAAATCCAAACTTTTACTATCTTATCCTCAATGAGGATTGGATTGACATCTTCGATATAGAAAGTAAAGCAAATTTATCCGCAGGAATTAATAAAATATTGGACTTTGCCGAAAATCAAAAATATTGTCATTTAGAAACAGGACAAATTATAAAAGAACTAATAGAAATAAAATATACAAAGAGATGTCTTGATAATCCGAATTTTGAATTACCATAAAACTTAAATAAATACGTGATATAACATCGTGTATAATTAATTGCTTGGTTAGAACCTACTTGCGAAAATCCTAAAAACCAACGCTGAAGCTTTGGCTTTTGTAGAGGGGTTTTCCAAAAACAAGTTTTTATTTGCTAAATTGGGTGTTGAAACTACGGTACTAATCATGCACAAAAACGTTGGTATTAATTATCAAAACCACATCATACAACTAAAAACACATGAAACTCTTACTAATTATTATTTCAGTTCTTGCTAGTGGTTTTGCTTTTTCTCAAACTGATTTTGATAAGGATATAAGTCAAATTCTGAACTCTTATGTTGGTGCTGAATCAGAACCGGGCATAACTGTTGGAGTTGTACAAAATGGAGAACTCATTCATCATACTAGTAAAGGTTTTATGAATTTAGAGTATAAACTTCCTTTTAATGATTCAACAGTGTTTGAACTTGCGTCTATTACAAAACAGTTTACATCAGCATGTATAGGAATATTGGAAAAACAAGGGGAATTATCAATTAATGATGATGTAAGAAAATATATTCCAGAATTAGCCAATCATAAGGATACCATACAAATAAAGCATCTTTTAAATCATACAAGTGGCATTCGAAACCATAACGTACTTCTTGACCTCCAAGGCTTTGATTACAAACATCGAGGCTATACCAATAAAATAATTCAAGAGCTTATGTTCAAGCAAGAAGGTGTCAATAATTTACCAGGAGAAAAGATGCTTTATTCTAATACCAACTACGTATTGCTTGCATTAATTATTGAAAGAGTTTCAGGAATGAAAATTGAAGAATTTGCCAAGCAAGAAATCTTTGAACCGCTGAAAATGCACAACACCTTTTACAGCAAGAACCTAGAAGATATTATTGAAAACAGAGCATATCCTTATTACAAAGAGAGTGGGCAGTACCTACAACCCAAATCCTTAACGCATTGTATTGGTGCAGGTGGAATAGGCAGCACAGTTCAAGATTTAGCAAAATGGTCTAATGTGTTTTTAAATCCAAATCATGACTTCTTCTATTTAGCAGATTTTATAACCGAATTAGACACTTTAAACAACGGACAGCTCATGAAGCACGCTCGAGGAATGTTTATTTCTCCTTATAAAGGTTTTACAACGTATAATCATAGCGGTCGGGAATTAGGTATGCGTTCTCAATTCATATGTATTCCAAAGAAAAGTTTAGCGGTCATTGTTTACACGAATTCTGAAGATATTAATGCGGTAAATATCTCGTATGAAATATTAAATCTTTTTATTGACGAAACATCTGTTGAGAATCAAAAACAAACACAATACAAACATTCTATCAACCAAAAAAAGAGATTGGCAGGCATCTATCAAGAATTAAACAGTGATTTAAGAATGGAAATTTTCGTTGAAAATGACACATTAAAAGCTTTAAGTAGTTTTGGTAGAACTGCAACTCCCTTAATTTCAAAAAGTGCTAATTCATTAGTTCGAATTGATAATCCTTCAATTGTATATACATTTCAAACAAAAGAAAGCGCAGATGCTGATTTGTTAGTTGATTTTGGAGGGGCGATTTTCTATTTTGAAAAAATAGATCTTGCATTCAATCCAAACCAAAAATTAAATGAGTTTGTAGGAAATTATTATTCAGACGAACTCAACGTTAATTATTCCATTTCAATTGAAAATAACAACCTGATTTTAGGTTATCCCAACAATGAAGGCATCCTAATTAAAGAAGGTGAGAAAGATACATTTGGAGCGAACAGAAGAACAAAGTACACCTTTATTCGCAGTGAAAATGGGAAGATAATTTCTTTTGTGGTTGCCTCTGAAGGGACTGTGAAAGACATCTTATTTGAAAAAATAAACTAATGCCAACAAAGCCTATAAGCAATAGTGCCAGTGGGACGCCACTGCTCATAGACTAGACCGTTAGTGTGCAATTTTGAAAAACCGAACTAAATGGAAATAACATGTTTAGACATCAAGGTAAAAGCAGAACATTAAAGCACAATCTGCGAATTGCCACTATTTTATCTTTTGTTGCTGGAATTGTGAATGTTACAGGGTTTTTGGCTTTTAACCAATTGACAACAAATGTAACGGGACATTTTGCTCTTTTTATAAGTGATGTTGCCAATTTTGAGGTTTGGAAAGGAACCATTTATTTCCTTTACATTTTCTCTTTTCTCTTTGGCTCTTTTTTGTCAAGTTTCTTAATTGAAAAATTCAAAGAAAATAGAAAACTTAATGTTTTTGTTTTACCAACAATAATTGAATGTCTTGTTTTATTATCAATTTCGATCATAAGTAATACTGGAGAAATAAAATATCCTGACCTGATTGTTTGTTCACTGCTCTTCGCTATGGGGCTTCAAAACTCTTTTGTTACAAAAATTTCAAATGCAATTGTAAGAACAACACATCTTACAGGATTATTCACAGATTTAGGAATTGAATTATCACAACTGTGTTTCCCTGAATCTCATCCGCATAGAGAAAAAATTAAAGCGACCATAAAGCTTCGGATTTATATAATTTCCTTCTTTTTTCTTGGTGGAATAATCGGAGGATTTCTTTACTCAAGACTCGACTTGAGGTTAAACACTCTGATTTTGGGAGCAGTGATTTTATTAATAAGCCTGTTTTATGATGATTTAAGGTATCGATTAATAAGAACTAAAAGGAAATATAAACAAAGAAAAAAAACTGTACACAATACCGTATAAAAAAATGCTAGTGCAAGTTACTTACAAACATTGCTTCGCAGCTACTCGTCGCTATATTGGTTTTTATTTGCTAAATTGGGTGTTGAAACTACGGTACTAATCATGCACGAAACCGTTGTGCAACATTTAAGAAAATTATGAAAACAATAGTAATACTAACATTTATTTTAACAGGATTTATCGGAAAAGCACAGGTTGTAGTAGATTCTATAAATGGGAAAATTTATGTTGACCGAGTACAAGAAATAGAGCTTAATAAAAAGGAACTAAAGGAAAAAACAAATCGTTGGGTTGCCAAAACGTACAACAACTCTAATTACGTAACAAGAATAAACAACGATGATAACATTTTGACCAAAGGAGCATTTAACGTTGGTGCAGACTTTAGTTCTTACGGAGCAACTGTTTATTCAGAACGAAAAGTAGAATACACTTTGGACCTGAAATTTAAAGACGGTAGATACAAAATTATAATTTCGGATTTAATGTTCGATGGAACTGATGCATCACTCTCTCTTGCTGTTTATTTTATGAGTTTAGAGCAATACAGAGCATTTAGTCTTAAAGCAATGGAGCAGTACGATGGAATTGGAAAAAAAGCCGCTATAAAAAGAATCAATGACGATAAAAAATTCAGAAAAGATTATGAATCCCAACAGGATTATGGAAAAAAAATTATTCAACAAATCGTCGATAAATTAGAACAAATTGATTTAAGCCTATTGTCTTATTTGATAAACAAGGATAACAAAGATGAATGGTAAAAAAAACTGTACACAATACCGTATAAAAAAAATGCTAGTGCCAGCTTACTTACAAACATTGCTTCGCAGCTACTCGTGACTATATTGGTTTTTATTTGCTAAATTGGGTGCTGAAACTACGGTACTAATCATGCACAAATAGGTTGGCAACAATTTGAGACCAATGAAAGTATATTTAATTATTTTAGTGTTTGTTCCATTATTTTCTTTTGGTCAAGTCCATAAAATTGATTCACTCATTGAATCAAGAATTGATTACACATCTGAAAATCCTGTACATAGCATTTTAATTCAAATCGATCATTCAGATAAAAGCAAAAGTTATAATAAAGGATTTGGAACAAAAAACAACGATTCATCTTTAGTTTCGGGCCAAGAACAATTTAAAACAGCAAGTAGTACAAAACTCTTTATTTCGACAATTATCCTTCAACTTATTGAAGAAGGAAAACTAGATTTAAAAGACAAAGCCTCAAAATATTTGGAGAACATAGAATTTCTTGAATTCGATAATTTTCATATTTACAACAAAACGAAATTTGCAAATAACATAACAATACAACAGTTATTATCGCACCGAACAGGTTTAGCAGATATTTTTATTGATAAAGAAGAAGCATTTTTTAATCTTTTATTGCAGAATCCTAACAAACAATACACGCCAAAATCTATCGTCGAATTGTATTATAAATACAATTTAAATAAGTCAGCACATTTTGAGCCAAATATGGGATGGTACTATTCTGATATGAATTTTGTTTTAATAGGGCTAATTATTGAGCAAATTGAACAAACTTCACTAGCTGAAAGTATCAGGAAGAGGATTTTGGACCCTCTTGAAATGAAAGCTACTTATTTTGAGTATTATGAAAAACCTGTTCAAAGAAAAGACATGATAAATCAGTATGTCGGAAAATTGGATTTCTCAAAAATCAATACTTCATTTGATTGGTCTGGTGGAGGTCTGGTCTCTACCAACAATGATTTAATCATATTCATAAAATCACTATTCGATTTAAAATTGATCAACAGACAATCTTTAGACAAAATGATTGATGTTCAATTTAGCAAAGAGAATGAAAACAGATATGGATTGGGTATTTATGAAACGATTTATAATGGGAACACTTATTTTGGACACTATGGCTTTTATGGTACATATATTGGTTATTGTCCAGAGACTAAAACGGCCATTTCATATTCAATAAGTCAGGCAATAACAGACTTTAATACTTATGATTTAATAAGTGAAATCCTTAAACTGACAGAATAAAAACTCTGGGCAACACCTTATATTAGCTATGGTTTGGTCTGTGCATACTTGCGAACATTCTTTTGTAGTTGCTTGTGGTTATATTGGCTTTTATTTGCTAAATTAGGTGTTGAAACTACGGAATTAACCATACGCAAATACGTTGGCAACAATTTGAGAAAAGCGATTTACATATTGACAATTTTGATTTTCCAACAAAATCTTCAAGCTCAAAAAGAAATTATTGGAAACGTGGAATATTATATGTCATATAGTTATGGCACATCAAATATTGACTATGAAAAATTAAAGAATGATGTCAAAGAGGTCTTAAAAGGGAATTTAAAACCCGATACAAAAAACATTAAAGCTCATTCAGTTGATAGTCTGACAATCTATCGAACCGAAAATTTGACAATTAACAAACTATCAAATCATGTCTACGAACATATATCATATTTAAATACAGACGATTATGGAAAAGTGGGTTGTAATGGAATGTTGGTTATAAATGAAAATAAAGGAATTGTTTTTGACACGCCAACAGACAACAAAAGTTCGTCAGAATTAATAGATTTTGTTACTAATGAGCTAAAAAGTGAAATAATGGCTGTTATTCCAACTCATTTTCACGAAGATTGTGTTGGTGGAATACAGGAGTTTCAAAACCATAATATTCCAACATACGCTACAAAGCAAACCATAGAGTTACTAAAAAAGAATGGTCAAAACTTCTCTAAACCAATAAAAGAGTTTTATAACCATCTGACGTTAGATATTGGAAACAAGAAAGTTTATGCCGAGTACTTTGGGGAAGGTCACACCAAAGATAATATCATAGGATATTTTTCAGAAGACAATGCCATCTTTGGTGGGTGTTTGATTAAAACTGATGGAGGAAGTAAAGGATATCTAGGAGATGCAAACATAGATAAATGGTCTGAAACTGTTCGTAAAATTAAATCAAAATACCCAAAGGCAAAGATTGTAATTCCAGGACATGGAAAATCGGGAGGAATAGAATTGTTAAATTATACCATTGAATTATTTAAATTAGAATAGGTAGCTGCTAACACCATATTTTATTGTTATTTTGAGCTTAACCAGTGTGAGTTGCTTTGTTTGCTAGCTTCTGCCTTCACTTTCAGCAACATTTCACATCAACCAATTTTTTTAGTAACTTGCATTGGCTATATATAAAGTCGCCATGTTACAGACCCTTTTTCGAATACAATTGCCCATAGGCACACCAAATCCTGATGACAACCAGCCAGTGGACCTATCACAGCCATTTGACCTCATCGTTTTTGTCATTCTGCCAGTAGTCATAGTGGTTCTTTATATCATTTGGAGGCGCAAGAAAAAGCAGGAACGGAACAATAAATAATGGTAACAGAGACCCTTCGGCAAGCTCGAGGTAAACGATTCACACGCATTTTCTTTTTCAGAAAATGCGTGTGATCTGATTACATATTTCTTCTATACTGTCCACCGACCTCAAACAAGGCCTCTGTAATTTGTCCAAGGGAGCACACTTTACAGACCTCCATTAAGGCAGCAAAAATATTTTCGTTATGTATGGCTTTATGCTGTAAATCTTTCAGCAAATCTTTCGTATCATGAGCGGCATGCAAATGCTTCAAAGTCTCAATCTGAAACTGTTTTTCTTCCTCTGTTGCACGAATGACCTCTTTTGGTTGGATTGTTGGCGAACCAGTGCTACTTAAAAAGGTATTCACACCAATAATAGGAAACTCACCACTATGCTTTAAGGTTTCATAATACAAACTCTCTTCCTGTATCTTACTGCGTTGGTACATGGTTTCCATAGCGCCCAACACACCTCCACGTTCAGTGATTCTATCAAATTCTAACAACACCGCTTCTTCTACCAAGTCGGTCAGCTCTTCAATAATAAACGATCCTTGTATTGGGTTCTCGTTCTTTGCCAAGCCCAACTCTTTATTGATAATCAACTGGATGGCCATAGCACGACGTACCGATTCTTCGGTAGGTGTTGTAATCGCCTCGTCATAGGCATTGGTATGCAACGAATTGCAATTATCATAAATGGCATACAATGCTTGAAGCGTCGTACGTATATCATTAAAGTCAATTTCCTGTGCATGCAAACTGCGCCCTGAAGTCTGGATATGGTACTTCAACATCTGTGCACGTTCGTTGGCTCCATATTTGTTTTTCATGGCTTTTGACCAAATCTTTCGTGCTACACGGCCAATGACTGCATATTCTGGGTCAATGCCATTAGAAAAAAAGAACGACAGGTTAGGTCCAAAATCATTGATATTCATGCCGCGACTCAAGTAATACTCTACATAAGTGAAGCCATTGGAAAGCGTCAATGCCAACTGTGTAATCGGGTTGGCACCAGCCTCGGCAATATGATATCCAGAGATAGACACCGAATAGAAATTACGAACGTTGTTCTCAATAAAATATTCCTGCACATCACCCATTAAACGCAGGGCAAACTCTGTAGAAAATATACAGGTATTCTGCGCTTGGTCTTCCTTTAAGATATCTGCCTGAACCGTACCACGTACTTGCGCAATCGTTTTGGTCTTAATGTCTTGGTANNTTATTGCCTGCTGGTAAATCGCCATTGTAAGAAGGACGCACTCTGTCTTTGTAAATTTTGGCAATTTTAGCTTCGACTTCCTTTTCCAAACCATTCTCTTTGATATACAATTCGCACTGTTGGTCAATCGCAGCATTCATAAAAAAGCCCAACAACATAGGAGCAGGTCCGTTGATGGTCATACTCACCGATGTCATTACATGAGCAAGGTCAAAGCCTGAATATAGTTTCTTCGCATCGTCTAAACAGCAGATGCTGACGCCTGCATTACCTATTTTACCATAAATATCTGGGCGCAAATCTGGGTCATTGCCATACAACGTCACACTATCAAAGGCCGTTGACAAACGTTTGGCTGGCAAGCCCATGCTTACATAATGGAAACGTCTGTTGGTACGCTCTGGGCCTCCTTCACCCGCAAACATACGCGCAGGATCTTCACCTGTTCTCTTAAATGGATACAATCCAGCAGTAAATGGAAACTCACCAGGCACATTTTCCTGTAAGCACCATCTTAAAATGTCGCCCCAAGCTTGGTATTTTGGCAATGCCACCTTCGGAATCTGGGTATGAGAGAGCGATTCGGTATGTGTTTCAATCTTTATTTCTTTCCCTCTCACCTTAAATGAGTAGATAGGGTTTTTATAGCGGTTGACTTTCTCATCCCAACCTGTAATGACTTCCCAATTGTAAGGGTCTAGATTGAGTTTGACACGGTCGAATTCGCCAACTAAAAGTTTTATAAAGTCTTTGTTCTCGACTCGGCTCGAACTGACAGACTTGGAGTCTATTCCTGCTTTATCTAATTCTGGAGTTTTGCCAATTACAGATTCTACAGTCTTATAAATTCCGTAAAGCCGTTGAGCAACCTCTACTTGTTCGTTAGCTGTTTTATCGTAAGCTCTATTATTTTCAGCAATTTCAGATAAATAACGTGTTCTGGAAGGTGGGATCACAAAAATCTTTTCGCTCATTTCTTTAGAAATCTTGAACGATGACTTTAAATTGCTATCTGCCTTTTCAACCAATTTATCCATAACCGCTTTGTAAAGCGTGTTCATTCCTGGGTCGTTAAACTGTGATGCAATGGTTCCGAAAACCGGTAACTCCTCTTGAGGTGTATCCCAAAGGTTATTGTTGCGCATGTATTGTTTTTTGACATCTCGCAAGGCATCTAAAGCGCCACGTTTATCGAATTTATTGATGGCAACGAGGTCAGCGAAATCGAGCATATCGATTTTTTCGAGCTGTGTCGCTGCACCAAACTCTGGTGTCATCACATAAAGTGATACATCGCTATGTTCGATGATTTCTGTGTCAGATTGACCAATACCAGAGGTTTCTAAAATGATTAAATCGTACTCGGCTGCTTTCAGCACTTCAATAGCTTCGTGTACATATTTTGATAATGCTAGATTGGATTGTCGTGTTGCTAAACTACGCATGTACACACGAGGGTTGTTGATGGCGTTCATTCGGATTCTATCACCAAGTAAAGCACCACCTGTTTTTCTTTTGGAAGGGTCCACAGAGACCAATCCAACTGTCTTTTCTGGAAAGTCTATTAAGAAACGACGCACTAGTTCGTCCACCAAAGAAGACTTTCCTGCGCCTCCTGTTCCTGTAATTCCTAAAACTGGAGTTTTAGATGTTTTATTTTTAGCATGAATTTTATTAAGTGTTTCTTTTGCAACTTCTGGGAAATTTTCTGCTGATGAAATAACTCTAGCTATAGCTTTTGGATTTTTTTTCACCAATGCATCTATTTCTCCGTTTAATGAATCACCAACAGCAAAATCAGATTGTTTTACTAAATCATTAATCATGCCTTGCAATCCCATTTCACGACCATCATCTGGTGAATAGATACGAGCAATACCATAATCCATCAACTCTTTTATTTCAGAAGGAAGAATGACTCCTCCACCTCCACCAAATATCTTGATGTGCTCTGCTCCTTTTTCTTTAAGCAAATCGTACATATACTTAAAGTATTCGTTATGACCACCTTGATAAGAGGTTAAACAAATGGCATTGGCATCTTCTTGTATAGCAGTATTAACAACTTCTTCAACACTTCTATCATGTCCTAAATGGATGACTTCTACTCCTGTTGCTTGTATAATACGACGCATAATATTAATTGATGCGTCATGACCATCAAATAATGATGCGGCTGTGACAATACGTACTTTATATTTTGGGTTATAAGGTGCTACTTGCTTCATTGATAATTATATCTAGTTAGAATGCTGCAAATTTAAGGATTATTCAAAGATTTAGAAGCATTTTAGAGAATAAACTAAATATATTACAATTGAAAATTTGTGCCTTCTTTTGCAAATTTGAAGCCTAAATTTTGAATACTGTCCTTTAAAGCATGTGACTCTAATAATGCAGAATTGGTATGGTTGAAGTGGATAAAAATAACCTTAGCTTTAGTTTGTTTCGATTCGCTTTCGAACAATTTGATTGTCTCTTCAATGAAAGGATGTGGCACCTCGCTCATTGGCCTATTGATTTCACCTTCTTTTAAAAACGTAGCATCTATAAAAGCATAATCTACTTTTTTGACTTCATCTACTATATTCTTATCCCAAAGTTTCCATTTATTGATATCTGGAATAAACAAAGCCGATTTGTATTTACCTTCAATTTTATAACCTACAGTTTCTGAATATTCATCACGATGTGGCACTAAAAACGGGGTGACCTTTAAATGATTGTTCAATACAATTGTTGAATCGTTTTGCAACCCTCTTAACTCGATATTGTTTAAACTCACAAGTTGACTCCAAGGCCCATTTTGTTCTAAAAAAGATTTCATTTTTGGCATTACATATACAGGAATATTATGGCCTCCCAAAGCTTCTCGCCCAAACTGCATTAAACCAGTATAGTGACCAATATGTGCATGTGTTAAGAAAACACCGTCAATGATTTTATCATTTATAAGATGGTTAGCTTTCAAAATTTGTGTTTGAGCAGCAATATCTGGAGTGGCATCAAACAGATACTTCTTCCCTTCATTTTTATCGACCAGCCCAAGGCAAGACACCAATTTCTTTAGTTCTTTACCATCATAAAATCGTTTACAGCATTCTTTATTACAGTCTATCTGTGGATACCCAGCATCTTGCGCAATACCAAGAACAGTGATGTATTGACCTTGATTTTCGGAAGTTGATTTTTTAGATTCAGACTTACACGCAAATAAAAAAATCATTAAAACTAATATTAGGAACGGTATTTGAAATGCTTTCATCTGTATAACTTATCTTTGCTAAAGATAAAAAACCAAAACCTATGATTCGTAAATTTTTAGCTTTCGTTTTAATATTAAACTTAACTGCATGTGCAGAACTACAAGGTGTCGTTGATTCATTACCACAAGGTGGTGTGTTGAGTAATGCTGATATAGCTTCTGGACTTCGTGAAGCCCTTGATATGGGAATTGACAAACAAGTAAGTAAGCTGACACAAACAGATGGATTTTATAAAAATGAATTGGTTAAGATTTTATTACCAGAAGAGTTGCAAAAGGTCGATAAAGGTCTGCGCGATATTGGTCTAGGCAGTTTGGCTGATGAAGGATTAAAAGTACTTAACCGAGCAGCGGAAGATGCCGTAAAAGAAGCAACTCCGATTTTTGTCAATGCTGTCAAGGAAATCACATTTACCGACGCAAAAAACATACTGTTAGGTCAAGATGATGCCGCTACACAATATTTGACAAGTAAAACGCAAACTGCACTATATGATAAGTTCCATCCTGTGATCAACAATTCGTTTACCAAGGTTGGTGCTGACCAAATTTGGGCAAACCTCATCAACAAATACAATGCCATCCCATTTACGAATGATGTCAATCCGGATTTGACAGATTATGTAACTGGTGAAGCCCTTAAAGGTGTTTACACCATGATTGCTGTCGAGGAAAAGGAAATAAGGACTAAAGTAGGCTCAAGAACGACCGACTTGTTAAGACGCGTATTTGCTTTACAAGATTGATTTGTTCCATCATCAACTTTTCTTAATACAAAGCTAATTGTAGCATAACATTGGTGTTTAAAAAAGATTGCATATTTACAATTCAAAACAAAGAGCTTCATATTTGTCTTTAATTTTGGATTAGCAAAAGTTAGTTGTAAAATCGGGTTATCATAATAGCTCGATTTTTTTATTAACAGAAGCAACAATTAACTTGCTCGTTAATAATATTTTAGATATATTTAAGATTCTAAAACACTAAAACTGATGAAATCGTTATCTGAAATAAGAGCGCATCAACTCAAACTACAGTCGAAATACAAACGATTAATTGAACAGGCCTATAACTTTCGTCAAACAGATTCTGCATTGAGTGACCTTTCAGAATTTAAAGCCTATAAACTTTTACATAAGCTCAATCAGTTAAAATTCTTGAATAGAGAAACCTTAAAACAGGCTTCTGATTAAATTACCAAAACTTTAACGTACTTGCCTCGTCTAAAAATAGTTACAAAATCGTATGTATAGTATTAGATACGATTTTATGAATACACATTTTTGCAAAATACGAAGCACCAGACCAAAATTTAATATCACTTCAAGTTTGAAAGAACTAGAGCAAAATTATCTTCAGTTTATTGAAGAGGCTTATAATGTGATGCAAACCGATGCCAATTTGAGTGATATATTATATCATGAAGCTTTAAAATTGAAAAAAACGATTTTCAATTTGAAACATTCAGATGGTGTTGATGCAGGTTTTTGAAGTAATCGAAAGATTTCAAAAGCCTTGTGCCATACCAAGAAAAAGCTTCGCCATCGACAACTAAAATTTTTGAATGGGGAAAATAAATCTTCATTAACTCAATATGTTCTTCTTTAAACGGAAAAGGCTCGCTCGACAATAAAACCACATCTGCAGTTTCTGTTTTTGCATCAATCAATTCAATTTCTGGGTATCGTTCTAAATTTTCAAAATAATTTTCAAATTTATTAATACTCAACATCTCGTCAATAAAGGTATTTTTTGCAGCCACCATCCAAGGGGATTTCCAAATAAAATAAGCAGCTTTTAGCGTTGGTTTATTTCTTATAAACGCTTTAAAATCTGATTGCTTTCTTTTGATATCTTCGATTATTTGAAATGCCTTATTTTCTTTTGAAAACAATTCGCCATACATCTCTATCAATTGCAAACAATCCTCAATTGTATAAATATCGCTAATATGAACAGGAGCTATTTTTTCCAGTTCCTGTATCATCGCTTCGGTGTTTTCCTCTTTATTGCACAGTATGATATCAGGTTTTAAAGCACTTATTTTATCAAAGTGCACTTCTTTTGTTCCACCAACGATGGTTTTTTCCTTTTTGAAATGAACAGGATGGATGCAAAATTTAGTAATACCAACTGTTGAAGATTCCAAACCTAAATCGTGAAGCAATTCGGTTTGTGAAGGCACCAATGAAACAATACGTTTTGGTGTACCTTGTAATTGAAGTTTACGATGGAGTTGGTCTTTCATTGACATAATTTGCAGTCGCAGTAACAGTTATCTACTAATATCAATAACATCCTCTTTACTATGACTGCTGACTTAAAATAATTTCCATGTCTTGTTGAAGCGCTTTTGCTTTGGTTGCAGCAGCAATTGCAAAATCTTTTTTATCTGAAGCATAAATAATTCCACGAGAAGAATTTATTAATAACCCTACATTACTATTCATACCATATTTACAGACATCTTGAAGATTGCCTCCTTGTGCTCCAACACCTGGAACCAACAAAAAACTATCTGGAATGATGGATCTTATATCGGTAAAATATTCAGCTTTTGTTGCGCCAACAACATACATTAAATTCTCAGCATTTTTCCAAGTTTTGGAGGTCTCCAACACTTGTTTATACAATTCCCTTCCTTCGACACTTTTGGTCTGAAAATCGAAAGCACCTTCATTAGATGTTAGTGCCAAAAGTATGGTGTGTTTATTTTTAAAAGCGAGAAAAGGTTCTACTGAATCTTTTCCCATATAAGGTGCTACAGTGACACTATCAAAAGCTAAATCTTCAAAAAAAGCTTTGGCATACATACTACTCGTATTACCAATATCACCACGTTTGGCATCAGCAATGGTAAAAATTTCTGAATGGTTTTGATTGATGTAATTGATTGTTTTTTCTAGAGACTTCCACCCTTTCAGCCCATAAGCTTCGTAAAAAGCTGTGTTAGGTTTATAAGCTACACACAAATGATGAGTAGCATCTATAATTGCTTTGTTGAACTCAAAAATAGGGTCTTCGGTTTCTAATAGATGTTTTGGAATTTTATTTAAATCGACATCTAACCCTATGCAGAGAAAAGATTTCTTTTTACGGATTTGTTGAATGAGTTGTTCAGTTTTCATAATATAAAAAAAAGCCTCAAAAGAGGCCTGTTATTTTTAAATGACGTCGGTATTCGCTTTTAACTTCTCTGTATTTTCAGCTAATTGAAGCTCATCAATAATACGTTGGATATCACCATTGACGATATTGCCCAAATCGTATAATGTTAGCCCAATTCTGTGGTCTGTAACACGCCCTTGTGGATAGTTATAGGTTCTAATTTTAGCACTTCTATCACCAGACGACACCATTGAGCCGCGTTTTGCAGCATCTTCTTCATTTTTCTTCGCCAACTCCATATCATATAAACGCGAACGCAGTACTTTAAAGGCTTTCTCTTTATTTTTATGCTGTGATTTTTGGTCTTGACATTGTGCCACCAAACCTGTTGGAATATGTGTTAATCGCACTGCAGAATAGGTCGTATTTACCGACTGACCTCCTGGTCCTGACGAACAGAAAAAATCGATACGTACATCTTTTGGATTAACTTCAATATCAAATTCTTCAGCTTCTGGAAACACCATAACCGTTGCAGCACTCGTGTGCACTCGCCCTTGAGTTTCTGTTTGTGGTACACGCTGTACACGATGTACACCTGCTTCAAACTTTAAAGTTCCATACACATCCTCACCCACAACTTCAAACTGAATTTCTTTAAATCCACCATTAGTTCCTTCACTATAATCCACCACATCAACTTTCCAGCCTTTACTTTCGCAGTATTTAGAGTACATTCTGAATAAATCACCCGCAAAAATACTTGCCTCGTCTCCACCAGTTCCTGCACGTAACTCAACAACTGCATTTTTAGTGTCTTCAGGGTCTTTCGGTATCAACATAAAACGAATCTCATCTTCGAGTTTTGGAATACCTTCTTTAGCCTCTTCATACTGCATTTTTGCCATTTCTACCATTTCTGGATCACCACCTTCAGCTAAAATTTGTTCGGCTTCCTTAAGATTATTGGTCAACTCCAAGTACTCTTCACGTTTGTTCATTAATAGACGTAAATCCTTATACTCTTTGTTGAGCTCTATATATCGCTTTTGATCTGTCATTATATCTGGTTGAATGATTAAATCACTCACCTCATCAAATCGCTGCTTTACTATTTGTAATTTCTCTAACATTTATCGTTTAAATTGTGCCGCAAAAATACGATAATTTATCAATTTTATAAAAAAGACTTATATCCAGACTAAAAAGTAATTTCGACTAATTGATATAAAAAAAGAGGCTGAAACTCAACCTCTCTCTTTTATCAATTATTAAATAAGCTTATCCACATTTGGAAGACCCACAATCTTTACAAGTGAGGCAACCCTCTTGATAAATTAGATTTTCCGACTTACAGTTACTACAGGTTTGTCCTTTAGCCTGTGTTCCGTCTTCCACATAACGTTTTAAAGCTCTCACAACTCCATTTTTCCAGGTGTTGATGGATTCGCTATCGAGTTGCAAACTGTTGATTAAATCCACTATTTTATCGATTGGCATACCATGGCGCAATGTACTTGATATCAATTTGGCATAGTTCCAATACTCCGGATTGAACTTATGCGACAAGCCTTCAATAGTCGTTTTATAACCTCTTATGTTTTTATATTGAAAATCATACCGTGACGTTCCGTCTTCGTTTCTGTTTTTGATAATCAACCCTTCATTGGCCCAACGCGGAATTAAGATACCATCTTCATCATCTGCCAATCCCGTAAAAATCTCATAAGGTTTACCATCTATCAATCCGATGAAGGCAATCCATTTTTCTTTATTATTTTGAAAACGCACCACATCAGCTTCGAGCACTTGTGGTCGCTTCGTTGGGAAATGAGTCAAGGTTTCATCGTCTTCCTCCTTTTTTTCTTCATTGGAAATCAACACGCCAGAACGTGAGCCATCTCTATAAACAGTCACACCTTTACATCCTGCCTCCCATGCTTCCAAATATAATTTTCCAACCAACTCTTCAGTAGCGTCATTTGGTAGATTAATTGTCACACTAATGGAATGGTCCACCCATTTTTGAACGGCACCTTGCATGGACACTTTGCTCATCCAATCTACATCATTGGAAGTCGCTTTATAATATGGTGATTTTTTGACCAAAGCATCCAATTCTTTTTGCTCATAGTTTTTTGAAATATCGTGGCCATTGACTTCCATCCATTGTTTAAATCTGTGATGAAATACCACATATTCTTCCCAAGAATCACCAACTTCATCCACAAAATCAACTCGTGCTTCTTTATCATTAGGATTTACCTTTCGACGACGTTTGTAAACCGGAAGAAATACAGGTTCAATTCCAGAAGTGGTTTGCGTCATTAAGCTTGTAGTTCCTGTTGGTGCAATGGTCAACAAAGCGATATTACGTCTTCCGTACTCTGTCATATCGTAATACAACTTTTCGTCTTGGGCTTTTAATCGTTGGATAAAAGGGTTGTTTTTTTCGCGTTCGGCATTAAACACAGTGAAAGCTCCACGCTCTTTTGCCATGGCAACCGAAGCACGATACACCTCAACTGCCAATGTTTTATGAACTTCAACAGAAAATTCATTCCCTTTTTTACTACCATATTGAATCCCTAGGGCTGCCAACATATCGCCTTCTGCCGTAATTCCAATACCTGTTCTTCGACCTTCTTCAGCTTTCGTTTTGATATTTATCCAAAGATTGCGTTCAGTAGCTTTGACCTCTTCCAATTCTGGATCTGCATCAATTTTTTGAATAATCACATCGATTTTTTCCAATTCCAAATCGATGATATCATCCATAATACGTTGGGCAGCAACAGCATGTTTTTTAAACAATTCAAAATTGAATTTAGCTTGTTTTGTAAATGGTTGTTCTACGTATGAAAACAAATTAATTGCCAACAGCCTACAAGAATCATAAGGACATAATGGAATTTCGCCACAAGGATTTGTAGAAACCGTTTTATAACCCAAATCGGCATAGCAATCTGGAAGTGACTCTTTGATGATCGTATCCCAAAACAAAATACCTGGTTCGGCCGATTTCCATGCGTTATGCACAATTTTTTTCCAAAGTGAATTGGCTTCAATGGTCTTTGTGAATTTAGGATTGGCACTGAAAATAGGATACTTTTGAGTGTAATCACTATTCGTTTTAACCGCTTTCATAAACTCGTCATCAATTCGCACAGACACATTGGCTCCTGTCACTTTACCTTGCTCCAATTTAGCATTGATAAAATCTTCAGAATCTGGATGATTTATAGATACTGATAACATCAAGGCGCCTCTACGACCATCTTGTGCGACTTCGCGTGTGGAATTTGAGTAACGCTCCATAAATGGCACAATACCTGTAGATGTCAATGCTGAATTTTTAACAGGTGACCCTTTTGGTCTAATGTGGGACAAATCGTGCCCAACACCTCCTCGGCGTTTCATTAGTTGCACTTGCTCCTGATCAATCTTCATTATGCCTCCATATGAATCAGATTCGCCAGAGTTACCTATAACAAAACAATTGGAAAGTGAAGCAATCTGAAATGGATTGCCTATTCCAGCCATTGGGCTACCTTGTGGTACGATGTATTTAAAATCCTTAATCAAATCAAAAACGTCTTGCTCTGTCATTGGGTTTGGGTAACGTGACTCTATTCGAGCAATTTCTTTTGCTATTCGCCAGTGCATATCATCAGGTGTCGATTCATAAATATTGCCTTCGGAATCTTTCAAGGCATACTTATTAAGCCATACACGAGCTGCAAGATCATCACCTCTAAAGTAGGCTAATGCTGCTTCAAAAGCTTCTTCTTGTGTGTAAATGGTTTTTGGAGTTGTTAAGGTTTCAACTTTCATTGGTTATTATTCTTTATAAGGATTAATTGGTTTTTTTTAGAAAGCATAAATAAACAAAAAAAAGATAACTTAAAACATGACAAAAATCATAAAGTTTACAAGCAAATAGACTTAAATTGTTGAAATACAATGTTTTAAAAATTTATCAACAATAAAAAGTTAACAAATTTTGAAAATAAAAAATGAAGTGTCAAAGCGCAGACTGAAGTTAGGTTGCACTGCTTTTTATGTCAATAAAGAGGCTGTTTTTAATAAAAAAGAATTAATACTCAAAAACTCCAAACTCGCTTTTTATAGTTAATTTCTTTTCTGATGATGCTTCAACTCTACCAACAATTTGAGCATCGACATTAAATGATTTAGAAATTGAAATTAAATCTTCAGCTACTTCTGGAGATACATACAACTCCATACGATGCCCACAATTAAATACTTGATACATTTCTTTCCAATCTGTTTTTGATTGTTCTTGTATTAGTTTAAAAAGTGGTGGAATTGAAAATAAATTATCTTTTATAATATGTAGATTGTTTATAAAATGAAGAATTTTGGTTTGGGCTCCTCCACTACAATGCACCATTCCATGAATATCTTTCGAATTGTATTTTGATAGTATTTTTTTAATGATTGGCGCATAGGTTCTTGTTGGCGATAATACTAATTTACCAGCATCAATAGGAGAGTTTTCTACTTTATCGGTTAATTTTACTTGTCCAGAATACACTAAATTTTTAGGTACTGAAGCATCAAAACTTTCAGGAAATTTTTCAGCTAAATAGTTATGAAACACATCATGACGCGCAGATGTTAATCCATTACTTCCCATTCCTCCATTATATGTTTTCTCATAAGTAGCTTGACCTGACGATGACAAGCCAACTATAACATCGCCTGCTTTTATATTTGCATTATCAATAACATCGCTACGTTTCATACGTGCTGTTACAGTAGAATCAACAATTATTGTGCGAACTAAATCGCCAACATCAGCAGTTTCACCTCCTGTTGAATGTATAGTAACTCCAAACGATTTTAATTCAGAGATTAACTCTTCTGTACCATTAATGATTGCCGAAATAACTTCTCCTGTTATTAAATTCTTATTTCTACCAATGGTTGATGATAACATAATGTTATCTGTAGCTCCTACACATAACAAATCGTCAATATTCATAATCAAGGCATCTTGAGCGATACCCTTCCACACAGAAATATCTCCAGTTTCCTTCCAATACATATAAGCAAGTGATGATTTTGTACCTGCCCCATCTGCATGCATAATAAGACAATACTTATTATCGTTTGTTAAATAATCTGGTACAATTTTGCAAAATGCTTGTGGAAATAATCCTTTATCGATGTTTTTGATAGCGTTATGCACATCTTCTTTAGATGCAGAAACACCTCTTTGCGCATATCGTTTACTTATGTCTTGACTCATAACTTTGTTTGGATATGCAAAAATAAGGATTGTAAATTAGTTTTTGTCTATTATTGGATTCGTTTTAAGTGTAGATTTTTGGCCTTTCTTTACTTTATGTCTTTTGGTGGAAGCATCAAAGTAAAAATTGGCTCCAAATCCAATTCTGAAGTATGTATCATCTGCATCACCTGCAACAACCCCATCCAACTCATCACTGAACACATAATTGTAATCCGTAAAGAGTTTCAGCCCTAACCCATCGACAACGATGACTTCTATTCCTCCTCCAAACTGAACTTTAGTAGCAGTTTGTTCAAAATAATTAGCCGCATTATAACCACCACCAGCAAAGACAAAAGGAGAGAAACGCTGTTGTGGCAACATTAAATATTCGAGATTTAAATCGAAAGACATAAAGCCTTCATTGAATTGGTTTTTATAGGCAAGGTTAAACTTGTTATACCCAATATTGATATTCAAACTTGGCGTTAAATGCCTTTTATATCCTATATGAAAATAAATTTCGAACATTGGATCTACAAAATCCCCATTCATTACAGACGTACCTGCAGCAATATCAATGACGTTATTGCCTCTAAAGACTTTGAAATCTGTGTTGGTAAACAATAAAGAATCTTTTTTGACTGGAACGTCTTGGGCAAAAACCTGAATCTGGAATACACTTAATAGTAATAGAAAAAGAGCTCTAATATAAAATGGCTTTGCTATCATCAATTTTTCATTAATTAAACATCAGTTAATTAATAACAAAAGCAAATTGAATTCAACATTTGGGGTTTTGGATACGCAATATAACAAATTAATAATCAATATGTTATATTTTTAATATTTTCTCAAGTAGACATAAAAAAAGACAAACGAATTAAATATTTAATCGGTTTGTCTTTTTAATGTTCAGAACAGAATCTAAAACAAAGTTCTGAAAACTAACTTTTGCAATAAATAAAAAATTATTTACGATCCTGATTTAAATCCGTTTTCGATTTTCACCACAGCATCTTTAGAAGCATCACCTTTGTTGTCTTTAGAATCATCTTGAGAGAACAATAATGTAGCAAAAGCTAAAGCTGCCAAGCTTAACAATAACTTTTTCATTTTTACAAATATTGATTAATAGCACTACAAATTTATAAAAATAACCCTCTGATTTTAAAGCTTTAACCACATTTTCGATGTATTCATAAAATTATGCGTTGAAATACATTTTTTATTAGTTATCTATACGTAGAGTTACGTACAACTCGACAAAAAAACCTTGTAAATACAAGGCCTTTGTTAAAATTATTCTACAGAAAATCAATTATTCTCTTTGTCTGGTTTTTCGAAAATAATAGGGTTAGACGTTATAACCGTACCCTCTTGTTTATCGTTTTGCGAAACAGGTCTTTTTGTCTTTTCGGCTTTAACCGATTTAGAATCAGCCGCTTTATGTGAAACTGTTTTTGTATTTGCTTGATTTTTTGATCCAAAATAAAAATGCAATCCAACGGTCGGTCGCATTATAATAAATGCTGTTATCTGAAAGTTCTGGAATTAATGTAAAATCCTCTTGGTTCAATAAATAATTAGCTTCAGCATTGGCAAAAATCGCAAAGCTATCCGCAAACAGGTACTCTAACCCTATTCCTCCTTGCACTTTGTTATTAACCTCTTTAAAATCATTAGAAGTAATTGCTCCACCTCCAGCATAAATAAACGGTGACACTTTACTTTCAGGAAGCATATAAAACTCTAAATTAAGATCAAAAGACAAATAGCCAATCGTTTTAAATTCATAATCTTTGATCCCAAACTTTTTAGCATTGACACCAATATTCACATAATCCCCAAAGAAACGCTTATATCCTAATTGAATAGAATTTTCATAATCGGGATTATCAAAATCATTATTAATCAAAGTGCTTCTACCACCAAAACTAATACTATTGTTCTTTCGAAGGTTGGCATCAAAATCATGGATCTTGAACTTCGATTTGTTGCGCCAGTAAATCGCTAGAAAAAAGACCTATTGAAATAAAAAGAGAGAAAAGTAATATTAAATTCTTCATTAGCCATTGATTTTTTTTAAAATTAAATTTGAATTTTGCCTATAAAAACCAAAGCAATAACTCTCAAAAAAAATAATGGATTAATGAATCAGTATATACTCATAACAAAATCCGATATTATTGTTTGAGGGGAAAAACAGTTATAACATCAGTTGTTCTATTTTTACAAATAGCCACAAATTTATAGATCTTAAAAAACACCAAGGTTTATATAACATCTATTAAACAAATAAATAACTAAAAAATATACGTGTAGGTAAAATTCGACAATTTGTTTAGGAAACTTGTTGAATGGCAGAACAACACCATTTTTGTCGATAAAGCGTAAGAAATCAAACAAAAAAACCTCGAATTATCGAGGTTTTTTTGTTTGGTAATTTTGACAACATTACTTTGTAAACAGTAATTCTCTATATTTAGTTAATGGCCAAAGCTCATCATCAACCAATAGCTCCAACTTATCGCAATGGTAACGAATATCGTCAAAAATCGGTTTTACCTTATGACAGTATTCAAGAGCTTTCTTTTCAACATCATCAATGGTATTGGCCTTTTTACGAGCATTGATTAGTTTTGTAACATCTGCATTGATTGATGCGATGTGTCCAGAAATCTCTTCAATAAGATTCAATTGTTCTTGGGCAAATTTCTTAAAAGTTGCTCCATAGATTTCTTTGAGACCTTTAACGTTTTCAATTAAAATATTTTGATACCTGACAGCTGTAGGCACAATATGGTTGCGCGCAATATCTCCAAGCACACGACCTTCAATCTGGATTCGTAACACATACTCTTCCATCTCTATTTCATAACGAGCTTCAGATTCTACTTTATTCATGATGCCTAAATCTTCGAAAAGGCTTAATGCCTTTTTGGACACTTTAGCTTTTAAAGCCTCTGGCGTTGTTTTATTATTGCTTAAGCCTCTCTTTTTGGCTTCTTTATGCCAAGCTTCACCATAACCATTTCCTTCAAACAAGATGTTTTTAGACTTCTTAATGTATTCTCTCAAAACATTAAATACTGCATCATCCTTTTTCATGTCCTTTTTCTCGATCAAAGCATCAACTTCAACTTTAAAATCGTTTAATTGTTTTGCCACTATGGCATTCAAAACCGTCATGGCACTTGCACAATTGGCTTTAGAGCCTACTGCTCTAAATTCAAATTTGTTTCCTGTAAAAGCAAAAGGAGATGTTCTGTTTCTGTCAGTGTTATCCAACAATACATCTGGGATTTTACCGACAACATTCAGTTTTAAATCGGTTTTTTCTTCTGGTGATAATTTTCCATTGGTAACATTTTCCAATTCGTTCAACACACTGGTTAATTGTGAACCAATAAATACCGAAATGATGGCAGGAGGCGCTTCATTGGCTCCCAGACGATGATCGTTACTTGCCGAAGCAATAGCTGCTCTCAACAACTCTTCATTATCATTAACAGCTTTAATCGTATTTATAAAAAAGGTCAAAAATTGAAGATTACTCATTGGTGTTTTTCCAGGACCCAGAAGATTAACTCCAGTGTCAGTACTCAAACTCCAGTTGTTATGTTTACCAGAACCGTTGACGCCTGCAAATGGTTTCTCATGAAACAGTACTTTAAAATTATGTCTGTCTGCAACCTTATCCATCACGTCCATCAAAAGGGAGTTATGATCAACCGCTAGATTAGCTTCATCGTAGATTGGCGCCAATTCAAATTGATTAGGTGCCACTTCATTGTGACGTGTTTTTACAGGGATTCCCAGCAACATACATTCGGTTTCCAAATCTCTCATATACGCTAAAGCTCTACTTGGTATAGAACCAAAATAATGGTCATCCAACTGCTGCCCTTTGGCTGGAGAATGTCCAAGCAAGGTTCGTCCTGTCAAAACAATATCAGGTCTTGAATTTGCCAACGCACTATCGATCAAAAAATATTCTTGTTCCCAACCCAAAGAAGCGTTGACCTTCTTTACATTTTTATCAAAATATTTGCAAACAGCAACTGCAGCAGTATCAACTGCCTGCAAAGCTCTTAAAAGTGGTGTTTTATAGTCAAGCGCCTCACCTGTATATGCCACAAAAACTGTTGGAATACACAAGGTCGTCCCATAAATAAATGCTGGCGATGTTGGGTCCCAAGCCGTATAACCACGAGCTTCAAATGTGTTTCTGATGCCTCCATTTGGAAAGCTTGACGCATCTGGTTCTTGTTGTACCAACTGACTTCCTCCAAATTTTTCAATTGCCAAACCGTTTCCGATGGTTTCAAAAAAGGCATCGTGCTTTTCGGCAGTTGCACCTGTCAATGGCTGAAACCAATGTGTGTAATGGGTAGCACCTTTCGAAATAGCCCACTCTTTCATTCCTGTAGAAATATGATCGGCTACGATACGGTCGATTTTCGTTCCGTTTTGGTGCGCATCCATGACACTTTTAAAAGCTTCCTTGGTCAAATATTGACGCATTGTTGCTTCATTGAACACATTAGAACCGAAAATTAACGAACGACGCTCATTCTCTTCGACGTGAAGAGGTTTATGTTTGAGCGATTCTTTGATAGCGTGAAAACGTAATGTTGACATAATTATTTGGTTTGATTAAATTTTGATAGGGCAAATCTATCAAAAAATCAATTCAAAATAAAAAATACCCTAAAAAAAATAGGGTAAGTTGTCAACAAATCGATAAAATACTATTTTACCCCCTTAATCATTCGCCAGCAAAGGCCAAAAAAACAAAAACGCAATAACCCAATAATAATACTAGGCCCTTATAACGACCAAAAGAGAAACGTTTGGGCAATAAGACCAACGGGATTAAAATAGCCGCAAAAGCAATCATCCAAGGAATATCATTACTTAAGATATTAACATTATTAACAGAAATTGGATGTATCATAGCAGTCAACCCCAAAACAGAAGCAATATTAAAAATATTAGAACCAATTAAGTTACCAAGCGAAATGGCTTTCTCCTTTTTTAACGCAGCAATCACAGAGGCTGCTAGCTCTGGCACACTGGTACCTACAGCAACCATCGTTACCGATATGACACGTTCGCTAACTCCCAATGACAATGCCATTTCTTTGGCACCAAACACCAACCATTCACTACCAAAATAAAGCGCAGCAGCACCAATAAGTAGCCAAATGATGATTTTTATATTGGATGTTTGCTTTAAGGATACGTCAACGTCTTCAACTTCAACTTCAGTATCATTCTTTGAGCTTCTGATGAGCACCACCAAAAAAATAATCAAAGACACAAACAAAGCAAGACCTTCATAAAAATCAAGTACGTTGCCACTTTTTAGCAGAAAATACAGCACAATAGAAAGCAACATCATCATAGGCCAATTGAGTTTGTAAAAATCTTTACTTACTCCCAAAGGCGAAATAAAGGCTGTAATTCCCAACACCAATCCAATATTAGCGATATTGGAACCAATGACATTACCAAGTGCAATATCTGGCAATCCATCAAGAGCGGCTTGCAAGCTCACAAGTAATTCAGGTGCTGACGTGGCAAAAGACACTACAGTCATACCAATGACCAATTTAGAAATACTAAACTTAAAAGAAAGTGCTACAGAAGAGCGCACTAAAAATTCGCCACCAACGACCAATAATATCAATCCTAAAAATACCCAAAGTAAACTCATCAATTCAATTTTGTTGCGAAGATACTATTTCCTTTCATTTTAAAATAAAAACTAAAAATTTCGTTAAATAACTATATGTGTAGTTGTATAACTATAAAAATAGTTGTAAGTTTGAGTCATTCGTTTATTAAAAACCTTTTTACAATGCAAAAACTAACTAACAAGGAAGAGGAAATCATGCACATTTTATGGAAGCTAGAGAAGGCTTTTGTTAAAGATGTACTCGCTGAAATACATGAAGACAAACCTCATTACAACACACTTTCTACCATTATTAGAAATTTAGAAGAAAAAGGTTACGTAGGCTATAATGCCTATGGTAAGACACATCAGTACTTTCCTATTGTAAGCAAGGAGGCATACAAAAAGCGTTTTATGAATACTGCCATTGAGCATTATTTTAATAACTCTTACAAAAACGTCGTGTCCTTTTTTGCCAAAGAAGAGAAGATAAGCGTAGATGAACTCAAGGAAATCATTGCTTTAATAGAAAACAAAAAATAACAGGTTATGGACTATTTACTAAAAGCAAGTGCCATTATAATGTTGTTCTACGTCTGTTACAAACTCTTATTGCAGCGCGAAACATTTTTTGAATCCAATCGATGGTTTTTGCTCATTGGTTTGGCTGTAGCAATCATTATCCCAACGATTGTCATAACTATATATATAGAATACACACCTCAAACATTTGAAGGCTATACAATAATTGAAGGCACAATAACACAGCAAACAGAAACTCCGTTTGATTGGTCACAACTCCTCTTTTGGCTTTATAGTGCTGGAGTAATCTTTTTCTTATGTCGGTTATTTATCGAATTTTTCTCTTTGCTCCGATTATATTATTCGCACAAAAGACACAAAAAAGGCATGTTTACATTTATAGAAACAACTCATAAGGTTGCGCCATTTTCTTTTTTTAATTGGATTGTTTACAATCCAGACCAATTTACAGACGACGAACTCAAACTTATTGTTAAGCACGAAGAAGTCCATGCAAAACACTTTCATAGCATCGATATCCTTTTGGCGCAAATGTTAACCATTTTGCTTTGGTTCAATCCGTTGATGTGGTGGTATAAAAAGGAGTTACAGCAAAATTTAGAGTTCATTGCTGACCAAACAGCCCAAAAACAATCGGAATGCAAAAAAAGCTATCAAAAATTATTGCTCAAAACAAGTATTCCAAATCATCAATTGGTACTGACCAATAACTTTTATAATTCATTAATCAAAAAAAGAATCATTATGTTACACAAATCAAAATCAAAAAAATTGAACGCTTGGAAATATGTATTGATTATTCCAGCCATTGCGCTCTTTATGATGAGTTTTAACACTAAAGAAGTGTTTGTAGAAAAAAGCTTATCAGAAAATAAGCCATCTACAGAGCTTTTCGATTTTGAATCGAATTCATTCAAAAACGATGATATTGTCATCACTAAAGATTTTACAGATGCAGATTTTGAAAACCTTAAGAAAGAGCTTAAAAATAAGGGATTTGAATCAACCTTTAAAGGAATCAAACGAAATGATAAAGGCGAAATAACAGCCATAACCATTGAGATAAGCTCTGATACAACAAATACCAACTATCGTATTAATGATGACGAACCTATACAGCCAATAACCATTTCAATCGACGACAAAAACAACAGCATCTCTGTAAGAAATGGCAAAATGACATCTACTAAAAGCTATACGTTCACTACTGATGACGAAACTCATAAGGTACAAGCTACAGGAAATGACTCCAATGTGTTTGTATTAAGAAGCGCAAAAGTAATCGAGCGCGACGAACCTGAAGAATTCATTTTCGTTAAAACTGACAAAAAAGGAAAAAAATCTAAAGACACCATCCATATTAAAAAAGACGTAATGAAGGTTGTCTGGACTGACGAGGATGGCAATGTGATACCTATTAATGCAACAGAAAGCGGCAAGAAAGGTTATAGTTTCATCAAAAACAGTGGAGACAAACCTCTAATCATCGTTGATGGAAAGGTCGTAACAGCCAAAGAACTCGATGTTAATACAATTTCTAGTGTTAATGTTTTAAAAGGTGAAAAAGAGATTGAAACTTATGGTGACAAAGGCAAAAATGGCGTCGTTATAGTAACCACTAAAAATGATGCCTCATTTAGTGGCACTAATAGAGCATATGTTGTGCAAAGTGACAAGATTATAGATAGCAATAAGAAAGGACCTTGGGAAATAGGAACTGAAGTACAAATCACCACCTACGATGCAGATGATGGTGCACCAGTAAGTTACAGTTCATCAATCATTACAGATAAGACTTCTGATAAAATGTTAGACATGCATAAGAAACATCTAAAATCGCAAGGCGTTATATTCAACTATTCTAAATTAAAAAGAAACAAAGAAGGTCAAATTGTAAGAATTAAAATTGAATTGTCCAATGGAAAAGGCAAAAGTAAGGTAGCTACTTTTACAAACGATGATGGAATTTCTTTAATTTCAATGGGAATAAAAGGCGATAATTTATTCTTAACGTCTAGTGACTAATATTCACCAACACAAAAAAAAACCCAAACTCATGATTGAATTTGGGCTTTTTAAAATCTTATATTTTACTGAACCACAATTTTTTTAGTCATCGATTGCCCTTCCGAACTAATCTTAACTACATAAATACCGCTAGATAGATTCAAATCAAAAGAGGCATCGCCTTGAAATGAATATGCAGATAATTTTCTGCCTTCAATGGAGAACAATTCGACTTGAGCATCATTTTTAATTCCTGATACATACAATTTATTTTTCACAGGATTTGGATACAATCGAATATTTGAATTTGTTAGTTCATCAACACCCAAAGAGGCATCCCAAACATTACCAACCTGGTTTCCCCAAATATATTCCACCAAATCCGGATGGTCAATAAATGGGTTTCTATTAAATTGCCATGTGTAAACCACATTGTTTCGGTTCATTTCAAAATCATCAGGAGGATCATTTCGATGCCAATCAAGAAGCGTTGTTAAATCTCCCAATTCACCAACGTTTCCTTCTGGAAATCCATTTACAATCGATAATCCATTAAAACGAATCGCCATATAAAAAACACTTCGAGCAACATCACCTTTAAACTTTCCTAACGTTCCTGATGGTCCATTATATTGACCATAATGTTGATTGCCTCTACTACTGTTTTCTGGTCCATCGGCTGCGCGCAATGCATGGGCATCAGAGTTACCATGACGCAAAGAATCGGCAGTGGTATTCCAAAACACATCCTTACCATCAGCAATGTCATCTAAATTGATACTATTAAAACCGCCTCTTGAACGAGGATAGGTATGCTCACGATTCCATTTACCAATACTATTTGATGTCAATTGATAATCAAGTTTGGCTCGTCCAATTTCTTTATATACCAACCACACCTGATTGCTGTTAGCTGGGTTTTGGTCAGCTTCTTTCAAGATATCGATAACATCAGAATACGTTTGTGCTCTTACAACGCCTTCTTCAGCAACAATATCTTGCATGGCTTGACGCAAAACAGCTCCAGATTTCCCATCTAAATTATCGTAGTAACCATTGGGTTGCGTACTTGCCACAACGCCATAAGTTGGGTTGGTTGGAGTCCCAAATGGAGCTATTGTAAAATCGTTATCTACAGCTCTGATACGCAAATTATTGTTCAGTGAATTGAAAGTTGGTGGCAATCCAGACAACCGAATAACCATCTCCTCATCACCTTCATCTAATGTATCGTCAACCAATGTAATCGTTGTCATGGCTGTATTGGTCCCATTAGAAATTGTTATAGATGTATTACCTACATAATCAGAAGTATTGAATGTTCCATTATTGAATCCAATAGTGAAATTTAGGTCAGCTGTCACGTTTTGTTCTGATGTAAAAACAATATCGAATGTTTCACCTTCATTATACATGGTTTGAGCAACTGTCATTAATATGCCATTGAGAACAATTCCACTGCCATCGTTAAGCTGTCTTGGTGTTGGAACTGTTGTTGTATAGGTCACTACATTGCTGCCGTCAACAAAACGCTGAATGGAATTGGTATTATTACCTGCACCTTCATTTTCTATTTGAATACTTGGATTGAATGCCGAAAAAATGGTGACCAAACCTGCTCCATCAGAATCATTGGTTTGGTACAACAACACATCAATAAGTGTCGCATCGACATAAGCAGTGGTTGGTTCTTCAAAATCTAAATCGTCTGCTTGATAAATCGCTACTGCATCTGCTCCGTTTTGGATGACATTAGCAGGAATTATGTACTGTGGAAATGGAGACACTGTGGTACTACCTATCAATAACAACCCATTAACATCTGTTTCGTAGCCATCTAAATCTAAAGCTAGATAACTCTTATCCATCCCTGAAGCCGACCCATTAAAAAACACCACAACATACCCATCTAAAGGGAAATTGGGTGTTTCAGATAATATCTCTACAAATTCTTTATCATCAGTTCCAGGTGTATCGCAATCAATTTCATTGATGACCAATTGGCTCATCATGGTGTGTGACATTAGGAGAAATGCTATTAAATAGTAAAATTTATTCATAAGGAAAATTTTCAACAAAGGTAATCATCTTAAAAAGCAATCGGTGTTTTTCGATTTACTAAATCACTAATTTAACATTTTGAGCTATCTTTTTATACTTTTGCGATATGAAAAAGCAGATATTCAAAGTATTGGCAAAAATCAACAAGGCCATTTTACCAAGCTTCTCAAAACGCAGATTAGACTTATCTAAAGCCTCTAAACTTCAATTAGCTATTATTGGTTGGAGAGTTTATGTGACTAAAAATTCACTTTGAAAGCAAATAGTTACAAAATAAAAAAGCAAGCTATTTTATTTTGCTTGCTTTCTTGTTCATTAGTGACCTCGACAGGATTCAAACCTGTAACCTTCTGAGCCGTAATCAGATGCGCTATTCAGTTGCGCCACGAGGCCTTTTAAAGTGGGTGCAAATATAATACTTTTATTAAAATACTACCAAACAATTTATTTCAAAATTGTAAATCATTATTTTTGTCAAATGATACCAACAGAAAAACTAGAACAATTTCGATATCTTTTCGACTCATTTATTTTAGAGGATATTTCTAAATATGGTGTTCTGAAAACTTATCAAACCAATGACATTATCCTAGATATTGGACAAGATCTTACCCACGTTCCCTTACTTTTACTTGGAAACATTAAAGTTTTGAGGGAAGATGAAAATGGCCACGAACTGCTTTTATATGTTTTAGAGACTGGTGATACTTGCTCAATGTCGCTCACTTGCTGTATGTCTAAATCCAAAAGTAAAATTCGAGCTGTAGCTGATAAGGAGTCCGAGGTTATTATGATTCCAAATCAAAAAATGACCGAATGGTTTAATAGCAATGAAAGTTGGCGAAATTTCATTTTACAGAGTTATCAGATACGGTTCAATGAAATGCTTGAAACAATAGACACATTGGCATTTATGAAAATGGATGAACGTTTATTTAAATATCTCACAGATCAAGTTAAGCTCAATGCGTCCAACATCATCACCAAAACACACCAAGATATAGCTGAAGATCTGAACACCTCAAGAGTTGTGGTATCTAGGCTTTTAAAACAGTTGGAAAACGAGAAAAAAATCATTTTAAATCGAAACAAGATTGAGGTATTGGAGTTTTAAGCAACATTTATAGCAAAAAACAAATTTCAACAAATTAACTTTACATTTAATAATACGTTCATGGAATCTATTTTACAACCTTGGCCTTGGTATATTTCGGGCCCATTAATAGCACTCACAATGTTTATCCTAATTTATCTTGGAAAAACATTTGGGATGTCTTCAAACTTAAGAACCTTCTGTGCCATTATTGGAGCTGGAAAAAAAACAGAATTTTTCGACTTCGATTGGAAATCCCAAAAATGGAACTTAACGGTTGTTTTAGGTGCTGTAATTGGTGGCTTTATTGCCCATTTCTGGTTATCAAACCCAGTAGACATAGCCCTGAACCCAGACACTGTTGAGCATTTGTCACAATTAGGTTTTGATAATGCAGGTAAATCTTTATTGCCATCTGAGCTTTATAGTTGGGATGCGGTTTTTAGTATTAAAGGGTTATCAATTCTTATTATTGGAGGTTTTTTAGTAGGCTTCGGAACACGATACGCTGGAGGTTGTACTTCAGGTCATGCCATTACAGGGTTGAGTAGTTTACAGCGACCTTCTTTAATCGCTGTCATCGGATTTTTCATTGGTGGATTGATCATGGTACATTTATTATTCCCTCTAATTTTCTAATTTATAAAAGACATGAAATATTTAAAATTTTTAGTGATTGGGATTTTCTTCGGAATCGTTTTAGTAAAATCAGAAGCTGTGTCATGGTATCGTATCTATGAAATGTTTCGGTTTGAATCCTTTCACATGTATGGCATCATAGGAACTGCTGTTGGAACAGGAATTATTCTTATGTTGCTGTCAAAACAATTCAAAATAAAAAACACTGAAGGCTCATTGATGCATGTGCCAACAAAAGAGCGAGGCCTTATTCGTTATTTGTTAGGAGGCTCTCTTTTTGGATTGGGATGGGCTTTGTCTGGAGCTTGCCCAGGGCCTATGTATATATTAGTGGGAACAGGAGTGTTTTCGATGCTTATCGTTATTTTAGCTGCTATATTTGGAACCTATTTTTATGGTGTCATTAAAGACAAATTACCACACTAAATGGATATAACGCAACTATTAGGATATGTTGGAGCCTTTGTTGTAGGTCTTGTTTTAGGGCTTTCTGGTGGTGGTGGCTCTATTATTACGGTTCCAGTTATGGTATATTTAATAGGCATTAATCCAGTTACTGCAACCGCCTATTCATTATTTGTAGTTGGAAGTACTTCATCTATAGGAGCATTTCAAAACTTCAGAAAAAAATTAGTTGACATCAAGACTGCCATTATTTTTGCGATTCCTGCATTTACAGTGGTTTACCTTACGAGACGTTATTTAGTCCCAGCAATTCCTGAAACAGTCTTCACCATTAACCATTTTGAAGTCACAAAGGATATTTTCATTATGACGTTCTTTGCCATTATCATGTTCTTGGCATCAATTTCCATGATTCGCTCAAAACGCGATGTTGCAGATCCTGATTTTAATTCGACTATCAACATTCCATACCTCATTGCTATTGGAATAGGCGTAGGTTTGCTTACTGGAATTGTTGGTGCTGGAGGTGGGTTTTTAATAATTCCAGCTTTGGTGCTGTTAGCAAAGTTACCGATGAAAAAAGCTATTGGTACGTCATTATTTATTATTGCTGCCAATTCACTGATTGGTTTTACTGGCGATTTGCAGAGCAGAGCTATTGATTGGTCATTTTTATTAGTATTTACATCAATCTCAATATTAGGTATCATTGTTGGTGTCTATTCATCCAAATTTATCAGCGGAACAAAACTCAAAAGAGGCTTTGGTTGGTTTACTTTGATAGTCGCATTTTACATTATTTATAGAGAGCTTTTATAATTAATTGTGATATATGTAACAAAACAGAATTCGAAGTTTTTGTATCTTTGAACTATCAAACTTAAACAGATGAAAATAGAACAAATTTATACAGGGTGTTTAGCACAAGGCGCATATTACATTGAATCAGAAGGAGAAGTTGCTATTATTGACCCTTTAAGAGAGATACAGCCATATATTGACAAAGCAGCATCAGAAAATGCTAACATAAAATATGTTTTTGAAACTCATTTTCATGCCGATTTTGTTTCAGGACATATTGATTTAGCAAAAAAAACTGGAGCAACCATTGTTTATGGCCCTGGTGCAGAAACAACTTATGAGATTCATTCTGCAAAAGATAATGAAGAGTTTAAAATAGGTAATATCACAATAAAAGCTTTACACACACCAGGTCATACTTTAGAATCTACTACATATTTATTGATAGATGAAAAAGGTAAAAATCACGCCATTTTTTCTGGTGACACTTTGTTTTTAGGTGATGTAGGAAGGCCAGATTTAGCTATAAAATCTGATTTAACAAAAGAAGATTTAGCAGGAATGCTTTACGATTCACTTCGAAATAAAATAATGACATTGGCTGATGATGTCATCGTATATCCAGCTCATGGTGCAGGCTCTGCATGTGGTAAAAATTTAAGCAAAGAAACTGTAGGTACTATTGGCGACCAAAAGAAAACGAATTATGCATTACGTGCTGACATGACCAAACAAGAATTTGTAAAAGAAGTACTAGACGGCATGCCTCCACCACCTCAATATTTTGCAAAAAACGCAATGCTTAACAAAACAGGTTACGATGCCTTTGAAGAAGTGCTAAAAACTGGCAATGTCGCTTTAAACCCTGAAGATTTTGAAGCAATGGCCAACCATGAAGAGGCTTTGGTTTTAGATGTCAGACCTCAAAGCGATTACATAAAAGGGCATATTCCAAATTCAATATTTATTGGACTTAATGGACAGTTTGCACCTTGGGTTGGTGCATTGATTAAAGATTTAAAACAGCCAATTTTATTGGTTGTACCAGAAGGTAAAAGCGAAGAAGCAGTGACACGTTTATCGCGTGTTGGTTATGATAATACTTTGGGTTATCTAGAAGGTGGCATTGAAGCTTGGAAAGCTGCTGGCAAAGATGTAGAAACTTTAGAATCTATTTCTGCAGAAGAATTTGCTAATAGAGTAAAAACTCAAAACGTAAATATATTAGATGTTCGTAAAGATGGAGAATATCAATCTTCACATATAGAAGATGCTCAACATTTTGCTTTAGATTATATAAATCAGAATATGAATCAGGTAGACAAAAACAAAACCTATCATATACATTGTGCTGGTGGTTATCGTTCTGTGATTGCTGCTTCAATTCTAAAAGCAAGAGGTTATAAAAATCTAGTTGATGTTGCAGGTGGTTTTGGTGCTATTAAAAATACCGATTTGCCTCTAACTGATTTTGTATGTCCATCAACACTATAATTTATTAATCTTACTATAAATAAAAAACCTCACAATGTTTGTGAGGTTTTTTTATTAAACTATTTCAGCGCTTAAACCAGCTTCTAAAAGCATGGAACAACGTGGCTCTAAATCATCATAAGGGCCAGTTTTTACAGTACATTTTCCTTTATAATGCACAATTATTGAACATTGTTCGGCTTGCTCTGGAGTATGGTCACAAGCGTATATGAGAGTATCAATAACATGATCAAAAGTATTTACATCATCATTATATAATACAATTTCGTTCTGTTTTAAGACGTCTTCATCAAGAAGTACCTCTTCTGATGTTTTTTCTCTGGTACTCATTAACATAAGTTTATACTAATTTACAAATTTTAGGGCAACCCAATGGTTTTTTTCTAATGTCTCAACGTGCTTTAAGCCATGTTTATTACATTCTTCTTCTATAATCGGAATATCATCATTGTAAAAACCACTTAAAAATAATACGCCATTTGTATTTAAACATTTAACATAAGTAGCCATATCATTCAATAAAATATTTCTATTAATATTAGCAATTATAATATCATAATGTTTGTTTTTCAGAGCACTTGCATCACCTTCAATAACAGTAATATTTTTACAATTATTTCGCTCAACATTTTCTAAACTATTAAGGTAACACCAATTATCATAATCAATAGCATCTAAAGAATTAGCTCCTTTCATTTCTGCTAAAATTGCTAATACTCCTGTTCCACAACCCATATCTAAAACTGATTTATTGTTAAAATCATTTTTTAAAATATGCTGAATCATCATATGTGTTGTTTCATGGTGTCCTGTACCGAAACTCATTTTTGGTTCGATGATTATGTCATATTTAGTATCTGGTTTTGGGTGAAAAGGTGCTCGAACAGAACATATATCGTCAACCAAAATGGGATTAAAGTTCTTTTCCCATTCTTCATTCCAATTGGTTTGCTCAATCTCTTCAAAGGTGTATGAAATATTAAACTCGTCAGATTTTAAAATATCTATATCTTCAAGTATTGCATCGTTCCACTCTTCTTTTTGAATATAAGCTGTGACACCTTCATCGGTTTCCACAAAACTTTCAAAACCTGCATAACCTAGCTCTGCAATTAAAATCTCAACTGCTGGCTGTAAAGGTTCTACTTTAAAATTGTATCCAATATATATTTCTGCCATTATTATTTCTTTTTCAATATCCACATATCCTGTGATAATCCCCAAGATTCCTGTTTGCCAGGTAGGTGCTCTAAAACTGTAAATCTTTCTTCAAACAATTGTCTCATCATTTTTGGTGGATGGTAAGCTGTGTATGTCCTATGTCCTTCTTTGGTTTGACCATTAATGACTAATTCATTGGCCTCAAAGCGCTCTAATTCATGTTTTAGCAATTTTACTTTATAGACCTCTCCATGTGTTGTCATCAAAACAATCCCATTAGGCGCACAAATACGATGTAGCTCATCAATCCATTTTTTATGGTTCTCTTCTGAAAGGTGCGTAAAAATTGAAAGTCCGTAAATGGCATCAAAAAAAACAGATTCAAAAACTGTTGGTGGATGCAGGTCATTTACCTCAAAAGTAACATTTTTTATATTGTTTTTGTTCCATTCAATGGTACCGACATTATAGTCGCAACCATAAAAAGTTGAGCTTGGAATCAACGATGGAAAATGCCTTATGACTCGTGATGGTCCACAACCCCAATCTAAAACCGTTTTCCCTTCTAAACTGATATACTTTGAAAATAAATCAATCAAATATTTTGCATCACCTAAACCATTGGTATAATAAGCACGATAATCTATTTGATGGGCTTCATATAAAATATAATCTGGAGGGATGGGAACTTCTGGAAACTCTTTTTTGAATGCTTTATTAGCTGCGCTTTTTTTTAGTCTTAAATACCGATACATGATATAATCTAGAGTCGAAATAAGGCCTAAACTCCTAAATATTTTCTTTACAGTAGCTTTTAACATTTAAAACGCATTAACTATATCATAGAAATCTTTGGCATTCAAAGCTGCGCCACCAATAAGCCCTCCATCAACATCTGGTTTAGAAAATATTTCTTTGGCATTGCTTGGTTTTACGCTGCCACCATATAAAATTGAAATATCTTGTGCAACAGTCTCATTGTATTTGTTTTTTATAGTCTGCCTTATAAAAGCATGCATATCTTGAGCTTGCTCTGGGCTTGCGGTTTCGCCAGTACCAATAGCCCATACTGGCTCATAAGCCAAAACGATGTTCTTTAAAGCCGACGCGTTAAGGTGAAAAAGAGCATTCTTTATTTGGCTTTCCACAACCCTTTCATGATTTCCAGATTTTCTATCAGATAATTCTTCTCCAAAACAAAAAATAACGCGCATTTCGTTATCTAAAGCTGCATTTACTTTTTTAGCTAATATTTCATCGGTTTCATTAAAATAAGCACGACGTTCACTGTGCCCCAAAATCACAGTACTAACACCGACACTTTTAAGCATAGATGCACTCACTTCTCCAGTATATGCACCTGATTCTGCAAAATGCATATTTTGAGCAATGACCTGAATATTAGTTTGTCTTAAGGCTTCAAAAGCTGGCCAAAGGTTCGTAAATGTTGGAGCAACCATTACTTCGGCGTTAGATGTTTGATGCTGTTTTTTTAAATCTGTGATTAAAGCTTCTGTTTGTGCTAAATCATTATTCATTTTCCAGTTTCCTGCGACTATTTGTGTTCTCATAAGCTTATTCTAATTTTATTTTTGGATCGAGCCAAGCATAAATGACATCTACAAAAATATTGATAATTATAAATATTAAGGCAATTATTAATACGGCTCCCATTATTACTGGCAAATCTAGTGTATTCAAGGCATTGACGATTTCTTTTCCAAGACCATTCCACCCGAAAATATACTCAACAAAAACGGCTCCTGCTAGCATAGATGCAAACCATCCTGAAATTGCTGTCACTACAGGGTTTAAAGCATTTTTTACTGCATGTCGTTTTATAATTTGAAATTCACTCAATCCTTTTGCTCTCGCTGTGCGAATGTAGTCTTGGTTAAACACTTCTAACAATGAATTGCGCATTAATTGGATTACTACTGCTAATGGTCTAATACCTAAAACTATGGCTGGCAGTATTAAATTTTTCCATTTAATATTTACTTTTTCGCCAAAATCATCTAATTCATATAAGCTACCTGTCATTTCGAGATTTGTATATTTATGAAGCACAAATCCAAAAAACCAAGCAAACAAAATAGCACTAAAAAATGAAGGCACACTCATACCAAGTGTGCTCAAAACTTGTATGATTTTATCGAGCCATCTATCTTTAAATAATGCGGAAACAATACCTAAACAAATTCCAATAAAAATGGCAATCATAATTGCTGAAACAGCCAAAACAAAAGTATTTGGCAACGTTTCTCCTATAACTTGTGATACTTTTTTACCTTGTTTTGTAAACGATTCTCTTAAATATGGAAACTTTAAAACTGTGGTTGTACTACCAACTGTAAATAATTTAGCAGCCGAGTATTTATTAGCTCTTAAAAACGTATAGTCTTTTGCATTTGTTGAATGAAATGAAACAGGTGACAAATCATTCAAATAATAAAAATACTGGATACTAATCGGTTTATCGAATCCGTATTTTTGTTTAACAATAGCCAATTGATTACTATCTTCATTTTGTCCCAACATCATTTGTGCAGGATCGCCTGGCAAAACATTAAATAAAAAGAAAATGACTGTGACTACTCCAAATAATGTGAGCAACGCATAAAATGTTTTATTTAGAAGATATTTTATCAAATAATTACAGTTCTAAATCATCAATATCATTCCAATGTGCTTTTTGCTTCACAGTTCCTTTATTTAATAAAAGTACTCCAGGATTTGCACGCACCATCGTTTTTATCACTTTTTCATCACAGAGATAAAAATCAAAATTAAGGTTATACTCTGATTTTATAAATGATTTTGCATCAGAGCCGGAAGATGTCAATCCGATAACAGTCCATCCTTTTTTTATGGCATTATCAGAAAATGCTTTTAATTTGGCCATCCCTTCTTTTTCTCCTTTGGTTATATCATACATAGCAATGATGACCAATTTACTTTCTGACAGAAAGTGCGAAGTCATATCTTCTTCATCTGATTCTATCGAAAAATCTTGAATTGGCGGCACGTAACCTTCTTCAATGGTTTTGGTATCGACACTTATATAGTCTCCGTCAACCGTTGGATAGCTACCATTAGTTGTATAGGTTTTCTCTTCACCATTGACTTTGAATTTCCAATTATACTCTACTACTGGTTTTTGAGCGTCAGGAGGCGTGCTCATTTGCTCCTGTATATTGTTTCCAATTTTGTAGGCTCTAAAATCTACGGTTGGCAAGTGCATAATCACATGATATCCAAACCATAAACAGAAAATAAAACTCAATAGCGCAATAATGGTGGTTGGAAATTTGCTAAATACTGGCTTGACATGCTTGATTCCAAAAAATAGAATGAGTATGAATACCAGAAGAATTATATCTTTAGTGAAGCTTTCCCAAGGTGTCAGCTTTAATGCATCTCCAAAACACCCACAATCTTTTACTTTGTCGAAATATGCCGAATAGAACGTTAAAAACGTAAAAAACACAATCATTGCCAACAAACTCCAAACTGTAAATTTTGGTTTATACCCTATGAGTAAAAAGACCCCTAAAACAACTTCAAAAACTACTACAAAAACAGAAATACCCAATGCATAAGGTTCTAAAAACGGAAGATTCAACACATCTGCTCCAAAATATTCTTGCAGTTTATATGAAAATCCTAAAGGATCATTGAGTTTTATTAATCCTGAAATGATGAATAATACACCAACTAAAATTCTGGAAACAGCTACTAATATCTTCATAAACTTATTTTTCGTTTAAGTGAATTAAAGCAAAAACCGCATAATTAATCATATCTTGATAATTAGCATCGATGCCTTCACTCACAATGGTTTTTCCTTGATTGTCTTCTATTTGTTTTACTCGTAATAATTTTTGTAAAATTAAATCGGTCAATGAACTCACTCGCATATCTCTCCAAGCTTCACCATAATCGTGGTTTTTATCCATCATTAACTGTTTTGTTAAAGCAATTTTTTCATCATAAAGTTTTGTAGCTTCATCTACTGACAAATCTGGTTGCTCAACAACACCTTTTTCTAATTGAATAAGCGCCATGGTGCAATAATTGATGATTCCTATAAACTCACTAGCCTCTCCTTCATCTACTTTACGAACACTATTTTGTTGCAAACTACGAATACGCTGTGCCTTTATAAAAATTTGATCAGTCAACGAAGGTAATCTTAAAATTCGCCAAGCGCTCCCATAATCACTCATTTTTTTGATAAAAAGGCTTCTGCATGTCTCAATTACTGCATCGTATTGTTTGGAAGTGTCTTGCATTTAGTAATAGTTAATTTTGCGTAAATTTCGCTTAAATAGTTTAAAGTTCAAAGTTTCAGGTTTAAAGTTTTAGATTTGAAATTTGTAATTTTATTATTTGATTTTACTGAATTTATGACAATCAACTGTAAAGGACAACTCATCGACCTCACAATACCAAAAGTGATGGGGATTTTAAATCTCACACCTGATTCATTTTACGATGGAGGTAGATATAAAGATGAGCAAACCGTTTTAAAGCATGTAGAAAAAATGCTTACTGAAGGAGCCACATTCATTGATATTGGCGCCTATAGTTCGCGTCCTAACGCAGAACATATTTCTGAAACTGAAGAATTACAGCGCATTCTTCCAATTATAAGCCTGATTTTAAAAGAGTTTCCAAACGTTTTGTTGTCTATTGACACATTCAGAAGCAACATTGCAAAACAATGTGTTGAAGCAGGCGCTTGCATGATTAATGATATTTCGGCAGGAAAATTAGATGAGCAAATGCTACAAACCGTTGCCGATTTGCATGTGCCTTACATTATAATGCACATGAAAGGAACACCACAAACCATGCTGCAACACTCCCAATACAATCATCTCATAAAAGAAATTTTGTTTTATTTTTCTGAACGTATTGCTGCAGCTCGTGCGCTAGGAATTGTAGATGTCATTATTGATCCTGGCTTTGGTTTTGCTAAAACAATAGCACAAAATTATGAGCTTTTGAGTAATTTAGGGCATTTAAAAATGTTAGAATTACCAATACTTGTTGGAGTATCTCGAAAATCGATGATTTACAAAACTTTAGAGAGCACATCAGAAAATGCGCTCAATGGCACAACTGTTTTGAACACTATTGCTTTACAAAAAGGTGCTTCAATTTTGCGAGTACATGATGTAAAAGAAGCTGTAGAGTGTGTAAAACTAATGCAACAATTAAACTAAAATGAAGTACTGTTATATTCTTGTTATACTTTTTTGTTTTTCATGTGGAAAAGAAAAAACAATTCAATTACCAGAAATTACTAAATCTGATATCCATGATATAAAAGATGTGTCACCTGCCTACCTCTTTTATAATGAAAGTGAAAAGGACAGTATTGAGCTCAACAGGAAAAATCTAATAAGCACTACCAATTGGCTTGTTAATGTTGATAAACGATTAACATTAAGACAAGCAATACCTTCAATCATCAAGCTTCAAGAAAAGAAACGAGATGGTAAAATGCACAAAAGCGAAACTGCCAAGAACTATTACACTTGTAACGATACGAGTATTAAAAATTTAGGGTTTATTGATTTTACCGATGTTATTTATCATCATGGTATCGACAAAAACATTGTGGAGCACCATTCAATATATGATACGACTTCTACAAGTGGACTCAATCATACCATCAGCCTTTTGTTTAAAGAAAACGATTCGATATCCATTAATTCCGAATTGACTACAAAATCCCACTTTCTGGAACGTTTGCGCTTTATGGATTCTGTTCAAAACAAGATTATGGGAATCATCTATTTAAAATTTAATGAAAATTTGACCTTTCAGGATTATATTACTTACAAATCGATGCTTTCAGAATTAAAGTTGAAACATGCCACAATTGCTGATGATGAGTACATTTTTAATTGATATATTTTGTTAAATTTACAAAAACACCAACGCATTGGATACATTTAACTTTTGGGATTTTGGAGTCATCGATTTTATCGATGTCTTTTTGGTTGCTATTCTGCTCTATTACATCTACAAACTGATTAAAGGTACAGTTGCCATCAATATTTTTATTGGCATCATCATCATCTTCTTTGCATGGAAATTGACAGTTTTTTTAAAAATGCAATTGTTAAGTCAGATTTTCAGTGGCTTTATGGACGTTGGAATTATTGCCTTGATTGTGGTATTTCAACCAGAAATCAGAAAATTTTTATTAATGGTTGGCTCTACAAACTTAAGCGGAAAGCGGAAGTTTTTCAGTAAAATGAAATTCCTCAAAACCGAAGAACAAACACAGACAGATATTGATGCACTCATTGCAGCTTGCAACAAAATGGGCTCTACAAAAACTGGTGCTTTGATTGTTTTGGAGCGAAGTAATAATCTCGATTTTTTGACATCTACTGGTGACGAAATGAACATCAACGTTACACAACCAATTATAGAAAGCATCTTTTTTAAAAACAGTCCACTACACGATGGCGCCATTGTGATTGAGAACAATGTGGTAAAGGCAACTCGCGTCATTTTACCTGTAAACAATGAAAAGAACATTCCTCAACGTTTTGGTTTGCGACATAGGGCTGCTGTAGGCATTACTGAAAAAACAGATGCTTTGGCTGTAGTTGTTAGTGAAGAGACTGGACAAATATCATATATCAAAAATGGTGAATTTGTGATGTTTAAAGATACTATCGAGCTTGCAGAACTTATCAAAGAAGATTTAGCGTAATGGAGTGTAAAAATTGTCAGTCTATCCTTAATACCCAACAAAAGTTTTGTTCAGAATGTGGTGGAAAAGTGATTCATAATAGATTAACCCTTAAGCATATTACATCAGAGTTTAGCGCTCAATTTTTAAATTATGACAATAAGTTTTTAAAAACATTTTTGCATCTATTTACAAAACCAGAAGTAGTAATTCAAGGTTATATTAATGGCGTAAGAAAAAAATATATTAATGTTATACAATATTTAGCCATTTCGCTAACGCTTTTAGGATTACAACTTTTTATTTTGAACAAATTTTATCCAGACTTTTTCAATGCTGTATTTACAGACCTTGATAGTTATTTAAGGATTTATCCTGAAGAGCAAAGACCTCAAATGGAAAAATTTATGACAAGCTATTATACTTTCATAAATGAGTACCAAAGTTTAATATATGTTATAGGGATTCCTATTACTGCTTTAGTAACTCGATTAGCTTTTCTAAAAGAAAAGCTATTTAATTTTACAGAGCACATTGTACTTAATACGTATATAACAGCACAATATGTTGTTTTTTCTTTTTTTACTTATCTAATTTTTGCTGTATTTAATTTAAACTTAAACGTATTAGTAACACTTTCATTTTTACTTTATATACTTTACTATGGTTTTGTTTTTTATAAAACACATAAATTAAGTGTAGCTGCTATAATTTTACGTTTTATGTTATCTATAGCTATTATTTGTGCCATATTTTTTATAATCACTATAATAGGTGTAATTGTAGCTATTGTATATATTAAATTTTTTAAGTGAAAATGAATTGTAAAAATTGCAATACTAATTTAACATCTGATAGTGACTACTGTAATAAATGTGGTGGAAAGATCATAAGAAATCGATTAACCATTAAAAATCTTTTTCAACATTTTAGCGAAACTTTTCTTAATTATGATAATAAATTTCTTCAGACAGTTAAAAATCTTTTTCTAAAACCAGAAGATGTAATAGGAAGTTATGTTGATGGTACAAGAAAAAAATATATTAATCCTATTAGTTTTTTTGCAATTTCGTTGACCATTTCTGGAGTTTATTTACTGATTTTTAAGAAGTTTTTTTATAATTACATGGATGCTTCGTCATTATATGAAGACGAAAATATGCGCAGAATGTTTGATGCTTCTAAAGACACTATTTTTGAATATAACTCATTCTTTTATTTTATACTCATTCCTGCATTAGCACTAATCTCACTTATTGTTTTTTACAATAAAAAGTATAATTATACAGAACACGTTGTTATTTACCTTTATACAATGTCATTAACTTCAATTGTATCTTCAGTAATATCGTTGATTGTTTTGTTAAGTGTGCCCAAATTTTTTTTGTGGATAGGAATCAGTCTAAATCTTATTTCAATTCTATTTCACTGTTATTTATTAAAACGTGTTTTTCAGTTGAAAACATCAGAACTTTTTCTAAAGTTTTTATTGTTTTTAGTAGTATTTGGAGGATTTTATTTAGCATTTGGGATTCTAATGTTTCTCTTTATGCTAATCAATGGGTCTATTAATATGCAAGATTTTCGTCCACCTTCATAAACTGCACTTCATATAGGTTTTTATAGTAACCATCTTTCCTTTTAAGCAGTTCTCTATGTGTGCCTTGCTCAACTATTTGCCCAGCATCCATCACAATAATATTATCTGCTTTTTGAATGGTTGCCAATCGATGTGCTATGACAATTGATGTTCTTCCTGTAGTTATTTTATCGGTAGCCAATTGTATCAACTGTTCAGAATACGAATCGACTGACGATGTTGCTTCATCCAACACCAGAATACTCGGGTTGGTCACATAAGCTCTTAAGAAAGCTAGTAGTTGACGTTGACCAGATGATAACATGACTCCACGCTCTTTGACGTTATAATGATAACCGTCTGGTAAGCTCATTATAAAATCATGAATACCTATATCTTTTGCGGCTTGTATCACTTCGGCTTCTGTAATATTTGGATTGTTAAGTGTGATATTGTTCAAAATAGTATCTGCGAACAAAAACACATCTTGCAAAACAACAGCAATTTGATTTCGGAGCGATTGTAAAGTAAACTCTTTTATATTGACATTATCAATCAAAATCTGTCCTTGTTGAATATCGTAAAAACGGTTCAATAAGTTAATAATAGTAGATTTTCCGGCTCCTGTTGCACCTACAATGGCAATGGTCTGTCCTGATTTAACATCAAATGAAACACCTTTCAGCACTTCTTCATTATCAATATAAGAAAAATGAACCTTGTCAAATTTGATGTTTCCATTAAAAGGTGCAGCTTTAATTTTACCTGTGTCATCAATTTGTGAAGTGGTATCCAACACCGCAAACACTCTGTTGGCAGCTACCATTCCCATTTGAAGCGTGTTAAATTTATTGGCTATTTGGTTTAATGGTCTAAACAGCATTGGTACCATCATGATAAAAGCCGTCAATTCCCCTAAAGAAGCTGTTTGGTCTAAAATAACATTCAAACCTCCATACCAAACCACCAGGCCTAAAGTGATTGATGATAAAAATTCTGCTATTGGAAAGAAAATAGAGTTATACCAAACGGTTTTTAGCCACCCTTTTTTATGGCGTTCGTTAATTTCCTGAAACTTTTTGTATTCGGTATCTTCACGTGTAAACAATTGCAAAATCTTCATTCCAGTGACACGTTCCTGCACAAAAGAGTTGAGATTTGATACTTCCGTACGTACATCTTCAAAAGCGATCTTCATGTATTTCTGAAAAACCTTGGTAGCATATAATATAATTGGCATGGTAATGAATACAATCAAACTCAACTTCCAATTCATGTAGGTCATCATGCCTCCAACCGCAATCATTTTTAGCAAATCACTAAAAATCATGAACAATCCATCACCAAATACGTCTGCAATACGCTCCATATCGGTCACAGCTCTTGTCACCAATACACCAACCGATGAATTGTCAAAATACTTCATTTTAAAACTCATCATATGTTTAAAGAGCTTCACCCTAACATCTTTGACGACCGTTAAGCCCAGCCAACTGGCATAATAAATAAAGAGTAATTGGCAAACGACCTCTAGTACCAATAGTACTACCATAATGATGATGTAAAACATAAACCCATCATAATCCTGCACTGCTATTTTGGTATCTATGGCTTGCTGCACAATTTTTGGTCTATACACACCGAAGAGTGAAAGCCCAATCACAAATGCCAACGTACTAAAAAACACCAATCTGTAAGGTTTTATATACTGGAGCAATCGCTTGAAGAGCGTTACATTATAAACGTTTTTTTCTTTTATTGACATTTGTTTTTAATTCAATTTTATGGTGTCTGGATAGACAACCTGCACTAAATATAATCCATGAGCTGATACAGAAAATCCGGCTTCACTTCTATCTTTAGAGGCAATAATGGCATGCAAATCTTCAACGTTCAGTTTTCCAAGGCCAATATTGACCATTGTACCAACAATGGCTCTCACCATATTTCTCAAAAAACGATCGGCAGTAATGACAAAAGTCAATTCGTGGCCTTCCACTTTCCAATAGGCTTCTTTAATATCACAATAATACGTTTTTACATCTGTATTCGTTTTAGAAAAGCATTGAAAATCTTTATGCTGCAATAAAATGGCGCAAGCTTCATTCATTTTTTCAATATCCAAAGGCATTAACAAACGATAAGCATAATCATAAGTAAACACATTTTTATGATTGGATATTTTATAATGATATGTTCGGCTTGTCGCATTAAAACGAGCATGTGCTTTTGGTTGGACCTCAAAAATATTATGTATGGCAATATCGCAAGGTAAAAATGAATTTAATCGGAAAATAATGGTATCAATATCAAATGCCTCGTCATAATCAAAATGTGCAAACATTTGTGACGCATGTACGCCAGCATCTGTACGACCAGCACCAACAATGGCTATCTTGGTCTTCAACATTTTTGAAAGCGCGTCTTCCAAAGTTTCCTGTACCGAAATAGCGTTGGGTTGATATTGCCAACCATGATATGCTTTACCGTTATATGATAATTCGATGAAGTATCTCAATTAAACCCTTATTTTTGTAAGATGCAAAGATAGAATTTTAATGTCTTTGTAAATTTGAATTTAAAGTTAAATAAATGAGATTTTCGCTTTAGCGGAAAGTAAACATGAAAAAAATCCTTCTGCTTTCAGATACTCACAGTTATATTGATGACGATATTTTAAAATACGTCAAGCAAGCAGATGAAGTATGGCACGCTGGAGATATTGGCGATTTGAGCGTTACTGATGCCATTAAAGAACTGAAACCTTTAAAGGCTGTCTATGGTAATATTGATGATGCCAAAGCACAAATGGAATTTCCAGAACACAATCGGTTTTTGTGTGAAGAGGTCGATGTATTGATAACTCACATTGGTGGCTATCCTGGCAACTACAATTTGAGGGTACGAGATATGATTTATCAGAACCCTCCTCGCCTATTTATCTGTGGACATTCGCACATCCTTAAGGTGATGCCAGACAAAAAACTGAACTTACTCCACATGAATCCAGGTGCTATTGGCAAGCATGGCTTTCAGCAGGTACGCACAATGTTGCGCTTTACAATTGACGGAAGAAAGATTGAGAATTTGGAAGTTATCGAATTCAAGAAATAAAAAACCAGAGCTTTCACTCTGGTTTTTTATTTACTATTTCAATCTTTACTTATCAATCTGGGTCAATAAGAATTGTTTCTGTCTTTGTACAAGATCTGTTCGGTCCAGGACAAGAAGAGCAACTACATTTAGTACCATTTACTTGTAACTCGCAGCCAGTTGGACAACCCTCACATGTACAAGTTTTACCGCCTAACTTATAAACTCCATCTTTTTCTGTCTTATATATAAAAGCACCTGTTTGTATAGTACCATCTGTACTTGTGGTTTTCAAAAAATATAATGTAGATTGGTCGGTTTCATCAACAGTCTCTAAAATTTGGAATTTATCTAATTTAACATTAAACCCTTCCTCTTTTAAAGCCTTTTCCCATTTGTCTTTAATATAATCAGTAGTCACTTCTATTTCTTGACTGTTTTCAATGTCAATTAATTTGGCATTAACAATAGTATTTATATCATCTGATTCTTGAGAAACAATAAAATCTGAATCATTTTTGGAACAAGCAACAAAAACTAGCGATAACAACATCAAAAAAAACGAGCACTTCAGTTTTGAATTAATTTTAGACATAATATTGATTTTTAAACTATTAGATGACAATATAATAATAATAATAATAATAATAATAAACTAATATCTACAATAAAAAAACCCAAGATCTTCACCTTGGGTTTACGCACTAATAAAATTAAGTTAATAGGGTCTATCGTAATCTATCGACAGATTTTACAAGATCTTCATCCTTTTTTATGGCCTTATTGGCTAACACCAAAAATACGATAGAAAAAATAGGAATAAAAATCCCAACGCCTTTCTCTGAAATGTGACTCTCTCCAGGCGTGATTAGCAATTGATACACAAATAATCCTAGTAAAATAAAGTTTAATATGATATTGAGTCTGTTCATAACGAATTGAGACTTTCTGTTTTTATAACCAAATAACGAAATCAAAGATAATGCTGCAGAACCTAAAAACATGGCTAAATAATACAGATTATCTTTTGCATAGACCAACACATCGTTTTCTGTTGTCCATAAATGGAATACAAAAATCAATCCTGCCGACAACCCAGCAGCAATCAATAAATAAACGGTTTGTATGCGTTGTAACATCTATTTTTGTTAAATAATAGCACAAAACTAATAGTTTCTTTTTAAAAGTTATACTTAATTTTAAAATAAAATTGTATTATTGCATATATAATGTGTGACTCAAAGCGTTACCCATTATAAAATCTTCAGATTTTCTTGGTTTTACCCTCATCTTTCAGTTTTTTTTTGAAAAGTTTAGACGAAACCAATTTCAATTTATTAAAAACATATTTACCCAATACAATACACATAGATGTTTGAAATTTCGCAATTAAAAGAAAAAAAGCTTTCTGACTTACAAGAGATAGCTCAACAATTGAATGTACCTAAATATCGTACACTCAAAAAAATAGATTTAGTTTACCAAATATTAGATCTTCAGGCTGCAAACCCAGCAGTTGTAAAAACAGAAATCATAGAAAACAAAAAAGCCGACGCTCCCAAAGGCGATAACAAACCAAAAAGAGAGCGCATCCAAAAGAAACCAGCACAAAACAAAGCACAGCAAAAAATGGATCTTCCAGATAGTAAAGACGACTCAAAGGCTGACTCAAAACAAGAAAAAACTGCAAATCAACCGCAGAAAAAAGAAGCAGCTCCTCAACAACAAAAATCAAAAGACAACGATAATAAACCAAGTCATTCTAAAGACAAGCAAAACAAACCAAATCCGCGTCCTAAAGAAAACACCAACAAGCCAAACCCTCGACAAAAAGAGACTAATGGGAACACCCATGGCAATTCCAATAACAATACAAATACCAATAACGGGAACAAAGACAATCGCAACCGTTACAGAGAACCAGATTTTGAATTTGATGCCATTATTGAAAGTGAAGGCGTATTAGATATCATGCAAGATGGTTACGGATTTTTACGTTCATCTGACTACAACTATTTATCGTCACCTGATGATATTTATGTATCTCAATCTCAAATACGTTTATTTGGACTAAAAACTGGAGACACGGTTTTAGGACATGTACGTCCACCAAAAGAAGGCGAGAAATATTTCCCTTTAATTAAAGTGAGTAAAATCAATGGTCAAAAACCAGATGTGGTAAGAGACCGCGTATCTTTTGAACATTTAACGCCATTATTCCCACAGGAAAAATTTAATATTGCCGAAAAACAAAGTACGATTTCAACTCGTATCATGGATTTGTTCTCTCCTATCGGAAAAGGACAACGTGGTATGATTGTATCACAACCAAAAACTGGTAAGACGATGCTTTTAAAGGATGTTGCCAACGCTATTGCAGCAAATCATCCAGAAGTATATCAAATGATTTTATTGATTGACGAACGACCTGAAGAGGTGACTGACATGCAGCGTAACGTTCGTGGTGAGGTGATTGCTTCTACGTTTGATAAAGAAGCACACGAACACGTAAAAATCGCCAATATCGTTCTTGAAAAAGCAAAACGATTGGTAGAGTGTGGTCACGATGTGGTTATTTTATTAGATTCTATTACACGTCTGGCAAGAGCCTACAACACTGTGCAACCGGCTTCAGGTAAAATATTAAGTGGTGGTGTTGATGCCAATGCGTTACACAAACCAAAACGTTTCTTTGGTGCTGCTCGTAATATCGAGAATGGTGGTTCATTGACCATCATTGCAACAGCTTTGACCGAAACAGGTTCTAAAATGGATGAAGTCATCTTTGAAGAATTTAAAGGAACAGGTAACATGGAACTGCAGTTGGATAGAAAAATTTCTAACCGTCGTATATTCCCAGCGATTGACCTTACGTCTTCAAGCACACGTAGAGACGATTTACTGCTTGATGACAACACGATTCAAAGAATGTGGGTGATGCGCAAATACCTTGCCGATATGAACCCAGTTGAAGCGATGGAGTTTATCAACGACCGATTTAAGAAAACCAAAAACAATGAAGAATTTTTAGTCTCCATGAATGGATAATTAAAACTTTAATTCTATAAATATAGAAACCCCTTGGATTTTGTTCAAGGGGTTTTTACATACTTCTTCAAAGTAAAAAATAAAGCAACAAAAAAAGTCTATTCAGATAGAATAGACTTCATTTTAAAATTATAAAGAAGTAGTTCTTATAAAGACGCTACAAATTTAGATAACCCAGATTTTAAGTTAGCTGCTTTATTAGCATGAATGATATTTTTCTTTGCCAATTTATCAATCATTCCAGCAACTGTTGGGAACAATTCTTGAGCTTCTTTAGCATTTTCCATCTCGCGTAATCTTTTGATCGCATTACGAGTTGTTTTATGCTGATATCTATTAGTTAAACGCTTTGCTTCGTTACTTCTAATTCTTTTTAATGCTGACTTATGATTTGCCATTTTATTGTTTTTCTTATTTAAAAATGTAGCCCGTAGGGGAATCGAACCCCTCTTACCAGGATGAAAACCTGGCGTCCTAACCGATAGACGAACGGGCCATTTGAGTTTTTATCTGAACAAAAATCTAGAGTTTCCTTTAAATTTATGCTGTTTTCAAATGAACACACAATGTTTCATTGCGGATGCAAAAATACAACTATTTTTAAATGTTGCAACACCTATCTAATTTTTTTTGAAAAAAAATTAATATGCCTTCGCAAACAGCACCCTTGCTACTGATGGTTTCCCAGTAAACACACAGCTTCCAGCCTCTTTCTTTCCTTCCAATGGGATGCAACGAATGGTCGCTTTGGTCAATTCCTTGATTTGCTGTTCTGTTTCGGCTGTTCCATCCCAATGTGCTGATATAAAACCTGTTTTGTTTTCCAACACTTTTTTGAACTCATCAAAAGTATCAACTTCAGTAATATGTGAACTTCTGAAATCGAACGCTTTTTTGAAAAGTGTTTCTTGTATTTCGGTCATTAAGCCTTCAACTGTTTCAACCAAATCATCTAACGGCACTATCGTTTTCGATAATGTATCTCGTCGAGCCAACTCAACGGTTTTATTTTCTAAATCTTTTGGTCCAATAGCAATACGTAACGGCACACCTTGCAATTCATATTGAGCAAATTTTGCACCTGGACGTTGCGTTGTTCTATCATCATACTTACAACTAATTCCTAGTTTTTTCAGTTGTCCAATAATGTCTTTGGCAACTGTTGAGATTTCCTCTAATTGCTCATCAGTTTTATGAATTGGTACAATGACCACTTGTATTGGCGCCAAGTTAGGAGGTAATACCAAGCCATTATCATCACTGTGAGTCATGATCAAAGCACCCATCAATCGAGTAGAAACTCCCCAAGATGTTGCCCAAACATAGTCTAACTTACCTTCATTATTGGTAAACTTGACGTCAAATGCCTTTGCAAAATTCTGACCTAAAAAGTGTGACGTTCCTGCTTGGAGCGCTTTACCATCTTGCATCAAGGCTTCAATACAATAGGTTTCTTCTGCACCAGCAAAACGTTCACTTTCTGTCTTCACACCTTGTATAACTGGCATGGCCATAAAATTTTCGGCAAATTCTGCATAGACCCTATTCATTTGCTGGGCTTCTGCTACAGCTTCAGCTTTAGTTGCATGCGCTGTATGGCCTTCTTGCCATAAAAATTCAGCTGTACGCAAAAACAAACGTGTACGCATTTCCCAACGCACCACATTGGCCCATTGATTGATCAATATCGGTAAATCTCTATAGCTTTGAATCCATCCTTTATAAGTACTCCAAATAATAGCTTCGCTGGTTGGCCTGACCACTAACTCTTCTTCAAGTTTTGCTTCTGGATCGACGCGCAACTTTCCTGGGTTATCTGGATCGTTCTGTAATCTGTAATGCGTTACAACTGCACACTCCTTTGCAAAACCTTCAGCATTTTTCTCTTCTGCTTCAAACAAGCTTTTTGGCACAAATAATGGAAAATAGGCGTTTTGATGCCCTGTTTCTTTAAACATTCGGTCTAATTCTGCTTGCATTTTTTCCCAAATTGCATATCCGTAAGGTTTAATGACCATACAGCCTCTAACCGCCGAATTCTCTGCTAAATCAGCCTTTACGACCAATTCATTGTACCATTTTGAGTAGTCTTCTGCTCTACTTGTGAGATTTTTGCTCATTGTCAGTATTTTGGCACAAAATTTGTGCTTATGTTAAATAAAAAAATAGTTCGACAAAACTAACTATTTTTGTAATGTTCAACAATAAAAATATAGAGATATGCAATTTAAAACTTACATACAATCAAAATTGCCATTTTTTGTTGCTTTAAGCTTTGCGTTTGTTTTAGCTTCTTGTGGATCATACCAATATGTTGGTCATGATAACGATGGTATTTATAATTCTGATGATTCTGAATATCAAGAAGCGTCAAATGAAATCGCAAATAGAACTGAAAACAATAGTTACTATAAAAGTTACTTTGGTGAAAAATCACAACAATATGAAACTATTGCCAATGAAGAGAACGTAATCTTTACAAATATTGATGACTACGAAGGCAGTTATGATGATGAAAATGAAATTGTTGAATACAACAGTGGTTATGCTGGTTGGGGACAAGACAATGATAATGTGACTGTTAATGTATATTCTAACTTTGGATACAATTGGTACAGACCTTATTACAGATGGGGTTGGTACAGCCCTGTAGTGGCTTGGAACTATGGATGGGGTTACGGTGGATTTTATGATCCTTTCTGGTGTCCTCCATATTATTATGGGTATGCAGGTTTTTATAATCCATATTATGGCTATGGGCATAATTATGGGTATTACTATGGTAACCATTCATACTATAACAATCATGTTTCATACAATTCTACAAGACGTGGAAGCGTAAACACATCAAATGTGAACAGAAGCTCTACTAGTAGACGAAGTAACAGTTCATTAATTTCTCCTAATACATCTACAAGAACAAGAGCAAACTCCAATTCGACAATACGATCCAACAATTCAACGATCCGAAATAGTTCTAATTCAAGGGTAAGAAGCAATAATACAAGAGTTTTATCGCCTACAAGGTCTAACAGCTCTAATAATTCTTCAATAAGCACGCCTAATACCAGAACAAGATCAAACAACAACAGCACTAGAGTTATTTCGCCAACTCGAAGTTCTTCTGGCAGTCCTTCTGTACGAAGCAGTTCTTCAGGCAGTTCTAGATCTTCATCTAGTGGTAGTTCAAGAAGTTCAGGTGGCTCTTCTAGAAGAGGAAATAATTAAGAATACGAGATTGCTATATCTTTTAATAAAAAAATATGAAAAAGTTAAGTTTACTATTCATAGGTATTATATCTATGTCAAATATGATGGCTCAAGACACCTCTGATGCGGTTAGGTATTCGCTTGATGAAATACAAGGTTCAGCAAGATTTAGAGCCATGAGTGGTGCTTTTGGAGCGCTAGGTGGCGATATGTCTGCCGTCAATATCAATCCTGCGAGTTCATCTATTTTTACAGAAAGCCATGCCTCATTATCATTGTCCAATTTTAACATCAATAATGACGTTAACTATTTTAATGGATTGAGTTCATCATCAGAATCTAATATTGATTTGAATCAGACTGGTGCCGCTTTTGTCTTTAAAAATATGAACCCTGATTCTCCTTGGAAAAAATTTGCATTGAGCATCGCTTATGACAAAGTATCAAATTTTAATAATGATTGGCAGGCTTCAGGGACAAATACAAACTCTATTGATAGTTATTTTTTATCATTTACTCAAAACCAAAATATCCCTTTTGGGATTTTAAAATTACTTCCAGATGAATATTTAGAGGAAGCTTATGCAAGTATTGGTAGCAATCCAAATTATGGTTATACATTTCAACAAGCTTTTTTAGGCTATTGGTCGGGTATTTTAGACCCTGAAAATTTGGATGATTCTACAAATGATAATGAAGTAAATTATGTATCAAATATAGCTCCTGGTGTTTTTAATCAAGATTATCGTTACATTACTACAGGTTATAATGGTAAATTAGCATTTAATGGTTCAGCACAATATGGTGACAATTTGTATTTAGGGTTAAACTTAAATTCTCATTTTATTAATTTTGAAAAATATACTGGTTTTAGAGAAAATAATACTAATAGTGGAAGTATAGTAAATACTGTTTCGTTTGAAAATAATTTAGCGACAAATGGTACTGGCTTTTCTTTTCAACTTGGTGCTATTGCAAAGTTAAGTGATGAATTTAGGGTTGGACTAACCTATAACTCACCAACTTGGTATAGATTTACAGAAGAATTGGTTCAAAATATCAGTTCAAATAATGCAGATCCTGATATTATTTATATTGGTGACATTATCAATGTGTTTCCAGAATATAAATTACAAACTCCTGGTAAATTAACAGGAAGTTTAGCTTATGTTTTTGGCGAAAAAGGATTGATTAGTTTTGATTATTCGCGTAAAGATTTTGGCAACACAAAATTCAAACCAACATCTGATGCTTATTTTGCATCTCAAAACGCCATTATAAGCAATGATTTAAAAATTGCCTCTACATACAAAATTGGTGGTGAGTATCGCTATAAACAAATGAGTTTTAGAGGTGGTTATCGTTTGGAAGAAAGTCCTTATAAGAATGATTCCTTTTATGGTGATTTAAAAGGCTATTCATTAGGGCTTGGTTATAACTTTGGAAACATTAAACTTGATGTCGCTTTCGACCAATCTGACAGAGAAATCGACCATCAATTGTACAGCGTAGGTCTTACCGATGCTGCCAAAATTGACACGAAGAACACCAATATTACCTTATCATTGGCATTCACGCTTTAAAATAGAGTCAATATTTATAATAAAAAAGCACTTCGTTTTGAAGTGCTTTTTTATTTGATTCAATAAGTATTTTATCTTTTGAAGTAACGAACAATCGCCAATAAAATAAGGAATCCTCCTATAATTTGGAGTGCAATTGACAACACCTCATTATCTATATGATTTGAAATCCCTACTACAATACTACCTGCAAAATATATTACTATAGGTCTCTTTGTTATCTCAATCGCTTTCATCGCCTATTTCTTGCGCTTTTGTTGCGCTTGCTTTTGCTGTTCGGCCTGCTCCATCATCTCTTGCATCTTTCTTTGAAACTTATTTTGCTTTTTAGGCTTGGCTTTATTCACCTGTATTTGTGCATGGATTTTATCCTCATCCAAAATATAATTTTTGATGACCAACATAATTCCGATACTAATAAGATTTGAGATGAAATAATACAAACTCAATCCAGATGCATATTGGTTGAAGAATATCAACATCAATATTGGAGAGAAGTAAATCATGTACTTCATGATTTTGCTCATGTCTGGCATTCCTTCTTGTGTAGGCTGTGCTGCCATCTGGTCACCTGTTGTCATTTTCATATAAAAGAAAATGGCAATGGCAGCCAAGATTGGAAACAAACTCACATGGTCTCCATAAAAAGGAATCTTAAATGGCAAATTGGCCACTACATCATAGGAAGACAAATCGTCTGCCCAAAGGAAGCTTTTCTGACGTAAATCGAAAGCAGTTGGGAAAAACATAAACAAGGCATAAAACACAGGAATCTGCATCAATCCTGGCAAACAACCACTCAACGGACTTGCGCCAGCTTTGTTTTGCAATGCCATCGTTTCTTGTTGTGCTTTTAGTTTGTTGTCTTTATACTTTGCTCTGATAGCGTCCAATTCAGGTTTCAAGACTCGCATTTTTGCCTGCGACAAAAACTGCTTGTATTGCACGAAAGACAATAAAATCTTTATCAAAATGGTCATGACAATAATGGCAATACCATAAGGCATGATTGAACTCAAAAACCCGAACAATGGAATAAACAATGCCTTGTTGATCCATCCAAAGATTCCCCAACCAAATGGGATACTTTTTTCTAAATCAGCATCATATTTTTTAAGGACTTTGCTATCTGTTGGTCCAAAATAAAATTTTAAAGGCTCATTCAATTCACCACCTTTTAATGTCAAAGGGAGTTTGGAAGCGAATTGTTTTGTAAACAAAGTATCAACATCCTCATTCTCTACTAGATCTTTAGATGTGATTCTTGCCGTTTTAAACGGCTTGTCTGCTACTAAAATAGAACTAAAAAAATGCTGTCTATACGATAACCAGTTGACATCAGTTTCGGTTTCTTCATCTTCACCAGCCTGCGCAAGCTTGTCAACTTTGTCACCATCTTCGTGCTGATAGGTCAAACGAGTGTAACGATTTTCGTAAGAAATGCTTTTGTCTTGTCGGTAAGTTTTTAATTTCCAATCGAGATTAACAGCTTGAGAACTATTGATGACATCGTTCAACCCTTGCGAACGAACCGTAAAGTTGAGCATGTAGTTGTCTGGCTGTATCTCATATCGATATTCCAAAAACTCACTTTCTGACACTTTAAGTTTCATGGACACCACAGTATTATTACCATTTTTGGTCACTGTTGGCTGAAAATATAACTCTTGAGTATTAAGTGTTCGGTTATCGGTCGTTCCAAAATTGATATTGAAAGCTGTGTTTCTATCTTTGATTAAATATATTGGAACAGAATCAAAATTAACAAACTTATTGAGCATCACTTCCGAAAGAAAACCGCCTTTATTACTGAATTTTAAAGTCAGTAAATCGGTTTTAACTTCTGTGGTTTCGTCCTTGGCCGAAGGCAAAGTTGACGCGTAAGCAAAAGCACCTAGTTTGTTTTTTAGTTCTACCACTTGAGTAGAGTCTAAAGTTGAAGCATTTGAGAAGTCTTCAGAGGCTGTTTCAAATACGTCAGCTTTCTTTGTTTCTTTGGCTTTCTCTTCAGCGGCTAATTTTTCTTGTTTTGCTTTTTCGGCAGCTTGTTCTTCTGGTGATGGCTGGTTTTGCCAAAGCATGAATAATAATATTCCGAATATAAGTGTAAATCCTATAATGGAGTTTAGATCAAATTTTTTTTCTTCCATGAATTAATTGTAAGTGGTGTTGGTCAGCTTTGAGTTATCAAAAAACTATCCAATATTAATTTTGTGCCATACTGACACTATTTTTGTCTTTTTTAAAGTTTTGAGCTGCTTTTACAAATGCCACAAACAAAGGATGTGGATTGGCAACAGTACTCTTATATTCAGGATGGTACTGTACACCAACAAACCAATTGTGTGATGGTATCTCGACAATCTCTACCAAATTGGTGTCAGGGTTTAATCCTGTGGCCACCATACCTGCAGCTTCTATTTGTTTTTTATAATTATTATTAAATTCAAACCGATGTCTATGACGCTCTTTGATGGCATCCGTTTTATAGACTTGTTTTGCAATACTGCCATCTGTCAATTTACAATCCCAAGCACCAAGACGCATGGTTCCACCTTTATCTGTCACGGTTTTTTGTGACTCCATCAAATCTATGACAGGGTTAGGTGTTTTTTCATTCATTTCGGTAGAGTTGGCATCTTTCAACCCAAGCACATTCCTAGAATACTCGATGACTGCCATTTGCATACCGAGACAAATACCAAAGAATGGAATGTTTTGTTCCCTAACATATTTGACTGCTTCAATTTTACCTTCAATACCACGTTCACCAAAGCCAGGAGCTACCAGCACACCATGCAAGTGTCCCAATTTTTTGGCAACATTTTCTTTTTTCAAATATTCTGAATGGATAGGCTCTACATTGACTCGCACCTCATTTTCGGCACCAGCATGTATAAATGCTTCCAATATAGATTTGTAAGAATCTTGAAGTTCTACATACTTACCAATCAATCCGATGGTAACTTCACTTTTAGGATTTTTGTGGCGCTGCAAAAACTGATTCCATTGCGTCAAATCTGGCACATCACTTTTTAGGTCTAGCTTTTTGAGCACTACTTTATCCAAGCCTTGCTCTAGCATTAAGTTAGGTACATCGTATATTGTAGAGGCATCAATAGATTGAATAACTGCCTCTTCGCGAACATTACAAAACTTTGCCAATTTTGCTCTCAACTCTTCTGGTAATTCGTGTTCTGTACGACATACCAAAATATCTGCCATCACACCACTTTCCATCAAGGTTTTAACGCTATGTTGAGTTGGTTTTGTTTTCAACTCACCCGCTGCAGATAGATAAGGCACTAATGTTAAATGAATAACAATCGCATTATGTTCACCCAAATCCCACTTGAGCTGTCTAACCGCTTCGATGTATGGCAAAGACTCTATATCACCTACGGTTCCACCTATTTCGGTAATAACGATGTCATAATCGCCAGATTTACCAAGGATTTGTACTCTATTTTTTATTTCGTCCGTAATATGAGGAATGACCTGAACCGTTTTGCCAAGAAACTCGCCACGACGTTCTTTTTCGATGACACTTTGATAAATGCGACCAGTAGTGACGTTATTAGATTGGCTCGTAGGCACATTTAGAAAACGCTCATAATGACCTAAATCTAAATCGGTTTCGGCACCATCGTCAGTAACATAACATTCGCCATGCTCGTAAGGATTTAAGGTTCCTGGATCGACGTTAATGTAAGGGTCTAGTTTTTGGATGGTAGTTTTGTAACCTTGTGCTTGTAGGAGCTTGGCCAAAGAAGCCGCAATAATCCCCTTGCCAAGTGAGGAAGTTACACCTCCAGTTACAAATATGTATTTAGTAGTCGTTGTCATGTTGCGCTGTTAAACGCAGGCAAATTTACAAAATTTAAATAGTTATTGCAGTATCATTTTTTAGTTAATTGTAAGCTATTTTATAAAAGCCCAAAATTGTTGGATATAAGTTTTTTTTAATGTAAACACATTTGATTTTGTCATAAAAAAAGTTGAACTTCGTTTAACTATTGATATAGATAAATTTTCCTCAACTTGTTTTAGGATTAAAACAATCCATATCGTTGCATTAGGCAACATTTTGACGCAACCTTTCGGATAAAATTGCATCTACTATAAAAAAACAAATTATATGTCAAAAAAGATATTTAGATTTTTTCTGTTAGTACCATTATTGATGGCCTTTAAATGCTATAATGATGACGACCTTCCAGGTACACAAATTTTCAATAATTATAAAATTAATGTAACACCGCAATCATCCTTTTCAATTAACGATACTATATGGTTAAATGGAAAAGTATCCTCAATGGTTTTTGACATAGCTGTTAATGATTCTATATTTCCCGGTCGGTCTCAAGGAGATGAAATATTAGTTATGAAATTCATACAACCAACTCAATCCTTTAATTGCGAAGATGCAATTGATAACTTCGAGTTAATAACTGAATTGGGATTCCTATCATTTTTACCCGTCTGTGAAAACGGACAAATGACAGCAGAATCAATGATTAGTGCTGATGGTTCATATTATAGCTATAGAATAGGATTAAAAGCATTAAATATTGGAGATTACGTTATAAGCTGGAATCACAGTACTGTAACTAATCAAAATAGAAACGAATATATTCTCAACGATTACCAATTAGAATTTCGACCTAATCAATTAGGATTTAATAAATGTGGATACGGTTCATCGAAGTCTGCAATTGAATCTGAAAGTGAATTTTATTTCAGGGTAGAATAAAAACGTTGCACAACACCGTGTATAAAAAATTGCTAGTTTTAGCTTAACCAATGTTGGTTGCTTTGCTTGCTTGCTTCTGATTTTCCTTCGGAAAATCCTCGCACACAAAACCGCAACGAAACCATAGCCAAACACGTTAAACGAAACTCCTACTTCACAACTTCACCATACAAATCAACCCTTCGACTACGCTCCGGATGACACGACTTCTCCATATAGGTCGAAGTCTGCAGCTTCAGTAATTTTTACGGTTGTAAATTCGCCTGTTTTTAAATAGCATTTTGTGGCATCAATAAGTACTTCGTTATCCACATCTGGTGAGTCAAACTCTGTACGTCCAACAAAATAATTACCTTCTTTTCGGTCGATAACCACTTTAAATTCTTGGCCTATTTTAGTTTGGTTGAGTTCCCAAGAAATTTGAGATTGTATTTCCATAATCTCATTGGCACGTTCTTGTTTTACATCTTCTGGCACATCATCTTCTAAATTGTAAGCATGTGTGTTTTCTTCATGGCTATAGGTAAAGCAACCTAAACGCTCAAAACGCATCTCTTTAACCCATTCTTTAAGGGTTTGGTAATCTTCTTCAGTTTCTCCAGGATAACCAACAATAAGCGTGGTACGAATGGTCATATTTGGCACTGCTTTTCTAAACTCTTTAAGCAGTTTTGTGGTTTTCTCTTTGGTAGTGCCACGACGCATGCTTTTAAGAATACTATCAGAAATATGTTGTAACGGAATATCTAAATAATTACAGATTTTTGGTTCTCTGTTCATCACATCTAACACATCCATTGGGAAACCTGTTGGGAATGCATAATGTAAACGTATCCACTCAATACCATCAACTTTTACAAGCGCTTCAAGTAATTCGGCTAGATTGCGTTTTTTGTATAAATCAAGACCATAATAGGTTAAATCTTGAGCAATTAAAATCAATTCCTTAACACCTTTAGCGGCTAATTTTTCAGCTTCAATAACAATCTCTTCAATAGGTGTCGATTTGTGTTTTCCGCGCATTAAAGGAATAGCACAAAAACTGCAAGGTCTGTCGCAACCTTCAGCAATTTTAAGATATGCGTAATTTTTTGGTGTTGTTGTTAAACGTTCTCCAATTAATTCGTGTTTATAATCTGCTCCTAAAGCTTTTAATAATAAAGGTAACTCTGTAGTACCAAAATACTCATCAACATTAGGAATTTCTTTCTGTAAATCTGGTTTGTAACGTTCACTTAAACATCCTGTTACAAAAACTTTATCAACTTCACCATCTTCCTTTTTTTGCATAAACTCTAAAATGGTATTCACACTCTCTTCTTTGGCATTATTTATAAAACCACAGGTGTTAATTACCACAATATTTCCTTCTTCCTCATGCACAACATCTTTGCCACTGGCTTTAAGTTGTCCCATAAGTACTTCACTATCATACACATTTTTGCTACATCCTAATGTAACAACATTGATTTTATTCTTTTTTAGAGATTTTGTTCTCATTTCAAAAATTTTAGTGTGCAAAGATACAACATCTTTAAACCTTTTATATATTTAACAGTCTTAAATAAAAACTACTCATGAAAACTTCATACCTACTTTATGCTGTTTTACTTATTTTTTTGACGAGTTGCTCCTCTTCAGACACACCAACTGATACTGATCCAACTCCTGAAGCGACTTACTTTCCGCCTCTTAATTCTGAAACTTGGGAAACCGTTTCTCCTTCAGATTTAGGATGGAATCAAAGCCAATTACAGCCACTTTTAGATTATTTAGCGCTTAAAAACACTAAAGGATTTATCATATTACACAACGGAAAAATTGTTGTTGAAAGTTACATGAATGGTCACTCATCAACATCACCTTGGTATTGGGCAAGTGCAGGAAAAACATTAACAACAGCAGTATCTGGAATAGCACAAGATGAAGGATTGATTAATATTAACAGTAAAGTTTCTGACTATTTAGGAACTGGTTGGACAAGTGCTCCTTTAGCAAAAGAGAATTTAATTACTTGCAAAAACTTACTCTCGATGAATTCTGGGTTAGATGATACGTTAGGTGACGATGTATCGCCTGCTAACCTACAATATGTAGCTGATGCAGGAACGCGTTGGGCTTACCATAATGTATATGTAAAAATGCAAGATGTCGTTGCACAAACAAGCAATCAAACTTGGAGTACGTATTTTAATACCAAATTGAGAGATAGAATTGGCATGAGTGGCAGTTGGATTCCTGTGGGAGATTTAAGTGTGTATTGGAGTAATACTCGTAGTATGGCTCGTTTTGGATTAATGATTTATGCCAAAGGGAAATGGGAAAACACTCAAATAGTTCCTGAAGCGTTTTTAAACGAGGCAACAAATACTTCACAGAGTATTAATCTTGCTTATGGTTATTTATGGTGGTTAAATGGGAAATCGACTTTTCATTTACCACAAACACAATTTGAATTTAGTGGAAGTCTTATTCCTAATGCACCAAATGATATGTATGCTGCTTTAGGTAAAAACGACCAAAAAATTTATGTGGTTCCTAGTAAGAAATTAGTTGTTATACGAATGGGTGAAGTAGCTAACCCAGAAAACCCAACATTTGGATTATCTGGATTTGATGATGAATTATGGCAAAAAATTAATGCCTTAACTAATTAGTTATAATTTTTTGGTGCAACTCTCTTTTTTGTAGCTTGCTCATAATCATAAGCCCAACCTAACAATTCCATTTCAGAGAGAGGCTCACTTATAAACGTTAATCCTCTTGGAGCACCTTTTTCATTATAACCCATTGGTACTGTAATAGCAGGATATTCTGCCACAGCAGCAAAGCCTGCATGATAATTATTTATAGATAAGAAACCATCTAAATTGTGTGCTTTTGTTGGTATATCAAAAAACAGTTTTCCGTTAGTTTTTAAGGTGTTTTTTATAGCGTCAAACTCTTCATCTGTAGCATTATCAGCTACAATACCTTCAAAAAGTTTTTGTCCATAAGGCATTGTGTTTATTGAATCTTTTTTATTAAACTCAATCACATCTTGCACAGATTTTACCGTTAAAGATTTATCGGCTGAAGCAGATAAATACACTGGTAAATCATTTTTCATATCTAAATTAAGGAGCCTTAAAAAATCTGGAAGCTCTACTTTTTCTTCTTCAATTTCAACGATAACTGCGCCTTTTAATTTTAAGTCTTCAATTGCTTTAACATATAAAGAATCTTCCATTAAACGTTTGAAAGCTCCAAAGCGTTTGCCTTTAACACTAAAATCTTTAAACCCTTCATCAAAAGCAAGACTTCTTTTAAGCTGTATAGATTTAAAATCGTTTGCATCATAACCAAACATAGCTTCTAACATAATAGCATTGTCAGTTACATTTTTAGTCATAGGTCCTGGAGTATCTAAAGTTGAAGAAATTGGCACAATACCACTTCTACTTAACAAACCAATAGTTGGTTTTAGCCCTACAATTGAGTTTTGACTCGAAGGTGATAAAATAGAACCAGACGTTTCACTACCAACAGCAGCAACACAAAAATTTGAAGATACTGCGATTCCACTACCAGAACTCGAACCTCCTGTATCAATAATTTTACGTCCATAAGGGTTTAAGGTTTGGCCACCAATAGCACTATAACCACTTGGGCAATCACCACAGAAAAAATAAGCCCATTCACTTAAATTAGCTTTTCCTAAAATGAGTGCTCCTCTATCTTTTAAGCGTTGAACAATAAACGCATCGTCCGTTTTGTTATCCTTTAATGCAACTGCTCCTGCAGTAGTTGACATTGCTGATGTATTGATGTTATCTTTTAGTAAAATTGGCATTCCGAAAATAAGATGCTTAAGCATTTTGTTTTTTAAATCGATATCTTTTTGTTTTGCCTCTTCTATAACATTAGGATTTAACGCAATAACAGAGTTTAGTGATAAATCGTTTTCTCTATCAAATTTTCTGATACGATACAGATAGAATTTAGTTAAATTCTCATACGATAATTTACCATCTCGTATATGCTTTTGAAGTGTTGGAATATCTTGTTCTAAAATAAGAGGCTTTAAATTTTCATAGGTGCTTTCAGTAAAACTTTCTAAAGCTGTATTGAAAGGCATCCATAAATCAGACGAATTGATATGTTTTGAATCTAAAACCTTAAATTCTCTGAAGTCTTTAGTAGAAATAGCACTAATATCTGTTGACGATTTTTTGTCATCCTCTGTTTTAGATTCAGAGTTCTTACAGGAAAAAATTAAGAGAAAAGTGAAAACAAATAGAAATGACTTCATGATTAATATTTTTATTAAAAATACTAAAAATAGAACACTTAAATATAATTGTGTTAGCTTCTCGATACAATTTTTAAACACTAGCGTTTTAAAAACCACTCGAAGTGACGAAGTTTTACTTGAAGAATGAATCTACAAATTCAAATTTATTGAAAACCTGAAGGTCGTCAATACCTTCACCTACTCCAATATATTTTACAGGAATTTGAAATTGATCAGAAATACCAATCACCACACCACCTTTTGCTGTTCCGTCTAGTTTTGTTACAGCCAAAGAAGTAACTTCAGTAGCAGCTGTAAACTGTTTTGCTTGCTCAAAAGCATTCTGACCAGTTGAACCATCTAAAACTAGTAACACATCGTGAGGCGCATCGTCAACTACTTTTTGCATGACGCGTTTTACTTTAGTTAACTCGTTCATTAAATTAACTTTATTGTGCAAACGACCAGCAGTATCAATAATAACCACATCAGCATCTTGAGTAACAGCACTTTTTAAGGTGTCAAAAGCTACAGAAGCAGGATCGCTTCCCATGTCTTGTCGTACCATTGGTACATCTACTCTATCAGCCCAAACTTGTAATTGGTCTATCGCTGCAGCTCTAAAAGTATCTGCTGCACCTAAAACAACTTTTAGGCCTTGCTTTTTAAATTGTGATGCTAATTTACCAATGGTTGTTGTTTTACCAACACCATTAACACCAACAACCATTATTACGTATGGTTTTTTATCTTTTGGAATTGTAAACTCGGTAGCATTACCACTATCAATTTCTGATAATAATCCTGCTATTTCTTCGCGAAGAATTTGATTTAACTCAGAAGTTCCAAGGTATTTATCTTTAGCAACACGCTCTTCAATACGTTTAATAACTTTTAATGTCGTATTAACACCAACATCACTAGATACAAGTATTTCTTCAAGATTATCAAGAACCTCATCATCAACTTTAGACTTTCCAGCGACCGCTTTATTAAGCTTTGTAAAGAAAGTTGTTTTAGATTTCTCTAACCCTTTATCTAATGTTTCTTTTTTTTCTGAAGAAAATATTTTTTTAAAAAAACTCATGGTATTACTAATTTGTGAAGCTAAATCAACAATTAAGCCTAATTATAAAGTCTGCTAATTTGTCACTTTTCGGCTCAAATATAGCCATAAAAAAACTGCTTTCAAATGAAAGCAGTTGTAAAAAAATATATAGATTATATTTAGTTTTTCTTTAAAAACTCGTCCACAAACTCTGGTGCCATTACTGACTCAACAAACATGTAAGCGCCTGTTTTTGGAGATTTAACCATTTTTATAGCTTTGGTTAATCTTTTAGATCCTGTTTGTAACGATGCTACTGATTTCTTTGCCATGACTTAATTATTTTATCTCTTTATGAACTGTCATACGCTTAAGGATAGGATTAAATTTTTTAATCTCCATTCTGTCTGGCGTATTCTTTTTATTTTTTGTTGTAATGTAACGAGAAGTTCCTGGTTGCCCAGACTCTTTGTGCTCTGTACATTCTAATATTACTTGTATTCTATTACCTTTCTTTGCCATTGTACGTGTCTTTAACGCGTTATGCTATTTATTTTAAAAAACCTTTAGTTTTTGCTTCTTTGATTGCTGCAGTAATACCAATTTTGTTGATTGTCTTTAATGCAGATGTAGAAACTTTTAAAGTTACCCATTTATCCTCTTCAGGAATGTAGAAACGNNACCATCGCTTTTTTTCCAGTAAGTTCACAAACTCTTGACATTCTTTCTAACTTTAAATTTGTTATTTGTTCTGTTTATAATTTTGATCGCTTTACAAACAATCACAGATATTTTAAAACAGGCTGCAAATTTAGTAAAACTTTACAATATCAACAAACTAAAATTGTTACTTTTTTAAAATTTCTTTTTGAAGCATTTCAAACGCCTTGTTTACTGCTTTATTGATCACTTTTGTACGATGATTGCCAAAATTAAATTTTTCAGAATAAACTTTGGTTTTTGTAGCTATGGCAATAAAAACAGTACCAACTTCGGCATCTGCATCGCCTTTGGTTGGACCTGCATTTCCTGTAGTGGCAATAGCATAATCGGTATCAAACATTTGCAAGGCAGACGACGCCATCGCTTCGGCAACTTGACTGCTGACCACCGAAAATTGATCAATAATAGTTTTGTCAACCTTTAAGACGTTGATCTTGGCTTCGGTTGCATAGCTTACAATACTTCCTTTAAAATAGCGCGAAGAACCAGCATTGGCAGTGAAAGATTCGGCAATCTTTCCTCCTGTACAACTTTCGGCTGTGGCAACAGTCCTGTTCGATTGTGTCAACTGAAGACCTATAATAGCTTCGATGGATTCGTCTTGCTCAAAACCAACAAAAATATCTTCAATTTGAGGTAACAACAAGTCAACTTGCTTGTTCATTTCGGTTTCAACCAAAGCTCTATCCATCGATTTGGCTGATAACCGCAGTCTGACTTTTCCAAGGCTTGGCAAATAGGCCAATTTTATAAAAGAAGGCAAATTGTCTTCCCACGTTTCTATTCTTGCTGCAAGATTACTCTCTCCAAGACCGTAGGTTAAAATTGTTTTATGAAGGATGAATGGAAACCGAAAGGTTTTGCGAAGTTTTGGGATGACCTCATCATCAATCAAGGCTTTCATCTCAAAAGGAACACCTGGAAGCGAGACAAATATCTTTCCATTTTTTTCGAGCCACATCCCAGGAGCGCTTCCATATCTGTTCATCAGTACTTTAGCCTTGGATGGCACTAATGCTTGATCGAGATTAACTTGGGAAGGCTCTTGATTGAAATTTTTCCACAAGGCTTTCACGTTTTCGGTAACCGCATCGCTTCTAATTAATGTATCATTAAAATAGTCTGCAATCGTTTTTTTGGTAATATCATCTTTGGTTGGCCCTAAACCTCCTGTAATGATAATGATATCTGCATTGGCTTCTGCCTCTTTAAAGGATTTTATAATATGCTCTCTATCATCCTGAACAGAAGTAATCTGATAGACAGAAACACCAATTTTATTAAGTTGTTGTGCTATAAATGCTGAATTGGTATCAATAACTTGACCAATGAGAATCTCATCGCCAATGGTAATAATTTCAGCTTGCATTATAAATTAAAGTCTTTTCTAATTTCGTTTGATGCATTTTGGACAGCATCCAATACCAATTGTAGCTCTTTAGAAACGTCTTGACCTTTCTTTTCGAGTTTTCCCCAATCTTGTACGGTAATTAAATCTTGCAATACTCCAAGCTCAAACAAATCGACGGTTGGCTTCATTTTGTGAGCAGCCTGATATGCTGTGTAATAGTCTTCAAGAGCGACTGCATTTTTAAGTCGTTCGGCATCTTCTGGTACTTCTTCTAAAAATGCCTGTGCCAATGCCATGACAAAATCACTGTCACCATCTGCCAATTCTTTGACTCTGAATAATTTATAATGTTGTTCCATTTATTTAACTGTTACTGAAAATAGTTGCCTATCTTCTATAAAACCTTTTAAGACATCGTTAGCAACTACCTTGCCAACACCTGATGGCGTTCCCGTAAAGATAATATCTCCAATCTTTAAAGTAAAATATTTTGACACATATTCGATAAGTTCATCAATTTTCCATAGCATGTGACTGGTATTGCCTTGTTGTACAATATCGTCATTTTTATGCAATGTGAATGTAATATTTTCAATATTTTCAAATTTTGATTTTGGCATCCAATCTCCAATGACAGCAGCGCCATCAAAGGCTTTTGCCTTTTCCCAAGGCAATCCTTTGTCTTTTAACTGGTTCTGCAAATCGCGTGCTGTAAAATCGATACCAAGACCTATTTCGTCATAATATTTATGAGCAAATTTTTTATCGATATGCTTTCCTACTTTATTGATTTTGATTAAGATTTCGACTTCATGATGTATATCGTCGGAAAAATCTGGAATAAAAAATGGTTGTTTTTTCAATAAAATGGCTGTGTCTGGTTTAAAAAACACCACTGGATCGCTTGGTCGCTCGTTAGCAAGCTCCTTTATATGATCGGTATAATTGCGTCCTATGCAAATGAGTTTCATACTAATCTAATTTATTGTTAAACGCTCTCAACTTAATGGCTGTTAGCACTTTTTTAGTATATAACGGAAAATCGGCATTGAGGAGCCAACCAAAATAACCTGGCTCATCATTTAATACATCTTCAACGCGTTTGCCTTTATGTTTTCCGAAGGAGAAACACTCTTCACCTTTTTTATTGTACGTAATGAACCCTGCAAAATCGGCAAATTTTTTGCGTGAACTGAATTCTGCCAAAAACTTGGTGTCATTTTCGAGTTCATCATACTTTGCCAATTGTGCTTTTAGGACCTCAAAAGTGGCATTGGTATCTGCTTCAGCACTATGTGCATCGTCCAAATTTTTATCGCAATAAAATTTATAAGCTGCTGATAGTGTGCGTTGTTCCATTTTATGAAAAATAGTTTGCACATCGATGGATACTCTGTTTTTCATATCAAAATCAACTTCTGCGCGAAGCATCTCTTCAGCCAACAACGGAATATCAAATCTGTCGGAATTAAAACCTCCTAAATCGGAATCTTTGATCATATTATAAATCTCTTTGGCGAGTTCCTTAAAAGTTGGTTTATCAGCGACATCAGCATCAGAAATACCATGAATTGCAGTCACTTCTTTTGGAATTGGAATCGTTGGATTGACCATCCACGTCTTGCTTTCTTCCTTACCATCTGGATAGACTTTAAGAATTGAGATTTCTACAATTCTATCATTAGTAATATTGATTCCTGTAGTTTCAAGGTCGAAAAAACAGATGGGCTTTGTAAGGTTGAGATTCATGCTATAAATTTTGAACAAAGATAATGAGAAATAAAAAAGCCTTAACAGATATTAAGGCTTTTAATTTTTTATTTAAAATGAAGGTTAAAACTCGCGATTGCTGTCCCAAGCTTCCAAATAGTCTTTTACGGCTTTTACAAATTGTCCACCAAGCGCTCCATTTACTACTCTATGGTCGTATGAATGCGATAAGAACATTCGGTAACGAATACCGATAAAATCACCTTCTGGAGTCTCCACAACTGCTGGCACTTTCCTGATTGCTCCAAGAGCCAGAATACCAACTTGTGGCTGATTGATGATTGGAGTACCCATGATACTGCCAAATGTACCAACGTTGGTTACTGTATAAGTTCCTCCTTGGATATCGTCTGGTTTAAGTTGATTTAATCGTGCTCTGTTAGCTAGGTCATTTACTTTTTTGGTCATCCCAACCAAATTGAGCTGATCTGCATCTTTAATGACTGGTACGATTAAATTTCCATCTGCAAGTGCTGCAGCCATACCAAGATTAATATGTTTCTTTTTAATTATAGAATCGCCCTGAACCGAAATATTCATCATAGGAAACTGTTTAATGGCTTTTGCAACCGCTTCCATAAATATCGGTGTAAAGGTCAAGTTTTCGCCTTCACGCTTTTGGAATTCGTCTTTAACTTTATTTCTCCAATTCCAAATTTTAGTAACGTCAGCTTCGATAAAACTTTGAACATGGGCCGAAGTCTGAACAGACTCTACCATGTGATGTGCAATCAATTTGCCCATTCTTGACATTTCAATAATCTCATCATCACCACTTGCTACCACAGGAGCAGCTTTTGGTTGTTCGACACCATTGGATTGAACTGGAGCCGTTTTTGGCGCCTCTGTTTTTGGAGTTGTAGTTTCTTGCGGTACAGGTTTTGAACTTCTATTTTCTATATAAGCTAGAATATCGTTTTTTGTTACGCGTCCTTCTTTTCCTGTTCCTGAAAGCGTGTCTAATTCTGCTTGGGTAACCCCTTCTTGTTTTGCTATGTTTCTTACCAATGGTGAATAAAAACGGTCTTCCGATGAAACTACTGGAGCAACTGAAGTTTTTGCAGCTTCAACCGTTTGAGCGACTTGAGCTACAGAAGCAATCTCTACAGCAGCTTGTTTAACAGGTTCAGCTTTAGGAGCAGAAGTGTCTACTGATACATTAGCATCTGTTTCTATTATGGCTATTGTTTGACCAACTTGTACAACATCATCAACATTAAAAAGCTTTTCTATCAAAACACCTTCAACTTCACTTGGCACTTCGCTATCTACTTTATCTGTTGCAATCTCCAATACTGCCTCATCTGCTTCGATAGTGTCGCCAATGTTCTTTAACCATGATGTGATTGTTGCTTCTGCTACACTTTCTCCCATTTTTGGGAGTTTTAGTTCAAACTTTGCCATATTCTTATTGTAATACTAAATTTGGTATTTGTTGATGCAAAATTAGTGAAAAATGCCATACTTCATTGCATATTCAATTATATTTTACAAATTGTTAATTGCTTTTTTATCTCTATTTCTATAGAAGTTTAATGACCTCTCCTCTACTTTTTGAGCTATTGCTCCCAATAATAAAATCAGCACCATTAGGAAGTATTTTGAAGGTGAGCCCTTTATTTTTATCCGAATGATCCAAATAATCTATAATTTCTGAATGGCTTAATGTATTGGCATCAAAAATGACTTGAGTATTAGGCTTTATATTAGTAAAATCTTGAACCAAGTCAACTTCAAAAGGAAACTGCGTGTTAAGACTTGCATGTGCCCCATAAGACAAAATAGCATGTTGATATACTTTATCTAAACGAACTGAAGCTTCTTTGGATAAAAAAATGGAAAATTTGATACCAAACCAGACCAGCATATCAAACACAATGTTGGATTTAAAATGTTTGTTGTAGAAAATCTGCATGGCACCAAAAAAACGTTTAGCGTATGTTTTATCTTTCAGAGTACTTTCTCCCTTGAAATGAATTATTGTAGTTGAGCCATTGTAGTAATTAATATAATTAGCTTTTAAAATTTTATAGGACAAATCAATATCCTCGCCATACATAAAATAATCCTCGTCAAAACCACCAACATTGTTGTACACTTCTCTTTTTAAAACCATAAAAGCTCCAACAAAAATATCTGCTTTTCCAATTTCGTTGGGCTCGATATGCTTGGCATAATAAGTGTTAGAAAATCCCAACATTTTTTTAATGGAAACCATTGGTGTTGGAATATTCCGTTTACTTTCTTGAAGAAAAACACCTTTCCCATCAATTAATTTACAGCCAATAATTCCTAAATTTTGCTGTTTTTCGGCAAATTCCAGTAATGTTTCAAAGGTTGTTTCACCAACAACTGTGTCAGGATTCAAAATGCAAAGGTAATCTCCCTTTGCCTTGGCCACACCAATATTATTTCCTTTAGAAAACCCAAAATTCTCTTTGTTTTCAATTAATATAATATTAGGAAAAAGTTGTTTTACCATCTCACAACTGCCATCGGAAGACTTATTATCGACCACAATAATCTCTGCATCAATATTGGCGATTGCGGCTTGTACACTTTTTAGACACAGTTCTAAAAAGTAGCGTACATTATAATTTAGTATGACAACTGAAAGTTTCAAAAGCGACCTATAATTTTAAAGAAGATTCAAAAGGAATACGATTCATAATACTTCGACCCAAAGTGATCTCGTCGGTATATTCCAATTCGTTACCAACAGAAATACCTCGTGCGATTGTTGAAGTAATGACATTACAGTCTTGTATTTGTTTGAAAATATAAAAATTGGTCGTGTCGCCTTCCATTGTTGAACTTAATGCAAAAATCAACTCCTTAATCTTACCCTCCTTCACTTTATTCACCAGACTTTGAATATTCAGATCGTTTGGACCAATCCCATCCATTGGTGATATTTTGCCTCCCAATACATGGTACAACCCTCTAAAAGAGCTTGTGTTTTCTATGGCCATCACGTCCCTTACATCTTCAACAACGCAAATGATATCATCCAATCTATGTGGATTTGCACAAATTTCGCACAGGTTGGTATCACTAATGTTATGACAACTGTTACAAAATTTTATTTTATTTCGCATAGTTTGCAAAGCCATTGCCAATTGATTGGTTTGCTCGTTGGGTTGACGCAATAAATGCAATACCAAACGTAGCGCAGTACGCTTGCCAATACCTGGCAATTGTGACATTTCGTTGACGGCTTTTTCGAGAAGTTTTGAAGAAAATTCCATAGCCGCAATTTACAATTTTACTGAATATATAGCCACGAATACACGAATGTTTTTATATTTAAATATTGTAAATAAATTTGCAAAGCAACTAGATTAAACTTTCTTAATTTAAACGAAAAAACCACAAATTCACGAATGATTTCAACGTGAATTTGCGGTTTTACAATTAGATCGTATCGAAATTACTTAACTATCAATTTCTTGGTAACCACACCCTGTTGGTTGTTGATTTGTACAAAGTACAATCCTGTTGCATATTGAGAGGTATCTATTTTGTATGAATTATTTATACTTACGTTTTTTGAATAGTACATCAATTTACCGAGTGCATTAAAAATTCGAATAGATACTTCTTCATTTTTAGTCCAAGACAAATTCACTTCATTTTTAGCCGGATTAGGATACAAAGCAACATTATTAAGTTCAATGTCTTCAACACCCAAATTTGGGTCAAACAAAGGTGATCTCCATAAACCTCTACCATAAGTGGCAGCATAAATTTTTCCGTCTGAAGTGTTTATTTCTAATTCACTGATCTCTACATTTGGCAAATTGTTGCTAAATGGTTGCCAGCTATTTCCACTTGCATTATCAATATAATAAACACCATAATTCATTCCCAAATACAAACCTTCATTTGCATTATTTTGCCAAGCGAGTGCCAATGCACTATAACCAGGCAAGTCAAATAGGTATGGAGTCCAATTAGTTCCTCCATCAATTGATACATATACTTTTTGAATACCAGTTGTAGCAATGGCTATTTTATTAGGATTGGTAGGATGTATGGCAATTGAATTAATAGACCCTGAAAAACCTCCCAACAAACTCCAATTAGTCGCTCCTCCATTTGAGGTTTTATACAAACTGCTTCCTCTTGCGGCAAACATGATATTACTATTGGATGGCGCTATTTTTAAATGATTCAAATTACCTCCAAAATTTTGAGAAATAGCAGACCAAGTTGAACCTCCATTTAAAGATTTATAAACTTGATCATAACCCGAATAGATAACGTTAGCAAGAATTGGGTCCTGCTCAAAAGGCGTAATCCAATTACCAGATTTACCATCAGGCGTGCTAAAACCAAAATAAGAGTTCCCTCCGTTAGTTGACTTGTATAATGATCCAAATTGAGACGTACCGTAAAGGATGTTATTATTATTTTTATCTACAAAAGACTCCATACCATCAGCTCCTAGCCAATCTCTCCAAACACCTGCGGTCGTATAAACTGAAGTCCCATTATCTTGAGCACCACCACTTACCACAACTGGGCTTGTTTGACTAATTCCAATTTTATAAAATTGTCTAATTCCAAGACCTGGTGTCAAATCTGTATAAAATGTTGAATTTACATTCGTCGGATTATTTGCCACATAGATACCTCCATCAGTCCCTACATATAATTTATTACCTACAAATTCTAAAATATCAACATCTGCATGGCAATACCCAATATTTTGGGATGAAGCATTTCCGGGTGTCCATTGTGAAGTAATATTAAAATTGGCACCTCCATCTACTGAACGCCATGTATTAATTCCAGCGATATGAACATCATTGATATTAGTTGGATGAACTGCAATATCCATATCTCTTGGAGCCTGCCCTCTATCAGCGTCATTGACGTCTGTTGGGTCTGAACTATAGCCAAAATAATTTTTTCCTGCATGGTCCAACTTTGTGAATGTACTACCACTGTCAGTAGATTTGTGAAATCCGCCAAAAACACCTGAGACAGCTTCCAAAACATACACTACAGAAGGATCAGCAGCAGAAACACCTATCATCTTAGGCCCTCCACCAAAAAGATTGGCCACGTTTTCAAACCCTTCTTGAAACACTACACCTAAATTTGTGGCTTCAACAGAAATATCATCTAACGTAATACCATGTCCGTATTTTGCCTTACCTTCAAAAGCGATATAATAATTTGAAGTCACATTTGGTAAATTCAAGGTAATATCTGACCAGGCAGTAATATTATTGGTATAATTAGCCAATTCTACCCAATTACCACCTGCCGACGTTTTATACAATACCTTTAGCTCATCCTGATCTCCAGCCCAAACAGCTTGGGTAAACGAAAACTTAAGCACTGGATTTGTTGCACCTGACATATTAAGCGCAGGAGAAACCAACCTCGTAGTTGGCTGGGTATAATTATTGATATAAAACAACCCTAACCCGTTACCCGTTCTTGGAGTTACAGAGTTATTTTGATTTGCTCCAGAGGATATCCAATCGAGGGTACCACTTACGTATTGTTGTGTCCAATTAGAAAGCGAATTACCCGTGTTGAAGGTCGCACCTCCATCGGTTGATTTATAAAATTGTGTTCCTGATGCATAAATAACATTGGTATTGCCAGGTTTAAACTCAACATCATATCCAGTTGTTGCTGATGGATTGATTATAGTCCAAACAACTCCTCCGTTGGTTGACTTAAAAATCCCTCCTCCTTCAACGCTGCAATACATTTTGTTTGTATTTGTTGGATCTATTAGAATTTTATTGACATTACCAGAACCTGTAGAAGCTAAAAAATTCCATGTAGCACCAGCATCGGTAGATTTAAATATAGTACCACCTGTCGAACCCCAAAAATAGGTTGATGAATTTGTCGGATCGATTGCCAAGGCATAGACATTCAGGTTAGATAAATTGTCTGTTAAAACAGTCCAAGATATACCACCATTAATGGTTTTCCATACACCACCAGTGTTAGCTCCCACAATGATGTGGTTATTATTGGTTTTATCAACCGCTATAGAAGTCACCCTACCTACACCTGGATTCCAACCAGAAGTGGCATTCCAAGATGTAGGGCCTAGTTGCTCCCAATTGCCATTATAAGCAACAGACCTGTTTTGATTGATGTAGCTGTTGTAATTTTGAAGTTCGTTGAAGTAAAATTCAGGCGATTTGAGCATCCCGTTTTCATCCATATTTCGCAAAGCGTTGTATTCCCATCTTTTATAAGGATTATAACCTTTACCTCTTTCTGTGCCTACAATTGCGAAATAAGCTTCAGCTTCGGCCTGAATTTCTTGTACTGTGTAGGTGCCAGCAGTAATCATTCGTTTGTATTCTTGTGACCAAGAATTGGCTATAAAAAAGCATAAAACTAAAGAAATGTAAATTTTTTTCATTTAAAAATCACTTAATATTGTTAAAATTAAAGAATCCAAAAATAGCGCATTTTTTTTAATTCTTAATAACTCATCGTTTTATGTCTCCATATGTCATCATTTTACTAATTGATTCTTGTTTTAAAGTGCAAAATCATCTACATCAGTTTTGAAAAAGAGCCTTAATATATTCAAACATTAAAGGTTTTGTGCTGTTATTTTGTATATTTCGCTTTCTTATCTACAATTTATGCAGCCCATACATGTTCTCATTCTAATTGCCATTTATTTTGGAGTTTTAATATTTATCTCTTATCTCACTGGAAAAGAAGATAGTAACGATTCATTTTTTAGAGCTAACAAATCTTCACCATGGTTTCTGGTCGCCTTTGGAATGATTGGAGCCTCGTTAAGTGGTGTGACTTTTATATCTGTTCCAGGTGATGTAGGTAGTGGTATGTTTGGCTATATGCAAGTCGTTTTTGGGTATTTATTTGGATACTTTGTCATTGCATTTGTATTAATGCCAATATATTATAGGCTAAATGTTACTTCTATTTATGAGTATTTAGGTGACCGATTTGGTATTGTCAGCCATAAAACAGGAGCACTGTTCTTTTTTGTTTCCAGAGTACTTGGTTCAGCATTTAGATTGTTTTTGGTAGCAAGTGTTCTTCATGAATTTGTTTTCAAACATTGGAACTTCCCTTTTCCTCTTACTGTTATTATTTCTGTTTTGCTAATCCTTTTATATACATTTAGAGGTGGTGTAAAAACAGTTGTTTGGACCGATACTATTCAAACCTTGCTAATGCTCGTAGCTTTAGTTGTTACCATTGTACTTATTTATCAACAAATGGGTTGGGGATTGGGCGACTTTATTGGTAGTGATGCCATAAAAAAGTATGACAAAATTTTCTTTTTTGATGATATTTTGGCTAAAAACCATTTCTTGAAACAATTTTTGGGAGGTATGTTTATTGCGATATGCATGACAGGACTGGATCAAGATATGATGCAGAAAAACCTCACTTGCAAGTCTTTAAAAGATGCACAAAAAAACATGGTTACTTTTAGTATTGTTTTGGTTTTTGTGAACTTTGTGTTTTTATTGTTAGGTGCCTTACTTTTTGTTTTTGCAGAAACCAAAGGCATTAATGTCCCAATGGTCGATGGTGTTATAAAAACAGATTTACTATATCCTGAAATTGCCCTCAATTCTGACTTGGGCTTGTCTGTAGCTATTTTCTTCATTTTAGGGCTTATCGCAGCTGCCTACTCAAGTGCTGATAGTGCATTGACAGCGTTAACGACATCATTTTGTATTGATTTTTTAAATATCGAAAAACGGCCTGAACATACCCAAAAAAGAACACGTAAAAAAGTACATATTGGAATGAGTGTATTAATGATTATCGTCATTATTTGTTTTTATTATATACTCAACCAAAGTGTTATCAGTGGTATTCTAACTGTTGCTGGATATACTTACGGTCCATTGCTGGGATTGTTTGCCTTTGGAATACTCACCAAGCACAAAATAAAGGACAAATTGGTTCCTTATGTTGCTATTGCTTCGGTTTTGATTAGCTATATATTAGCCAATATGCCTTCAGAATATTTGGGTGGCTACAAGTTTGGGTATGAATTGTTAATCTATAACGGCATCATCACCTTTATAGGCTTAATATTGATTCGTCGACAATAAAACAAGTGTACAGGCTACTTCAAAATCAATATGATTTTCTTTTAATAATTTATAGAATTCAAGATTTTCTGTGCCTGGATTGAAGATGACACGTTTGGGCTGTAACGAAATGATATAGTCGTAATATTCTTCTTGACGCTGTGGATTCAAATATAATGTCACTGTATCCAAATCTTTATACTGTTGCAGTTCAGTATCAATCGTTACACCTGCAACATTGCCTTCCTTTAACCCAAAAGCGACTACTTCATGTCCAAAATGTTTTAATCTTTCTATTGCAAAATAAGAGTATCGCTGTGAATTTGTGGAGGCTCCAAAAACCAATGTTTTCTTCTTCATCGTTTAGCTTGAGTGTTAAAAAGTTGTTAAGGTGTGTTAAAAAGAGTAACACGATTCAAATTTAAGCGTCTATGAGATAACAACCTAATCAGTTGCAATAAACTAATCAATCAAAAATCAATCAAAAAATGAAAAAACTACTGTTTCTCTGTGCACTATTGTTAACGTCTATCATTAATGCACAACCAGCAAAATCTGATCCTCGAGGCGGCTTGGTTTCTGGACGAATCATTGATGCGTCGCTCAACCAACCTCTTCCTTATGTCAATGTTATCATCAAAAACACTTCCAATGAAACCATCACTGGTGGTATCACCAAAGATGATGGAACTTTTGAAATAGACAAAATTCCATTAGGAAAAGTCATTGTAAGTATTCAATATATTGGATTTAAAACTGTTTCTAAAACTGTTGAAATCAGCAAGGACAATTACGAAATCCGTTTAGGCGACATCTTGCTAGAAGAAGATATTGCCAGTCTTGATGAAGTTACTGTCGTTGCAGAAGTATCCACAATCCAACAGAAAGTGGATAGAAAGGTCATTAATGTCGGTAAAGATTTAACAACCTCTGGACCAACCGCTTCTGACATCATGAATAACATCCCGTCAGTTAATGTCGATCAACAAACAGGAAATATCAGTTTGCGTGGCAATGAAAATGTTCGTGTCATGGTTGACGGCAAACTATCTAATGTCCCGATTGCACAGTTATTAAAGCAAATTCCATCAACTTCTATCAAACAAATTGAACTGATTACCAACCCTTCAGCCAAATACAATCCAGAAGGGATGAGTGGTATCATCAATATCATTCTTCACAAAAACACCAATATTGGGTTTAATGGAAACATCAATATTGGATTGACCAAAGAGATTTATGCCAAATTCAATAGCTCTATTGATATGAATTATCGAAATGGAAAATTCAATCTTTATGGCAATTATGGCAACAATATCGGAAAATCAGCCAATTATGGAAGCATTGAACGTTTGGATGACAATTCTGTTCAGTCGTTTGATTTTTTCAATAACAACAAATCACATTTGTACAAAGTTGGCTTGGATTTCTACATGAATGACAACAATACCGTTTCATTTTTTACCAATCAGAATGTATATGATGGTATTGGAGAAGGCTCTACAGGTGTACAATATCCAAACCAACCCTTACAACTTCAATTATTTGATAATGCCACTGACAATGTTTCATCGCAATACAATGGTGTGTATAATCATAAGTTCAAAAAAGAAGGTGAAAAGTTAGACATTGAAGCCGATTATAGTGTATTTGGTCAAGATGAAATTTCAAACTTTAATTTTGTTAATTTTTCGTTCCCACCAAACTATAAAGATTTCGTGTTTACAGACAGAGATCAAACAACCATCAACGTCGATTATGTGAATCCGCTATCAGAAAAAACAAAATTGGAAATTGGTGCAGAAGCACGATTATTTGACACTAAAATTGATTATAGTTCTACTGGTCTATCTGTTAACGAAAATCAGGACAACATACCAAATAATGGTGACGAATATATCCCAACACCACAAACCGATTTTGATTACAAAAGAGATATTTACTCATTGTATGCCACTTATGGCAAAACGTTTGAAAAATGGAGTTACCAAGTTGGGTTAAGAGCCGAAAGCGTAACGGAAGACGCCAACGCAGTTAGGTCTTCTGAAAATTCAACTGAAAACACTCCATTTGAAAATGACTATGTCCAAGTATATCCTTCGGCATTTGTGACCTATAGTCCAAGCGAAAAAAACTCATATCAAATGAGTTATAGTCGTCGTGTCGATCGACCAGGCTTACAACAAGTGAACCCAATTAGAGAATGGAGTACACCTTTAATTTCGTCATTTGGAAATACTGAATTACAACCACAATTCACTAATTCTATTGAAGCCAATTACACAAGAAAATTTGAAAGCGGATCTATTACTGGAGGCGTGTTTTATAGATTGGTTGAGGATGAAATCAACAGAGCCGTCTTTATAGACCGTTTGGATGTCAACAAGAATATTTTAACCTACGACAACTTCGATAACACAACAGCATTTGGTATAGAATTGAACGGCAATTTTAGACCAACCAAATGGTGGAATTTCAACTTAAGTTTTGACCTGTACTCCAGAACACAAAAAGGAATTGCAGAAACATTGACAGCACCAACTGATGTCGCTACTGCAGATGATATTGTGAGAGAAACTATCGAAGTTGATAATGTGGTTTACAATTTTAGAATGTTCAACAATTTTAAAGCTACCAAAAGTTTAAACCTATCTGTTTTTACCATGTATAGAGGCGAAGAGAAAGGCTTACAATTTACCAGAAAGCCAATGTTTATGGTCAATACAGGCTTACGTTATTCGTTTATGGAAGACGATCGAGCAACGTTTAGCTTTAACTATAGTGACATCTTCAATACGATGAAGTTTGAATTTGAAGGTGACAGACCAACACCACAAGTTGGTCAATTTAATTGGGAAAGCAATTCTTGGAATATTGGATTCTCCTACAGGTTTGGAGGCAATAAATATAGAGCATTACAACGCAAAAACAGAGATGACAATGAAAAAGATGGCAGTGGAGGATTCATCTAACAGTACATTTAATAGCCAGCATAATAGTTGATGGTTAGTGTTAAGTATGGTTATTAAATAAGAAAACCCAAAGCTTTGCAGCTTTGGGTTTTTGCACAAGAAATGTTAAAATTTTATATTATAAGTAATACTATGCATAATATATTGTTATTATAGCAAATTATAAGTAAAATTTGCAAAAATATGTTAAAGTTTGATTGTTAATGTAATAAAATTAATATTATTACGTCTATATATATACACTACTAAACGAATTTTAAAAATTAACTTGAATTAGCCTTCTACTTATTATTAAGAATTCGACTTTTCAATAGTGTTGAAAATGGTTAATAGTAAAAAATCCAGAATAACACTATTCTGGATTTTTGTTTACATTAATTATTAAAAATCAATACATACAGCATCAGTTTATTAATAATTTGCCCTATAAGTTGATAAAATTGATTAATAGCATGTGAAAATCCGAAGTAGTAACTTCGGATTTTCTGTATCAATATGTTAATTGATAGTTAAATAAAGATTCCTACATACTATTTTCAAACTTTTAGCGTCTATATATATGTGATAAGTTTTAAAAATTAATCGGTTTAAGTGTTAGTTAAATTGATTAATAGCTGGAAAATCCGAAATAGAAATGTTTCGGATTTTTTAATTCCTACTCTCGCAGGAGTTTACCACTTAATGATCACACTTCCCCAAGTAAAACCACTTCCAAATGCGGCCAACACTACAGTATCTCCTTCTTTAATCTTACCTTGTTCCCAAGCTTCGGTCAATGCAATTGGAATAGATGCAGCTGTTGTGTTTCCATATTTCTGGATATTATTAAAAACTTGGTCGTCATTCAATTTAAATTTGCGCTGTATAAATTGTGAAATCCTCAAATTGGCTTGATGCGGAATCAGCATATCTATATCATCAACTTTCAATTTATTTTTCAAGAGGCCTTCCATTATCACTTCACTAAATCTAACGACTGCGTTTTTGAATACAAATTGTCCGTTCATATATGGAAAATAACTTTCGTCATTTGGGTCATTATCAGTCAAAATATCATTGACCCACCGTTTCCCCATTCCTGGGGCTATTAACACTAATTCTTCGGCATGCTCACCTTGCGAATGTAAATGTGTCGATAAAATACCTTTACTAGGATTCTCTTCTCTGGTTAAAACTGCAGCGCCAGCACCATCACCAAAAATAACAGAAACCCCTCTTCCTCGTGTCGTTTTATCCAATCCATGAGAATGTAATTCACTACCTATCACAAGGATGTTTTTGTACATTCCTGTTTTTATAAAATTATCTGCCACAGCAATAGCATACACAAAGCCAGAACATTGGTTACGCACATCAAGTGCTCCAACTGTTTTTATATCTAAAGCATGTTGCACTTGGACTCCTGGTCCTGGAAAATACATATCAGGACTCAAGGTGGCGAAGATTATAAAATCAATATCATCCTTGTCAATTCCGGCACGTTCAATTGCGATTTTTGCAGCCTTCACTCCCATCGTTGCGGTTGTATCGCCAGAACCTTTAACGACCCAACGTCGTTCTTGTATGCCAGTTCGCTCCTGTATCCATTCGTCATTGGTATCCATCATTTTTGACAGATCATCATTAGTAACCACGTTGTCAGGAACATAATGTCCAAGTCCAATTATTTTAGAATTATACATAATCTGATTTTTTATTCAATATACTTTATTAATTATCAATCCTGCAAAAATACAACTGACAATGTAATCAATAATACGTTTTTCTTGAAATTTTGTTTATAAAATGTCAGTTTGTCACCTTTCAACTCTTGGTACTTTTTTTGACTACTATACATTCATATTAATAAATATCATAAAATATATATATCATGACAAAAGGAAATATTAATGTTTCGGTAGAGAATATCTTTCCTCTCATTAAAAAATTCTTGTACAGCGACCACGAAATCTTCTTGCGTGAGTTGATCAGTAATGCCACAGATGCCACTTTAAAGCTAAAGCATCTCACCAACATTGGCGATGCCAAAGTGGAATATGGCAACCCAAAAATTGAAGTCAAAATTGACAAAGAAGGCAAAAAACTGCATATTATTGACCAAGGTCTTGGTATGACAGCCGAAGAAGTTGAAAAATACATCAACCAAATCGCCTTTTCTGGTGCTGAAGAGTTTTTGGACAAGTACAAAGATTCTGGAAAAGACGCTGGCATCATTGGACATTTTGGTCTTGGTTTCTATTCGGCATTTATGGTGGCAGAAAAAGTAGAAATCATCACCAAATCATATAAAGACGAACCAGCTGCCCATTGGACGTGTGATGGTTCTCCAGAATTTACCTTGGAACCGTCTGATAAAACCGAACGTGGCACAGAAATCATTCTTCATATTGCCGACGATTCTACCGAGTTTTTAGAAGAAGCACGTATCAAATCGTTATTGACGAAGTATAACAAGTTTATGCCAATTCCGATTAAATTCGGAACTAAAGAGGTGAACGTTGCACTTCCAGAAGATGCACCAAAAGACGCCAAACCAGAAAAGAAAACGGTTGACAACATCATCAACAACCCAAATCCTGCGTGGACCAAACAACCAGCTGATTTAAAGGATGAAGATTACAAATCGTTCTACCGAGAGCTGTACCCAATGCAATTTGAAGAGCCTTTGTTCAATATCCATCTGAATGTGGATTATCCATTCAACCTGACAGGGATTTTATATTTCCCAAAAATGACGAACGATATGAACATACAGAAGGACAAAATCCAGTTGTATCAAAATCAGGTGTTCGTTACTGACAATGTCGAAGGGATTGTACCAGAATTTTTGACGATGCTTCGTGGTGTGATTGATTCGCCGGACATTCCGTTGAATGTGTCGCGTTCCTATTTACAAGCCGATGGTGCTGTGAAGAAAATTTCGTCATACATCACACGTAAGGTTGCTGATAAGTTGAAATCACTATTTACAGAAAATCGTGAGGATTTTGAAGCAAAATGGAACGATATCAAAATTGTGATTGAATACGGAATGCTTTCAGAAGATAAATTCTTTGAAAAAGCCGATGCGTTTGCATTATATCCAACCGTAGATAACACTTACCATACCTACGAGGAGTTATTCAACCGTATCAAAGCAAAACAGACTGACAAGGATGACAAATTGGTCATTTTATATGCGTCTAATATTGATGCACAGCACAGTTACATAGAAGCTGCCAAAGCTAAAGGTTACGAAGTATTGCTGCTGGATTCGCCAATAGTGAGCCATTTAATGCAAAAACTGGAAAGCACTAAAGAGAACATTACATTTGCTCGTGTAGATGCTGACCATATCGATAATTTAATAAAGAAAGACGATACGAAGATTTCTAAACTATCTGAAGAGCAACAAAAAACGTTGGAAGCGTTGTTGAAAGAAGTGATTCCTTCAGAAAAGTTTATGGTACAATTAGAGCCAATGGATAGCGATGCACTTCCTTTTACCATCACGCAACCAGAATTTATGCGTCGTATGAAAGAAATGCAAGCGACAGGTGGTGGTATGTTCGGGATGGGTAATATGCCAGAAATGTACAATGTCATCGTCAACACCAACTCTGACTTGGTAGGCGAAATTTTAGAAACCAAAACCAAGAAAAAACAAGAACGTTTAATTACGCAAAGTTTGGACTTGGCAAGATTATCTCAAGGATTGTTGAAAGGAAAAGAATTGAGTGAGTTTGTGAAACGCAGTTATGAAATGATAAAATAAAACATCATAATCAATATCATTGTGACTTTCGTAATGAATGTCATTGCGAGGAGCCTTTTTAGGCGACGAAGTAATCTCATAAAAACAAAAAAACCACCTTATAAAAATGAGGTGGTTTTTTATTTTTTATATCAAAAAATAGTCGAAATTCGTATCAACAATGCAAACCTAAAACTGCTATGACCCCTTGGATTATTTTACTATCGTATGCTCTGTTTTTACTATTGTTTGATTTTTTTGTACTTCATAAAAAAGGTGAGGCAACTACAGTAAAAAAGGCTATTATAGAAACTATCTTTTTCGTTACTAACGCATTGTTATTTACTTTTGCTTTGTATTGGTTTTACAATACCAATATGATAGATAATATTAATAACCTATCGCCTTCTGATGCTGTTGTAAAATATCTTACTGGTTATATTATTGAGCTATCGTTAAGCGTTGATAACCTATTTGTAATTGCAATAATTTTTGCAAACTATAAAATACCAAGCCAACATCAACACAAATTACTTTTTTTAGGTATTCTTGGCGCTATTGTGTTTAGGGCTATATTAATAAGCATAGGATTAGTGCTTATTAATAAAATTCATGGTATGAGTATTGTTTTTGGATTGTTCTTATTGTTTACTGCTTTTAAAATGCTAAAAAAAGAAGCTGAACATGAAGAGATACACGAGCCAAAAGGTATTATGAAACTCTTTAGGTTTAGTAAAATAATGGATGGTGGAAAATTTGTTACTAAAGTTAATGGGAAACGAGTATTTACCACTCTTTTTGCTGCACTAATAGCTATTGAATTTACCGATTTACTGTTTGCATTAGATAGTATTCCTGCAATTTTTGCTATAACCACAGACCCATTTATTGTATATAGCTCTAATATTTTTGCTATCATGGGATTGCGCTCACTATACTTTTTCTTGGCAAACATGCTCGAAAAATTTGTGTATTTAAAGTATAGTGTGTTTTCTATTTTGATTTTTGTGTCGCTTAAATTAATGACAGCAGGATTTGTAGATATACCAGAGTGGTTCTCCTTACTTTTTATAGGCCTTTCATTAACAATAGGAGTGTATGTGTCTTTACAGTTTAATAAAGATTCCAATCATAAGTAATGAATTAAATTATATATATCCAAAAAACTCACTTTACTCAACTATCGATATAGATAATTGAAACTATCCATATCGTCACATTAAACGAAACAAGCAAAATAATCATTATAAAACATCCTAAACAAAAAAAGACCATCTCTCGATGGTCTTTTCTATTTGTAAGCGGTACTAATGTGCTATTAATTTAATATTAATTTGTGAGATGTAGCACCTCTTTCTGTTTTCACATTGATGATGTACATTCCTGAAGCCATTCCGCTAATGTCCATAGCATTGACGCCATTTCCAATCATCAGCTTCTGAACTAACTTCCCTGTGACAGATACAATCTGTACCTCAACATTCCCAGAAATTGATTCATCAATCACGATATTAAAGTTTCCTCTTGTTGGGTTTGGATAAATCTTTAACACAGATACTGCATTAAAATCTTCAACCGATAAAGCCACTTGCGATTCGTAAGCTCCCATATCTCTTGCTGTTCCAAAAACAGATTGTCCAATTTGATCTACAAACGTATCAGCAGCATCTCCAGCATCATAAGCAGGCGAACCGTTTAACAATTGGTGTGTCAAGGTTGTACCTCCATTATCTTGTAAACTTCCAATAACAGGATTCACGTTTTCTAAATCGGTTGCTTGCGCAGCAAACACATTCAAGTCATCTGACCCAATTAAGTTATAACCGTTAGAAGTCAATGTTCCTGAAATGTCAGTTCCAGAACCAGCTGTATTTAAAGCTACAATAGAGTTTTTTAAAGACACATTGTTCATTGCATTAATACCACCACCAGTTGCAGACGTGTTCATCGCAACGGTTACAGCATTTAATGATAAGCTTGCACCATTATTAGAAAGTCCACCACCAGAAAGGGTTGCTGTATTTCCAGAAATTGTACTAGTCATTACAGTCGTCATCGATCCTGTATTGTTAAAAATAGCACCACCTTTTTGAGTTGAATTTCCATTTAAAGTAGATCCAACAACTGTCATTGTTGTTCCATTTTGGTTCCATAATCCACCACCTTCATTGAAAGCTGAATTTCCAGAAATTGTGCTTGTTGTGAAGTTAACAGTTCCAGAAGTTCCTGTTACGTGGAAACCACCACCATTACCTGGAGCAGGTGTTCCTGCTGTTCCATTCACATCATTATTAGACATTATAGAGTTGGTAAAATCTAGTGTTCCATCAATCAATTCAATCGCTCCACCAGCTCTATTAGCCGAGTTAGAATCAAATGTTGAATTGGTTATTGTAACGGCTCCTGTTGTGCTTAACAATCCACCACCAGAAGCAGAGGCTCCAGTTGATAAGTTATTAGAAACTACTGATCCGTTCACCACATTAAGTGTTCCTCCATTATTGAAAATACCTGCCCCACCTTGATTCGCAGCAGCTCCTAATGCTGTATTTCCATCTATGGTCACACCATCAACCGTCATCACTCCAACACTATTCCATAATCCACCACCTTCACGATTTGCAGAGTTTCCATTTACAGTTCCTCCTGTTATCGTAATATTTTGCAAGTTTGTGATATGAAGCGCACCTCCATTTCCAGGGGCTGCAACTGCTGGAGACACTCCAGCATTATTATTATCAAGATTAACATTGGTTAACGTTACCGATAAACCAGCACCTGATTTATCTTCGATTCCTCCACCTGCTCTATTTGCTGTATTTCCAATGATTTGTGAATTGCTAACGAATAACATACCACCAACATCGTTGAAAATCCCTCCACCAGAACCAGCTGGTGATCCTGTTCCATTTGCAATATTATTGCTTATCACACATCCAGCGATATTAACTGTAGCGTTGGTCATGTAAATTGCACCACCATCATAAGCTAAACCGTTTGTCAATGTTAAGTCATTAAGTGTAATTGGTCCAGAAGTAATATTAAAGACTCTACCATTATTGTTTGCATCAATTACTACAGTTGTAGTTGGAGTGCCGTTAATAGTCAATTCCTTATTAAGAATTAGTTCATTATTAAGAGTAACAATTGTAACAGCTGGGGAAAATGTGATTGTTCCACCTGCTGGTGTGTCTGCGATTTCTTGTCGCAGTGTTCCGTCAGATCCATCGTCGAGACCACTAGTAACAAGCTGTGCCGATGAGTTCGTTGTTGTAAAAATCGCAATCGTTATTGCAATTAATAAGGTAATTTTTTTCATTGATATAGTTTTTTAGTTAAACAATTGTGTCCGAGAAGGGAAAGACAGAAACACTTACGAGAAATGAGGCAAAGCGGTTTTATGAAATTATAATTTTTAACTTTTTATTAACAAATAGAATTAGCTCAACACTCCAAAAGAGCCAATCACGAACAATGTCAACCGAACTCCAACTTTTAGATTATCTTTGTCCAAATTAGAATCTATGTCATTTAAAGATTTACACCTTAATAAACCAATTCTCAAAGCGATTTACGAAGCTGGCTACGTAGACCCAACTTTAATTCAAGAGCAAACAATTCCTTTAGTGTTAGAAAGAAAAGATGTTATTGCATCTGCTCAAACAGGTACAGGAAAAACAGCTGCATTTGCTTTACCAATCCTTCAGTTATTATATGACAAGCAAGATGCTCCAAAAAAGGGAAAAAAAATTAGAGCTCTTATCATTAGTCCTACTCGTGAACTAGCTCTGCAAATAGGTGAGAATTTCAAAACCTATGGCAGCCATACTAATTTACGTTCTACAGTTATATTTGGTGGTACCAGCATAGAGCCTCAAATAGATCTATTAAAAAAAGGAGTCGATATTTTAGTGGCAACTCCAGGGCGTTTGCTCGATTTGCACAAACAGGATTATATCAATCTCGATTATATCGAAATTTTAGTGCTCGACGAAGCCGATTTAATGCTCGATATGGGCTTTATTGACGATGTTAAAAAAATCGAACGATTATGCCCAGAAACAAAGCAAACACTATTGTTTTCGGCTACCATGCCCTTTAAGGTTGAGCAACTGGCAAATAGCATCTTAAAATCTCCTGAACGTATTGAAGTGACACCTACCTCATCTGCTGCCAAAGATGTGAGCCAGATATTATATTATGTGCCAAAACGTAATAAAATTGAGTTGTGCTTGCATTTACTTCGCAATACCATTAAAGGCAGTATCCTAATTTTTAGACGCACCAAATTCGGTGTTGATAAGCTTGAGCAAACCCTAATAAAAAACGGTTACAAAGTAGAAACCCTTCATGGTGACAAAGCACAAGGCGACAGACAAACAGCATTGAACAAGTTTAAAAGTGGCTATGTCAATATATTGATTGCCACTGACGTTGCTGCTCGCGGTATAGATATTAACGAGTTGGATGCCGTTATTAATTTTGATATGCCAAATGTTCCTGAAACTTACGTACATAGAATAGGTAGAACAGGTCGCGCAGGAAATTTAGGTACAGCCTATTCGTTTTGCTCTGCAGATGAAAAAGCATACATTAAAACCATACAGCAGCTTATAAATGTCCAAATTCCTGTTGAAGACGAGCATCCTTACCCATTAGACCCAAAAGCAAAGCCTATTGTGCACAAAAAACAAGGCAGCAAGTATAAAAAAGGACGCAAAGGCGAAGGCTCCAAAAAGAACAAAAAACGCTGGTATTAATACTGCTAAAACTCCATACGCTTATTAAAGTAATGCTTCAATAATGGCACTTGTATAAATAGCATTACGGAACACATTAATATGGCATAAAATGTAGTTTGTGAAAACCTAAATCCTGATACTGCATTCGTTACTTTATTATTGGAAAATATGCTAAAATCAATCGTATCGAACCAATTTTTGCTTTCTGGTTGCGTTCCGAAAACAGAAAAAGCAACCAATACTAAAGCAAAACCAAAAAGAAGACCCCAAACCTTTTTAGAAATAAGTGGCTTATAAACCGTAGTACTCGTTTTTGCAACAGCTTCAACTTGCGACATTACATGAGCTGTAAAATCTAACGAAGGACTTTCTAAAGTAGAATGACTCATCGTTTTGGCTATCAACTCTTCTATATTTTTATCTATCTTCTCGCTCATAATAATCAATGATTTCTGGTTCTAATTTTTCTTTCAAAATAGAAGCTAATTTTTTTCTGCTCCTAAAAAGCTTCACTTTGACATTGTTGGGTGTCAAATTCACAATTTTTGAGATTTCCTCTAAAGATTGTTCCTCAAAATAATATAAGGTCAGTAAAAACCCATCTTCAGCTGGCAATAACTGTAAGCAATCCTGTATGGCTTGTTTACGTTCTTCTTCAATCAAGGACTCCAGTGCATTATCAATTGTTTTTACCTGATGTTCTGTAAATTCATCAATAGCAACGTTAAGATACTCTTTTTTATTCCTTTTCAATCGATCCAAGCAACTATGATATGCCACTTTATATATCCAAGTCGAAAATTTAGAATCACCTTTAAATTTATCCAATGACCTATAAACCTTTACAAAGGTATCTTGTGCTACCTCTTCTGCTTCCTCCCTGTTTTTCAGCATTCTCAAACACAAGGTAAATACTAAATCTTTGTAACGATCCACCAATACTGCAAAGACATTAGAGTCTCCAGCGATGATTTGATTGATGAGTATTTGATCGTTGTTGGTGGTCATTCTATCGGTTAGACGACCACTTAAGAATGATGGTTACATTTAGTCTTGAAAAAATATTTTATTACAAAAAGTGTAACCCAAACCCAAAAGGCATCGTCATAAGGTATGAACACATTAAAATTAATCAATTTAAAACGAACAATCATGGGATCAGAATTAATTATCATTCCAATTATATTTGGAGCAATTTTCGGAGTATTTTACTTATACTTTTCAACTCGTAATAAAGAACGATTGGCACTTATCGAAAAAGGTGCTGATGCCAGTATCTTTGTTAGAGGCAAGCAGCACACTGCACCTATCTGGAAAGTTTTCATTCTAAATTTGGCGCTTTTGCTCATGGGAATTGGCATCGGGATTTTCATCGCCTCTATTCTGCATTACAACTTGGGTGTAGATGAAGATGTAGCCTATCCTGGAACTATTTTCTTAATGGCTGGTGTTGGTTTATTTACAGGTTTTACAATGACCAAGAATTTAGACAGAGAATAAAAGTAAACTCACCAACCAACCTTATTTAAAACTGCCATCGAACTGATGGCAGTTTTTTTTTGGTTTATTTTCATCATAAGAATTATGTATCTTTAGCGCTTCAATTCTAAAAAAGACGTTTAAAATGAAAAAAACAGTTATGTTACTTTGTTTTGCAATAACTATCATAGCCTGCAAAAAAGACACTAAAGAAAATGATGCTGACATGAAAACAGAAATGAGTGCTTTTGAATCTGACCTTAAGTCTTACCATGAAGAAAGCCTCAAAATGTATCCTTTGAATGCAACATCAGCAGGTGACAATCGATATAATGACCAATTGCCTAATTACCTGACCGATGAGTTTAGAGAAAAAGAACGTCAATTTTTTACTGAATATAAAAAGAAAATGGAAAGCTATGACAACAGTAGCTTAACCGAAAGTGAGCAATTGAGCAAGGACATTCTTATTTGGGAATGTGATATGAACTTGAGACGTTTGACCTTTAGAGAAGATTTATATCCTATCAACCAAATGTGGACAATGCAACTTACCATTGGGCAATATGCAAGTGGCTCTAGCGCTCAACCATTTAAAACCGTTGAAGATTATAAGAATTGGCTAAAACGTTTGGACCAATACCTTTTGTGGATGCGATCGGCAGAAGAACGCATGACCGAAGGCATCAACACAGGCAATGTATTGCCAAAATCGTTGATTGTAAAGGTATTGCCTCAACTAAAAGCCATGACCAATACAAACATCGATGAGCATTTGTTTTTTACTCCTATCAAAAACTTTCCTTCAGATTTTACTGAAGCCGAAAAAGAAGAATTGGCCATCGCTTACAAAAACTATGTGAATGATAAAATTGTGCCTGCTTACCAGCAATTATATGATTTTATGTCAACCTCCTATCTCGAAGCTGGACGTACAACTAGCGGAATCTCTGAAATTCCTAATGGCCAAGATTATTACAACCATCAAATAAAATTATACACGACAACCAATATGACTGCTGACGAAATCCATCAATTAGGACTTGACGAAGTAGCTCGTATTTTGTCAGAAATGGAAAAGGTAAAATCACAAGTTGGTTTTGAAGGCACTATCATTAAGTTTTTTGACCATGTAAGAAACAAGAAAGAATTAATGCCATTTACAACTGCACAGCAAGTAATCGACAACTTCAATCAGATACATGAAACGATGAAACCACAGCTTGTAAAGCTGTTCGATTTAAAGCCAAAAACACCTTTTGAAGTCAGACAGACAGAAGCCTTTAGGGCAGCTTCGGCGAGTGCCGAATACAATCCTGGTTCGCTAGATGGTACACGTCCTGGCATTTTTTATGTTCCTATTGTAGATGCTACAAAGTACAATATGTATTCTGACGAATCCTTGTTTTTGCACGAAGCCATTCCTGGACATCATTATCAAATTTCGTTACAACAAGAAAACCAAGACTTGCCAGACTTCAGAAAAACACTTTGGTACAGTGCTTATGGCGAAGGTTGGGCTTTGTACTCTGAATCGTTAGGAAAAGAATTAGGCCTATACACAGATCCTTATCAATACTTTGGAATGTTGAGTGCCGAGATGCACAGAGCCATCCGTTTGGTGGTCGATACTGGGTTACATGCCAAAGGCTGGACTCGTGAACAAGCCATTGCCTATTCGTTACAAAACGAAGCTGAAAGTGAAGCAGACATCACCAGAGAGATTGAGCGTTATATGGCAAACCCAGGGCAAGCCTTATCGTACAAAGTGGGTCAGTTAAAAATTAGAGAGCTACGCGCCAAAGCAGAAGCTCAACTTGGCAGCAACTTCGACATTGCGCAATTTCACAACCAAGTGTTGGAATCTGGATGTTTACCATTGGCACTTTTAGAAGCTAAAATTGACAAGTGGATTGCTTCAAAAAAATAATGAATGACAGACTTACAAGAGGATAATAAATTTGAAGAATTTGAACATCTTGAAAATTTTTCAGATTTAAACACCGATAATTTAATTTTTGAAGTTTGGGTAAAGCCAAAAAAAGTATTTCAATACCTTTTTAAATTTGATCGCTTAAAGTATGTTCATGTTTTATTGGTGGTATCGGCAATCGTTGCAGCAACTGAAAGAGTATTGTCCAAAAACACCCCTTTTGATAGCTATGGTTTTGGGTATTTAATTGGCTACATACTTGGTGGTGCAATAGTAACCTGGCTCATGTATTGGGTGTCGGCTTGGTTTTTAAGATTTTTTGGAGCCGCATTTTTTAATGGAAAAGCATCCAACGAAGATTTTAGAATTGTCATAGCATGGTCCAACATTCCATTAATAACCAGTTTGCTCACAACGCTGTTGTTAATCCTATTTTATGGGAACAATGCAGCTTCAGGTTATTATCTAATTGAAAACGAAACCGAGCGCATCGTTTTTATTGTTTTGGGATGTATTGATATTGTTCTTGCCATTTGGTCAGCAGTCATTTCTGTTATTGGCATTATGCACATCCAGCAATTTGGCGTTTGGAAAGCTATCGGAAACATCTTTTTGCCATTTATCATATTGGTGGCCATTTTTGCTCTTTTCTTTCTTGGCATTAACTTTATTTAACTAACATTATGAACAACCCTTGGCATCTTTACCTTATGGCTGCAATGTATGTGTTTGCAGGCCTCATGCACTTTGCCAAACCAAACATGTATATGCGCATCATGCCACGCTATTTGCCAAACCACAAAGGGTTGGTATATTTGAGTGGCATTGCCGAAATAGCACTTGGTATCGGACTTTGCTTTACAGCAACAAAAACCATATCCATATATGGTATTATTGCTATGTTGGCTGTGTTTTTGCTTGTCCATTTTTATATGTTAAGTGGTAAAAAAGCAAGTGCTGGCATTCCAAGATGGATATTGGTATTGCGTATTCCATTGCAGTTTGCATTGATGTATTGGGCTTACTATTACCTATAAAATACGTAGAACTACGTATAGTTTTTTTGGTTTTAAAAAACTAACTTCGTTTAACTATCGATATAGATAAATTTTCCTGAACTTGTTTTAGGATTGAAACTATCCATATCGTAGCGTTATGCCACATTAAAACCAACATAACGGTCAAAAAAGGACTGACCATCCAAAGTCAAAAAATGTGAAATCCTATTAAAAGACACTAAAAATAAGATAGGCGAGTAAAATCAGAAAATCGATAGAGTATCAAAACATTAAAATTAATTTTATCATGAAAAAATTATTAATTGTTCTATTTATTTCAACCTTATTTATTGGTTGTAGCAACGATACTGAAAACACTTTTCAAAAAAATTCAGATTTATCTTCAGAGTTGAAATCTTATATGGAAAAATATGAACCATCTGAAAATCTACAGAGAAATACAGCACTTTATAATCAGTTAGACCATAGCTCAAATTATGAGAACAGTATATTTTATTACATCACTCACGATTCAAAATATGACCCAAATAATACTGATATTTACTCCGGCAACTGTGGTTATTCTGGACATAATCAATTTGACAAAGATTTAATAGAAATTGCCGTGTATGAACTAAATGCGTTGTCAGACACAGATTATTTTTCGAAAATGGATTATTTAGAAGATTTCGTCAAAAATAACGTTACGAATTCGTTGCAAAAAACATATCTATTAAGTTCAATAGAAGAATTTAAATGGATTTCCTATAGTGTTGCTGCGGCGTGGAATTTTGATAGATGTCTTGACAATTGTATGGAAGACACTATTGAGGATAATCTTGGAGATGCAAATTGGATAGAATGGGCATTTTTTATAAGAACAGCCGCCGCAACTGTAGCTGTTTGGGCAGCGTCTTGTATATGGGATTGTGCATAAATCAAAACAAAAAAGTTTATCATGAAAACACAATATCTTAAATATACAGAAATTTCCTCGTTATTGATTTTGAGTGTTGTTTTCTTTCTCTCTATCAAAAATGTGTTGCCAAATTTTGTTTCAATTATACTGATATTACTCATATCCTTTTATTTTGTACCTATCAAATTAATCATTTACGGTAAGAGAGGAAATTATTTACTGGGCTTAATATCAGATATAATAGTGTTTATGAGCCTGCCCTTATTGATTGTATTTATATACTTGAAAAATACAGCCATTATAGACATTTTTACGACAATCAACTTTTTGTTTTTAGTGTTTTTTGTTTTCAAGAATAAAAATACATCACAACATTGGAAAATTGTTCTAAACCATTCTATTGTAATTTTTTTACTTGAATTGATAAAATATTCATAATAATAACGTGGCATAACGCAGTATATAAAAATAGCAGTTAAGAGCTAAACCGAAGGTTTGGTTCTTTTCTGCTATCTTTGTTTCCACACCGAAAATTGTCACATATAAATCCGCTACTTTTCATATACAAGACCGTTAAACGAAACTCCCAAAATCACTCCACCAAAAAATCGAAATAGGTTTCTGGAAAAGGTTCCCAACGCAAGGTAAAATGCCACCATTCATTGGGATAGTTTCTAAAATTGTGCTTTTGCATGACTGTTTGTAGCAATTCGCGATTGGCTTTCTGGGTTTCAGAAATACCTTGATATGCTACCCAAGATTCCTCACCAAAAAAATCATAAGGGCTTCCCATATCCAACGGTTCGCCAGTATTACCATCGGTTATGGTCAAATCTAAAGTACTGCCACGACTATGTCCAGATTTTGAGGCTATGTAGCCTTCATTAAATAAGTTTCGTTTTTCAACTTTTGGGTAATATTGTTGTTTATTAATGGTATCTCCCAGCTCCTTCGCCCATTCCACAAAATGATTGACAGCCTGCTGTGGTCGGTAACCATCATATACTTTCAAGCATAAATTTTGCATTTGCAATTCGTCGTGTACCAATTTTAAAGCATGGGCAGCTTGGGCAGTCAAAATGAGTTTGTTAGACTTATAACCATCAATGGTGTCGCCCACAAAATTATTTGTGGTAAAATAACGAAGCTCCACATCTAAATCTGGGATGATGGTTTTGACATACACAAACCCTTCAGGCAATGGGGAACTGTCTTGCTTTGTAAATGCCAAAGCAAAAACCACAAAAACCAAAAGGATGCTATTGTGTTTTAATCTCATAAAGGCTAATTTAGAAAAAAATTAGGCTATGAATTTGTTTTCTTCCGAAAAAAACCTGTGGCAGCTTCCAGATGCTGAACTGCTCTATATTCCTAATTTCTATACAACAGAAAAAGCAGATGCTTATTTCGACCTCCTCAAAAAGAATATTGAGTGGCAACAGGACGACATCACGTTATTTGGTAAGACCTATCCACAACCACGCCTTACTGCGCTGTATGCAGATAACAACCAACCATACAGCTACTCCAACATTAGGATGCAACCCAAAGCGTTTACCAAAACATTGTTGCATATTAAAACAGACATTGAGCGCGAATCTGGCCATCAGTTTACATCTGTGCTGCTCAATTTGTATCGCGATGGTAGCGATAGCAATGGTTGGCATGCCGATAATGAAAAAGAACTGGGCAAGCGTCCTGTGATTGCATCTGTCAGTTTTGGAGCCGAACGCTACTTTCACTTTAAGCATCGTAGCATTAAGGACCAAAAGCACAAACTACTGTTAGAGCATGGAAGCTTACTGATTATGAAAGGTGACATGCAACACCATTGGGTGCACCAAATTCCTAAAACCAAAAAAGCCATTGGCGAGCGGATTAATTTAACCTTTAGGTATATAAACGAAAAAACCGAGGTCCCTCAACCTCGGTTCTCCTAATTTGCTTTTAAATACGTGGTAGATTTAGGGTCTCTAACTCTTCACATATGCAAATATTAATTAATTAATCCATTGAACTAAAAACTAAATTTTAGTACACTTCAAATGTATAATTATATTTCAATATGTCTGTCAAAATACTTATTAAATCGATGAAATGCATTAAATTTTAACATTTAAAGATGAAATATTGCTTTTCATCGATGAAATGCACAATTAAATTGTTTGAAATTTTCAATTAAAAAATCATAAATGGAACATAATTTGCGTTGTTAGGATTAAAATAAATCAAGAACATTTACTTTAGCTGTATCAAATAATTATTTATATGAAATCTGTTTTAACCATTGTTTTAATAAGTTTTGGTTTTTTTGGCTATAGCCAAGAGCAACCGTTTACCTCATCAGAGGTGTCCATTACCAAAATCATTGATGGCACTTTGGTGACACCTACTTCAAAAACCAACACATTAGCCATTATCATTGCAGGTTCTGGGCCAACCGATAGAGATGGTAATCAGAATTTTATGAAAACCAACAATCTCAAAAAATTGGCTGAAAACCTTTCAAAAAACGGAATTGCCACTTTTAGATATGATAAACGAACCGTAAAACAAATCAGGAAAGGGAACATTGACCCAAATATTAAATTTGATGATTTTATTAATGATGCCATTGCTGTGGTTGGCTATTTTAAAAAGCAAAACAGTTATGACAAGATTTATATCATTGGCCATAGCCAAGGTAGCCTGATTGGAATGATGGCTGCAAAACAAGATGTCGATGGATTTATTTCCATCTCTGGAGCAGGCCAACCCATTGATGATGTCATCATTGAGCAAGTACAAAAAACAGCTCCTATGTTTACCGAAGATGCCAAGCGTGTTTTTGGTGTCCTAAAAAAAGGAAAGACAACAAGTGACTATCCAGCAGCATTGGCTTCGGTTTTTGATATCAGCATCCAACCCTTTATGGCCAACTGGATGCAATATAATCCGCAGGAAGAGATTAAAGCACTAGAAATCCCTACACTTATTATAAATGGCACCAAAGATTTGCAAGTAAGTATTGCTGAAGCCAATTTACTGAATGATGCAGCAAAAAATTCAGAATTAAAGATTATCGAAAAGATGAACCATGTTCTGTTTATTATCGAAGGTGACGAACAAGAAAATGCCAAGTCTTATAATGATCATGCTGGGAAAGTATCGGAAGAATTGATAAAAAGCATAGTCAACTTCATAAAAAAATAAGAGACTACACATTTTATAAAATTAAAAAAGCACCTTAAACAAGGTGCTTTTTTACTAACTAACCAACCAAATGTAATATTAAAATCTCTAAAGGTTAACTACTCCTTTTTTGTAATGTAGAGCTTAATTAATTACAATTATTATAGTTCAAACTTCGTGCCAAAAAATAATTTTGGTAAAATAAAAAATAGTATATATCTTTATGATATCATTTTAATATCATATTAAATTATTATATCATGAAAGAAGAAAAGATTATTGTTCCCGCTAACGGCTATGTCATGCTGTTTTTATTTTTAGCACTATTCTTTGGAGGCATTGCGGCAATCATCACATTACGAAGTCCTTGGTTTGGTTTTTCAGTGTTTGCAGGTATCGTAATAGCCTTTGGGTTTTTAATGGTACAGCCTAACAACTCGAGAGTCTTATTGCTTTTTGGAAAATATGTAGGTTCTGTTAAAAAGAATGGCTTTTATTGGGTCAATCCATTTTACACAAAAACCAAAATCTCTTTGCGTGCAAGCAATTTTGACAGCGAACGATTAAAAGTTAATGACAAGCTTGGAAATCCAGTAATGATTAGTACCATCTTGGTATGGCGTGTTCAAAACACCTACAAAGCGGCCTTTGATGTAGATAATTATGAGAATTTTGTGCGTGTACAAACTGATGCAGCAGTTAGAAAACTGGCAAGTATGTATCCTTATGATAACTTTGCTGATGAAGGCCACACTGAAGATATCACTTTGCGTTCTAGTGTCAATGAGGTGAGTGAAGCCCTCGAAAAAGAACTCGAAGAACGCCTTGCTATTGCTGGTATCGAAGTGCTCGAAGCCAGAATAGGGTATCTAGCTTATGCACAAGAAATTGCAAGTGCCATGCTAAAACGCCAACAAGCGACCGCTATTGTTGCTGCTCGACACAAAATTGTTGAAGGTGCTGTCAGCATGGTAGAAATGGCTTTGGATGAATTAAGTAAAAAACAGATTGTCGATTTGGACGATGAGCGCAAAGCTGCTATGGTAAGCAACTTAATGGTGATCCTTTGTGGCGATAAAGACGCCTCACCTATTGTGAATGCTGGAACTTTAAATCATTAATCTATGAAAGAATACAAAGTAGCATCCAAACCTTTTGGTTTATCAAAAAACAACCAACGTTTGGAAGATTTTTTAAATCAATATGCACGTGAAGGTTGGCAGCTAAAGTTTTTGGGCGAACAGATATCAACTGTCGTTTTTGAACGTGAAAAAAATAGATAGCATGGCTAATGAACGACCTAAAATAAAAGTGCCTTTAGAGCCTATTGATATGGTGGCCGAAATCATTTCGTCATCATTTCTGATCCTGCTCATCATTTACACCTTTTTGGTCAATAAAGATTTACCAGACACCATTCCTACACATTTCAATTTCAATGGCGAGGCAGATGCTTATGGCAGCAAACATACCATGTGGTTGCTCCCAGCAATTGGATTGGTAATGTTCATAGGTTTTAATATCCTGAATCGGTTTCCACACCTTCATAATTATATGGTCAACATAACAGAAGAAAACGCGTTGAAAAATTATCGATTTAGCACACGCATCCTTCGATTTGTGCTGTTATTTGTCATGGTCTTGTTCATCTATATTCAATATACCATCGTATCGCATGTTAACAACAATGGTGTGGCATTTGGAAGCTGGTTTGTACCTATTATTCTTTTAGTGAGCCTCATTTTACCAATTTTTATCTTCATTCAAAATAGAAAAATGAATAAATAATTATGTCTAAGAAAAAAGCCTTCGCATTACGCATTAATGAAGATATGCTCAAAGCAATCGAAAAATGGGCTTCTGACGAGTTCAGAAGTACCAATGGACAGATTGAGTGGATACTTATGCAAATGCTGAAAGAACAAAATAGACTACCAAAAACAAAAAACAAATCCACAAATGAAAGCGACACTCAATAGTCGCTTTTTTTAACCCATAAAATGTAGTATTTTGCGACTTAAACTCAATTTTTATGGAACATCCTGTATTTACTAATGACGGAATCGTATTTGGACTCTTAATGCTTGCACTCGGTTTTGTGTTTTACACCGAATCTAAAGAGTCTGGCTTTTGGCCAAAGTTTTACAAATACATTCCTGGATTGTTGATGTGCTACATGATTCCAGCAGTTTTCAACTCTTTAGGGTTGATATCGGCAGATGTATCACAAACCTATTATGTTGCCAGTCGTTATTTGTTGCCAGCTTCATTGGTATTGCTCACTATCAGTATCGATTTAAAAGCTGTATTTAATTTGGGCTGGAAAGCATTGGTCATGTTTTTTACAGGTACTATCGGAATCGTCATAGGTGGTCCAATTGCTATTTTGATCATTTCCACATTTTCACCAGAAACTGTTGGAGGTGCTGGATTTGACGCTGTTTGGAGAGGTCTTGCCACACTCGCGGGAAGTTGGATTGGCGGAGGAGCCAACCAAGCTGCCATGTTAGAAATTTATGAGTTTAACCAAGAATTATATGGAGGCATGGTCTTGGTTGATATTGTAGTTGCCAATATTTGGATGGCTGTATTGCTCTTCGGAATCGGAAAGAAAAACAAAATTGATAATTGGTTAAAAGCCGACAATACTGCTATTGACGAGTTAAAGCACAAAGTACAGACCTTTACCGACAAAATCACTCGCAACCCAACACTTGCCGACATCATCATCATTTTGATGTTTGCCTTTGTGTCTGTTGGTATTGCACATTATGGCGCTGATGTCATTTCTAAATATTTAGTCGATAACTTTGATGCCGTAAGCAATCCTAAAAGTGCCCTTTCCTCTTTTGGAAGCAGCTTCTTTTGGTTGATTTCTATTGCAACTTTGATGGGAATTCTATTATCGTTCACAAAAGCCAAAAATTATGAAGGTGCTGGAGCCAGTAAAATAGGAAGTGTTTTTATTTACATTTTGGTCGCTACCATAGGGATGAAAATGGACTTGGGCAAAATTTTTGAAAACCCAGGACTGATTCTCATTGGCTTGGTTTGGATGGCCATACATGCTGGTTTACTTATTTTGGTTGCCAAGCTCATTAAAGCACCATACTTTTTCCTAGCTGTAGGAAGCCAAGCAAATGTAGGAGGCGCAGCTTCGGCTCCTGTTGTTGCCGCAGCATTTCATCCATCATTAGCAACTGTTGGAGCCTTACTGGCAGTGTTTGGTTATGTAGTAGGAACTTATGGAGCCATATTGTGTGCCGAACTTATGAAAATAGCATCTGCAGGTTAGTTTTTATTGAATAATTATAAGATATTTGCGCTCCAAAAAATAGATTCAAAATGAAGAAAATTTTAGTTCTTGTAGTGATTGGCTTTATGTTTTCATGCGGAAATGACAGTACAAATTTCACTTTAAAAGGGAATGTCAAAGGATTGAAAAAAGGAATGGTTTACCTACAACGCGTCCAAGATTCAGCATTGGTCACAATAGATTCTTTAGATGTTAAAGGAAACCCTGAATTTGAACTACACACTGAACTGGAATCACCTGAAGTATTATATCTAAAGCTTTACAAGCACGATAATGAAGAACATATCATTCCATTTTTTGCCGATAAAGGAACTACAGAAATCAATTCAAATTTGAAAAATTTTGAATATGATTTTAAAATTAAAGGGTCTAAACAACAAGAAAAATTGGAAGAATACCAATTGATGATGTCTCGCTTCAACAATCAAAACCTCGATCTTATCAAAGAAAATTTTGATGCTCAAAAAGCAAATGACACTTCAAGAATCAATGAAAGTGTGGATAAATACAACAATCACATCAAACGAAAATATTTATACACCATCAATTTCGCAATTAATAACAAAGACAATGAGATTGCTCCATATTTAGCATTGACCGAAGTGTATGATGCCAATATCAAGTTTTTGGACAGCATCAACAATTCTTTAACACAAGAAGTAAAGGCTTCAAAATATGGTAAAGACTTGCAAGCCTTCATCAAAAAAAGAAAAGCTCAATAACTCTTTTTTGATTTCTATTGACAACATTTTAGAATAATTTGATTTTGTAACCGTTAGATTTCAAAATATGCCGAAGGCTATTTTTTAATTTGTAACGTATATAAATTGAATGAAACTAAACAAAAAACGATTATATAAGTGGCTCAAGCGAATAGGTGTTGGTATCACGACACTTATTTTATTGTTATTCTGCTTTTATGGAAGTGTCTATTTTGGATTGTGGGGAAAAATTCCTTCCCACGAAAAAATTTCTGACCTCAAACAAAGCCAAGCCACTCAAATACTGGATAAAAACAACGACCTTATCGGAAAACTGTACATCTATGACAGGCAATCCATAACGTTCTCTGACTTCCCACAACATCTTTTGGACGCTTTGATAGCAACGGAAGATGTTCGCTTTTATGAACACAACGGCATCGACAACAAAAGCCTATTGAGAGTATTTTTTAAGACCATCCTATTATCTGATGATTCTTCAGGTGGAGGAAGCACAATCACCTTACAGCTGGCAAAAAACCTTTTTGGAAGAGAGCGTTCTGGTGCACTTGGAACGGTTGTCAACAAGTTAAAAGAAAGCATAGTTGCACGACGCATAGAAAGTCTGTATTCAAAAAATGAAATTCTCACACTGTATTTGAACACTGTGCCTTTTCCAGACAATACCTACGGAATTGAGAGTGCCTCACAAAAATTTTTCAATGTTCGTACTAAAGATTTGAATTTATGGCAAGCCGCAACACTTGTTGGCTCGCTCAAAGCCAATCATAGTTACAACCCTAGGTTATTCCCAGAAAAATCGAAAACCAGACGAAATGTAGTTCTAGGTCAAATGGTCAATTATGGTTATATAACCGAAAAAGAGGCTACAAAAAACAAAGAGAAAGACATCGCATTGGATTATCAGTATTTTGCTCCAAATCAAGGGTTGGCACCTTATTTTAGAGCCGAAGTAAAAAAGCAATTGGATGTTGTCTTGCAACAGAAAAAATTCAGAAAGCCCAATGGAGACGTATATAATCTATATCATGATGGGTTAAAGGTCTATACTACTTTAGATAATGCTATGCAGCGATATGCAGAAGAATCAATGCGTGAGCACATGAAAGATTTGCAGCGCCAATATGAAACTGCCTATGGCAAAAATGCACCTTGGCTAAAAAATAAACCTGCGTATGTTGCAGCCAAAAAACGCCTTAAAAAATACAAAACACTGAAAGCGCAAGGCCTATCAGATAAAGCTATCGAAGATTCATTAAAAAAAACACATCGTACCGAATTGTTTTCTTGGGACGAAACAGATATTATCAAATCAATTTCCACATTAGATAGTCTAGAATATTATTCGAAGTTTTTAAATGCAGGTTTAGTATCGTTAGACCCAAAAACTGGTGAGGTTAAAGCCTATGTTGGTGGTATCGATTACCGGTTTTTTAAATATGATCATATCTCACAAAGCAAACGACAAGTTGGTTCTACTTTTAAGCCCTTTGTTTACACAGCTGCCATTGAAAACGGTATGAATCCTTGTACTTATTTTCCAATAAAAGCAGTCACTTATACAGATGTCAATAACTGGCGACCTACCAATGCTTCAGAAACTGAAGAAGAGGAACATCTTAACTATTCGTTACAGATGGCATTGAGTAATTCGACAAATACCATTGCGGTAAAAGTGTTGGACGAAACAGGTATTGATGAAGTCATTGATATAGCTCACAAGATGGGAATACAAAGCGATATCGAGGCTGTACCTTCAATAGCTTTAGGCTCGGCCAATTTGAGCATGATAGAACTTGCAAAAGCCTACACAACTTATGTAAATGAAAGCAAACCATCAACACCTATATTGATATCAAGAATTGAAGATAAACATGGAAATGTGATTGCCTCATTTGAAGATTTAAACCCAAAAGTAGCGTCAGAAAAGGCATTCAGTGACACCACTAGACAAGTTCTTTTGGAGTTTATGAAGGCGACTGTTAATGAAGGCACTGCCAACCGATTACGAACCAAATATAATTTACAAAATGCCATTGCAGGCAAGACAGGCACAACACAAGACAATAAAGATGGTTGGTTTGTAGGTATTACACCAAAACTAGTAACCATTTCATGGGTTGGCAATGACAACCAACAAATAGGCTTTAGCTCTACAAGTATTGGTCAAGGTGCCAATTCGGCACTTCCAATTTTTGCCAAATACTATCAAAAACTCAATAATGATTCAAAATACAACGTTATCACCAAAGCGCAATTTGAAACACCTTCAATGGCTGTTTTAGAATCATTAAATTGTGAACTGACCAAAACCGACGGATTTTTCAAGCGTCTTCTTGGAAATAATAGAGACCAAAAGACCTTCGACGAAGAACAAAAAGAAAAGAAAAAGAAAAAAGGAATATTCTCTTGGTTGAAGAAAAAGGATAAGAATTGAATCATTAAAGTGGGTTGCTAATGACGCCTGATTTGTTCAATTTATTCTGTATTCTATAAACAAAAAAGTCCAGCCATAAAGACTGCATTTTGATATTCCTGCTTTATTAGGAATTAAGAGCTGATGGAGGGACTCCTTTCGACTTCGCTCAGGGATAAACTTCTCTTCCAATTTAATTCAAACAAAAAAGCCTCTCATAAAGAGAGGCTTTTTAAGAGCCGATGGAGGGACTCGAACCCACGACCTGCTGATTACAAATCAGCTGCTCTAGCCAGCTGAGCTACATCGGCTTTTGAGACTGCAAATATAATCGCGAAAATTATATTTGCAAATCTTTTAAAAAAAATTATTAAAGCTTGTTGATTTTTTCGATCAACGCTCTTCCTTTAGTTTCCAGTTCATTATTGACTGCTTTAAGGTGCGCTTTTCTGTTTTCAACAGTTTTATCGTTTACTTTTGCAATAAGGTCATCAAAAACTTCAATCGCTTCATCAATAATTGCTTCACTTTTTTTAGTGTCTTTGTCAGTGTTTGAATATTCCCAAACATAGACTGCTTCTATAATATCACCTATAACATAATTGATGTCTTTCTTTAGGTTTCTAACATTTGCCATAATATAAATTTTATTTAATTGCGTGCAAAATTACACATAAACTTCCAATAATGTTGCATTTTTAGATGTAATTCGGAAGTTTTTAATTGTTGCTGGAAGTAAGATGGTTTCTCCTTTTATAATCGTTTCGGTATGTGTTGGTGTCGAAATTTTTGCTTCGCCATCGACACACATATAAATAATAAAGGAATCGAAAGTATTTTCTTTTTCAATTTTGGAATCAACCTTTAGGTAACTTGTGGTGAAATATGGACAACTTACCATATCGTTAGATTGGTTGGGTTCCTTTTTATAAGACACCCTAAAATCATCCTCCATATCAAAACCAATAGCATCGAGAGCCAGATCGTTATGCAGTTCGCGCTCATTACCTTGGTCATCAACCCTATCCCAATCATAAACTCTATAGGTGATATCACTGGTTTGCTGAATCTCTGCCAATAAAACACCTGCTCCAATAGCGTGGACTCGTCCCACTTCTATAAAATAGGTGTCGCCTTCTTTCACTTTATCAAAATTGAGTATTTTGGTCAGTGTTTTATTTTCGAGGTGTTTTAAATATAGTTCTGGTGTTACTTTTTGATTGAACCCAACGATTAGGTTGGAATCTTTATCGGCTTGCATTACATACCACATTTCTGTTTTTCCAAACGAATTGTGACGTTTTGCCGCCAATTCGTCGTTGGGATGCAATTGGATGGATAAGTCTTCTTTGGCGTCGATAAATTTAATTAATAACGGAAATTTGTTGCCAAAGTGTTTATAGTTCTTTTCACCAACCAAATCGGATTTGTAAGTAGATAAAAGGTGCTTTAATGATTGTCCTTCGAGACTTCCATTGCTCACTATTGAGGTATCTCCATCGACATCACTAATTTCCCAGCTTTCACCAACGTTTGGAAGATTGGAATCTTTATTTAAAATGCATTTTAATTTTTGTCCTCCCCAAATTTTATCTTTTAAAATGGGTTGAAACTTTATTGGATATAAAATACTTTTCATTATCGACCTGAATAGGTTACAAAATTGCGTGGCGTTTCATATAGCACAACTTCTAAATCTAACAATGGATCTAATTTCGCTTTGATTTTATTATAGATGACCACAACGATATTTTCGGCTGTTGGATTCAACTCTTTAAACTCTGGAACTTCAATATTCAAGTTTTTATGGTCAAAGGGATCTTCAATTTCGTCTTTAATGATGTCTTTCAAGATTTTCATATCCATCACATAACCTGTTTCTTTATTGATACGTCCCGTAACGCTTACAGTCAACTCGTAGTTATGTCCATGAAAATTTGGATTGCTACATTTGCCAAAAACAGCACTGTTTTTTTCGTCTGTCCAATCTTTTCGATACAAACGGTGTGCAGCGTTAAAATGTGCTTTTCTACTTACTGTGACTATCATTGTATGATATTTATATGTTGATAGAATTTATCGAAAATAATTTTAAACCATTCGGTATAGATTTCTGGGCGCAACCGTATGTCTTCTTTAACTGCTTCTAATGGCATCCACTTCCAGTCGGCCACTTCTTCTAGATTGATGTTGGGCGCATCGTTATAATGGCCTACCAATATATGATCGTATTCATGTTCGGTCAATCCATTGTCAAAAGGTGCTTTATAAATGAACGAAATGGTATCATTAAGCTGTGTAACAAAGCCCATTTCTTCTTGTAAACGACGTTTACCTGCCTCAATATTACTTTCGCCAACACGTTGGTGACTACAGCACGTATTGGTCCACAGCAAAGGTGAATGGTACTTATGTGAAGCGCGTTGCTGAAGCATCAATTCGTTTTTGTCATTAAACACAAATACTGAAAAAGCACGATGTAATACCGCTTTTTCGTGAGCTTCCATTTTTGGCATTGTGCCTATTTGCTCATCGTTTTCATTAACAAGGATGACATGTTCTTTACTCATAGCATACAAAAGTACCAACTAAATTATGAAAATACACCATAAATAAAAAAGCTGCCTTAAAAAAGACAGCTTTTAACTATAATTTATGACGTGATTTTACATTTTTACAATGATGAACTCACTTCGTCTGTTTAATTGATGTTGTGCTTCGGTACAGCTCGATTCGTTGGTTGGTTCGCAGCCACAATCATTAACCAATTGTGATTCTCCATAACCTTTGGCTGTCAATCTATCTGGAGCAATGCCTTTTTTGATTAGGTACTGTCTTGTAGATTTAGCTCTGTTATCTGATAGTTTTTCATTGTAGGATGCTGGTGCTCTACAATCGGTATGGCTACGAATATCAATGGTCATCGTTGGATATTTATTCATAACTGCCAATACTTTTTGTAGCTCTACTTCTGCATCATAACGAATATTGTATTTATCAAAATCGAAATAGATGATTGGAATGTTGAGCGTTTTGGCCAAATCGGTTCCTTCTTCAATCTTTTGTTCGTCTGGTTGTAAATTCAATTCTAATTTCAACTCTTGTTTCTTGTTTGGCGTGGTCACACGAACTTCATCAGATGAGTATTTGTCTTTAGAAACTCTAATTAGGTATTCTTTGTCACATTCTACTTCAAAAGAAAACGCAGCATCATCTCCAACAATCATCTGGTCGAGTTGTTTTCCTTTTTCATCTAATAAGGTAACCGTTGCTCCAGAAATTAACTCTTGTGTATTCTCATCTCTTACGATACCTTCAAGAGTTTGTGTACACTCTGGAAATTTAAAGCTATAAATATCATCATCTCCTTTACCTCCATCTCTATTTGATGTAAAAAAACCTTCTTCAGTGCCTAAATTCTCATAATAGCCAAAATCATCTTTTGGGCTATTGATTGGTTTTCCTACATTTTCCAACGACATTGGTTGGTTCTTTTCGTATTTGTTTTCAAAGTCCCTGATGACGAAGACATCTAACCCACCTAATCCAGCAAATCCATTAGATGAAAAGTACAGGTCACCTACTTCATTGATAAAAGGAAACGTTTCATGCCCTTCGGTATTGACAGAGGTTCCTAAATTTACTGGTTCACCAAGTGTTCCATCGGCATTAATATCTACGACAAAAATATCTGAACTTCCTAAAGTTCCTGGCATATCTGATGCAAAGTACAATTTAGTGCCTTTAATGTTAACTGATGGATGTGCCACACTATAATTATCACTGTTGAATGGGATAGATTCTATATTCTCCCATTTGTCATAATCACTTTTTGTCACTCTATAAATCTTCAATCGGTTAGTTCCATCGTCTCCCTTTTTGTACTTCCCTTCAAAGTAATTGTTTCGAGTAAAATACATAACTTTCTCATCTGGCGTAAAAGCTACTGTAGATTCATGGTATTTGGTATTGATATCGCCTCCAAACTCTTTGACATTACTATAGCTTCCATCTTCTTGTTTTACAGCAGAAAAAAGGTCTAAAAATGGCTGTTCATTCCATTGGTATTTTTTTCCACCACCACGTGTAGAAGCAAAGATTATTTGGTTTTTGTATTGTGCAGTTCCAAAATCAGATTTATCAGAATTAATATCTAAATTTTTAATTTCAATATCTCTACTTGCTGCTTCAATTTTAGATAAGTAATCAACTTTTGATGCAAAAGCTCTACCTCTTAAATCGGTTTTGTCTACTTCATGGAATTTTTTCATCCATTTGTCTGATTCTGCATAATTTTCAACCGATTTCAGTGCTTGTGCATATCTAAAATAATATTCTGCATCAACTGTTTCGTTCATTGCCATTAATTCGCCATACCATTTTGAAGCTTCTTCCATGTTATTATTGAAATAAAAGGAATTACCTAGTTTCTGTAATAAATCGACCGATCTATATCCATTGTTGGCAACCTCCAATAAGATTTCACTTGTCTTTAAATACGCAAAATTATCATACTCTTTAGCAGCTTGTCTAACTTTCCCTTTTTGAGAATAGCCTAAAGAACATGTAAGGCATAATATAATGGTGACTAAAAGTTTATTTGTTTTCATAATCTGTGTTTTAGAAGAATCTCGGTGATAATATTCTACCTAGTTTTTGTAATTCAAATCGTAGCATGATTTCATGCGAACCACTATTATAGTTATTTAAATTAGTTGTTGTAGCATCATAAGCGTAGCCAATGTATAGACCCTCTGTTACTTGTAATCCTGCAAGACCACTAAAGGAATCATCCCAACGCCAAGCTGCTCCTAATGTAAACTTATCATTGAACAAAAAGTTGGCTGAAACGTCAGCAATAATTGGAGCTCCTGATACCGCTTTAACTAAAGCAGCTGGTTTGAATTTAGTATTTTCACTTAAATCGAATACATAACCAGCTATCAAATAATAATTCATTCTCTCTTTGGCAACCGAAACTTGTTCGTCATTGTAATGTTCAGTAGTTAGAAAGTTAGGTACAGAAAGTCCTACATACCATTTACGATTATGCAAATACAATCCAGCTCCTATAGCTGGAGAAAATAAATCGAGATTGTTTTCAAATGTTGGATCACCAACTTGTTGAATAACACCTTGCGACCAATCTGATGTAAGGTGATGAATACCACCTTTAACCCCAAATGACAGTTTGGTTTCATTATCACTCACCTGAATAGTATAAGAAAAATTAGCATCTATATAATATTCATTGACAGGACCTAATGCATCATTAACTATCGATAAACCTAACCCGATTTTCTCATTGCGAAGAGGAGCATGTATGCCTAAAGTTTGTGTTTTTGGTGCTCCATCAATACCAACCCACTGGGTACGGTAAAGACCAGTTATACTTAAAACTTCGCGCTGCCCTGCATATCCAGGGTTCACACTCATAGTATTATACATGTATTGAGTGTATTGAGGGTCTTGCTGTGCAAAACTAATATCCACAGCAAATACTGCAAACACTATAACTAACACTTTTAATATGGATGATTTTTGTATCATTTTATATTGTTTTATCTTGTCTTTACTATTATCTGTTTAAGTATAACCAACCTACTCTTGGTTTAGAACCATCTCCTAAATCGATGATGTAGTAGTATGTTCCTACTGGTAGCTTGTCTGATTGGTTCAATACTGCCCTTCCGTTTGATGTACCATTCCAATCATTCCTATAACCTCTCTTTTCATAAACTATATTACCCCAACGATTATATATCTCTACTTTGTTGTTCGGATAAGTTTCAATACAATCAATGTTAAAGAAATCATTAATTCCATCATCGTTTGGTGAAAACTCATTATAGATTGTTAAACAGATAGGAACTACTGCAGCAGTATCTGTATTATCATCTGGTGTTACATCTACTCCTCCTGTTGCATTAGCTATTGTAGCAGTATTTAGATAATCTCCAAAACCTAATACCTGGACTGTGATTTGTAAAATCTCAACTTGACCAGGGTTCAATTGCGCAACTGTCCAAGTACCATCAAAGTCAGAATAAACTCCATTTGTTGTTATTGCAGATACAAACGTATATCCACTTGGTATTACTTCATCTACAATAATATTAGTTGCTGTCACAAAACCTTCATTAGATAAGGTTATGGTAAATGTAACATTCTCTCCTACAATTGGTGATGTATTATCAACCTCCTTAATAACAGAAAGGTCAAAAATAGAATCTGTTATTGTCTCTGTTGGGTCATTTGTGTTATTACCATCAGTATCATCCCCATCATCACTGGTATCATTTACAATTGTTCCAACTGGGCTTGTACCACTACCGACAACACTATTACTTACACCACCTGCATCTACATCGCTTTGGGTGATTATATATGTTGCTGTATAAGTAGCTACTTCGCCTACTTGTAAAGTACCCTGTGCACTTCCCAAACTTGAACTCACATAGGTTGGGCCTGTTGTCAATGTTAATGGGTTACCGGTAGCGTCTACCAGTGTATCTACTATCCCAACTCCAGTCATTGTCACATTACCTGTGTTTTCAACTGTAATAGTATAAGTAATTACATCATTAACACCAATAAATCCGTCACCATCATCTGCAATTGTTGCTGTTTTAGTTACTTCTAATATTGGATTCTCCGGGATCAACGTCACCGTTG
>DINS01000018.1:0-179 GCA_002426015.1 Flavobacteriaceae bacterium UBA5534
AATACAAATTTGGATGCAAAAATATATCAGTCCTTGACATTTAAAATCCAATATTCTGAAGAAAATGCAAACGAAACTTACTTGGGATTGACCGATGAAGATTTTGAAGAGAATCCCTTTAGAAGGTACAGAGCATCTGCCGAGGATGTGATGAATGCCGAACACCAACAGTACCAGCT
>DINS01000018.1:512-5981 GCA_002426015.1 Flavobacteriaceae bacterium UBA5534
AATTGGGGCTAATTATAGGTTCAGTAATGACCTTTCAATATTTGGTGGTGTACATAAAGGCTTTTCGCCGCCAAGTAATACCCCAGGTCAAAATGCAGAAGAGAGCATCAATTACGAATTTGGCACACGATTTAATTTCAAGGGAATTCAAGGGGAACTTGTTGGTTTTTACAATGATTATAAAAATTTGCTCGGAAGCGATTTGGCAGCAACAGGCGGCACAGGAAGCCTTGACCAATTTAACGCAGGTGAAGTTCGTGTAAGCGGTATTGAGTTTTTACTTAATTACAACCTGCTGCGTAAACAAAGTAGTAGTTTTAAGCTTCCCTTATCCGTCTCATACACACTTACCGATACTGAATTTTTAACCAGTTTTGACAGTAATGAAGACATTTACGGCATAGTCACCATAGGCGACGAGATACCCTATATTGCAAAAAATCAATTAAACGCATCTTTGGGATTACAGCACAGTAAATTTGATGTAAATGTGAATTCACGATACACAAGTGCTTTCAGAACAAAAGCAGGTTCCGGACCAATCCCAGCAAACTTTAAAGTAGATTCAAATTTCATAGTGGATTTGTCTGCCCGTTATTTTATTGATGAGAACTTTACCCTGTCTTCAAATATTATAAATCTTTTTAATACAACTTACGCAGTATCGAGGGTTCCGGCAGGATTACGTCCTGGTCATCCTTTCGGGTTTAATTTTTCTATCGAATATAGATTTTGAGTTAATCTGCATTAGATGATAAAAGTCATATTTTTTTATAATCAACTACTTTACATTCGTAACATTAAACTTATTTTCAGTCGTAACGAAAATATAAGTTCAAAACTAATTTTTTAACATATTTTTAAAAAATTTGATATAAAATCATTAATTTTATAATGTGAAATCTTTTTTTTCTAAAATAATATCCTTCTTTTTGGCAGTTCTGATACTGTTTTCTACCTCTTCTTTTACTGTAGATATGCACTTTTGTTGTAATAAACTGGTCGATATGTCACTGATTGGTAAGGCAAAAGTCTGCGCAGAGAAGGTTCAAAAGAAAAAGGAACCTACAAAACAATGCACTACATTACAAGAAAAAGATTGCTGTAGTAATCAATCTTTTGTAAAAACAGGAGACGATACCATTAAAAATGCCAACACCCAACTTGAGGCCGAATCCATAATTTTTCTAAATACTTTTTTTTATGTCTATGTAAATTTATTTGAGGGGCTAGAGAAAAATATAGTTCCGTTTAAACAATATAGGCCGCCCTTGTTATCCAGGGACATACAAATTCTACACGAGACTTATTTAATTTGATTTTCTACATAGCAGGTTGAATTTCCTCACCTGCATTTACGACAATGGCCGAAGTGTTGCTTCTGGCTAAATATTGTTGTACCCAATTCTCAACAACGCTATTAACCTTGTACTATTAAAAAAATTACAAGCTATTTGTCAAAATGGCCAATAGCAGTATATCGATTATTATGAAAGGACTCAAAGAATTTTGGATTAAAAATATGGTCTGTAGCCGCTGCTTAAAAGTTATTAAGCAAGAACTACAGGAATTGGGAGTAACTGTGCTTTCATTAGAGTTGGGTAGACTAATGGTGGAAGCTCCAAAAAAAACCAGCAAAGAAATTCTTGAAGCCGTTACAACTGTGCTTCACGCCAATGATTTTGAAATCGTCCAAAAGGAAGAGGAAATGCTCGTCGAAAGAATGAAGATTATTCTAATCGAGCAATTGCAAGAGCTCCCATTACATATTAAAGTAAAAACATCTGAACTATTGGCGTCAAGTCTTCATAAGGACTACAAGACATTAAGCAAATTATTTTCAGCCAATGAACAAACCACTCTTGAAAAATACTTTATCAAATTGAAGATAGAGAAAGTCAAAGAACTCATTCAACTTAAGCAACTTTCTTTTTCAGATATAGGCTACTTACTGGATTACAGTAGTGTAAATCACTTATCAAGACAGTTTAAGGAAGTCGTTGGAATGAGTATGACCGATTATAAGAATACAGAAAAATGGAAACGAAATTTCTATGATGAAATTATATAGATAAGTACGAAAGTTATGCAGATGAAAAGTTTGCAAGGCAATTAAATTTAATAATTCTAAATATATAACAATATGAAAACCAAAAAAATCATAATCAGTTTAACACTCTCGGGTGTGCTATATGCACTACTCGTGAGTTTTACTTACGTTCCAAAAACCGAATACGTAGCAATACAGCAAAAAAAATGGGTAGCTCCAGCTAGTGCTGATAAAATAGCAAATCCTTTAAAAGGTGATGCCAACGCAGCTGCCTCTGGCAAAAAGTTATACAAAGCTATGTGTTTCGTATGTCACGGCCCAAAAGGGAAAGGTGATGGTATGGGAGGAGCTGGCCTCACTCCAAAACCAACAGATTTAACCAGTGAAGCAGTTCAATCTCAAACCGATGGTGCTATTTTTTGGAAAATTGCTGAAGGAAGAGCACCTATGGCTGGTTACAAAACGTCAATTCCAGAAAAAAAACGCTGGGAAATTATTAATTATATAAGAACTCTAAAACAATGAAAAAACTATTCATATTAACAATGATAGTAGGCATTGGTCATATATCTTATGGTCAGACCTACAATGACTTTGAGACCGATAGTACTTCGACATCTCAACCATTTACACCTAGCAAAACTCAATTTATGATAAGAGGTTATGGACACACAGGATTAAATTTTATGAATTCTGAAGGTGAAAAGGAATCTTCATATGTTGGTTCTGCGTTTGCACCTATTTTCTTATTTAAACATTCTGACAGACTTATGTTTGAGGCCGAGCTTGAATTTGTACTTGAAAATAATGAGTTAGAAGTAGGTTTAGAATATGCAGATGTGATGTATGTTTTAAACAAAAATATGACGGTTCGCGCAGGTAAGTTCCTTCTTCCATTTGGAACATTTATGGAACGTTTGCATCCTGCTTGGATTAACAGACTGCCCACAAGACCATTAGGTTTTGGTCACGATGGTATTGCTCCTTCCTCTGGAATTGGCATAGAGCTTCGTGGTGCTTTTGACCTTGGAGGTCCAAAACTAAATTATTCCGTGTATTCAACCAATGGTCCAAGATTAAAAGATGGAAGTGAAGAACCTGAAGAAGCAGGAATGCTTTTGTTTCAAAATTTTGAAGACAATAATAACAGTAAAGCATTTGGAGGGCGTTTGGGAATTTTACCATTTGCTGACTCATCAACAGAGTTTGGATTTTCAGCTTATTCAACTAATGGGGTTGGCGAAACAGATTCAGAATATGAAGACGTTGGAGCATTCTTATATGCTATTGATTTCTCATTCGTAAAACAAGTGCCTGCAATTGGTGGATTTATTGATATAAAAGGACAGTACAATAATTCCAATATTGATGATGCAACTTATATTGAGATAGAGGATGATGTAGAAGAAGAATATACCTTCGATAATAAAAGCAACTCTTTCTATACACAATTAAGTTATCGTCCAACCATGGCAGAAAGTGATTTTTTAAAAAAACTGGAATTAGTCGGGAGATACTCAAACTACAATGCACCTGAAGGCGCCGAATGGGAAGAACAATCTGAACAATACGCATTTGGTTTAAACTACTGGTTGACGTGGCGTTCAGTTATAAAAGTTGCTTATCAAACAACCGATAGTGTTGGTGGGCACGACGGAGGCGGCACGGTCAATGGATTTTATATACACTGGGCGATTGGATTTTAATTATTCATTAAAACTAAAAAATTATGAAAACAATACATAAAATATTTATCGCAGGATTAATGTTCTTTATTACAGGAGGGATAATAGTGAGTTGTTCTTCAACAAAAGACACTTATACAGCTGCAACAGACGTTGAGGAAGAATTTAAAATTGAAAAATCTGGCGCTCAATTGTGGGGAGAAGCTTGTAATAGATGTCATTTGGCACCCTCTCCTGCAGATTATAATGACACTGATTGGTCAACTATCAGTCTTCATATGAGAGTTAGGGCAAATCTTACTGAAAAGGAAATAACAAAAATTGAAACCTTTTTAAAATCTGCCAATTAATAGCTGATAACCCATTCCCTCCCTAAAACCTAATCAGGTATTGGGAATGGGTTTATAAAAATTAAAATAAATGTTTAACACAATAAAACAGAAAACTATGAAAACACTAGTAATTTTTATATCGATTGTTGGTCTTGTAAGCTTAAACAGTTGCAATCAACAAGCAGACCCTCAAGCTGTACTGGAAAATCCTGAAACTCGCACAGAAGTTTTTAATGCCATTACTAAAAATCACGACTATATGACCGAGTTTATGGAAAGTATGCACGGCAACCAACACGCAATGCAAATGATGCAGGGCAATAAAAAAATGATGGGCTCTATGATGCAAGGAGAAGGAATGCAAATGATGATGACAGACAGTACGATGATGCACTCAATGATGAACGGAATGATGAATGACGGCAAAATGATGGGAACAATGATGAAAATGATGCACGAAAAAGGGATGATGAGCGAGGACTGTATGGAATCCTGCTCAAAAATGATGAGCGAAAAAGGTATGGATATGCAGGGAATGAATAAAATGGATAGCCCAACCAAAGAAGACCATACCGAACATCATTAATTTTAACCTTTAAAATCAAAAACAATGAAAAATAATCACTGGATATGGATGGTCATCGGTTGTGGGTTACCACTACTGTTCATCTTTTTCGCACCATCAATTGGTATCGGAAGCAGTTCTTCTCTCTTCATATTCATCCTGTTTATGTTTGCTTGTCACTTATTTATGCCTCACGGTTCGCATCGTCACGGTGGACATAATCATTCCCAGAATAGACAAAAAGAACACGAACACAGTAATGAAGTGTCTAAAACAGAACGAAAAGATGAAGGCAAAGGACACCATCACCATTAAATACTAAATAATGAAACAAAAATTTCAAATAAACGGAATTAGTTGTGGCGGATGTGTAGCAAGAGTAAAAAAGACTTTGGAGGAACATCCCAATATAGAAAAAGCAGAGATTTTCTTGGCACCAAATGGTGCTGCACTTATCACAATGAATGAAGCACTTTCAGTTGCCGATTTACAAAAGCAACTTGACAGACTCAATGGATATACAATTACAGAAATAAATTAATAACAATCTAAAATTTAAAATTATGCATTATTACGACGGACATTTTGGAGGTATGCACCTAATATGGTGGATTATATGGGGCATCCTCATTGCTTGGATATTCTTTATCCCTGTAGATATCCCCTATCAAAAAACAAAAAAAGAAAGCCCACTGGATATTTTGAAAAAGCGCTTTGCAAAAGGCGAAATATCCAAGGAAGAATTTGAAGAATCAAAAAAGGTTTTAAAATCAGACAACTAACTCAAAACTTTAAAATTATGTATCGATTAAACGTAAAAAAACTCGGATTTGCTTT
>DINS01000011.1 GCA_002426015.1 Flavobacteriaceae bacterium UBA5534
GTTTCAATTATCTATATCGATAGTTAAACGAAGTTAGCTTTTTAAAACGAGAAAAGAAATACGTAGTTATACGTAATTTTTGGTGTCCTAAAACTTGCCTTTATGATATAATGCTTGTTTAATATGCGCCAAATGATGGTTGCTATGCCAAGCATACATACCAATGGTTTCGTCCAATCTAAAACGACGTCCTTGTTCTGGGTGTATAAACTCACGAGATAATTGTGCTTTGGTAATGCTACGCAAAAGCATGCCTAACTTTGCATGCAATCCTTTTAATAGGAGCAAAGTGTTATCTAAATTAGTATCGTTACCATCTACCAAGTTTGCCCAACGGTCTTCATAATAGGGTCGTATGGTAGGTGAGTCTTCAGTAAGGGCTAATTTAAATCTAATAATGCTGTTCATGTGGCTATCGGCACAATGGTGCACCACTTGTTTTATGTTCCAGCCATTGGGTCTGTAAGGCCAATGTAATTGCTCAACGGTTAAGTTTTTGGTAAGTGCCTCAACACGCTCTGGGAAGCGCTCAATGTCTTCAATCCATTGAGTGATTAACGCATCGTCAATAGTTTTTGGTGTTTCAAAGGTTCCTATTGGGTATTTTAACTGGTGGAGCTGTTGGTCTGTCATAACTATAAAAGTAATTGTTTTTTTATTAAAAAGACACCCTAAAACTCACATTGGGAGTGATGCCCAATGATACATTTTCAACTTTGTTGATGGTATTGCTGTCGTCCTTATTAAAGTAAGTGTTAATGATGTTTTTCTTGTTGAAAATATTCCATACTGATGCTCCAATGGTGGCAGTTACTTTATTTGTAAACTGAAATTGGTAGGTAGTCGAAAAATCTGTCCTTAAATAATCGCTTAAGCGCGCACTGTTTGGTTCATTATAGCTAATCGTGTTTGTTGAAGGTTGATTTTCGGAAGGCAGTGTCGTGGGTTTGCCAGAATGCCAGTTTACTCCTAGAGCCAGTTTTAAGTTATTGAAACTATAGGTTCCTGCAAAGGTCAATGCATGCCTAACATCCAGATTGTTCGGAAATGAATTGCCATCGTTGAGGTCTTCAAATGTATAATCGTTTTTGCTGAAGGAGTAACTCAACCATGTACTAAAATCACTGAACTGTTTATTGACGAGCACATCGACACCTTTGGTTTGATAACTTCCAATGGCATTTATAAATTGATATTGATTTTGAAACCCTTGACTGCGACTTGTAATGCCATCAACATCTTTGATGAATCCTTCTGCACCTATCAATAGTTTGTTTTTATTGTAATGGATGCCAATCGATGCCTGTGTGCTTTTGACAATAGGAGTGTTTTTAGAATCGGAAAGTGTCCAACGACGCTTTTCAATTCCTAAAAAATCATTTTGTAAGTCGATGATTTGTGAAATGGTCTGGCTTTTAAATTCGGCGAGAAATTCAATTCTAAAATCATTATCCAGTTTATGGCTGACTGCCAAACGTGGTTCGGTAAAAAACTCCGAAAATTTTTCGATATAGTTTGTTCGCAATCCAATGCGTGCGTAAGTGTTTTTATTGGCAGAGGTAAATTCTGCCTCACCATAAATGGCATGAGTTCTGTTGACTTGTTTGACAAAACTTGTAAAATCTGGATTATTGACATCCTCAATGTTGGTGACAATCACTTCGTTAAACTGATAGCCACCATGAAGTTTTAGATTGCTGTCTATGTGATTGGTTGCGTTGATTTTTAATCCTATTTCGTTGACCTTGTTTTCCTGTGTTAATCGTTGGTCGTTAACTACATCGTAATTAGTGGAATTCAAATCATAATTTGACATGTATATTTGTGCTGTTGTCGTCAGTTTGTTGTTCCAATATTTAAGGTATTCTATCCCAGAAGCTAGGTTGTGCTGTTGAAGACTGCTTTGTAGTGTTTCGTTAGAATTGTTGATGGTGCTTTGTTCATCATAGCTCAAATCGTTGTTAATGGTCAATATATTGAATCGCAATTGGTCAGAATCGGTAATGTCATACAAAAACTTCCCAGAAACATCATAAAAATAAAATTGCTCATTGTTAGAAATGCTCGTGTTGCCATTTTGTTGGTTATTTGAAAAATCAGAATCCTGAAAAACACGTTTAAAATATTGATCGTAAGTAGGTGTAAAGATAAAATCGGTAATTGAGCGTCGAGCCGAAACTTGTAATTCAGTCTGTTTAGATAAAGGAATTTTTGCAAAACCATCAGAACTGATCAAATTAAAACCAGCACCAGCTTTAAAATCGTTGTCGAGTGAGTTGGATTGTTGCATATCGATCACACTGCTAACGCCATCACCAAACTTGACGCTCGTTCCATTTTTAGATACGTTGACCGTTTTTGTCAAATATGGATTAAAGGCAGAGACCAATCCAAAAAAATGGCCAGATTGATACATTTTGATGCCATCCCAAAGAATGAGGTTTTGGTCGTGGGTTCCACCTCTTACATTGATATTTGAAACCGTCTCATCAACACTCAAAATACCTGGAAGGGCCTGTATGGTTTGTAGGATATCTGGTTCAATCAAACCTGGAAGGATTCCAAAATCTTCTGGATTGATGGTGATTTTACCATCACTCTTTTTTGAGATCCCTTTAGTAAGATAATTGATGATGACTACTTCTTCCAGTTTTTGTGTGATAAAGGCACTGAACGGATTTGCTCTATTAGAAATAACAATACTCGTGTCATCAATGATGATGAACTCTAAATTGGTTTCTGATTCTACAAATTCCAATGCTTTGATAAGCGATAGTCGTTCATCGGGCAATGCCGATTTTTTGCCTTCAATTGCTTGGTCGATATAGGTAAAATGGATTTTATATCGTGTTTCTAAAAGTGATAAAATCTCAATAAGAGGTTTCTTTTCTTTTGAAATATTTTGAGCTAAAGGGCTACTAATACCACAAAAAAAGAAGATGAAAATGACATAAATAACACGATGTTTACTCACGTTTTAAGGTAATCGTATGGTCTTTTTTAGAATACGTTAAGTGTAAGGGTAAAGTTATGGATTTTAAAGCAACCTCCATATTGTTGTGAGTAAAACTTCCTGTGAAAAGTTGCGAGTCGTCAATACCCTTTAAATCTACGGTTACATTGTATTGACGTTCAAACTCGGCAACAACGTTTTTGTAAGGCAAACTTTTGAAAAGGCTATGATTGTCAATCCAAGATGGAGCAGTTAAATTTTCTTTTTCGGTAGCAATTAATTTCCCATCAAGTAATAGTAAGCGGTCACCAGGATATAATTTGGTGTTTGTATTGTTGTATGCAACGCCAACCAATCCTTCATAGCATATGACTTCAAAGTAATCGTTGCGTTGATTGACATTAAATTGAGTTCCAAGAACGGTAACAGTACCTGCCTTGGTAACGACATCAAATTTTGAACCTTTGGCTACTTTAAAATACGCTTCGCCATCTAATTGCACCTCGCGATTGTCATTCCATTTGCTTTTGTTGTAACTTATAGATGACAGTGCATTTATAGAAACTGATGAAGCATCTGGTAATTCTACTGTTTGCTTTTGAGATGCTAGGGTACTAATGGTAGTGTCTAAAGTTGTTGTGTAATAATAAACGCCAAAACAAAGGACGAATATGGCTGCAACTCGTGTTAACATTGGTATCCAGCGTGTCGATTTTTTTGTGGTTTTAATATGCTGCATTACCTTCTCTAACTCTTCTGAAACATTGTATTCAGGAGCTTTAAGGTGTTTTACAGAAGTGTTCAGTTTGACCAAAGCGTTATAGTCTTCAAGCATTTTGAATGCTTCAAGTTCCTCTGCATTTAGGTCATTGTCTAACCACTTTTTTATTAAATCGTCTCGGTTCATAATCTGTGTTACAACTATATAACAGTTAACGGTCAAAAACTCCTACCTTTTCTAAAATTAGTTAATCGTTAATCTTGATTTCATATATCCTCAATGTCTTCTCTCAATTTTTTCAAAGCACCATATATTCGTTTTTCTACGGCTTTGGTTGATATTTCTAAAAGTTTTGCAATTTCTTTAAACCGTTTGCCTTCAACCCTATTCATTAAAAAAGCGACACGTTGTGCTTCCGTTAGGTTGGCTATGGCTGTTTCTAGTTTATGTTGATATTCTTTTTCCTCCAAAACAAATTCTGGAGATTCATTGGTAATCGATTTGGGTTGCGATTGTTGGTGTCGCAGCACCACTTTTTGATGTGCATATTCATTCAACATTAAATTATTGGCAGTGGTAAACAAAAAACTTTTGGCTTTCTCTGGTGAAATGGTGGCACAGTTTTCCCAAAGTTTGATAAAGGCCTCCTGTACTTTGTCTTTTGGATTGAGATGACTTCCAAATTTATAGTACAAGAAATCATGCAAATCTTTTGAATAGGTTTCAAACAATGAAGAGAACAGATGTTCTTCACAAATATGTTCATGTAATTGTTTGGCCATAATCAATGTTATTCGTTGCCTAAATTATAAAATTTTAGTTTTAAGGTAGGGATTTTTTAAACTTATCTGTTTTATTGATGAACTCCAAAAAAATCAGTTTATGTTATCAAAAGCCAAATCTTTATTAATCCTAACTTTTTTTGCCCTCTTGACACTTACTTCGTGTGAAAACGAAATTGTTGATATTAATTTGAACAATCAGGACACGATTGCCCCAAATTCTTCATTGGCAAATTTAATGTTGCAAGCATCTGCTAACGATGGTTCGGTGGATGATATCTTGGACAATGCCAATTGTTTGTCGGTTAATTTGCCAGTGACCATTTCCATAAACGGGTTACAGCTTACCATAAACACATTGGACGATTTAGAGCTTATTGAAGCCATTTATAATGAATATGAAGGTGATGACGATGTGTTAGATTTTTTATTCCCAATTACCATTACTCTTAATGATTATACCCAGTTTGTTATCAATAACCAAGACGAATTGGAAACATTTATAAACGAATGCAATGAGGTTGATGAGGTCATCGAATGTATCGATTTCCAGTATCCGATTTCGTTCTCAATCTACAATGCCAATTTTCAGGTGACTGACACTGTTGTTATAGAAAGCGATCAGGCTTTACACGAGTTTCTTCAAGGTTTAGAAAATTCAAATAATGGAGCAGTTTTAGCAAGTTTGAATTTTCCTGTCACTATGGTATATGCCAATGGCGAAACATTGGAAGTTAGCAATAACCAAGAGTTGGAAGCAGCCATTAATGCTGCTGAAGATGATTGTGATGGTAGTAATGATTGTACGGAAGAGCAGGTTGATATGTACTTGCAAGAATGCTACTGGAGAATAGTCGCTTTTAATGGTGATGATAATTTTATTCAGTATGAATTTCATTTTAATGACAACGGAAATTTACAAATCATTGATGGTGTTACTACTGTAGCAATTGGTGGCAATTGGAGCACCTCACAATCTAATCAAGGTGTTGTGGTTACGCTATCAGAACTAACAGCGTTTTCTCAAGATTTAGGAGGTGATTGGTTGGTTGTGGCGTGTGGTGATGACAGGTTGGAATTGGTCAGAACAACAGCCAATAACTCAATAACCATTGTACTTGAGCAAGAATGTGATACCAATGTCAATAACTGTAACATGGAAGAAGTTTATAATAACTTGTTAGAATGCCATTGGTTTGCAGGTACCAATTTGTTTAACAATGTCATAGGAGATAAGTTCTATTTTAATGAAAACAATGCACTAGTGGCTGTAAATCCAGTTAGCAATGACGAATTGATAGGAACTTGGGATCTTATATCAACAAACGATGGCTTAATAATGGTTATTAATATGCCTCAACCATATGACATTATTTCTCTTAATTGGTTGGTGGTTGAGTGTAGCAATAATCGTATAGAAATGCATAATGGAGATAATTACTTGGTGTTTGAGCAAAGTTGTGAAACCGACAATCCATTTGCCTGTTTCGGAACCTTTGATGCCGAAATTGTGCTTTGTGATGGAGATAATAACGACGGTTCGGCTACTTTCGATTTAACACAAGCATATGCCAATTGTATCCAGCCAGATAACCATATTGTTACGTATCATATTTCGCATGCCGATGCTGAGACAGGTATAAATGCATTGCCAAATCCAACATCGTATTCAAATTTGTCAAACCCTCAAACGATATATGTAAGAGTACAATTGAACGGAAACAATAATTTTGCCATTTTTGAAATTGGATTGTTTGTTGAAAATTGTAACAATGCCAATTGTACAGAAGAAGAAATAAACAATTATTTATTGGAATGTATTTGGAACGTTGTAAACTATAATGGCAGCAACGATTTGATTGTTTACGATTTTAACTTCAATAATGATGGGACAGTTACCATTATAGGAAATGGAATAACTATAAACTCAATGTGGTCAACTTCTACGTCAGCTAATGGTGTTATTGTAGAGTTCTCTAATGTAGCTGGCCCAAATATCCAAGCCATTACAGGTAATTGGACAGTTGTAGAATGCCAAAATAATCGATTGCAATTTGTCAGGAATAATGACACTATGGTTATGGAGCGTACATGTAACTAATAGTTCAATATAATTTTGTTAGTTTTTTAGTTTTAGTTGGTTAGAAAGAGCTGTTGTTGTTGACAGCTCTTTTTTATTATTAGATTATTTTATAATTCTAAACTTTATTTATAGACTTCAAATCCTTAAATTTGCCACTTGTAAATTTGAAGATAGACTATGTTTAATAATTTAAGTGAAAAATTAGATAAAGCGTTACACGTTCTTAAAGGACATGGTAGCATTACCGAAGTCAATGTTGCCGAAACTTTAAAGGAAGTTCGTAGAGCATTACTTGATGCCGACGTTAATTTTAAAATAGCCAAAGACTTTACAACTACTGTAAAAGAAAAAGCACTTGGACAAAACGTATTAACGACCTTGCAACCAGGCCAATTGATGGTTAAGATCGTTAAAGACGAGTTAACCGAATTAATGGGTGGAGATGCGGAAGGAGTTAACCTTTCAGGAAATCCTAGTGTAATATTAATGTCAGGTTTACAAGGTTCTGGTAAAACAACCTTTTCTGGTAAACTTGCTAACTATCTCAAAACAAAAAAATCTAAAAAACCTTTATTGGTTGCCTGTGATGTGTATCGTCCAGCTGCGATAGACCAATTACATGTTGTTGGTGATCAAATTGGTATAGAAGTTTATAGTGATAAAGGAAATAATGACCCAGTAGCTATTGCAAAAGCAGGTATTGCTCATGCTAAAGCCAACGGATACAATGTCGTAATTATAGATACTGCTGGTCGTTTAGCAGTTGATGAAGTGATGATGAAAGAAATTTCAAATATTCACAGTGCTATTCAACCACAAGAAACATTGTTTGTTGTCGATTCTATGACAGGTCAAGATGCTGTAAATACAGCAAAAGCCTTTAATGATGTTTTAAATTTTGATGGTGTTATTCTAACCAAATTAGATGGTGATACTAGAGGTGGAGCAGCAATTTCTATTAAATCAGTAGTAAACAAACCAATTAAATTTATTGGTACTGGTGAAAAAATGGAAGCTATCGATGTGTTCTACCCTTCTCGTATGGCAGATCGTATTCTTGGTATGGGAGACGTGGTATCGCTTGTTGAGAGAGCACAAGAGCAGTATGATGAAGAAGAAGCACGTAAACTTCAAAAGAAAATTGCTAAAAACCAGTTTGGATTTGATGATTTTTTAAATCAAATTCAGCAAATCAAGAAAATGGGGAATATGAAAGACCTTATTGGAATGATACCTGGAGCTGGAAAAATGATGAAAAATGTTGATATAGATGATGATGCATTTAAAGGAATAGAAGCTATTATTCATTCAATGACACCAGATGAAAGAACAAATCCATCAATCATAAACGCGAGTAGAAAGCAACGTATTGGAAAAGGGTCTGGTACTTCGGTACAGCAAGTAAACCAATTACTAAAGCAATTTGACCAGATGAGTAAGATGATGAAAATGATGCAAGGTGGAAAAGGTAAAGCTATGATGCAGGCTATGAAAAACATGAGGTAACTCATGTTTTTTTGTTTTCAATAATATTAAATAAACACAACACAAACAATGGTTATTTTAGATGGTAAAAAAGTAAGTAACGACATCAAAGATGAAATTACCGAACAGGTTAAAAAAATGAAAGCTAAAGGCGAAAAGGTGCCGCATCTTGCTGCTATAATTGTAGGGAATGATGGTGCTAGTTTAACCTATGTTGCCAGTAAAGTAAAAGCATGCGAGCGTGTTGGTTTCGATTCTACTATGGTAAGAATGCCTAATACTACTAGCGAAATCGAATTATTGGATAAAATTGAAGAGCTAAACGAAAACCCAGATATTGATGGATTCATCATCCAATTACCATTACCAAAACAAATCAATACCCAAAAAGTACTTTTAGCAGTAAATCCAGACAAAGATGTTGATGGTTTTCATCCTACTAACTTTGGGAAAATGGCGTTGGATATGTCTACATTTATTCCTGCAACTCCTTTTGGTATTTTAGAGCTATTGGATAGATATGGTGTTGATACTCAAGGAAAGCATACAGTAGTAATTGGACGTAGTCATATAGTTGGACGACCAATGAGTATCTTAATGGGACGAAAAGGATTTCCTGGAAACTCTACAGTAACCTTAACACATAGTCATACTAAAAACATTACTCAAATTACATCACAAGCAGATATTATTATCTCTGCTCTTGGAGTGCCTAACTTCTTAAAAGCTGAAATGGTAAAAGATGATGTTGTCATTATTGATGTAGGTATAACACGAGTTGTGGACGAATCTACTGAAAAAGGATATTACATTACAGGTGACGTCGATTTTGAGAATGTTAGCAAAAAAGCAAGTTATATTACGCCAGTTCCAGGAGGTGTTGGGCCAATGACCATTGCCATGTTATTAAAAAATACGTTGTTGGCAAGAGAACGTCAAATGTAAAAGGTCATTTTGCTATATTGCAATATGATTCTAAAAACTAACCTTTATTTTCAAGCTATCGAGAGGGTTTCAATTGGTAGCGTTCAGCATATAGCACCAGTTTTTGGTGCTTTGATTTTTGCGATAGTTTTTATATGGTATTCCAAAAAGAAACTCTCTAATCACCATCAAAAAAAAGCAATACATTACGTTGCTATTATCGTTTCATTGACAGTAGCATCCTTCCACATCTATAAGATCACTTTGGGCAACTACCAAGTAAAATCAGATTTGCCACTGTATCTCTGTAGTTTGATTGCGCTTCTTGTACCTTTATTTACATACAAGAAGGCATATTGGATGTATGAAATTCTTGTATTTTGGATAATCGCAGGAACCTTGCAAGGTGTTATAACACCAGACATAGCAGAAGGGTTTCCAAGTTTTGATTATTTCAGATATTGGGTAGTGCATTTAGGCCTGTTGCTCATCATTTTTTATGCGACTGTTGTGTTTAAAATGCGGCCAAGATTTAAAAGTGTTTTTAAATCCATTTTAGCATTACAGGTTTATGTAGCCATGATGGTAGCTACCAATATTATTTTAGATGCTAATTATTTTTATTTGAATGAAAAGCCACAATCAGCATCATTGTTAGATTATTTTGGGGAATGGCCATATTATATTTTAGTAACCCAATTGATTCTGATACCCTATTTTCTCATAATTTATCTACCTTTTTATTTAGTGAATAAAAAAAGCAGCACATAATAAAATTTAGATTGCCCAATTGGTCTGAAAAACAGTGTCTTAAAACAAGTGTTCATTTAAGAAGTAAGAAAAAGATTACTCATGTAATCTTTTTAACACAGTTTTTTTGATTATAAACTAAAACAAAATTAACCTCACATTTTTTTTTGTACATTCATTTTCAGTAAAATACGATTTACTCCCTAGTATTTTATAAAATAGCATTTCATCATTGGTTGATTAATAGCACATCAACCTCAAGTTTACATTTTACATTTGTAACTGCTTTATGTTTGGTTTAACTTTTAAAACCAATCATTATGAATGCTCTCATTACTCAATTTCAGTATTTACTATGCTGTGTGCAATCTTGTATTTACTCGGCTAAAAAGTTTAAGGTCAAAAGGCAGTTGTTGTCACTTTTGACTTTTTTGTTTTTTTCTACTTATATAAGTGCACAAACATTGGCACAGTTTCAGCTTGAGGGTAATTTTAACCCAAGCATTAATAATACAGTAGGAACACCTTCTATTACCGCAAATTCTATGACATTTGATACTTCAGGGACTGAATGTCAGGGCAATAATAAAATTACTGCCAATGATAATGGAGATTATATTGATATATTTATCAATACTACTGACTTTCAGGATATCGAGATCTCTTGGCAGTCAAATCGAATCACTAACAATAGTGGTAATAATGACTGGAATTTGTTTGGAGATTATAACAATGATAATGCAGTTGATAATACATATAATACTGGTACTGTAGATGCTTCTTGTACAACATTTTCTCAAGCGTTACCATCTAGCTATGATAATCAAAGCAATGTAAGGTTAAGAATTCAAAGAGCTGGAGCAGGTTCAGATGTAAATTCCATTGATGATATAAATATTACAGGAACTCAAGTATGTTTAAATCCTATTAACCCATCACCATCATGTAATGCACTACGAGTCATTGTGGTATTAGATGAATCGGGTTCCATTAGTGCGTCAACAGCTACGCAAGTAGAGGATGCTACTTTGGCCCTTGCTAATGCATTAAAAGGCACAGGAGCACAAATGGCAATTGTTGAGTTTAGTAGTGATTCTGAAATTGGAACCTATGGTGGTTATACAAATTATAATTTAGTAAATCAAGCTTATTATGACGCACTAAATCATCCAACAACGGGATTGAGACCAAGTTATGGAGATGGTGGTTGGACTAATTGGGAGGCAGCTTTGAATGATGTATTGACATTGAATGACATTGCTGTTGCAGATATTGTTCTATTCATGACCGATGGAAACCCAACGGCATATGTAAGGGATAGTGATAACGCTATATTGACCAATCAGAATGGTACAGTATCTTTAAATAATGCACTAGATGAAGCTTGTGAAATAAAACAAGATGGCTCTCACTTTTTTATGTTGGGAGTTGGTTCTGGTATTTCAGCATCTAATTTGCAGGCAGTTTCAGGCCCTATACAAGATGATGGACCAGGAAACCCTACTTTGACTGTTTTATCGGCTGACTATGGATTAATAACAGCTGGAGATTTAACAGCATGCTTTTTGGATATAGCTCAAAGTGGATGTAATAATGATTTAAGTTTAGATAAAAGAGTATATTCTGGTCATAACGGAGGTTCTGGATGTTTAACTTCATTAAAAACAATTCCAAATCCTAATGATTCAAAAGTAACTTATTGTTTTACGATAACAAATGCAGGTCAACAAACCATTTCAAATCTTACTTTCAATGATCCTACACTTGGTATTAACCAAGCAAGCCTGACTCCAGCATGGGTAACATCATTAACAACAGGTGCATCAGTAACCTACTATTATGAAACTACTTTGCCAGGTAATACCGTGTTTCCTTATGTGAATATCGCTAATGTTGCTGGTCAAACCCCTGTAGGTGACCCATTAAGTGATTCTTCTGATGCAGAAGTTACAGAGCCTTTATGTGTGGCTCCAACATTATCAACAACGAATGGAGAGGTTTGTGGAGAAGGTCAAAGCAGTATTGACTTAAGTACACTTGTAACTACAAACGGAGCAGTCATAACTTATCATGCTTCTCAAGCAGACGCTGATAATGACGTAAATCCAATTGGCTCAACAGTTAGCCCTTTAGTTGCCACCCCTTATTATGTAAGAAGTGAAGCTACAGAGGGATGTTATTCAACCGCAACTATTACGATTTCAGTTAATCCTTTACCAACAGTGACCTTGTCGGCCGCAGGCCC
>DINS01000024.1:0-16142 GCA_002426015.1 Flavobacteriaceae bacterium UBA5534
GCAAAAAGTGAAGTGGATAAGAGCGAAAGAAAGGATGCTAAATAGAGTGATTTTTTCATAACGTAACAGTTTAAATTTTTGTGTTGTTTTCGTTATGGGAAATTTACATATATTTGAATATAAATAACTGAAAATCAAATATTTGTGAATAAAATAATATTTGGTTTCGTTTGAATTCCGTTGCTGTTATTTGGCATCAAATGCTATGGAATTTTGAAGTGAAGTTGTTGATAACCCGAAAATTGAAAATGAAAAAAGTGCTCAAAAACGTCAGTTTTGTCATTTTGCTTCTAAAAATGTGCATCGTTTTAGGACAGGAAACGAGTACTCAAAAACGAATTGTAATTGACGTTGGACACGGTGGAAAAGATTCCGGTGCAATAGGTGTAAATGGCATCCAAGAAAAGGATGTTGTATTCGATATTGCGAATGCCATTTTAAAGCTAAATAATAAAATGGAAAAGCCTCTGGATATATACTTAACCAGATACAGCGATACGCTTATTTCGTTATCAGATAGAACAAAGCTTGCCAAAACCTTGAATGCTGATTTGTTTTTGTCTTTGCATTGCAACCATTCTGATAATCCGAACGCTAGAGGAATTGAAGTGTATGTGGCAAACGCCACTTCACAATATTCAAAGGATGCCACTTGGTTGGCTTTTCAATTGCAAGCTGCATTTAGTAAGGAATTGGGATTTGAAACTAGGGGTGTGAAGTTTTCTAATTTTCAGGTGTTGAGGGAAACCATAAGTTATTGTGCTTCGGTCCTTTTGGAACTTGGCTTTTTATCTAATAGGGATGAAGCCGAATATCTTAAACAGCAAGAAAATGTTTTTGCCCTAGCCTTGTCCATTTTAAATAGCTTACAAAACAGAAAAATGAAATTATGAAAGATATGTTTACAGAAGTAGTAAAGAGTATAAAAAAGGTTTTGATAGAAACTTTTTTAGAGATTAAACTAATGATTGCAGCATTACGAAAACTCTAATTTTCATTGGTTTGCCAAAAAGGATATTCATTTTTCAAGAAATAGATATTTATATTTTTAACTTTGCTGTTGTTATTTAAAGAGCGTGAACGAAGAACCAATATATTTTGATTTTGCATCTACTACACCAGTAAACGAGGAAGTTTACGATGCAATGTCGCCATATTTTCTCAGTTATTATGGAAATGCTTCGAGTAGTACTCATAAGCAAGGGGAAATGGCTTCTAAAGCCGTTAAAAAAGCCAAAAATCAAGTTTCCAAGCTTATTAACTGTGATGAGAATGAGGTGTTTTTTACGAGTGGCTCAACTGAATCTATCAAGTTGGCCATAAATCAAGTTTTCTACAATAGTTTAGATGCAGGAAACCATATAATCACTTCCAAAGCAGAGCACAAAGCAGTTTTGGATACGTGTGAGGATTTAGAAAAAGTCGGTGCTCGGATAACCTATCTTGATGTTGATGACAATGGAAAATTAGATACAAGTTTACTGGAAGATAGTATTGGAAGTGATACAATACTTGTAGCATTAATGCACGTTAACAATGAAACCGGTGTTATTGCCGATATTGGGGATATTGGTACTATATGCAAGAAACATAATGTTCTTTTTTTTACAGATGCGACACAATCTTATGGAAAACTTCCACTCAACTTTCAAGATAAAAATATAGACTTACTTTGTTTTAATGCGCATAAAATTTACGGACCTAAAGGCATCGGTGGCTTATTAGTCAATACAACTGCTAAAACTAAATCTGGTGTATCTGTTAAACACCTTATTGATTCCGTAAATTTAGGAACTCAGAATGTCCCAGGAATTGTAGGCCTGGGAAAAGCTAGCGAAGTGGCAATGTTTGAGATGGAAACAAATTATCAGAAAATTCAAAAGTTGAATACTCATTTACAACAAAAATTGCGCCAATCAAAATTGGGTATAGTTAATGCAGTTTCAGCTAATAGAAGCCCCTTTATTCTTAATATACAACTTGCAAATCAAGATGCCGAGTCATTTATATTAGGAAATAAAAACACAGTTTCGGTGTCAATGGGTTCTGCCTGTAATTCTAGATTGTTGCAACAATCCCACGTACTTAAAAGTATGGGGCTAATTAAAAAAGAAGCCGAAAGTAGCATCAGGGTTAGTTTTGGAAGTCCCACAACTCAATCACATTTAGATATTTTAATCAATGCCCTTAAAAACGAGAATAGTTAGTTTCAAAAGAATTTACTATTTCAGCTGCTAATCTTTTGATTCTCGAATTTCCTGTTCTAGGACTTAGTCTTACCCAAGAGATAACATCAAAAGTTGGATTAAGTTTTCCACGCAACAATATAAGCTCCTTCTGCACTAAATATTCTACAGCTTCTCTATAGGATTTTTCTACAGATATAAATTCTCTTGTTTTTGGCAATGGAAATGATAATAGAAGTATATCATCTACATTATTGACTTCATAGCCCCTAGCTTCACTAAATCGCTTTCTTAATGTCCCTTTTCTATTAAAATGGCCACTAGCTCTACCTATGGTTCCTGTATAGCTATTAGTCATTCCTACGTAAACAATTTTATGCTTTTTGGAAAGCCAAATATAGATATATGCTTGATCCGAACCATTGAAAGTCCCCAATATACTAGTTTCAAGCATACTTTTCGTCACTGTAATTTGGTGGCAAATCGTTCTCTAGTTTTCTACACATATTAGCTAGAAATTCCGATACTATCCTTCTGGACTCTCTTAAAATAACTTTTAAATCGTCGTATTCATATTTTTCAATATTCTTGTAGGCGTATAATTCGGAATCGGCAAATTGAAGCATCATTAAATCGAAGAGAATCTGTAAATCTCTATTTTCAGCGTTATCTTCATAGATTAATCTTGCAAATCGGTGAATTTTATTAATTCTTACACAATTCCCTAAATCGGTATCATAGTAAGGTTCCCATAAAAGGTTGTCTTCAACAGATGATACCCTGAATATTTTAGTGAGGTTAGGGTTTTTTTCACCTTTCACGGCCTCTTCTTTTTCATCTTCGGTGTAGTCATCATCCACATCATCCACCTCTTCGCCTTTATCCTCTTTCATCATTTTAATTATCCACTTGATTTTCGAGGTCATATCGTCCGTAATAGCTTTTAAACGCTCTAAAGCTACTTCCTCATCAGGTAGATTATCACCTGGTAGAATTTCAATCTGTTCAAATTCTTCTAAGAGTTTATTGGCAATTTCATTTGGTGCTTTATTTATAATGTCACGACTTATCTTACCAGCATTTTTCCAAGCTGCCTTACTTTTACTTTTTGCTTCTTTTGTAAAATCGCTAATATTTCTAAAGGCTTCTTCAGAGAGAGTCAGCGAGGATTTTTTAACATCAATATTGAAGAAATCGTCTGCCTCGTCATTGATTAGTATTCTTCCCCTGAAGGCATAAAAATCTTGGTCGTATGGAATAATACCTTGTAAGTTTGAAGCCCAAGATATCAGTCTTTTGTTTCTATACACATAAAACCCATAGTTACCTGCTTCAATTAAATACCTTTCACGGACTTCCTTGTCTCTCGATTCCCCAATATTTTTAATTCTATAAATAGGAGGGTAAGGCAGCTGCGTTATCTCAATAGTAACATTTATTTGTAGTTCATCATCAAGGGTAAGCTCTTTTGGTTTTTCTATCCATCTTACTTCGGTTCCGTCCCACTCATTTTCGTTTAGATTTCCATTTTCGTTGGCTTCAGAAACAAACAACGGGTCAATGGCATCTATTTTTTTGTCGCCAATTGTAATATTGATTCCACTTTCAGATAGGAAATAGAAATAGATGACACCAACTTTTGTTTTAAGTTCCTTAATTGTATTTCTAACACTTGGATGGTTGTTTAATCGAATAGCAGAAATAATAATGATGGTACCCTTGCCTTCCTTTAGATAGGTGTCAATTAGTTCAGATTCATTCTCGTCAATTTCAGTTTTTTCTGCAAAATATTCTTTGGCTTCCATTACTTTTGGAAGAGAGACTTCATACTTATTAAATCCAGTACCATCCGAGGAAATAACCTTAAGCACATCACCCTGAGAAAATGAAGCTGATTTTAAACCTAAGCCAAATTTGGATAGGGATTTATCATCATAATGGTCATCTGTTGAGCCAAGTTTGAGTGCTTCTTTTATAGCATTTTCGTTCATACCATCGCCATCGTCTATAATGATATATTCCTTGACATTATTTCTCTTGTTATCTGAGAAGTCCTCGCGCTCTTTTTTGATTAACAGATTTATATTCTGTGCATTTGCCCTTACTGAATTATCTATGATATCACAAATGGCGGCAGAAGTTGTGTAGCCAATCCTACTTAACCCAAACAAAAGCCTTCCGGCATCTATGGATAAATCGATTTTATCACTCATATATTTATTTTTTAAATGAAGCAGCTAGCACAACCAAGGCCTTCCGCTTCAATAATTTCATCTTTCCAACTGTTGGTGGTTCTTTTACTCAGCTGTCTTTTCATTCTCGTAAAATGTTCTTTCTTAATGGCTTTAACTCGTTCTGGTTTAGATAGCTCTTCCAAGGTCTCGCTATCCATCCAGTTATAACCGTCTTTTTCATATACCATAGCTTTTTTAAATAAGGTTGGATGATTTTCCAAGAGCCAAACCCATTCTATTTTTTGCTGGTAAAAACAAAAGAAACAACCCGACCTGCTTCGAGAATAGGTGCCAGTTTCTATTTTACCATCAATTTCTACTTGGTATGATTTTTTTATATAGTACGCTGGTATGCCTACACCACTCTCGTCTAGTATTTTAAAGATGTCGTCCAATACCAAAACTTCATCATTATCTATTAAAGGGAATTCTTCTAAAAGGCCTACAGGATAATCGGTGTTTTCTTTTAAATACTCAAATACCACCCGATTAAATAATTTTACATCACTATTTAAAAGGAATTCTAATTTTTGCCCTTGCCTAAAGTTCGGTGAATTAGGCTGATTGACCCTATTGATAATATCTTCTTTTAAATGGTCTGGACTTAGACTGTTATAAAGTTTTGCAATCTTTGGAATATTATTATTAGCCAACACTTCTTTTATAACGTCTTCGCTCCAAATATTTTTTCTAAACGGAAAAATAGATTGCACGTTGGTTTTTTTGGATATATAGCCCTCCCTGTTTTCATCTCCTCGTATTCCCACGTATGATATTGTAGGCTCATCACCAATGTATTTCTCAAAGGGTTCTAACTTTAGTTTTTTGGTGCACCATCTTGCAGTTGAAGAGGGAAGATAACCACCATATTCAGCTAGAAAATGGTCAAATGTGGTTTTGTACGGGGTTTCTTTTTCCGGTTCGACAGCAAAAATTGTTTTAATGTCTTTACCTAACCTGCTGTTTAAGGCTTCTATAAGTTCATAGGTTTCTTTTAATTCTTTTCCTGTGTCACAAGAATAATAGTCTACATCCAAAGTGGGATATAGATTTTTAAGATAAAGTGCTAGTGCGGCGCTATCTTTTCCTCCAGAAATTCCAAGTACGTGTTTAACCTTCATCGTGCAAAGTTTTTAAATATCTAATTATAGCAGCTGCACTCAATTTGTCATTTTTGGATAGTACCTTGGCTAAATCTTTCTGTAATTTTGAAACTTTCTTTTCTTCAGAAGCACTCAGAACGATATTTTGTTTTATGGTTCTACCTGAGATATCTGTTAGTTGAAATTGTACTATTTCATTATTTACAGTTTCATTTGCCAAAGAATGTAACTCCAATAGATTATCTAAATTTGAGAGTACCTTTCTTGTATTGTCCATCAAAAGGGCTTCGTCCTCATCAGTCATTTTCTCGATAGACTTTCCAAGAATTACATCAGCAATGGATTTTAGCCAAGAATCACGTTCGTCTAGTTTGGACATTATACGGTTAAGAAAGACTTTTTCTTTTTGAATCAATAAATGTGGTTTCAACGACTTGTAACGTGCTTGAATTTTACTTTTGTAATCTGTAAAATCATTAATTTTCAGATTTAGAGCGTCGCATATATTTTCTTCATACCTGTTTAACAAGCCTTCGTAGGCAACTCTAATTTCACTGATAGCCCCATTTAAGCGTTCTATGAAGTCATTTAGGATTTCACTGTCATTTTCTTCGAGGTTAATGTTTTTATATCCTAATCCTTTAGGTATTTCTGATAGTAGCGCATTTTCTGGGTCCTTCGCAGATGCAATGGCATCCCTCAAGCCCTTAGACGATGGACTTAATCGATTGGTTTTTTTAACGTAATCTGGTAGGGCACTATAAAAAGCTATGAAACTACTGAAAATAGAAATCAGCGAACTTTCGGGTTTGTTACTAGATGTATTAACACCTGTAATCTCTTTATATTTATTGAAAAGGTTTAGTCTTACTCCTTCAATCTTATATGATTTTAATTCATAATCGGAAGGTTTCTTATGCACAAGGTCAAGAACTTCACTGGTTAGGTAAGGGACATATCCAGAAGCTTTGTGAAATAGTGCATAGTCTTGATTTTTTACAATAAGGAATATAGGAATCCAAAAATCTATGAACCCCTTCTTAAGTTTAAATGGTGGTTTAGTTAGCGATTCGTATAATTCAAACAGGTTCTTTTTAATATGTTTTGAATCCTCTAAGAAATTATTACAATGTTTCCATAGCGGTTTAAAACTAGAATCCGCTGGCTCAGTAAGAATATATCCGTTGTTTTGAGGCTGGTGTATTCCGGTCTCTTTTAAAAGCCCTAAATAAATGGATTTTTGAGGTGGAAACTTGCGGTCATCATAATTTAAATTATCCTCTTCGCTATACTGCAGTAAATCCTTCAAGAGGTTTTTACGTGCGGTTAGAATAGGGGTGCTTAAATACTCTTTATTGACCATCTCGTTTAAATAACAAGGCGTGTCAGGGTATTCTTTTTTTACTATTAAGGAAAGATTTCTGTTTAAGGTTACCTTTGAATCTATTTTGAGTTTTTTACCATCATAGAACCAATCGGCATTAGATTTTTCATAAATACCATATTCTAAAAGTTTTTGCAATTTTTGTATTTCGTGGGCTTTCTCTTCCGTTAGTATTTTTTTTACAACATTGTCCTCTGCATACTTTTGCAATACAAAATCCATCTTTTCAATTTCATAGATACAAGACTTTACAAATTCAAAGTCTTTGAGAAGTACATATAGTTGTGCCTGTTGTTGCACATCGGTATTCTTTAAATTCTTTTGTTTTATGCCTTTATTGAGGATTATATGTATGTGGCCGTCAATTCCCCCTTCTGGTCTAATACTTTCGATGTAATCCGATACATTTACCTTAAAGAACCTTGGGGTGCCAATTTCAAAATAAGCTTCCTTGGCAAAATGATATTTTTCCGTAAAATAATATTTGGCTTTTGAAGCAATATTAATGGCAGTATCAATATGTGAACTTGCGTCAATCAATTCCTGTTCTATATCAACATCCGTTCCGTCAATAAAGAAAAACTTATTACGATAATTATAGAACTTGATTATTTTTTGACTGATTAGCTTTTCAATATATTTTTCGGAATGAGGAATACTTAAGGCATACTTACCATAATTTTCAAGGAAGATTTTATCTAGCCTACCGAAAGATTTTGCAAATAGGTTTACCAAGCCAATGGTCTTTATGATTTTGGCTAAATGCTCATATCCAATATCGTTTATAGCCTCTGCCTTGTCCAACGCCTTTACGATGGTATTCCATTGAGGCTTGTGGGGGTTCGAGTATCTATCCTCTAATTCACTGGTTAAATGAAGCGTTAAATAATCAAACACATCAGCTACATTAAAGAATGAGTGATTGTCTTTTCCTATGCTGTCAAAGAAAATTTTACTGTTCGCCAAAAAAGAGAATAAAGACCTTTCGTTTTGACCATACTTTTGCAAAGCTTGAGCCAGAATATTTGCTGATAGAATGTCAAAAGGGTAAAGTTTATTGGCTAAATCGTAATTCAGGGTTTCTGAATTGCTGACCAGCTTGCTTTCGTTTATTTTATCGAATAAATTATCAAAACCAATATTCTTTGGTTTTTCAATTTTCAAATCCTCTATTCTTTCTGAAGCTAAATAAAGTAGTTGCTCAATGGGCTCATCAAACGAAATATCAATTAATCGCCCTTTTACTTTATCCCATTCGTTCTTTTGATTTCGAGATAGGTCAATAGCGTAAGAACCAAAATTTTGATGCAACGTTGTAATCAAAATAATATTCCTATTGGAATCGTTTACCAACTCAGCCAACTGCTGTATGAAATATAATTCGCTATCTGGATTGTGTTTGGCTGCATATTCAAGAAATTTACCGAACTCATCAATTAAGATAACCAATATTTCACCCTTATCTTTAAGTGATGCAGCACGCTTACCTATTGTTTCAATAAGACTTGAATTCGCTGTTTCTTCCTTAACTTTAAAGGATTTCTTTAGTACTGTTGTCAAGGGTGCGGCTTCCCCAATAATTTTTAAGAATGAAAACTTCTCAAACCCTTTAAACTGGCCATTAAGATTAGCAAAATAAGGTTTTCTGTCATTAAGGTTTTTTTCGAAAGCCCAAAGGAAACTGGACTTCCCAGTACCATAAGATCCAATTATATTAAATGAATGATGTCCCTGTTGAAAACCAGAAACTATTCTTTCAAAAACATTTTTTGTATTAGGTGTAACTACGTAATGGATGTCGTTTACGGCATCGCGCTCAATATTTGTGGATGTTGTAAACTTATGCATTATAGTAACGTTCTAATATGTCCCACTTGCTAGGGATATTTTTAATTTGTATTTCTTTTCTTCCGGCATCCTTCTTATAAACAACTTCTTTAAAAGTTTCCGATATTTCCTGAATTTTGAGTTCTGTACCTTCAGTAGAGCAAGCAAATACATCACCTATATTGTTTTGTATATCATCAAAACTTATAGAAGTAAACTCTGGGAAATTGTCTAAGATTAGAAAGTAAAATATTTCTTTGGGTATCTCTGGTCTCTCACTTACCTTCAATTGAAAAACTGACCCTTCCTCGGTATCGGTAACTTTAGTAATAAGATTGAGGTCGATGAAGATGGATGATAAATCGTCTTCCATATCCTTAATGTTCTTATCGGCTATATAGTATGTTTTTATAAATACCTTGATGTCGTTTTTCAATGAGTTTTCAGCTATCGAAGTTTCATTGTTAGTGGCTGTCCTTAACAAATACCTAAGCAGCTGTTGGGTTGTAAATTGTGAATTAACCCTACTTTTTCTGAATTCCTTAAAAACTAAAGGGTAAATAGAGGCTAGGTTTGTGTCTAACAGTTTATAGTGCAATAACCACAAAGTACCTTCATACTCTAAAAAAGGGTCGTAACCTGTATTGCTATCAAAGATTTTATCGGCGAATACAGTGGCTTGGTCTTCTTGGTCATTTATGCCGAAAGCCTTAAGCCAGAAGTTAATGGACATCACCATATTTTTCCCAACACCTAGAGCTGTTACCGCATCAGGGTTTTTGAAAGACTGCCCCTTAGAAAGGTAATCGTAGCCTTTCTTCAACCAAAAATGGCGACAGTGAAATGTTTCGTGTCCTGTAAACGTTAGTTTATTCATTTATTTTCGATTCGCCGTTTTTATTTTTTAAATAGTTCAATTTGTCTTTACATTCAACTAAAATACGCTCTGGATTTTCTTCCTCTAAAAGGGTAAATACAACCTTGTCGGTTAAGTATTTTTTTTCCAATTCAGAAATAGCAACATTATAGAATGAGGCAAAGTCTGACAGAAGCTCTCTTTTAGGAAGCCTCTCATTTCTCTCATATTTACCAAGTGTTGACTGGTCTATATCTAGTGCCGCTGCAACTTTTCTTATAGGCAGATTTTGCAATTCTCTTAGTGTTCTGAGATATTCACCCAATGTTTCCATCGTTGTTGAATTTTATTTTAGAGACAAAATTTGTCCTTACAAAAATAGGATTATTTAAATCAATACCAACTATTGGGATAGGATATAATGACATTATTTTCACACCACAATAATTCAGCTGAAAAACACTTAGTTTTAATCGCCAATTCCCTGCATCATAGCTTCCATACCACCAAAATTTAAAATAAAGGTTGAATAGTAGTGGTCAAACAAGTCTTTAAGATATTGACCCAAATCCACGTGTTCTAGCTCATCTTTTCCTTCTACTTTTTGCCTAATCTCATAGCCTCTATTTTTACTGATTGTATATAGAAACAAAGTGTGAAAATATACCGAGGTGTAATATTTCCGGTTAGCAAGTTCTAATTGCTCTTGGTTGATATTCTTTTCTTTCGATTTGAAGTTTTTCAGTACAGTACTGTCCATATTGATGAAAATGCGGTTGAGTAAGTCACCTTCAGCATCTGGAATCATAACAGTAGAATAATCTACATCAAGGCTTGTGGCTTCTTCAACCGCTTCCCAGGTTACGTCCGTATCAGAATTCTCATCCGTGCTCTTGTACATAAAGACTAGCTTTGGCAATCCCAACAAATCATTATCGCTTTCTTTTTTCGGTGCCTCACTTTTTGGTTTATTGTTGTCGGTAATTTTTACCCAAAATAATTCCTCTATATTGCCATTTGGTGATGAGAGGCTCGCTTTCATTTGAATGCTGTCGCCAATTTTCAATTCATTTTTGGGGTTAAGGGAAATTTTTATTTTCCCTTTGTTTGGGCTACTTTTTACCACGTTAAAAACTTCATCAATTTCTTTGGGTTCACCAGGTTTATTTCCACCATCGGAATCATTGGGTTGTATGTTGAGTACACTAACCCTTAAATCCCCAGGTTCTTCAATTCTATCAAAATAATCATTGGCTACATCTGTAGAAAAACGAATCGATTTTTCACCATTTAGCGGTATTGTGGCAACTTCTTTTTTATTACTACTATTAGCGTCGATTCTAAAAAAAGATGGAAATCTTTTAGGCTCAAAAGGTGTGGGTTCTTTTTCATTTGAAGTTCGATTCTTCCTTCCCTCAGTTTTCTTTTCCTTTTTTATGTCAAGCTTGAATGTTTGGTTCAGCAATTTTGCCAACTCAGAATCAAGTGGCAGATTTTTGGTAAAACTTTTGAGTAAATCACTTGTGTTTGAAGAAGTATCAATATCAACAGCCTGTTTTCGTCGTTTTTCTATTTCTGCCAACCTTCCATCTTTTGAGCTCAATTTTTTTGCCAGATAACTTCTAAGGAATTGAGTTTCATCACCGTCCTTGAGCCTGTCCCTGGAAGCCATAAAAAGTTCCTTCCGGAAGTTATATTTCATTTCGGTACAATCGACGTGAATCAACAAATGGCTTTTTAACAGATTAAGCTTTAATGAACGTGTAATAAATTCAGAAGTATAATGCCCGTGGGTTTGTCCATTAAGTGAGAACATCACCGCCATTGAATTTTTAAAGTATCTATCCTGTATGATTTTTTTGGTCTTCTTGAGGTCATAATCCTTTACCTTGGTTTTGAACACGTAGCAGGATACTTTCATTTTTCCGAAGACATCATCCGAGAAATTCTCTGAAAAGCTTTCGTCTAAATATTCGGATTCCTCAGCTGCTAAACGCCTCTTTAAACCGAATAAATCATTTTCCAGAACTTTATTATTTGGATAGCGCTCAGCGGTATCGACTGTTAAAATTGGTAATGCGGGTTGAAATAAAAACTCATTGATACTCTGGTTCAAGTCTTGGGCAAACCCGGAATAGCCCTTGGGAAATTGATAAGAATACAGTTTTAATATGGTGCCTGTTTCAAATTGGCGATTGTTAAGTCCAAGGTCTAGTTTTGAAGCTGCGAACGAAGGTATTTTTCCATCAATAAGTAAGTACTCATACCACGTTTCTTTTGCTTGGTCAGATTCTTTTTTAGGGTGCTCACGAACCAGGGTGAAGCCAAAATTACCGTCATTCGAGTACCTTTTAGAAGCAATAAGTTGGTATCGTTTTTTTCCGCAGAATACAATGGCACCGCTTCCGCCCATATTGTATTTACCCTGTACAAAATGAATGTCGTTCTTATTACCACGAAGTAGCGAAAGAAAGGTGTCCTCAAACTTTTCGGGATGCTGCCCTTCGCCATTATCATAAACTACGACTGAAGTTGGATATTGGTTTCGCAGATTTCTTGGCCCTTTTCCGTCAGCAATAATTTGAATATTCTCGGCTTGTTCTTTGCGAAATGAAGATAAATCCCAATTATTTTCTGGATAAAACTTTTGAATGGCTTCGTCCATAGATTTAGGTGCAGTGTCAGATTTTGGGTCAATTCCCGAAAGAATGCATTCTTTTGTTAGTAAAGCATCAATGGCATTGGTAACTTTTTCTATTAAAGCGGCAATAGGGCTTGATTGTTGATTTTTTACCACACCATAATTGCTGAAATTTCCACCCAATGGTTTCCAGTTTGAGTCGTCAAATATTATAGAATACGTATTAATTATATCCAATAAATCGTCTTCATCTTTGGAATTATATAACTTGAAAAAGAGTACTTGATTATCAATTTTTGCTGAAGGTTGAGTAAATAGGTCTGCCATAAATTTGAACGAAATATTAAAACCCCTAATATAGTAAAACGGGATGCTAGCAAAAACAGTTTTCAATTATTTCTAATTAGGTTAGCAATACATTCAGTTTAATTTTTTTTGATATAAAATTCAATTTCTTTTATCGCAAGCTTTGGTATCAAAAGCAATCAAATTAAACAGCTCGCGCATTCTGCTTCGAACACGATTACCATAGCGTTCTTCCAATTCTTCCGCATTTAGGTTTGTAGTCGCGTGTGTTTTAATTTTGTGTTTACTATCCAAGTAAAGTTCGTAGCGAGAAAGCAGCACTTCTCCCATTACATTTAAATCCTTACCGTAAAATCGACCAGCAGGTTCTATGCCTAAATCGTCGAAGCAGTAGAATTTGTTATTACCATATTCCTCGACTGTTTTAAAACCTAGGTGGTTAAAACTGAAGGTTACATTCCGGCAAGGAATCATTTCATAGGGCCGCTGCATAGGCACTATATGGCGTAGCAATTTCATCAAAGAGGTTTTTCCACAGCCCACTGGTCCAGAAAGCAAAATGCCTTTGTCGATATCAATTCCATAAGTTTCGCAGTTTTCTTTATCCATAATGAAGTAGGAGCAGAGCTTCAACAGTATTTCCTTGTCCTCATCATAGATTTTAAATTTTTTACCAAACAGAAGTTTGCCTTTAGCATTTAGATAAATCAGTATTCTTGGGAAATCGTATAGCACACTTTTTCCATCAAACTTTCCTAGCGAATATTCCACGCCGCCTTCAATAATTTTAGAGGGGTTGTCCATAATCTTTGTTTTTAGTGGTTCGCAAGTTGTCCTGTTTTTGGGACACTTCTTTTTTGTTTGAAATATTTTTGTCGTCGAATATGTCGGTTCTATCCATCCATTTGATAGCAACTGCACGCCAATCTCTAATTTCTTTTCCGTCACTCGTTTGCCATTCCCTTTCGTAGTAATGCTCAAAGAATTTTTTTCCTTCATCAGCATCAAAACCTTTATCTTCAAAAAATAAAATAACGGACTGCCTGTCCTTTGGTTGTTTTATATTGTTTTCTTGTTTGAAATTGTTTGTATTAGATACCAATGCTTGTCCACCTGTGGGACGGTGCTGGTACGCTACCTGTCCATTTTTGGTATGCTGGTGTCCCTTAAGCGGTACACCTCTGGGACAGTACTGTTCCGCAAGCTGTTCTAAAATGGGATTGTATTGTCCCACAACTGGTTCATCACTTGTCCCAATAATGGCCATCTTAATTTTGCTGCCTTTGTATGGATTGTTGGAAGGGAAATAGGAAAGATAGAACCACGAATCTAAATCGGTTATGCACCTGTGATATGTGGATTTTGAACCAATTTTAGCTACGCGCATCAATTCTCTTCGGTTTACGTAGAATTCGTCCATAAAACGACAACTGTTCCATTCTTGGAACAGTGCCATATACAAACTTATATGGGTAGGATTCAGGCGGTCATCAAAATAGAACTTTTCAAAAGCCGCATTAAGTAGCTTTATATAGTTCATCATTTAAGAATTTAGACCGTGTTGANNTGGCATAATAGAACGGTTTTAATGAAAGAGACTATCGCATCGCTGTCAACTAATTTGATAGCCTCTGACCTGATTTGACTTTCGTTCTACAAAAATGGACTGTTTTATTGGATTTTAATCCCAAGGTCTACCCAACTTGGGTGTTTTTATCTATTGATATTCAATGACTTAATTTAGTTTGATTTAACAGATGCTCTTTAAATCATATATACTAAATGATGATAACTAAAATTAATTTTATTTTCTCCCAAGTGCTACCCAACTTGGGAGAAAATTTAACATTTAAGCTGAATATATTTTACCCATCAGTTTCTTCCATTCTCCTTAATAGTGTTGTTTTTAGTCTATCGATAAACTTGGTTTGGTCAATCTTCCGTTCTCTAATTTCTAGGAATGTTCTATAGACATTTCCGAGTTTAAGCTCAAAAATGTCTTCACAAGCCGAGGCCATTTCTTTAATTCCTGCCGTCCCACTTTTTATTGCTCCGGATGCCTGTAATGCATAAATTAATTCTATCAAATCTGTTTTTGAGGCTGTCCATCCTAAACGCTCACCGTTTGTTAAAGTATTAAGCTTGTTTGGTAAACCAAAAGACAAATCCCTCAAATAACTTAACTCCTCAACGTAATGGTTTATTAACAAGTCATAAGCCATAATTTTAGCAATTGTATTATCGTGACTTGTAGAAAACTCAGCATCAGTGTAAAAATGAGAAGTGTTTGATAATAGGCTAATTTTATCATTTCCACGTAGAAAATAAAATTCATCTAGAAGCTCAGAATCCTCCCTATAATATTTGATAAAATCTATATTTTGCCTATTGCTTTCTTGTAGTCTATTTATTTCTGAATCAATAAACTCCTCTTGAGATTTTATCGTTCCGGCAGGTCTATTTATTAAAAACTTATAGAGTTTGGCGTAAAACTTCAATCTGCTATAAACATAAGGTTTGTGCTTTTTAAAGAATATGATTTCATTTTGTTTGTCTTGAAATTCATTTTCCCTTACACAGATTCGCAGTTTCTGTAAGTATTGTCTTGAAATGGAAATACCTTGTTCAACATTATTGAAATCGTTGAGATTAGATTCCTCAACTGCTTTTATTTCCTCTTTGTAATTATCTAATATTTTATGAATCAGCTTATGCAAAATATTTGGGGCTTTAGATTTGGGTTAATTGTCAACAACTATGGTTATGTGCTTATTTTTTTATGGCGGGTTTTTGAAAAAGAATAAAAAACCAATAACAGCCAAAATAATGCTGCCAGCAATTATAAAAGGGTAGTAAAAACCGCCTGAAAGCAACCAAGTCCCTAAAACAGGCCCTAGAATTTGACCAACACTATTAGTAGAGCTCTGAATAGAAATGTTCCTGCCAGTATTTTGCTTTGATATTAATGAAACCGCAGAAAGTAAATTTGGGGTTACCATAGCACCTCCAGCAGCGAAAACAACGATTAATACATATACCAAGTATTCATTCTTAAAAAAAGGAAAGACAATTAAGGATAATCCAGATATAAACAACCCTAATGCAATTTGTTTCTTTGTCGATAAAAACTTCTCTCCATAAGTAGCGAACACAGGTTGTAAAACAGCCATTATTGAACCACATAGCATAAAACCAATACCTATTTGGTTACTGTTAAACCCTAATTCATCTTTCCCATATATTGAAAAGACGGTTTCAAACAGCGTTACTACAAATTGGATGACAAACGACAGAACCAGTAATACGGCAAAATATTTGGTAAATGTGAATCGCAACCTCACTTTTTGGGTTGTGAACTTATGTACACGTGTAGTGTTTTTTAACCATTTCATAACGATAAATAGGACAATCAATCCTAGTAGTGCTGCGAAAAGAAATGGCGTTGAAAATCGGTCTAAATGTAGCAGACCAAAAGAATATTGTAAATGAAGGTCAGTTTGTGAAAGTAACCCACCAATAACAGGACCAAAAATAACCCCAGAACTTATTGCAACACCAGACCAGGCCATTATCTTTGTTCTTCGTTTTTCAGAAGTAATGTCGCT
>DINS01000024.1:16335-19150 GCA_002426015.1 Flavobacteriaceae bacterium UBA5534
CTCATAAATACAGCTCCTACCGCTGGTCCTAAAACAAAACCTGAAGAATATAGAACGCCAGCCGCTAACGGAATGGCAACGACATTATAACCAGTTGCCCATATTAAGTTCTGAATCATTTTATTGTAGGTAGCCTTTCCGAACAGAATAAGGTTTGCAATATCTTGTGGATTGCTATTTACTAATATAATATCGGCAGTTTCGGCAGCAACATCAGTACCAGATCCAACAGCGATTCCTACATCAGCCTTGGCAAGCGCAGGTGCATCATTCACACCGTCACCCGTCATAGCAACAAACTCTCCCTTGTTTTGTAACTCTTCTACAATTTCTACTTTTTGGTGTGGTAACACTTCGGCATAATAACCATCCAAACCAAGTTTATCGCTAACAGCTTTTGCTGTCTTTTCGTTATCGCCAGTTGCCATTAAAACTTTGATTTTGTTCTTTTTAAATATTTTGATAGCTTCTGCAGATTCAGGTCTTATTTCGTCAGCAAGAGCAATGTATCCTGCTAGTTGTCCATCAATTAATATAAATACAACAGTTTCAGCAGCGTCACTATAAGCATCTTCAGGAATAGTTATTTTTTCATCCCTTAAATAACCAGGACTTACCACTTTTACTTGCTTTCCTTCTACATTTGCCTCTACACCTTTACCAGTAATTGCATTAAAGTTTTCAGGTTTTGGGATGGTAATATTGTCTTCTTTGACTTTTTTAATAATTCCAACAGCAATAGGATGTTCCGAACTTTGTTCCAATGCACTTGACAGTCTTAAGATTTCCTCTGATGAATAAGCCTCGTTAACAGACTCGATTCGAGTGACACCAAAATCACCTTTGGTTAGTGTTCCTGTTTTATCAAAAAGCAAAGCTGAAATTTTTCTGGACTCTTCAAAAGCAGTCCTATTTCGGATAAGCAATCCATTTTGAGCAGATACTGCCGTAGAAATCGCAACCACAAGGGGAATGGCAAGACCCAATGCGTGTGGACAAGCAATGACCATAACGGTAACCATTCTTTCTAAAGCATAGACAAATGGAAAGCCTAAAATCAGCCATACCGCTAATGTTCCAAAACCAATAGCCAAAGCAATGTAGGTCAACCATTTTGCAGCCCTATCTGAAAGATTTTGCATTCGGGACTTTGTTTTTTGCGCTTCCTCGACCATTTTGATGACCTTGTTGAGATAGCTATCTTTTCCAGTATGCTCAACCTTTACTTTTAAGGTACTGTTACCATTTACCGAACCACCAATAACCTTATCGTTTTCATCTTTTTTTACAGGTTTGGATTCGCCTGTAAGCATAGATTCGTTCAGGTAACTTGAACCGTCTACTATAATCCCATCAGCAGGAACTTTTTCACCTGGTTTTACCAAAATCACATCATCCTTTAGTAAATCTTCCAAAGGAATGTCTTCAATAGTATCTCCCTTCACCCTGTGGGCTTCCGAAGGCATCATACTCACCAACAACTGCAGCGCTTTTGACGCACCTAAAACACTTTTCATTTCTATCCAATGGCCAAGCAACATTATGGCTATAAGTGTTGATAGTTCCCAGAAAAAGTCTTCACCTCTTAAGCCAAATACAGTAGCTGTACTATAAAAATAAGCTACAGAAATTGCCATAGAAATCAAGGTCATCATTCCCGGCGCACCCTTTTTTATCTCAGAAACAAGACCCTTTAGAAAAGGCCAGCCTCCATAGAAATATACTACGGTAGAAAGGGCGAAAAGTATGTATGGGTTTCCAGGAAGAAGAAAACTATATCCAAAGAATTCCTGAATCATCGGAGAAAAGAATAGTATGGGTACGGTTAATACCAACGTAACCCAAAACCTTTTTCTAAAGTCGGCAATCATCATTTTATGGTGGTCGTGGCCTGCCATACCCATGGGGATGCTGTCATGATCACCATGTTTCATCTTACTATGATCCATTTTTGAATGATCCATTTTACTGTGGTCCATCTTACTATGGTCGGTCGATTTTGGGTCTTCCATTTTTGAATGATCCATTTTTGAGTGGTCCATCTTCGAATGGTCCATNNAATCCCATTTTTTGATGAAATAGCATAAAGCACACTATTATCGTCGGTACTGCTCATACCCTCAAAACGATGCATCTCGTCAACATAAAAATCTTCTGGATGTATTTCCAGTTTTAGGGAAACACATTCCAAACAATGGGGTTTGAGATTGAAATCATTGCCATAGCCCCTTCTTTGAAGGTCTTGTATCGCTTCGGACAGTGTATCGTAACTTTTCATTGTTTCTTATTTATAGGTCATTGTAAAATAACTACCGTCTTTTTCTGTAAATTTCTGGGAGGACAGTAATCCCTTATCGTTCAACGTTTCATTTACAACATAGTCAAGCTGTTTGAATCGTATACCAATTGCATAGGCCTTAATATTGATCTTTGATTTAATGTTCCTACTGTTTCCATTAGGTTCTACAATCCGATCATAAATTTTAATCTTGCTTTTGGAACCAAAGAAGTCCAGTAATCCAGAATCGAAACTCATTTCCAGTTCAATATCTTCCAAATTATCCAAATCGTACAGCTCCTTGAAATTCTTGGAGTTGGTGTTGATTTCGGTTTCCTTTGCCTTTGGATTGGAAAAGGGAAACGCCATTACCATTATACTCGATTCTTCGGGCCGACATCGATAGTTGGTGGTATATGTATCGTTTAGTTTTTTGTGTTCATCAAAAAGCTCGGTCAAGACCTCAATTTCATAGTACCCGTTCAATTCTTTTAGCATTCCTGATTTAAAAGTTTGCTTGTTCAAAAAAACACCGTT
>DINS01000034.1 GCA_002426015.1 Flavobacteriaceae bacterium UBA5534
CCATAAAGCATATCATTTTGTATTTTATCCTGCATCACATATACGGTCGTAATATCATAGCTTCTAAGCGTTGCAGGGATGCGGTGCATATTCAACAGTTTTATGGTTGGCGCTTCTTCCATAAGCACAAAGGAACTCCTTTGGCTTCTAACACTCATTTGTTTGATAACCGTATGCATGATGGTTGCAATTATGGGGGCATATGCCGATTCGTATTTGGGATTGTTGACTATGCAAATGACTGCTGGATTTTCTGCACTGTTTATATTCAATGGCACTTCATCTTCAGACAAAACCATAAACAGTTTTTGGGAGCCTATTTTCTTAAAGGCATTGGCCAAGGTACTCTTCACTCCTGCCGTTTGCTTTTCGGATTCGATGCCATTGATAAAAGCACTGGACATACTTTTGGAAGTTAAGTTAGAACTAAGAAACGCCACAAGTTTTTTTGTATCCATGCTTTGAAATATGGCAATAAGGTGTGGCAAAGTACAAAACTTGGGGTAGTCGGTTTTGAGTTTCCAAATAAGACCCGCCAACAAGCCTTCCACAGCATCGTTAAAAAAGCGTGTGGTGGCGTTCATAGATTCACCCTGTTCTAATAGATTTTCAATGAGTACCCTTGACAGCTCATTGACGCTTTCTTCATTGGGTAGGTATCGCGGTGCTATGGGATTGACCTTGTAATATATGGTATCAAACGAAATGGCATAGAACTTTATTTCTGTGTTTTTTCTGAATAAGGGATACGCGATTTCAGTGAGTTCAAAATCCTTATAATCGTGGATGATGCCACAAAATTGCTGTTTGCTAAAATGCTGTAATAGGTTATAGACCACAGATTCGGTTTTGCCACTACCGGCAGATCCAATAATGGATACCCCACGTTTAACATTATCTATTTTTAATCTACCAGACTTCAATTTAAAATAAACTCGATATTTTTTATGGATTGTTTGATGGTCTTTATCCAACAATACATACAGTAGCAACCCTATTAGGAGCATTGCCAAAAAGATGTACATGTACATATGTTGAATCATCATTATCATATCCCTATCGAACCCGATTCGATGGCTTTGCCCATGCCACGTTTTAGTTGTTTTATAGCTTTCATTACGAGTTGAACTTTATTGGTTGGAATGTTCATAAGGGGTGTACTGAGTCCAGCCTTACCAAGCATTTTAAAAGCAATCGCCTTTTCATTCGCTGGCAACCCCATAATACTCATATAATACTGCTGTGGCTGTTTTACAAAGGTTTTTCTCGCTTGATAAGTTTCTACATAGTTGCGTTTATAATCGAATAATTTGTCAAAGGTGGTTTCCGCATTTTTATAAAAGGCATCCCTATCAAACCCTCGTTTTACGGTTTTGCCATTCAGCTCCACCTCCGATGCTTTGTATTTACTCCCTGGTGATAGACTATAGCGATTGGATTGGTCCTTTCTACTGACGATGATGTGGATGTGGGATTGTGAACCTTCCTTTGCCATGCCTTGAACAATCAACTGTCCATTGATTTTATGGGGTGCTTCTTTTTCCAATTGCTTGATTTGTTGTTGCTTTTCTGTAATGTCCCCTGTATGCCTACCACTTTTTATTTGTTGTATCTCATTTTTCAAGGCCACTATTTTTTTATGGTATGGGGCGTTTTCCTGAATGGCTTTGTCGGTTCCTTTATACGTACGTTCATGCTCAATCTTGGCATAATATTTTATATCATCCACAGTGACTGGTCTGCCATTGATCTCGCGGTTAAAGGAAGCTGCATAGCTTTTCATGACCTCCCGGGTATATTCTTTTAAGGCTTCGGAATGGTTTTGGAGTTTCTTCAATTCATACTGGCTTGGATTGAGGGTAATGGAATAAAATTTGGGCTCATTCTTTTTGAGTTTGGAGGTATTGCCATCTATATCATGGATGACCTGTTTGCTGGAAATAGCATCTCCATATTGGTTAAAAAAAGGTTCGATGTCCTCCACGGATTTGTCCTCGTTTTCCTTTTCCAGGTAGGCCACGAAATCGGCTACGGATTCTGCGTAGCTATCGCCCAGTTTTTGTGGTGTTATGGTAATGTACATAATCAGTCTAGTTTTTGCTTAAAGGTTTCGAGCGTATCCGTGGTGATGTTCCACCTATAATGCCCGATGCCAAAATTGTTCTTGACGTATTTTACTTTTTTGAGCAATTCCTTGGTTTCCCGTTTCATTTGATTGTGGGTCTCTTGAGACCTGTAATAGGCATTTTTGTAATAGGTCAGTTCTTCGTTTTCCGTTATCAGCGTAGGTGTTCCAAAATCAAAAATAGTTTCAGATTCCTTTTCAATAGATGCGGTTTCTTCAAAAAGGGATTGCAAGATGGCTGTAGTGGGTTTGTGATGTATCTTTTCAATGTTTTTGATGATGGCAATCACTGCATTGGAACGTTTAATGATCTGACCTTTAAGGGCTGAAATAGTATCTCCTAAATCGTCTTCTGGTGATATGCCATTGGTTTCAAAAAAGTTTACCATGTGGTACAAGGTCATGGATTGTGATTTAGAAATTGCTCTGCAGTAATCCCTAAAACGTTTAACCACCGAAGTTTTGATCTTGATGGTTTCAAATTTCTCTTTTTCATACCCTTTGTCCATTTTTTAGTAAAAAATTTGTGGTTTTTATTGGGCTGCGGCGGTTTTTTAGTAAAAAGACGTTATGACGGTCTCAAATTAAAAACTTTCAATCCCGCTAATAGCAAGGGATTGCGCTAAACACTGTTTTCTGTAACGTCGCATCGCGCGTTACCCTCTTGCTATTCCTATTTTGTCCCGCAGGGACCAAAATCCCCAAACAACTTAGTTTTAATAACCAAGTTGCTTTTCTTTGATTTCCTGCTCATTTAAAGATATAGGAATGTCTTCTGACGCCCAAACGGGGTTTGCTTTCAAATGGTGGGGTTTGGTACTGAAAAAAATGGTTTCCTTAAAATATTGGAATTCGGACGTCAGATTTTCTAAAATAGGCGGGTGAAAACAAAAAAAAATAAGACCCTTTGATATTCAAAAGGCCTTATTACTATGTTCCTGTTTTAGTTAATCCCAATCAAATGTTAAACACATAGGTGTAACTGTATAGGTTCTTAACGGCTTCTTCATGCAACAGCGCTTCAAAATCTAAATGGTGTTTTTCTGCGAAGCGTTTTAGGTCCTCTCCAAGTCTATATGTCACTTCCTCTTTCGATTTTGCTAACAAACGCTCCTGAGTTTCTGAATCGAGATTATTGTAATTCAAATAAATCATAATTGGATGTTTTAAATTCAATATTCGCTGGGTAGCATCAAGGTATTGTTTACAAAGAACAACCGTAAGGTGTCCAATGGAAAATCGGTCACGTTATAGCGGTGCGTTTCCAAAATAGTATCGTTGCCATCACCATAGGTTATTATGGCTTCACAGCCTTGCTCCTCCTGTTCAGCTTTAGATAGGCGCTTAAAATCGATGGTTATAAAATAGCTTATGTCAGTTAGGCTCTTGGCGATCACAGAGGCATCGGTTACCAACCAAAAGCAGGCTGCTTTTTCCGCCAAATAGTGCACACCAGCCGTAAAACGTGTTTGGATGAGTGCCAATTGATAAAATTGTTCACTCCCATGAAATTGTTGCAGGCTTTCCTGTAATGTTATATTTTTGTTGTTCATTGTTTTCTAATTTTAGTGTTAATGATGAATCAAATAAAAAGAGGGTACTATGTTAAAGGGAGTACCCTCTTTATCTTCCATGGCCGGCCTATTGATTTCCTCCCAATAACAGGATTTCATTAGCTACCACTTCGGTCACGTAACGTTTCTCTCCGTCCTTGTCTTCGTAACTTCTTGAAGTCAGTTTGCCCTCAATGGCGATTTCCTTGCCCTTGCTTACATACTTGTCGATAATGTCTGCAGTTTTGCCCCATGCTACGATCTGGTGCCAATCGGTATTGGACTGTTTTTCGCCCTTGGCATTTTTGTAGGTCTCATTGGTTGCCAATGAAAATCGAACCAGGTTCTTTCCATTCTCCAAATTGGTCATAATGGGGTCTGCCCCTACATGCCCAATCAACTGTACTTTGTTTCTTAATGTACTCATGATGTTAAAATTTAAATGGTTTATATTTCCCCGATGGGATGGCAAACGGATGCCATTTTAAGGGGCGTTTTGTTCAATTTCTCTCGTGAAACGAACCAATGGATGGCGTGGGTTTTGTCAAGGCTTTTAAAACAAAATCAGGAGGGTCCGCGACGTAGCAAAACCCTTGGGTTTTCAAGGAAGTGGATACATTATTTTTTTTTAAAACTTGTACAGGCTTGACAAGTTCCACTGGGGCATTAGCAATCCTTTAAAACCTGTTTGTGGTGGGGTGTACGGGTTGTTAAGCAACAAAAGCAAATAAGGTTTTATTAGGAGTGCTTATGTCCCGCCTGTTTTTCGATGCCCCGAAAAACAACCAAGGGCGCCATCCATTATAAAACCCCTTAAAATGTTTGAGAGCGACTCCATATTTTTAGGCAGAATCCAGCAAAGTTCCGAGAAGACTTTGCCGATACTGTCGTTAATAAAATATGGGGTTGTGATTTCTGAAAACGACGGGCTGATGTGTGTTCTGCGCAGGCGGACTCCTTTCCGAAATTTTAGACCCGGAACGGCGTGTTCCCGCCTTATGCGGCGGGAGGAACAGAGTGTTGGTCTAAAATTTCGGGATGGTGTCCAAGATTTTTAATGAAGCGCTTTTCCCGGAATGGAGCCCTTCGCGGCATATAGGGGAATGTGCTGCAATGGTTTAGTAGTTCGTTACCAATTGTAAAATACTCCAGTTTATGAGGTACTGGAGCAACCTTTTACTAAGTCGGACCTTTTCACGTCATCGCAAATACGGTATCGAACAGTTGCCTGTCCAATTTCTCCTGTTGGTAAAAACTTTTTTTAAGAGTATTATGAAGTACCGAATTAAAGGCGTTGTATCCCAACCAGAGATTCGGGACTTCATTTAAAAGTATGGCTTCGTTTGAAAGTATATCTATCACCTCACGAGATCTCTTGGAAGGATTATCATTCTTATCGCTACATTCATATCGAAATAGTTTGGTCTCTTCCAAAATGGCCTTAACAAATGCTTCGGTATCCATGATCTCGACGCTTTTCATTTTATCGAACTTGTTCATTATGCTGTAAAACTCGTTATCCAAAAACCTATCGAACAATTGGTTTAGCTTAGGCATGATAAGATCGGTACTATTTTTGGTATGCCGTATTGAAAACTCTATTTTAGTTTCAGACACATGTAATCCATTAGAGCATACCTTTCTATAGAATCCAAAATGCCCTGACGTTTTTTCACTGCCGTCATAGGAGTTTTTAAAGCGTAGCATGGGTAGGATTAGATCTTCTGAATGTTTCAATGAAAACTGGTTGCCGTCAGCTATAATGAAATCCATGATGAAGGCACGGTCCATTCTATTAACGCTCCTTTTCATGAAGTTCAGCTTGGCATCTATAAGCATCTGTTCTGCATTTTTGAAAAACAGTTCATTCGGAATGTGCCCATAGCTCTTGGACACAATGTTCACAATTTTGTCATTGGAAAGGATAGCATGTTCCAATCCTCTTCGAGGCTGAATTCCTGTTAAGTCTTTTAAAGATGCCATTTGGGTAGCCACGAAAATGTCATCTTGCTGTAAATTTTCTAAATACATGATGGAAATTTTTAAGTTAAACAATATTTGAGATCAACTTAAACGAAAGACAAAATTTTGTCTCAAATTTTCAAGTGAAAAATTGGGGGAAACCTTCAGGGGGTCCCGATTTTTAATGCGGACAAATTTGAAAGCAAATATTTTGCGAGTTTAATTTTCGGGGATATTGTGTGAATAGTATTCTAATTTTCTTTTTTATTTTCAACCATGGGAGTTATTGTATTTTTAGAAATATGTGATAAGTGGCTAAGGGATTATTTTAATAAGGCGTCTAAATTAAATGTTGACTCGTTTATAGAATTGCTACAAATAGACGTGACCCTATAATTCAAAAGTATAATGAAAAGAGTGTAATGGCTTGTTGGAATGAGAATATAAAAAACGAATAGCTAAATTTTAACTTTGTATCTTATGCCTTTTTCAACCAAAGCCCGTTTTCCAAAATGGAGACTTTTTGAATTAAGAAGTTATTGGCTAAACTTTAAAAAAAGAAAATTCACTAATTGTATTAAAACATCTATGAATAAAGAAATTTAAATTCTTTACTCATTGAATTAGGTTTCAGGTTAAAACACCTTTCCAAAGTATTTTACTCTATATTAGAAATAGCAAATTATTTAAATTGAATCTTATTATACTTTTTGAGTCTAATTTTTTTCCAATTTTCTAACATTATAGTATCAATCTAATTAGAACTCTGTTTATTAGAGCTCTGTTTAATTCTTCCTTTTTATTATGGTAAACATACTGTGTTAAATACATTTGCACTAATCAAAGCAATTGTTATGCTCAAAGTTAAAGGTATCCCATTTTTATTACTGTCTTTTATTTTATTGATTAATTTTTGCTTAAGAACTAAAACATCCATTACCTGTAGAGGTTTCTGTGTGCTGCGTTTTTTTTAATCATTCGGTTCAATATGAATTATTACGCATCCTATATTTGGTATTTCTTTTCGTAAATAGTCTTTTAATTTATGCGTAATATCGTGTCCAACTTTTACGGAAATTTCACTATGAACAATTGCGTGTAAATCTATGTGAAACTTCATGCCAGCTTTTCTAATAAAACATTTTTCTGTTCCTAAAACACCTTCTACTTGCATAGATTTTATTCTAATTTCAATTATTAGATCGTCGTAAAGTTGTTCATCCATAATTTCGCCTAAAGCTGGTCTAAAAATTAAGTAGCTATTATATAAAATAAAACCAGAAGCAAATAAGGCTGCCCAATCATCTGCAGTTTCATAACCTTTTCCAAATATGATTGCTATTGAAATTCCAATAAAAGCCATTATCGAAGTTATTGCATCACTTCTATGATGCCAAGCATCTGCTTTAAGTGAAGAACTATTTGTTTGTTTACTTTTCTTAATTACAATTTGAAATGAGATTTCTTTCCAAACTATTATCAGACCTAATACGACTAAAGTCCAAGATTTAGGAATTTTATGAGGTGTCTGAATATTTCGAATACTTTCAAATGCGATTATAGTAGCAGAAACAACAAGGAAGGCGACTACTGCAAAGGTAATAAGTGGTTCAATTTTTCCGTGACCATACGGATGATTTTTGTCTGCTGGTCGTTTTGCATATTTAAAACCTAATAAAACTAAAAATGAAGCAAAGATATCTGTCGTAGATTCTATCGCATCTGCAATTAGAGCATAAGAATTTCCAAAAAATCCTGCTAGTCCTTTTATCAAAGCCAAAGCAGAATTTCCTATTATACTGAAATAAGTGGTTCGTATGGCAGTTTGTTCATTAGTCTTTATTTTTAACGGGTTGCACATTTCTGTTTGTATATATAGTTATGAGTAAAAAACGATTTTTCGATTTAATGCTGACCTTAAAATATAAAATAATCAATGAACTTAGCATTTCACATTCTTTGTTAGCCGTTACTTGTTTCCGTTCTCCTTCAATTCGAATTTTCTCTTCTTAGTCCCGATTGAACGTTAGTAAAACATACTCTTTTGCGGTTATTGGCATAGCGTTTTATTAAAAAAAATGTACAAAAGTTTATTTTGGCGAATTCTAGAGTATTTTAAAATAAGCAACTTATAGAAAATGACTGTGCAAATTGAACACAGCCATTTCTTAAATAAATTATGGTTTTCTAAAGATTATTGCCGTTTACTAAGAACCAATTGATACACACATGGAATTACCACCAAGTTCAAAACAGTAGCCGATAACAATCCACCTAAAATAACTACAGCCATTGGGCTTTGTATTTCACTACCAGGTTCGCCTCCTTTTAAAGCTAGTGGAATTAATGCCAAACCTGTTGTAAAAGCTGTCATTAAGATAGGATTTAAACGGTCTAGAGCGCCTGTTTTTATCAACTGAAATCCTGTTATACCGTCTTTTCGTAAATCTTCATAACGTGAAACCAATAAAATACCGTTACGTGTAGCAATTCCAAGGAGACTTATAAAACCAATAGTTGCAGCAATACTAATGATTCCTGATGTAAAATACACAATAAAAATTCCTCCTATTAAAGCTAACGGTAAATTAATCAATACTACAAATGCCAATTTTACATCTTTAAACTCGTAATACAGTAATAGAAAAATGATAGCTATGGCAATGATTGCTGTTATCAAAAGTAATTGTGATGCTTTAGATTCGCTTTCAAACTGTCCGCCATATTGTACTCTGTAGCCTTCTGGCATCGCCACATTTTTTGCAACTACTTCCTTAATTTCATTTACTGCACCTCGTAAATCTCGACCTTGAACATTAGCAGCAACCACAATTTTACGTTGTACATCTTCACGATTAATGGTGTTAGGACTACTCACAGATTGAATGGTTGCCAACTCACCTAATATGGTTTGACCACCATTTGGTAGGCTAATTAAGGTATTGTTGATGTTCTCAATATCATCTCTAAATGGTTTTTCGTAGCGTACTACCAAATCAAAATACTGTTGTCCTTCATAAATTTCACCTGCTTCTTCACCAGCAAAAGCAATATCTACTTGTTCCATTAAATTTCCTACGGTCATTCCATAAGCGGAAAGAATTTGACGTTTTGGTTTGATGCGTATTTGTGGCACTTCAATTTGCTGATCTACCGATACATCTGCCAATCCATCAATATCTTTGATGTTTTGTTCAATGCTTTTACCAATTTCAAACAAACGTTGCAAATCTGAACCAAAAATCTTTATAGCAATATTGGCACGTGTTCCAGAAAGCATATGGTCAATTCGATGCGCAATGGGTTGACCCAAGGTAATATTTACTCCTGGTGCCATACTTAACTTGTTTCTGACTTCTTCAAAAAAGGCTTCTTTAGTTTTGTCCTTCAGAATAAAGGGCACATCTATTTCTGAAGCATTTACACCTTGTGCGTGTTCATCTAATTCTGCTCTTCCTTGTCTTCTGGTAACGACTTCCACTTCGGGTAAATCCAATAAAATCTGCTCTATTAATATCCCTGTTTTGTTACTTTCTTCCAACGACATACCTGGTGGACCAACAACACTAATCACCAAAGACCCTTCATTAAATTCAGGTAGAAAACTTCTTCCCAATTGTGTGAGAAGTATAAGGCTGATGATAAATGCAATTATGGTAGTTCCAATAATGGTTTTAGGAATATTTGTGGCTCGCTCCAAGATATTGCCATAATGTTTCTGTAACCAACGTTCAACACGCGTACCTTCTGCTTGTTTATTGAGTAGTTTTTCATTATTTAATAAATAAGAACACAAAATTGGTGTTACGGTTACTGCAACTATTAATGATGTTAAAACAGACGTTACAAAAGCAATTCCCAAGGGTTGCAACAATCTGCCTTCCATGCCACTTAAAAAGAACAGTGGAATAAATGATACAATAATAATTAGGGTCGCAATGATGATGGAACTTCTTATTTCTATCGATGCTTCAAGAACAACTGTAATTGTCGATTGACGTTCTGCTTTTGGTTTTTTGATATTTTCCCTTAATCGTTTATACACATTCTCCACATCAATAATGGCATCATCAACTAATGCACCAATAGCAATTGCCATACCTCCTAAACTCATAGTATTAATAGTATAACCCAACCATTTTAGTATGATGATGGACACTAATAATGAAATTGGAATTGCCAATAAGGAAATCAATGTCGTTCTCCAATTCATTAAAAAGATGAACAGGATAATCATTACAAAAAACGCACCTTCCAATAAGGTTTGATTCAAGTTGCTAATGGATGCATCAATAAAATCGGACTGTCTAAAAATTTGACTTTTAATGTTGACACCTTTTGGTAAGGTTGTTTTTAAATCGGCAATCGCTTCATCTAGTCGCTCCGTTAATTCAAGTGTGTTGACATCTGGTTGTTTAGCAATGGTTAGAATAACTGATGGATTTGCATTTAATGAACCATCACCAATTTTATCGGCAGCTCCAATTTTAACTGTTGCTACGTCCTTAATTTTTATGGTTTGCCCATTAATTTGCTTTAAAACAGCTTCCTGTAAATCTTCTAATGCGTAAGCTCTACCACTACCCTTAATGATATACTGATTACCATATTGATTTATTACGCCACCAGGTGCATTTTTGTTTGCTTCCTTAACGTGTTCTACCAAATCGGAAAGACTTACATCATAATGTTTCATCTTTTCAGGATTGGCAAATACCTGATACTGCTTATAATCGCCACCAATGACTACCACATTAGCAATACCACTAATGGCCTTTATGCGTGGGCGAATTGTCCAATCTGATAAGGTTCTTAATTCCATAGCAGATAAATTATCAGACGTGACACCTAACAACATTATTTCACCCATAATGGATGAAATAGGCGCCATTGTTGGCGCACCAATGCCTTCAGGCAAATTCTCTCTGACGGTTGTGATCCGCTCACTAACAATTTGGCGTGCGCGATAAATATCGGTTCCCCATTCAAATTCTACCCAAACAATCGAAACTCCTGCTGCTGATGACGAACGGATTCGTCTAACATTTGGCGACCCGTTTAAAGCTGTTTCCAATTGATAGGTTACTAATTTTTCAACTTCTTCAGATTCGATTCCGTGAGCTTCAGTAAGAATGGTTACCGTTGGCGCTGTTAGGTCTGGGAATACATCTACGTTCATAGTTCGTGCATAATACACACCCAATACACTCAACGCAACTGCTCCCAATAGAATGAGTAATCTATTTTGAAGTGAAATTGATAATATTTTGTTTAACATTTCTCTTCGTTTTTTTAATGTTCATGACCGTGTGCAGGTACTAAACCAGACATTGAAGCCATTTTAACTTGATATGCACCTGTAGTTACTACCACTTCACCAACTTGTAATCCTTGAAGAATTTCTACATTTTCGCCATTGCGTTTTCCAATTTTTATAGGTCGCCTTTCAAAACTTTCTCCTGAAAGTTGAACCATAACTGAATAACTTCCATAGTCTTCCAACAAGGCATTGACAGGAATCATTGTGTTTTGGGTTGCGTTACCCATGGCAATTTGAACCTGCGTTAAGCTACCTTCTGGCATATCAACAACGTCATTTACTTTCGCAAATACCGAAATAAGCGGTCTGTTATTGTCTACATCTTTAGCGATAGAAAGGATAGAACCTCCAGAAGTTGCCACATTACGCCATTGACCATCTTTAGTTTGATACCAAATACCTTGGACGTTATCCATTGTAAGCCCATAAGACGCTGCTATTTGTGTTTTTAATACTCTGGATTGAAGCGTTCCTATTGTTACAACAGCCACACCTTGTTCAACATAATCGCCATTAGTTACGTTAATCGCTGTGATGTAACCATCAAAAGGTGCACGAATTTGTTTTCCACCACCAGATACTCCAGACGCAAGACTTTGGTAATTTGATTTTGCAATGTTGTAATTGCTTTCTACTTTTTCAAATTCCGCCTTTGGGACAATTTTAGATTCGTAAAGCTCTTTCTTTCTGTCATATTCAGATTTGGCTTGTTGGTATTTCGCTTTCGCGGAAGCAATATCTGTAATCAAATTATTAGATGCCAATCCTTGACTGTTTACATTAATTAATAATTGTCCGCGCTTCACTTGTGTGCCTTCTGTAAGATTGTTAACCACGAAATCTACTACACCGCTGGATTTAGCTATTAATGTTTTTACTGATGCTGATGAAGGCGTCCAAACACCCGATGTATTAATTACGTCATAAACTTTTCCATTAACCACAGGTGCTGTTTGAAAGTCGATTTTCCAGGCTTGTTCTTTTAAAAACGAAATACTTCCATCGTCATCGGCAGTTCCTAAAGCCTTTATTGCTTCGTCTGCATTAGCATATACTGTTACATGATCAATCATGATTTTGTCTGAATACTCTGGTGTTGTTAATTCAAAAACCAATTGATAATTACCTGCTTCTTTAGGTTGAATGGTGGGAGAAAATATGCCAGGAGATGTAGGTGCTTCTACAGTATTGCGAATTCCTTTATCACCTTTAATCAAACTAACCGTAACTGAACCTTTTTGAACAGGCTGATGTTTGTCCAATATCGTAAAGTGAGCTGCAAATCTGCTTGAATTTCCAACTATTAAAACAGGAAAGTCTACAAATAGTTCTGTTTTGTCTGTCCAAATGGTAAGGTCTAACCGTGGAATATCTTCTCCAAGGTGACTACCATCTGCATTATGTGCGTGTGCATTTTCTACCTTGTTATTACAAGACATTGCCAAAAAGGCAAGCACTACTATTATATATTTCATATGTATTTATTTATTGTTCTTTAATGGTCGTGGTGTTCAGCGCCATCATCGTGTTTGTGAGTTTTAGTCTTTATTTCTGTAGAATCTATTTCTACTTGAAACTCCTCTTGTTCTATAGTTTCATCGTGCATATGACCGCCATCTGCATCATGTTCGTGCCCATGTTCTTCAATAGTTTCTGAATTCTTTTTTGTGTCTCTACAAGAGGTTATAGTAATCATTGAACCTATAACTAATGTGAATATTATTTTTGAAATTTTACTCATTGCTAAATATTTGTTTTGGTATTCGTGAATCTTCAATTTCATAATTGTACGTTATAAAGTTTATAATCGATGCTTTAATAATTGTGCTTGAAGCAGTTGTAATTCCTTTTCCATTCGAAGCATTTTATCTGAAGCATTTCTGTAAAACTGAAGCTCTACATAGTAATCCATAAAAGAAAACTCGCCTAGCGTATAGGCTTTAAAAAGTAAATCCTCACTTTCTAAATTACCCATTGTACTTTGATACTCGTTAAATTTTGAGCGCATCAATTCGTAACGATTATAAGTTTGTTGAAATTCGGCGTAAAGTGAATTAGTAATTAATTGGGTGTTGGATTGCTCATACTCATAATTCGCCTGTGCAGCTTTTACTTTGTTTTTGCTACTCCAAATTGGAATTGAAAATCCACCGTAAAAACCCGCATAATTATTTCCGTTTATACCTTGATAGTTATAGCCTAGTGCTACGTTTGGAAATGCCTTATTTTTCTCCAATGTTACCTTTTGTAATGAAGCTTTTTCATTAATATTTAATTCTTGTAATGAAGGGTCTTTAGATAATTTTTCCTTCCAAAGATTTTCTTTATTTTCTACCTCTGTTAAAATTATAATTTCTGTTGAAAGACCATCTAAAGGTTTATCGCCATTTAAGATGTTTAGTTTAGATATTTGAATTTGAATATCGCTCTCAATCTGTTCAACAACAAACTGTTCGTGAATCCAAGCAATTTTGGCTTTATTTAAATCTAAAATACCAACTTGCTCCTTGTTAAAAAGTTCTAGAATTTGGTCGAAAACATGCTTACTCTGGGTTCTTCTTTCGGTTTCAATTACTTTCTGTCTTTGCAGGAAAGTAAGTTCTATAAGTAACTCTTTTGCACTCAATAAAACTTCCTGCCTTTTCTTTGCATAAGCAGCTTGTAGTTGCTCTGATTTTAAATCGTTCCATTTACCACGTGCTGCATATACTGTTGGAAATTCAAAAGACTGAGATATTTGATATTCGCTATATGCATCGGTTGTATTATCACCAAAGGGTAAATAATATCCAGAGAGATGTGGGTCGGGTAAATTGTTAGTGCTTTTATTTTCGAGTTGTTGGCTTTCAATAAAAGATTGATAGCCTTTCAACGCTGTATTATTCTGTTCTATTTCATTAAGTAATTCCGCAATACTTTTAGTTTGAGAAAAACCATTCATAAAGAACAGGCATCCGCAAATTGCGAATACGATGTATTTATTCATTGTTTGTGATTTTTAGGTTTAATCTGAATTTATAAAAAGGACTACTGCCATAGAGGAAGTATTCCTATACGATTAACCTAAAGATGGTGGACCTCGTGAATCGAGGGATGAGAGATATGCGTTAAAATAATTATTGGGTGGATGATAGACCTTTATTTTTTCGGCCTCATCATAATTTATAGTACTATGATAGTGTACAACTGAAAGAGGTGTACTTATATCCTTTTTAACTTCGATGTGCTTTATACTGCTTTCGTGTGTTAACAGTATTTCATTAGATACTACTGAATGCACGTGCATTTCCAAAAACAAATCTAAAAATCCCTTGTTAGGACTTTCTTTTTCTGGTAAACCGTGATGGTGGCCGTGTGTATCGCTATGCGCAAAAGCTTTATGTATATGTTCAACACCGTGTTCGTGGTGCCAATGCGGCAACACTTGATGCAATAGCAGCATAGAGAATATCCCTAAGAAGAAAAGTGATTTTATGTTATGGTTTTTTTGCATCAGGCACAAAAATACTAAATTTTAAAGAATTTATTTAACAATATAGTTTGCTTTAGAAAAACATACAACTTTTTTCTTAAAGAATAATAAAATTATTTAATCTTAAACAATTGTTGGAAAATACTATTTTATCAAAATTTTCAATAGGCTCCATCAAAGATTTATAAATAGATTTATTTGTATAATTATTTTTCAACTGAATAGCTTTTGTTTAAAAGAATCAACCAACATTTTATACAACTCAGGATGTTTCTTTTTAAGCAAGTCTGGACGCTCGAAGAAATACTCTGAAGCTACTGCAAAGAATTCTGCTTGGTTTGTACCACCATATTTTCGGATATCAGAATGGTTGTTGTTTATGGCTTCCATCTCCTTATGGATTAAATTCAGCCAAGGTATTGCATATTGATGTTCTAATAACCGTTCTGGTACACCGTCTGTTCTATCATCCAGCTTATCTATAAGGTGCAGGAATTCGTGTATGCCGGTATTACTTTTATCGGTTGTGTTATTGAAACCGTGATACAATGCTTTTTTAGATAAAATCATTTGCTTCTCAAAACGTCCGTTTCCAACTATGCCGCCAATGTTTCTTGAGTTATCCTTGCTGCTAAATTGCATATCTTCATTAAAATTATCAGGATACAATAAAATACCGCTTAAATTAGTGTAATGCCATTCTTTAAATCCAAAAACAGGAATTACCGCACTTGCTGCAATTAAAATTTTGTCTAATTCTTCCAATTCAAACTGCACAGCATCTATATAAACTTCACTTAAAAACTCCATCATTCTTTGTTGAAAAACAATTTGCTTGCCATTAGAAAGGTTTTTATAATAAAGAACATTCTTCATTAATAATTTGTGCCAATGCTCTGGAAAAGGCTTTACGCTATGGCGTTTCGCTTTTCTGTAAAAATGAATAGCAAAGAGAAGAATCATAACAAAAATTAAAATATAAACCATATTATACCGAGCTATTAATCTACTGGTTCCGCTTTAAAGCCTACTTTTTGCAATGTAGCCTTTACATCTTCTTCGGTAGCGCCATCGCTTTCTATGGTTAAAATTTTATCAGGATTAGAGGTATCCACTTCCCAACTTTCAACACCTTCTTGCTTGTTTAAAAAGGGGGTTACTTTAGAGACGCAACCACCACAATTGATATTCGTTTTAAATTTTAAAGTTTTCATAGTATTTGAATTTATAATTAATATTAAAGTTTTACTCGCTTAAGCCTTAAGCTATTTAAAACCACCGATACGCTGCTGAAAGCCATTGCCATTCCTGCAATCATTGGGTCCAATAAAAATCCATTTATGGGATACAAAACGCCTGCTGCAATTGGGATACCAATGAGATTATAAATGAATGCCCAAAATAGATTCTGACGTATGCCTAACACAGTTCTTTTTGATAGTTCCAACGCCTTTGGAATGGATTGCAAATCTGACGTTATCAAGGTCATTTTCGCAACGTCCATTGCNNATGTCCGAACCTTTACCCATTGCGATACTTACATTGGCTTGTGCCAAAGCATGGGAATCATTGATACCATCACCAACCATAGCTACTATCTTACCATCAGCTTGTAATTTTTCAACAAAAGTTGCTTTCTCTGAAGGCATTACTTCCCCTTGGAAATTTGTTATTCCTACTTGTTTTGCGACAGCAGATGCGGTTTTATTATTATCTCCTGTAAGCATATAAACCTCGATGCCTCGTTCCTGAAGCGTTGCTATGGCCTTTTTTGAAGTTTCCTTAACCTTGTCTGCAATTGCGAGTATCGCCAGCACTTGTTTTTCATTACCGAAGAAAATGACTGTTTTTGCTTGCTCTTCGAGGCTTTCTGCTGTTTGCATCAAGAAAGCATCGATTTGAATATTTTTCTCAAGTATCAATTTATGGTTCCCCACATAGTATTGCGAACCATTTTCTGTTTGAGCTTTTACACCCATTCCTGTAATACTTACAAAAGAAGTAATTTCCCCTTTTTCAATATTTTCATCTTTTAAGTGGTTAACTACCGCTTCCGCCAAAGGATGTTCTGATTGTGCTTCTATTGCCAAAAGAATTTGTTTGTATTGATTTTGATTTTCAAGTTTATCCTTCCAGAGTATGTCGGTTACTAACGGTTTTCCCTCTGTAATGGTGCCCGTTTTATCAAGAATGACAGCATTTACTTTATGACCGAGTTCTAAACTTTCGGCATCTTTTATAAGAATATTGTTTTCTGCACCTTTACCAATACCCACCATAATGGCAGTAGGTGTTGCCAAACCTAACGCACAAGGACAGGCTATAACCAATACTGCTACAGATGTCAACAAGGCTTGTGAAAATGCATTATCGCCTCCAACTGACATCCAAACAATGAACGTAATAATAGATATACCCAAAACGATAGGAACAAATATTCCAGCAATTTTATCAACCAGTTTCTGTACAGGCGCTTTACTTCCTTGGGCTTCCTGTACCATTTTAATGATTTGGGAAAGCAAGGTTTCTCCACCTACTTTTTCGGCAGTAAATTGAAAACTACCTTTTTGGTTTACCGTACCCGCAAATACTTTTCCACCATCTGATTTTTCTACTGGAACTGGTTCCCCCGTAATCATACTTTCATCTACATAAGAGCTTCCTTTAGACACTAACCCATCTACAGGAATTTTCTCTCCAGGTTTTACCAAAATAGTTTGACCTACTTGCACAGCCGAAATAGGAATTTCTTTTTCTTCCCCATTCTCAATAATTTTTAGTGTTTTGGGTTGTAATCCCATCAGTTTCTTTATGGCCGAAGAGGTATTTGACTTTGCCTTTTCTTCCAACAATTTTCCCAAAGAAATAAAGGTAATAATCACTGTCGCAGCTTCGTAATAAACGTGCGGTTCGATACCACGGCTCAACCAAAATACAGAAAAAAAGGTATTGAATATACTAAAGACAAAAGCGATTCCGGTACTCAATGCTACCAAGGTATCCATATTCGCCTTACCGTGTTTGGCTTGCTTGAAAGCATTGACAAAAAAGCTACGACCGAACCAAAAGAGGACAGGAAAAGTTAACACCAAGGATATCCATTTCCCAGGTTCCCATTGCATAAAAAACATTCCCAATACAAAAATGGGAAGCGTAAGAATGGCTGACCAAATAGTGCGATTTTTTATGTCTTGATAGTGCTTTTGTTGTAGTTCTTGTTGTACTTCCGAAGGATTCTCCGCATCAATGATAATATCATAGCCCACTTCGCGAAGTGCATTTTGAAGTTGTTTAGGACTTAACCCCCTTTCATACTCTACAAGAACAGAGCTATTGGCAAAATTTACGCTTGCATCAAATACACCGTCCGTGTGTTTCAACACAGATTCAACGCTCGCTGCACATGATGCGCAGGTCATACCTGTAACCGGGAATGATTCTTTTATTCCTCGTTTATGGCGCTTTTCTTTGGTTTCAAATATGTTTGTGGTCTCCATAATCCTATGCTTAATTGTAAACTACAAATTTCAGGATTAAAAGACTTCAATGTATTATGTTATTTGCTGAATGATTTGTAGAATTTGCTGAATTCGGTTCATCTATTGCAAAAGCGTTGTATCTAAACAGATATAAAGTATTTTTGGAATTGCAAAAACAAAACAAAGCAGATTAACAGGATAACAACGATTAGAATACCAATCCAAATTATTTTATCTTTTTTGGTAATGCTATTTTTTACAGACGGTACTTTAGTGTTTTTTTTATTTCGTCTATCTCGTCTATTTCGTCTATTTTCTAACATAGAATATCATTTTTGCTATGAACCAATCAACCAACCAACCAACCAACCAATCAACCACTTCCACTTCATCTGCTGTAACCCCAAAAACCACTTGGAACATTATATTCTCTTAGTTAATCAATGCTTATGAATATTCCCTTTTAACACAAAATAGTATAATAGGATTGCGGCTATTACCACAAAAACTATTGCAAGAATCCCATTGAACT
>DINS01000012.1 GCA_002426015.1 Flavobacteriaceae bacterium UBA5534
TCTTTAATCAACCCACAACTCAAACCGCATAACTCAAAAATTTACTTAAAATATCGTGTTTTCTAATCTTTAATCAACCCACAACTAACAAACCAAACAACTCATTTGATAAATTAATATCGTGTTTTCTAATCTTTAATCAACCCACAACACTTACCGGAAGCGGATATACCGTAATGCAATATCGTGTTTTCTAATCTTTAATCAACCCACAACACATTCCCAGTTCGGACTCACCGATATTTTAATATCGTGTTTTCTAATCTTTAATCAACCCACAACCCATCAGCAGGATTTAATACAATTGTCAATAATATCGTGTTTTCTAATCTTTAATCAACCCACAACTGCTCTGATGATGGTAAACGTGTATATGGGAATATCGTGTTTTCTAATCTTTAATCAACCCACAACCGACGCTCCAGAAGTTCCACAAACCGATGCAATATCGTGTTTTCTAATCTTTAATCAACCCACAACTTCAGCGTAAAAGAATAATTACTTGCGGAAAATATCGTGTTTTCTAATCTTTAATCAACCCACAACTTGGTATTGGGCACTTCCACTGTCTTTATAAATATCGTGTTTTCTAATCTTTAATCAACCCACAACTATCAGGTTGCGTAAAAATTGAAGATGCAAAATATCGTGTTTTCTAATCTTTAATCAACCCACAACTCAACAAGTTTGTAATAGGAAGGTGCTTGAATATCGTGTTTTCTAATCTTTAATCAACCCACAACAGGAACAGAATTATCGATTGAAGCTTTCAAATATCGTGTTTTCTAATCTTTAATCAACCCACAACTATGGCAGGTCATGGAATTTCTGCAGGTGCAATATCGTGTTTTCTAATCTTTAATCAACCCACAACTACAAACCAAAATACGACAGGCTAATTGAGAATATCGTGTTTTCTAATCTTTAATCAACCCACAACTGCCCAGCTTGTCTTTGGGATTGGATGTCTAATATCGTGTTTTCTAATCTTTAATCAACCCACAACCAGGTTGAAACAAGAATCTAAAAATGTAAAATATCGTGTTTTCTAATCNNTCTTTAATCAACCCACAACTTTCATTTGATTTAAATATAAAGCAAGTTAAATATCGTGTTTTCTAATCTTTAATCAACCCACAACCAATTAAAAGAAATTTGTATGCAAAGGTCTAATATCGTGTTTTCTAATCTTTAATCAACCCACAACCCTTGACCCTGATGATAGTATTTGGTATTAAATATCGTGTTTTCTAATCTTTAATCAACCCACAACCCTTGTAACACGTCCTGCCACGTTTTACCAATATCTTTTTTTTTTAACCACTATATCAATGAACTCAACCTGTTTTTTAACCCCTTAAAACAGCAAATCTATTGCACCAGTAGGATGTAACACAAAATCATTTCCTTCAAAAATAGCTTTCACATTGCTTAAGCTGATTCTTAATTTTTGGGCTGATTTGTCAAAATCCAATGACGATTCTTTCTTTAGGTCTTTGTCTGGTCCGCCTTGGGCATGATGGCGCAACTGAATTCGACCGTCACTTTCAAACTGGGTTATTTTAAACAATCGTTTGCTCAATTCTTCATTTGAAATTGACTTCAACTCTTCTGGATTGTTTTCATAAAAAATTGCCATTTGATTGACTTTCAAAATCTTGGATAATGGTATTAATTTTTCACTTTTCTTTCCTTTATTTTTGATGACGTTATCTTCAATAGGCATTTCCAATTTTGAATTGCCCTGGTTGTGTTTAGATAAATCAAATGCAGAAATGGTGTTGAATGCCAAATCCTTTTTCCCTTTTTCGTCAATGGTTTCATAAATTGCCATGGCAAAAATGTTTTCTAAAGTGGCATAGTAGTGTTCTTTGTATTCTTTTCGTTTTCCTTGCGAAACATGGCTTTGCGACTTAATTTTAGGTAGGTTTTTGTTACTTGTTTTTACTCTAACGCGTTTGATGAGCATTTCTTTGAGGTCTTTGCCGTTTTCATCGGTTTCTTGCGGTAACAATATCCAGCCTTGCTCTGTTCGGATGTTTTTTAGTCCATGTTTTTGGATTCTACCTTTTATACCTTCATCCACAATGTTGTTCACGTCTGCATCGGTAAAGGAACTGTTGACAGGTTTTCGCAATACAAACCAAATCTCTTTCTCGTTGTTTTCATTTTCCCGTTCTATCGCACCGTAAAACGTATCTTTATGTAAAGAGCCTCTTATGCCTTGACCTCTCTCGTAAATGACTTTGCCTGTTTTGTCATACTGAATTTTGTTGCGCTTACGCAATTTGCGTTTGGTCTGCTTTTCAATTTTATCTTTGTGATTGTGTACCACGATGATGTCATCCTTCAATTTATTGATATCTTCGGTAAAAGTGCTCCATGGCTTTTTGATTTTAAACTTGTCGCTATATCTATTTTCTTCTGATTCTTTGAATGCTTCTGCCAAACCATCTCGAATACTTTTGTCCATACAGGTCAATACGATGGCGTCAATGGCATGATGATAATGATAGTTTCTGTCTTTTTCATCAAGTCCCCATGAGTTTCTAACATCGGCTACCATGCTTCCCTTTGCAGGAAAAACGCGTTGGAACAGTGATTTTAAAAACAGTTCGGAATATTTGGTGATGATGCCTGTATCGACCAATTGGCTGTTTTTGAAATTTGGCTTTATTTCGGTTGCCGTAAAACGATAGACTTTCTGTTTCCAATAGTCCAATTCCAATTTTAAATAATGGCGTTGCTGGATGGCTCTGTTTTTTTGTTCAACGGTACTCGCCACTTTAGAGAAATATTTTTGTTGCTCTATTTTTTCTTCCAAATCTTCAATTTTAACCTGCCAATCTCTTATGTTGTTGGTAAAATTTTGTTTGTATTCATACTCCAAATCCTGCGGAATCCTGTTTGCCTTGATTTGATTAAAACTTTTATCAGCAAGTGTTTTGTTGGCAAGCGAATTATCAAACGATTTGCTCCTTGGGAAAGTATGTTCGATATCAAATTCAGGATTTGATCCCAACAATTTTTCGCAATTGATGGTTTTGTTGGTATATAAACACACACCATTTTGTTCTTGGCACAATCTGTATTTGATAACGTCTGTTTCAGTAACTTTAGAATTGGTGTCTTTTGCAAGCTCCTCTAACTTGGCCCTATACTTCTTGTTCTCGTTTTCTCGCTCACGTTGCCATCTTTCAATTGCCAATCGTTTGTTTTTGTCGTTCAACTCTCTTGCCAACTCAATAATGATTTCAGTATCTGATGCTATTTTATTTTCCCTCAACAAGCTATTGACCAATTTTCGCAGATAGAACAAAGTTCGCATGGCCATAGGATTCTTTATCGAATTGGTAAAGGGCAAACCTAAAAAACCATCCTGGCTTTGCGGATAGGCATCCATCGCCGAAGGGTGGTACAGTTTATCTGCCTGCTCTTTTGAAACTTTAAATTCTGAAATCAGAAAATCTTTGATAATCTCATCAACTCGTGGTTTTGACATGTAATAACCGCCTGTTCTTCTTTTTTGAAGCTGTGCTTCAAACAAGGCTTCAATATGTTTTTGAAGAATTTCTTTTTCAGAATCAGACATGTGTTCCCAAAGATATCTTCCATAAAACAACTTTATCTTTTCGGTGACATTTTTTTTGTCGATTTCATCCAATACGTAATCATAGTTTGAGTTGTCGTATTCCTTTATAAAGTCGCCAACCAATCCATTTACTATATCTATCTCTAAAGTTTTTTCTTTATAACGAGAGATGATATCCACAATGGTGTCTTGTATAAATTCTTTATTCTTAAGCCATTTTTCTTTACCTATAATTACATCGATATTGGCAAAAAAAACAGCATAAGGGTAAATGATTTTATCCTTCAGAAAAGGCAAAATCTTACCTATGGCTTTTTTGCTCAACGAAGAATAACCTTGTTTTAAATTGATTTTTTCATAATATTCCACTTTTTCTTCTGAAAGTTCAAATCTGTCTCGAATAAATGTTTTGACTTTCTCGGAAGTGATGTCATTTACAAAATCGCCCGAAAAGAACAAGGTATGCCAAAGTTCATCAACCAATTCGTCAATTGTTTTGCCATCCCTTTTTTTATATTTTGATTTGATGATAACCTTACATTCCTCCCAATCAGTTGCATCAAAAACTTCTATGAACCTACTTATGGTTGGGCTTCCCACTATTGGGTATTTGTCGTTGTAATTGAATTCAAAATAGAGATTGTTCTTTTTTGCAAGTGCATTGACACCTTTTGAAATGTCCAAGAACTTAAAATTTTTGGCACTGACCCTAAAAAATTTATCCAACGCAGCTTGATAATACTCCGGGAATTCTGAAAGAAACACGAAGATGTCACTATTGCGTTCTTTTACTTTAATGGAGTTTAAATATTGGTACATCCTAAACTCTTCAAATATTGGATGGCTCACAGGACATCTCGATTTCGTTTTCTCCAAGGTGCATTTCCCAACAGCTCCTTTTTGGGATTTTAAGGGTCGTTGAAAAAAGATGGCATCAAAGAATCTGTTCGCTAAATCTTTATCAATTTTTTGGGACTTCATTAAATAATTGAATTCCTCAACATAGCTGATACGCGATGAATTGACTTCTTGGTCATCAGAAGTAAACTTCGTTTTTCTTACTTTTTCATCCCTTTCAAGCAAATCAAAATAATATTCGCCAAGGGTTTTAAAACCATTCTTTTCTAATAGTTCTTGTTCTTTCTTGTATTGTTCCAAATCTTTGCCAGCATCAGCATCTTTACGTCCACTCTTAAAACCTCGTCGTTGGCACATGTGGTACAATGCTCTTCCCAATTCCATTTTAGTAACTTGTGAATGCACTGCTTTAGCTCTAATCTCATAAGGATTGATTTTTAACCATTCCGAAAATTCATGATTTTCAGTTGGATATCTCATTTCCTGACCTTTTCTGTAAACTGACCAAATAAACAATTCATCAGTACTCAAAGGGCAGTAGCCATTGTCTATCAATAATTTTAATAAATCTGTTTTTCGCTTTTTTCTTCGTCTATAGAGTTTTCTGGACGCTCTATGTTTTGTGCGTTCTGATGCCAAAGAAAACTCAACACCTTTTTCTTCTCCAACACCTTGTGGAAAAACTAATACGTTTGTATCAACAATTTGATTACCATCTTTATTCGTATCTCTGATTGCCCACCCAATAGAGTTCGTCCCCAAATCCAATCCTAAAATTTTTGCCATCTTGCCAAGTTTTATGAAACTTAAATGTATTCAAATAATAGAAAATATAAAATACGTAGTTCTACGTATTTTTTCATTCCATTAATTCACTATATTTGTAGTAGATAATTTTATTCTAATCTTTAATCTTATCACAATAAGGCTATATGCCGTAGAGAAATCTAAAATCCCGCTTCGGTGGGATTTACTTTTTTGTAGACTTTATTAATTAGTAATTATCTTGTATTGACCGCGTCGTAATGTAATTAGATGAAAATCTTTAGTCCTGCTGCCTAGGTAGGACTTTTTTTTTGTGGGTACAGTCAAGTCAATAGCACTAAAACGCAATGGCTAATCTCAATCAATCAAGCCCTAGCTCATAACAGTTTTCTTGCAATGTCAACGAGTATTCTTGCAATGTCAACGAGTATTCTTGCAATGTCAACGAGTATTCTTGCAATGTCAATGAGTTTTCTCGCAATGTCAATGAGTTTTCTTGCAATGTCAATGAGTTTTCTCGCAATGTCAATGAGTTTTCTTGCNNTGTCAACGAGTTTTCTTGCAATGACAATAAGTCCTTAAATACCGCCAACAGCACGACACACGACAATTTGTAAAAATCGAAGATTCATAAACCCTTATAACATTAAAAAGTAAAATTGTTTTTTGGTTCGCTTTTTTGTTTAGAAAAAAAGGAACAGTAAAAAAACCAAACAACAACATCCAACACCCAAACAAAACACTTTGTAATTAACGCCAATCTTCCTACATTTAATCCAAACTATCCTATATGCTAAAAAAAGTCTTCGGTAGTGCCGTTTTCGGCGTAGAAGCCACCACTATTACGGTCGAGGTCAATGTCGATAACGGCGTTGGCTATCACCTCGTTGGCCTCCCAGACAATGCCATCAAAGAAAGCAATTTCCGCATTGCGGCAGCCCTACAAAACAATGGCTACAAAATTCCCGGCAAAAAAATCATCATCAATATGTCCCCAGCCGACCTCCGCAAAGAAGGCTCTGCTTACGACCTCACCCTTGCCATAGGCATCCTCGTTGCCAGCGACCAAATCAAGGCCAACAACCTCGAAGAGTACCTTATCATGGGCGAGCTCTCCCTCGATGGTAGCCTGCAGCCCATCAAAGGCGCATTGCCCATAGCCATCAAAGCCAAGGAAGAAGGCTTCAAAAACGTCATCCTGCCCATCCAAAACGCCAAAGAAGCAGCCATCGTCGATGGTCTCAACGTTTTTGGGGTCGAAAGCATAGCCCAAGTCATCAACCATTTCGATAAAGCACAACCATTAGAGCAAACCACCATCAACATACAGGAAGAATTTTATAAAAACCTCGACGTCCCCGAGTTCGACTTTGCCGATGTCCGAGGGCAGGAAGGCATCAAGCGCTGTATGGAAATCGCCGCAGCTGGAGGGCACAATATTATACTAATCGGTCCACCAGGTGCGGGCAAGACCATGCTCGCCAAGCGACTCCCAAGCATTTTGCCTCCAATGACCATTCGCGAAGCCTTGGAAACCACCAAAATCCATTCAGTGGCAGGACGCGTCAAAGCCGATACAGGCCTCATGTCACAACGTCCATTCCGTAGCCCACACCACACCATATCAAACGTCGCACTCGTCGGAGGTGGCAGTTACCCACAACCAGGCGAAATCTCACTTTCGCACAACGGCGTTTTGTTTTTGGACGAATTGCCAGAGTTCAAACGCGATGTCCTCGAAGTCATGCGCCAACCTTTGGAAGACCGCGAAGTCACCATATCGAGGGCAAAGTTCACTGTGACCTATCCAAGCAGTTTTATGTTAGTGGCCAGCATGAACCCAAGCCCAAGTGGCTATTTCAACGATCCAAGCGCACCCATCACATCGTCGCCTCACGAGATGCAGCGCTACTTAAGCAAAATTTCAGGGCCACTGTTGGACAGGATCGATATCCATATCGAAGTGACACCAGTCCCTTTTGAAAAGCTATCCGATGACCGCAAAGGCGAATCGTCCATAGAGATTAGAAAGCGGGTCACAGCAGCCAGAGAACAACAGACCAAACGCTTTGAAGACAATGACAGCGTGCATTACAATGCACAGATGAACACCAAACAAATAAGGAAGTATTGCGTGTTGGACGAAGCCTCCAAGCAGTTGCTCAAAACAGCCATGGAGCGCTTGAACCTCTCCGCGAGGGCCTACGACAGGATCCTGAAAGTAGCACGCACAATCGCCGATTTGGAAGGTGTTGAAGAGTTGAACGGCTCACACATCAGCGAAGCCATTCAATACCGAAGTTTGGACAGAGAAGGTTGGTTGGGGTAAAAAATTCCTGCGAAAGCAAGAAATCATAGGTTCAGCATCGCTAATCTCTTTAAAAATAACTAGAGCCAGTAAAGTAAGTTGCTGCTCATAATACCATAACTATAAGAAATGAATAAAATCATAACACTGCTACTTTTGATTTTTGTTTGGAGTTGTAACACTTCCGAAAAGAAAAAGGAAAACCAAAAGCAACTTCCAGCCATAGTACAGGCCAAAACACCCATTCTCAATCTTGAAGAAGCCAACAGGTTGGCACAGTTGCCATTGCACTGTATGGATACCGAATACCCAAACAAACTCAACCAAACCATAGGCAGTGCCGACGATTTGCAGTCGCCTAAAGCATTGCATCCAGCGTTTTATGGCTGTTTCGATTGGCATTCTGCTGTCCATGGCCATTGGAGTTTGGTCAGTTTGTTGAAACAATTCCCAGAGTTGGAACACGCAGATGACATAAAATCAAAACTGCTTCAAAACATGTCTAAAGAAAACATCATGGCAGAAGTCGCCTATTTTTATGGAAAGCACAACACGTCTTATGAGCGCACCTATGGTTGGGCTTGGCTGCTCAAATTGGCAGAAGAGCTTCACACATGGGACGACCCAACAGCCAGAACATTAGAAGCGAATCTACAACCCTTAACCGATTTGATTGTGGGCAAATACATTGAATTTTTACCAAAATTGAATTACCCAATCAGAGTGGGCGAGCATCCCAATACCGCTTTCGGACTTTCGTTTGCCTATGATTATGCCATAACTGTAGGTCATGATGAACTCAAAACAATGATTGAAAAACGCGCAAAGGATTTTTATTTAAATGACAAAGAATGTCCATTGTCTTGGGAGCCAAGCGGTTTTGATTTTCTTTCACCTTGCTTGGAAGAAGCAGCCATCATGAAACGTGTACTGCCAAAAGAAGAGTTTAAAACGTGGTTTGCCGATTTCTTTCCACAACTGAAGGATAAAAATTTTCAGCTGGAAACAGGCAAAGTCTCCGATAGAACCGATGGTAAGTTGGTGCATCTCGATGGTGTTAACTTTTCGCGTGCTTGGAGTTTAAATGCTATTGCACAAGAGCTTCCCGAATACCAACATCTAAAAAATATTGCGAATCAACATATCAATTATTCACTGCCAAGCATTGTAGGCGATAGTTATGAAGGAGGACATTGGCTGGGCAGTTTTGCCATTTATGCTTTAAACTCTGTAGATAATGATTAAAAGCTGGTTTCAAAATATTGGTCCTGGACCCTTGATTGCTGCCGCTTTTATTGGCCCAGGAACAGTGACTGTTTGCACCTTGGCAGGCGTAGGGTTTGGCTTTGCATTGCTTTGGGCTATGGTCTTTTCTATAATAGCAACGGTCGTTTTGCAGGAAATGTCTGCACGTTTGGGCATTATTTCTCAAAAAGGGCTTGCAGAAATCATCCGCACCGAAATTAAACAACCCATCCTTAAAGGCATTATTGTCGCTTTGATATTGTCAGCCATCGTCATTGGAAACGCAGCTTACGAAGCTGGAAACATCAGTGGTGGTGTGTTAGGGCTGGAATCCATCTTTGGAAATCCAGTATTGGAAACCGGACGATTTTCTGTAAATATCTGGAGCATTTGTATCGGCATATTTGCCTTCCTATTGTTATTTATAGGAAATTACAAAATTCTTGAACGTGCTTTGGTAGGAATGGTCATTGTAATGAGTATGGCGTTTTTGGTGACAGCCATTTTGACCAAACCTAACCTTGCCGATATTTTTGAAGGTATTTTTAGCTTTAAAACCCCAGAAGGCAGTTTGTTGACCATCATAGGTTTAATAGGGACAACCGTTGTACCATATAATTTATTTTTGCATGCGTCATTGGTAAAAGAAAAATGGCACAAAGCCTCCGATTTGAAATTTGCTCGAAAGGACACCATTATTGCAGTGGTTTTGGGTGGTATCGTGTCGATGAGTATCATTATTTCGGCGGCTGCCATTCAAACGAAAGAAGTGAGCAGTGCTGCTGATTTGGCTCAAGGCTTGGAGCCATTGTTCGGAAGTTTCGCTAGATATGTCATGGCCATTGGGCTCTTTGCAGCTGGCATTACAAGTGCCATCACAGCTCCATTGGCAGCGGCTTATGTTGCCACAGGATGCTTGGGATGGAACACTAAAATGACGTCTAAACCTTTTAGAATGGTCTGGATGCTTGTTCTATTATTGGGAATTGTGTTGTCTTCATTAGGTATCAAATCGATTGAAATCATAAAATTTGCACAAGTGACCAACGGATTGCTGTTGCCAATTATTGCTGGTTTGTTGCTTTGGATTATGAACAAATCGTCCATCCTTGGAAAACAAAAAAATTCTCTCTTCAATAATCTGATGGGAATTCTTATCTTGTGTGTGACCATTTTTTTAGGTTTAAAAAGTATTCTAAAAGTTTTTGAGATACTCTAATGGGCAACAGAATAATCGATATCAATGCTGACGTAGGCGAAGGTTTGAACAACGAAGCACAGGTAATGCCTTTTATTTCTTCCTGCAATATAGCCTGTGGAGGTCATGCTGGTACGCTCGAAACGATGAGAGCTGTGGTAAGACTTGCTAAACAGCATAACGTCAAAATAGGAGCACATCCATCATACCCAGACAAGGCCAATTTTGGTAGAACGACGATGCCATTGTCATGCGCTGATTTATTCACAACGATGAGCCATCAAATACGAGAGTTCATGTTTGTTTTAAGAGAAGAAAATGCCATGCTGCACCACATAAAACCGCATGGTGCCTTATATAATGACTGTGTGGTCAACGACAAAGTTGCAGCGGTTGTCATCGAAGTAATGAAAAGTATTGCATATCCTGTTAAACTGTATGTGCCTTATGGTTCGGTCATTGAAACATTGGCAATCAAATCTAATATTCCCATAGTTTATGAGGCTTTTGCTGACAGAAACTATAATGAAAACCTTACATTGGTATCGCGAAGCAAAAAAAATGCACTTATTGAAAACGCAGACGAATTATTTCAACATGTTTTTGAAATGATTGTCCATCAAAAGGTGAAGACCATTAATGGAAAGAAAGTGACAATCAAAGCCGACACATTTTGTATTCACGGAGACCATAGTAAAACAGTGGATTTGCTTCAGAATTTGACAGAACGATTGAAACAATACCACATTCAAATTTTATGATATTTTGAAAAACTTCCAATTGAAATATAAATCGTTTGGAGCACATTCGATTTTGGTGGAATGGCCTTCAAAAATTGATGAAGTTATACTTAAGGATATTCTGAATTTTAAAGAAAAAATACTTCAGAAGTTTCATAAACAAAACATTCAGATAAACCACGCATATAATTCATTATTAATATCTTATAATAAATCAAATAAGGGTTTTAATCATGAAACAACACTGCTTCAGGATTTATATGCATCAAAAGACACACATCAGAAATCTATCTTTAAATTGTGGAAAATTCCTGTATGTTATGATAATTCTTTTGCGTTGGATTTAGAGCTCATATCTTTAGAAAAGGGACTATCAAAAAGCAAGATTATCCAGTTGCATTCAGAACCTATTTATACTGTTTTTTTTATCGGTTTCTTACCTGGATTTCTATACTTGGGCGGATTGAACGACCAACTTTATACACCTCGCAAAGCAACACCAAGATTGGACATTGTAAAAGGAGCTGTTGCCATTGGTGGGCATCAAACAGGAATATATCCAAACGAAAGCCCTGGTGGCTGGAACATTATTGGCAATTCTCCCATTAATTTTTTTGATGTCAACAAACCCATTCCATGCTTTGCAAGTGCTGGAGATAAAATTAAATTTATCCCTGTGTCGATTGACGAATATCATAGTATCAAAAAGTTAGTTGAACTGGACGCTTATGAGTTAGAAAGTGAGGTGATGCATGGTTAAGGTCATTCAATCAGGATTTTATTCTACCATTCAAGACTTGGGACGATTTGGTTATCAGCACTATGGAGTTCCAGTTTCTGGTGTTATGGATGCCTATTCAGCAACCATGGCCAATGGTTTGCTTAACAACAATAAGAATGATGCAGTTATTGAAATGACAATGACCGGTGCCACGCTTATGTTTCAATGTGCAACTCATATTTGTATTTCTGGAGCTGATATGTCACCAAAATTGAATAACCAAAGGATTAAGAATAATTTTGTCGTTGTGGTAAAAGCTGGCGATATCTTGTCTTTTGGAAGCCTAACGGTTGGTTTTAGGGCGTATTTGGCTGTTTCCGGAGGATTTCAAACAGAAAAAGTGATGCATAGCCGAAGTATGTTTTCAAACATTACACAAGGACAAAAGCTACTTAAAAATGATATGTTGCCCATTTTAGAATTTGCTAACGATAAGACAACATCTACATCATCCATCAAACAGAATCATACTTTTTTTAAAGATATCATTTTGCCTGTTTATAAAGGTCCAGAATTTGAACAACTAACCAATGAACAGCAAATACGGTTGTGCTCAATGGAGTTTTGTATTTCTAAACAAAACAACCGAATGGCATATCAGCTAGAAGGGCTTTTTGTTAACCATTTAGAGCCCATTATAACATCGTTGGTTTTGCCTGGAACAGTTCAATTGACACCTTCTGGGCAACTCATTGTCCTTATGCGAGATTGCCAAACAACAGGAGGTTATCCTAGGGTATTGCAGTTGAGCGTTGCCTCTATAAATATGCTGTCACAAAAATTTACAAATCAAAGAATAAGATTCAAATTGATTGAATAAAATTGTACGAAAAAACTTTATAATGTTTTTGAAAAGGAATAGTTAATTTAAAGATTTTCATTACTTTAGTCAATATAAAAACCAACTAAACTTCATAAAACATGAAAAATTTCTTTTTATTTCTTTTAGGTTTAATTATTGGAGCTGCTGCAGTTTATTTTTATTGTTGTAATAATGAACTAGAAGAAAGCATTGTAGCTCCAAAAGGGCTGATAACACCAGCAGAGGCCAAGGTTCTTGATCACGCATTCGATTCTAGACATCAGTTGATTAGTGATTCTATTGTAAAGCGACCAGACAACCGCTCGTCGTGGTATTCGCTCAAAGACATGAGAGATTATCTTAATTATGCCGAAAATGAAGCCAAAGGATTGGGTTATACAATGGATGGCATAAGGGTGTATTTGGGAGCTTACCCAACCGATAAAGAAGTAGGTTATACTACGATGTTTTTTGTTCCTACAGGTATTTTGAATGCCACAAATTCAGAAGGAAGTATGCTCAATTTCTCATTTCAAGGTGGAAGTGGAGATATTACAGGTGGAAAAGGGCTTAACGCAGGCGATCCTGGAGAACCGCCTAGCTCCAATTATCCACAATAAAAAACGTGACTGACTTTATAAGTAAATATTCTACGCAATTAAACGATGTGGTATTGATTATTGCGGCTGTAGTCGGTGTTTTTTATTTTAAAAAATTCAAAAACACTGATGCTAGAATCTTTTTGTATTATTTAGTATATGTTGCTATAGTCGATTTTATCGGTAGTTATCCATCATATGTTGTAGAGTATAAAGAGCTTGGAGCTATTAAAGAGATACTTGCTGATACACCATTTAAGAGAAACTATTGGTGGTTTACTTTATTTTGGAATATTGGTGGCGTAATGTTTATGTCGTATTACTATCAAAAGATAATTAAGTCAAAAGTTTCCATTAAAATTATTAGATATTTAAGCCTTACCTTTTTGATATTTGCCAGTATCTATATTTTCTACAATTTGGATGCCTTTTTTAATTCGCAGTTGAAATTTGTAAATATTTTTGGTGCCTTGGTTATATTGAGTTGTATTGTCTTATATTTTATTGAAGTTTTAAAAAGCGATAAAATATTGGTTTTTTATAAGTCATTAAACTCAATAATCAGTGCCATTTTGCTGCTTTGGTGGCTAATTATAACCCCATTGATATTTTATGAGGTTTATTTTTCCCAAGCAGATGCTGGGTATTTATTGTTAAGAAGGTATATATATTTATTTTCTAATGTCTTTATGTATTTGTCTTTTGCAGTTGCAATACTAGTTTGTAAACCAGAAAATAATTAATATTTAATACTTTTTGTGTTCGAATTTATAACGGAATATTTTAATTATATAGCAAATGGCTTTGAGCTTTTTGCTGCGTTGACAGCAGTTATATGTTACAAAACGTATAAAAACACATCCACAAGATATTTTATTTATTTTTTATGTTATATCGTTTTTGTTGAAACTGTAGGTATAGGTTTTTTTTACTTTAGTGAATTCCCTGTTATTGCTTTTTTAAGAGATTTTGGTCTGCGGAGCGTTATTTGGTATAATATTTTTTGGATGTTTGGAAGCGTGCTGTTTGTGATGTATTATTTTCATTCTTTAATGAAACCAAAATTATATAAAACTACAATTAAAATAGCGGTTTTGGTCTTCATGGTAGCCATGTTAGGTCACTTTTGCATCTATCCCGATATGTTTTTAAAAACACATGCATCCTTTTATCAACTTTCAGGAGCTTTGGCCACTATATTTTGTATCGCTTTATATTTTATTCAATTGCTTAAAAGCGATGCTATTGTTGTAATGTTTACAACCTTTGGCTTTTATGCCAGTGTAGGCTTATTTGTTTGGTGGCTGATTGTAACTCCAGTTTTGTTTTTTGACGTGTATAATACCACTTCAGATTGGGATTTTGCAAATTTAAAACGGCGTATTTTTTTGTTCGCTAATATATTTATGTATACTTGCTTTTCTGTAGGGTTAATAATTTCAAAACCACAATTAAAGAATGATTGATTTATTAAAAATAATACTGTTTCAAGAGCGAGCAGTGTCAACTGCAGCCGAACGTTACCTATTGGTTTACATGATAGCTGTCTTGGTAATTGTAACGACATTGGTTATTGTTTTTTTTATGGTATTTCAAAAAAGAAAAAACAAATTGCTTTTAGATCAAATTAAACAGCAACAAGAGTTTGATGAAGAAATATCCAGAACACAAACCGAAATACAAGAACAAACATTGAAGCATATTGGCTGGGAATTGCACGATAATGTTGGACAGTTGTTGGCCTATGCGAACATGCAAATGAATATGATTTCGGCAAAAGTTGGCGACGATGTTAAAGAAAGCGTCAATAGTGCTGCGGATGTTATAAAAGAAAGTTTAAGAGAAGTGCGTTCACTTTCAAAATCCCTTAATAATGATGTGATTCTCAATATGGGTTTTGAAGACTCTATCATCAATGAGATGAATAGATTAAAACGAATGAAATTTGCTACAGCCGAACTGGAAATAAAAGGCAGCAAGAGAGAGTTTAAAGAGAAAAAGCATGAAATCATCATTTTTAGGATACTACAAGAGTTCTTTTCAAATGCTGTTAAGTATTCTGAAGCGAATAATTTAAAAGTAGTTTTAGATTACCATCCAGATAGATTAATCATAGAGGCGACAGATGACGGAAAAGGGTTTGATATGCAAACTGTAAAAAAAGGCTCTGGATTGATAAACATGAAAAGTAGGGCAGAACTCATTAACGCATCACTAGATTTATGGTCGCGCCCAACTGAAGGAGTCAAACTGACTATTGACTATGCTTTAAACTAATTTTCGCAAGCATTCCAAACCACATCGTCAGGCAATGGAGCCGTAACACGTATGTTTTCATTTGAAACAGGATGAGTAAAAGTCAATGCTCTGGCATGTAAATGGATACTTGCATCTGGATTGCTTCGGTCAAAGCCATATTTTAAATCACCTTTTATTGGACAACCAATACTGGCTAATTGCGAACGAATTTGATGGTGACGACCAGTCTCTAGTTCAATTTCAAGTAAATGATAATTATTTAAAGACTTTACATGGGTATAATGCAGAATTGCTTTTTTTCCTTCAGCAATTACTTTAGTATATGCAGTAGATTTGTTGTTTTTAGGATTCTTTTTTAACCAATGAATCAATGTGTCTTCAGTTTTTGGAGGTTCATTTTTTACAATGGCCCAATAGGTTTTTTTTGCTTCTTTGTCAGCAAATAATTTATTGAGTCTTGGCAATGCTTTGCTTGTTTTTGAAAACATAACAATACCTGTAGTTGGCCTATCTAGACGATGTACAACACCAAGATAGACGTTGCCAGGTTTGTTGTATTTGTCTTTGATGTAAGATTTTACAACCTCGCTCAAAGGCTTGTCGCCAGTTTTGTCACCTTGTACAATATCGCCAGCTCGTTTGTTGACAATGATAATATGATTGTCTTCGTAGACGACTTGAAGATTATTTTTATTGGAAAGTATCTTTTCTGTTTTGTTAGCCACTAATACACGAATGTTTTTTTTGATTAACAATTAACAATTAACTATTAATGATTGATAAATTATTGTCTTTCATTTTTTTTTGCACTTAAGACTGCCAACTGATTACTGAAGACTACATCTTAATACTGCTCTTCTTCGTTTGGAAAATCTTTAGATTTTACATCTGTCACATATTGAGAAATTGCATTGGTCATATCTTCATACAAGTTCATATAACGACGCAAAAAACGAGGATGAAACTCGTGTGTCATGCCTAACATATCGTGCAGCACGAGCACTTGTCCATCAACACCATTTCCAGCTCCAATTCCAATTACTGGAATACTAATGCTTTCGGCTACTTCTTTGGCCAATTTTGCTGGTATTTTTTCTAAAACCACAGCAAAACAACCTGCTTTTTCGAGCATGATGGCATCTTCTTTCAGTTTCTCGGCTTCTTCTTCCTCTTTAGCCCTTACAGTGTAAGTACCAAATTTATAGATAGATTGAGGTGTCAGGCCCAAATGTCCCATTACAGGAATTCCAGCGTTCAATATACGTTTGATAGATTCCTTAACCTCTTTTCCACCTTCTAGTTTTACGGCATGTCCACCGCTTTCCTTCATAATCCTAATGGCTGAACGCAAGGCTTCTTTTGGGTCGCTTTGGTAACTGCCAAAAGGTAAATCAACGACCACCAAAGCCCGCTCAATAGCCCTAACAACACCAGCAGCATGATAAATCATTTGGTCTAACGTTATGGGCAATGTTGTTTCGTGCCCTGCCATTACGTTACTTGCTGAATCACCAACCAAAATTACATCAACACCTGCACCATCAACAATTTTTGCCATGGTGTAATCATAAGCGGTAAGCATTGATATTTTTTCACCATTGGCCTTCATATCGACCAAGGTTTTAACTGTGATTCGTTTATAATCTTTTTTTGCTACTGACATAGTTATTATAATTTGATAGTGTAAAAATAATGAGTTTTGTTAAACTTTTGTTTAATATCCATAGCAAATCCTCTTAACTTTACACTTTAAGATGAAATATCAATCACCATGAAAAAAATTATCACATTAAGTTTGTTCTGTTTTAGTTTGAATATATTTTGTCAAACGCATGAGAAAAAGGCAGTTCAAAACACTATTGAAGCTTTTTTTGAAGGATTCCATAACAAGGATAGTTTGGCAATGCGCCAGACGGTCTCAAAAGATATCATCCTTCAATCAATAAGTAAGGACAAGGACGGAAAGGCATCAATCAAAAAAGAAGAATTCAGTCAATTTTTGAAATATATCGTCTCAATACCTGAAACGATTAGTTTTGAAGAAAAACTATTGAGTATTAACATTCAGATTGATGGAGATATGGCAAACGCATGGACCACTTACGATTTTTGGTTTAATGGTCAATTCAGCCATTGTGGTGTCAATTCGTTTCAATTGGTTAAAATAGGAGATGAATGGAAAATTATCTATTTAATCGACACAAGAAGAAAAGAAGGGTGTACTAACTAAAAACGGAATTAGCGATTAACAATCTGCCATATTTACACCAACGGCTAAACCGCCTTCACTGGTTTCTTTATATTTGGAGTTCATGTCTTTAGCGGTTTCCCACATAGTTTGTACTACTTTGTCTAGAGGTACTTTTACATTTTCAGGATCCGTGTCTAAAGCCAATTCTGCAGCATTGATAGCTTTGATGGCTCCCATGGCATTGCGTTCAATGCATGGTATTTGTACCAATCCACCAATTGGGTCGCAAGTCATACCAAGGTGATGTTCCATCGCAATTTCGGCAGCTACTAAAACTTGTTCTGGTGATCCACCCAATAATTCACATAATGCACCTGCAGCCATAGCAGAAGACACGCCAATTTCGGCTTGGCAGCCTCCCATGGCTGCGCTTATCGTAGCACCTTTTTTGAAAATACTCCCAATTTCACCAGCTACCAACAAGAATTTTTTAATATGCTCAAAATCTGCATCATGATTTTCAATCACCATATAGTACATCAATACTGCAGGAATGACACCAGCACTTCCGTTGGTAGGTGCAGTCACTACACGTCCTAATGAGGCATTGACTTCATTTACAGACAAAGCAAAACAGCTTACCCATTTTAATATTTGCCTGAATTTCACTTCAGTCAGGCGAATACTTTCTAACCATTCTTGAGGTGTCTCATAAGGTAAATTGCCTTTTAAGTTTTGGTGCATATCATAAGCACGACGCCTTACATTGAGTCCGCCAGGCAAATTACCTTCGGTATGACAACCAATATACATACACTCAAGCATGGTGCTCCAGATGCGCTGCAATTCAAAATCGATAGTTTCCATAGGACGTATCGATTTTTCGTTTTCTAAAACGACACTTGAGATAGGTAGATTTAAGGTTTTGCAGTATTCCAAAAGTTCGGTGCCTAAAGCAATTGGGTAAGGAAATGTGTTGTTGAATATTTCCTTGTTTTTTTTGGAGTTTTTTCGTTCTTCTTTCACAACAAATCCTCCACCAATAGAGTAGAAGGTAGAACTCGTTTTTCTGTCATTGATAGTTGCTGAAAACTTAATGCCGTTGGAATGGAACGGAAGAAATTTTCTGTTAAATACAATGTCTGTTTCGGGATGAAATGTCAAAGGTATTTCATTATTAAACATCAAGGTATTGGTGTTTTTAATAGAGGCAATGACAACATCGATACTTTCAGTCGGGATAGTTTCAGGATTTGCACCACTTAAGCCCAACATGACGGCGTAATCGGTGGCGTGTCCTTTTCCTGTTAATGACAGTGAGCCATATAAATCAACGGTAATTTTTTTTACATTATCAAATTTGCCACTGTTTTTAAGCTCCTGGATCCAGCGTTCAGCAGCCCTCCAAGGACCTAACGTGTGCGAACTCGAAGGTCCCACACCAATTTTTAACATGTCAAAAACAGAAATACACTCCATGAGCCAATTACATTATATTTATAGCAAATATAAGTGCTTTTAAAAGATTTCAACAGTAATTCCTTTAAACTTTAATCGCATCAAATGACATCATGTCATATTTTTTGTCATGGCATAATCATTGACATATACCTAGAGAATTAAAAATGAACATTCAACACAATTAAAACATAAATTATGAGTAAAATAATTGGAATCGATTTAGGAACAACCAACTCTTGCGTTTCTGTAATGGAAGGTAATGAACCTGTTGTAATTCCTAATGCAGAAGGAAAAAGAACCACGCCATCTGTTATCGCTTTTGTAGAAGGAGGCGAAATTAAAGTTGGTGATCCTGCAAAACGTCAGGCAGTAACAAACCCAACAAAAACGGTTTATTCTATCAAACGTTTTATGGGAAACAAATATTCTGAATCTAAGAAAGAAGCAGAACGTGTACCATATAAAGTGGTAAAAGGTGACAATGATACACCTAGAGTAGATATCGATGGTCGTTTATATACACCTCAAGAATTATCAGCAATGATTCTTCAAAAAATGAAAAAAACTGCTGAAGACTATTTAGGTCAAACAGTAAGTGAAGCTGTAATTACAGTACCAGCCTATTTTAATGACTCTCAACGTCAAGCAACTAAAGAAGCTGGTGAGATTGCTGGTTTAAAAGTTCGTCGTATCATCAACGAACCAACAGCTGCGGCATTGGCTTATGGTCTTGACAAAAAAGGGAAAGACCAAAAAATTGTCGTATTTGACTTTGGAGGTGGTACACATGACGTGTCTATCCTTGAGTTAGGTGATGGCGTTTTTGAAGTATTGTCAACCGATGGAGACACCCATTTAGGTGGTGATGATGTTGACCAAAAAATTATCGATTGGTTAGCTGATGAATTTAATAAAGAAGAAAGCATTGACCTACGTAAAGACCCAATGGCGTTGCAACGTTTAAAAGAAGCTGCTGAAAAAGCCAAAATTGAATTGTCTTCGTCTGCACAAACAGAAGTCAACTTGCCTTATGTAACAGCTACTGCAAGCGGACCAAAGCACTTGGTGCGCACATTGACAAGAGCAAAATTTGAGCAATTGATTGATGATTTGGTAAAACGTACTATCGAACCTTGCCAAACAGCTTTAAAAGCTGCTGGTATTTCAAAAAGTGATATTGACGAAATCATCTTGGTTGGTGGATCTACACGTATTCCAGCAGTACAAGCTGCAGTAGAAAAATTCTTTGGAAAAGCGCCAAGTAAAGGTGTAAATCCTGATGAAGTAGTTGCAGTAGGAGCAGGAATTCAAGGTGGTGTTTTGACAGGAGATGTCAAGGATGTATTACTATTGGATGTTACACCATTATCTCTTGGTATTGAAACTATGGGTAATGTGATGACGAAGTTGATTGAAGCCAACACGACGATTCCTACCAAGAAATCACAAGTGTTCTCAACAGCTGCCGACAATCAACCTTCAGTGGAAATCCATGTGTTACAAGGTGAAAGAGCGATGGCTGCCGATAACAAAACCATAGGACGTTTCCATTTGGATGGTATCCCACCAGCAAGAAGAGGAACACCACAAATTGAAGTGACTTTTGATATCGATGCCAACGGAATCATCCATGTAACTGCAACAGACAAAGCAACAAACAAAACACAAGATATTCGTATCGAGGCATCTTCAGGATTGACCGAAGAGGAAATTAAAAAGATGAAAGCAGATGCAGAGGCAAATGCTGAAGCTGATAAAATTGCTAAAGAAAAAGCGGATAAATTGAATGCTGCTGATGCCATGATTTTCCAAACCGAAAGTCAACTGAAAGAGTTTGGTGATAAATTATCTGATGATAAGAAAAAGCCAATCGAAGAAGCTCTTGAAGAATTGAAGAAAGCTTTTGAAACAAAAGACTTGGCAGTGATTGACCCAGCATTGGAGAAAATCAATGAAGCTTGGAAAGTGGCTAGTGAAGAAATGTATAAAGCACAAGCCGAAGCTCAACAAGGTGGAGCACAGCCAGGACCTGATGCGAGCCAAAACGGCCAGGCTGAAGGAAGTGATGTAGAGGACGTAGACTTCGAAGAAGTCAAGTAGCCTGTACTGAACATTACTGAAACATAAAAAATATTTTATGTTGAAAGTGGCAAACGAAGTTTGTAGAAATATAGATTTCGAAGAAGTGAAGCTAGCAGAGAACCAATTTTGTTAAACAAAATTGTATGAATCGCTTACTCCGAGTTTGTCGAGGAATCTTATAAATAAAAAAAACGCAATCTGTTTGATTGCGTTTTTTTTTATTTCCATATATGATGTGGTCATACTGTTTCAATAAGCCGACACAATAGCTTTGTTGTTGACTACATCAATTTTTAGATTCTTTCTCTCACCATCTTTTCTAACTTGAATTTTGTACAATTTTTTGATATTTCCGTTTTGGCTATAAGTTACTGAATAGGTGTTTTTGTGTAAAGTCCAACCAGGATAATCTCTATAAACTGCATGTCTAATTGAATTTGGTACAAGAATGTTGTTGTAACGTTCATTGGTAGATTGTACAACACCTTTCGAATCATAAATAGCTTCTATTTCTGATTGTCTTGTTGAAAAATTAACATTGTAGCTATCAAATTTTGGATCGAAGATATTCGTTTCCTTAAGGTCAAAATCGGCAACACGTTGTACTAATTCTCTAACTTCAATTGAAGAGTTTTCGTCATAAACCTTGTTCATGTATTTGCTGTTTGCCGAAATGACAAGGCCAGAAAGTTCTACATTGCTGACTTCTTCGCCAACGTTTTTTGCATCAGAATTAGATTGTGCGTTCATTAGGCTGGTTAGTCCTAAAAATAGTAAACCAATTACTTGTGTTCTCATAATATTAGAATTTTTAAAGGTTACATGTTAAAAAGTCTAATCTTAAAAGATGGTTACGGCGTAAAGCTATTAAAACACAAAATTGATGGTGGTGATTTTTTTGATGATTTTGATTTTTTGATTGATGAATTAATGTTTACTCCATTTTAAAATTATAAACTAAATGTACAAACATTGATTTGATTTAAAGTGCTTATTAAGAATGTTTTGGGATAACTTTAGGATTGCATTATGATTTTTGAGTCGAGATTACAATTTTTTAATACTACGTTTAGATTTAAAATAAAAGAGCGCCATTGTTTATTATGCATGCATAATATTTTTTATATTTGCTAAAATCAATTCAATAACAATGGCAACCAAACTAACTCAACTTCTTAATATTAAGTATCCAATCATTCAAGCGCCAATGTTTTTGGTTTCTAATACAGCAATGGTGATAGAGGCTATGAAAGGTGGAATAGCTGGTTGTATTCCAGCACTTAATTACAGGACTTTAGATGAGTTGAGAGCTGCAATAAACGAGCTTAAAGCCGCAAAGGTAGAAGGAGGTTCGTTTGGTTTTAATTTGATAGTTAATAAATCAAATATCAAATATAAAGAACAATTGCGTGTGCTTTGTGAAGAAGGTTGCGATTTTATCATTACATCTTTAGGAAGTCCTGAAGAAACAATTAGGCAGGCACATGCAGTTGGTATCAAAGTATTTTGTGATGTCACCGATTTGAGGTTTGCACAAAAAGTCGAACAACTTGGTGCTGATGCAGCTATTGCAGTAAATAATGAAGCTGGAGGACACAGAGGTAATTATTCACCAGAAGAATTAATAAAGGTTTTAACATCCAATTTAAAAATACCAATTATTTCTGCAGGTGGTGTAGGCTGCAAGGCTGATGTTGATAAGATGATTGGCTATGGAGCAGATGGTGTTTCTGTCGGAAGCCCTTTTATAGCCTCTATAGAAGCAAATGTCACTGACGAATATAAACAAGCTTGTGTTGATTATGGTGCTGATGATATTGTAATGACACAGCGTATTTCTGGTACACCTTGTACAGTCATCAACACACCATATGTGCAAAAAATTGGCACTAAAGAATCGTGGTTAGAGTCTGTTTTAAATAAAAACAAAAAGCTCAAAAAATGGGTAAAAATGATTCGTTTTGGGATTGGTATGCGAGCTACCGAAAAAGCGGCAACTAAAGCAACCTACAAAACAGTTTGGGTAGCTGGGCCAAGTATTGAGCACACCAAAGCAATTTTGCCAACAAGAGAAATTGTAAAGAATTTAACGCATTAATATTGAGTTCTTATTTACTTTTTATAACCCATCAAAAATTGTTTTTTTAATCTCTGGCCATTCTTCTTTTAAAATGCCATAACAACAAGTACTTCGCCTAAAACCATCAAGCATTTGGGTGTCTTTTCTTAAAATGCCCTCTAATGTCGCTCCAATTTTTTCAACTGCTTTTCTAGAACGAACATTGCGTTCATCAATACGAAACTCTACTTTTTCAAATTCTAATGTTTCAAAAGCGTATTGCAGCATCAAAAACTTAACATGCTTATTGATCCCACTTCCTTGAAATTCGCTACCAATCCATGTCCAACCAATATGAAGTACCTTATTTTGCCAGTTGATGAGTCCAAAGCGGGTGCTTCCAGCATAAGCACTTTTGGTTTTGTCATATATAACAAATGGAATTGTCGTTTGATGATAATACCCATCAACAGCGATTTGTACATACTCTTTCAACTTTTCTGGTGTTGATATATCGGAAGGTGAGTAGTATATTAAGTCCTTTTCGCTCGCTATGACCGATAAATGCTTATAGTTGCTCAAGTCTAAAAGCGTCAATTTTACGTAATTGTTTTCTAAATGTGGCACATTCATCATATATTGTTTTTACTCTTTATTAGAGATTGATAACGTTAATTAATTATACTAAAGTGTTGATCAACTCTTTCCTTACTTCATGTTTTCCATCAAAAGGAACAATTACTAGGTCACAATGCCCAAAAAGTTCAAAAGCTCTATTTTTTTCAGAATGGATGCGGTCTTCATCCAAATATTCATCATTTATTCCAAACATCATGGTCACTTTGGTTGCTGTATTTAAAAAGTTAAAATCATCTGCTACCAACTCTTTTGGAATACCACCAGAAAGGATAACAATTTGTGAACACTGCAATTGTCGTTTTGCTACATATCTCAATGCCACAGAAACACCTTGCGAGTATCCCAAAACTATTAAACTTTTATCTTGTGGAAGTTTTTCAGCCTCAAAAACCGCATCAAAATACTGCATCACATTGTTTGATTCTTTCAGCGTGTTTTCTTTGGTCAACCAGCTGGCTCCAACATGTTTGAATTTTGGAGGAATATAATATTTGCTTTGGGCCTGTGGCGCAATGACATAGTTTTCGTTAGCATCAAGACCATCAAAATACTTTAAAAAATAGCGACTTAAATAACCCATGCCATGACAAACAAACCAGACGTTTTTGGTATCTTTTGTTAAGCTGTTTGAAGTTGAGTAGGAATTGGTTGTTTGGTATGATATTTCTTTTTCTTTAGAATTCATTTAAAGCTTTGGTTTTGTACTTTTGTATTCGACACTAAAAATACAGTATTTCTATGCAATTATCTAAAGAAGAATTATTGGCACAAGCAAATTTAATAAGCAAAAACACCTTATTGGAAACCCTTAATATCGAAATGATTGATTATGGGACTGATTTTTTAGTTGCCAGAATGCCAGTCAATAGTCGAGTTTATCAACCAGAAGGTGTTTTGCATGGTGGAGCCACTGCTGCGTTGGCAGAAAGTGTTGGCAGTTTTGCATCTCATATATTTTTGGACAGTGAGCATATGATGATTAGAGGATTGGAAATTACAGCCAATCATTTAAAAAGTGTGACCGAAGGCTATGTCTATGCTAGAGCCACCTTTTTGCATAAAGGTAGAACCACACAATTATTGGATATAAGGATTACTGACGATAATGATAATTTGATTTCTATCTGCAGATTATCGACCATATCATTGCCAAAAAACAAATAAATGACTTCAGAGCAATTTTTTGAAAGCATTCTCGAACATTTCAATAACAAATTACCATTTGCAGTTTACAGAAAACCAAACGCATACGAGATTAAATCTTTTTGCCAAACAGAAGATGTACTTTATGTAATTTCAGATTACACCGAAAGTGGGTTCGTGTTTTCTCCATTTGATGACAAACAGGATTCGGTCTTGATTCCTTTTGAAAAAAGCATTTATAGTAAATGTGAACTTCAAGAATTTGCAAATCATGAAACATCGCAGATAACTCAAACACCATCAAGATCACAAAAAACACAACATATTGACCTCGTTACAAAAGGGATTGATGCTATAAATGCCCAAAAGCTTCAAAAGGTAGTTTTATCTAGATGCGAATCAGTACCTTGTGAGCATCACCCAATAGATATTTTCAAAAGATTGCTTCAAATGTATCCTATGGCATTTGTATATTGTTGGTACCATCCAAAAGTGGGTTTATGGCTTGGCGCTACACCAGAAACCTTGCTTACCATTGAAGGCAACCGATTGACAACAATGGCTTTAGCAGGAACAAAGCCATATCAAGGAACAATATATGTTGATTGGACCAAAAAGGAAAAAGATGAACAGCAATTGGTTACTTATTATATTATTAAAGTTTTGAGTGATATGAAACTTGAGGTTGCCTCATCTGAAGCAAGACCAATACAAGCTGGAAATTTAGTTCATATACAAACAATCATTAAAACGAATCTAAAGCCCGAAACGTACGACCTAAAGCAATTGCTTGGCAACTTACACCCAACACCTGCCGTTTGTGGTCTACCAAAAGAAGATGCCAAGCAATTTATACTTAATAATGAAGCTTATAATCGTGAGTTTTATACTGGTTTTTTGGGCGAATTAAACATTAAAGAGAAGAAGACAAGAAATTCAAATCGTCATAATGTCGAAAATGATGCCTATGCAACCATAAAGACAATCTCCAATTTATATGTCAATTTGCGCTGTATGCAAATCAAACCAAAAAACGCATTGATTTATGTTGGTGGAGGCATCACAATTGACTCCAGTCCAGAAGCAGAATGGGAAGAAACAGTCCATAAATCGTTGGTTATGAAAAAGGTATTCCAATAGTTTTATATCTATTGACGATTCATTACTTTTGTTTTAGATTAAACTAACTATGAATTACCCTAAAATACCGCTTGCACAAACTGTAATTCAGCTCTTTAAGGCTAAAAATGTCAGTCAAATTGTTATTTCACCAGGAAGCAGAAATGCACCTTTGACAGTTGGTTTTACAAATGACCCTTTTTTCAAATGTTATAGCATCGTCGATGAGCGTTGTGCTGCATTTTTTGCATTGGGCATTGCACAACAAATAAAGCAACCTGTTGCAGTACTTTGTACATCTGGAAGCGCGCTTCTTAATTACTATCCAGCAATTTCTGAAGCTTTTTATAGTGATATCCCACTCATAGTACTTTCTGCCGATAGACCAAAACATTTAATTGGTATTGGTGATGGTCAAACCATCAATCAAAAGGACGTATTTGAAAATCATATTTTGCATTCGGCTAATCTAAAATTAGATTTAAAAGACGAACATAAAATACCAGAAAAGGAAGAACTGCCTATTCTAAAAAGTATTGAAGGTAAATTGGAACGCTTTCTTGGATTTCAACAAGGCATTCAGGCTTATAATGAAGAAGAAATCAATATCGCAATAAACAAAGCTAGACTTAAAAAAGGGCCTGTTCACATCAACGTACCTTTTGATGAACCACTTTATGAAACCACTACTAAACTTGAAGTCAAACCAAAAGTCACCGAGCTAGAAATAAAACGACGCAAGTTCGAAAATTTTGAGCTCGAAAGTTGTGTTAATGACTGGAATGACGCTACCAAAAAAATGATTTTGGTAGGAGCAAATCCGCCAAACGATATTGAGCAACGTTGGTTGGATGATTTAGCATTAGACGATAGTGTCTTGGTATTGACAGAAACAACGTCAAACATTCATCATATCGATTTTTTTCCGAGTATTGATAAGTTGATAGCGCCATTAACAGATGACCAATTAAAACAGCTCCAACCAGACATTCTTATTACCTTGGGAGGTTTGATAGTTTCAAAAAAGGTCAAGGCATTTTTAAGAGCCTACCAACCAAAACAACATTGGCATGTGGATGAAAACAAAGCTCTTAATACATTTTTCTGTCTAGAAAAGCATATTGAGGTGACACCAAACCAATTTTTTACAGAGTTTTCTCCAAGGATAACCCATTTTGTAAAAAGTGAATACCGACCATTTTGGGATGATATCAAATGGAAGAGAAACTTAAAGCATGCCGAATACTTAAAAAACGCTCCTTTTACTGATCTAAAAGTATTTGACACCGTTTTAAAATCAATACCAGAACATTCTATTCTGCAACTTGGCAACAGTTCAGCAATTAGATATACACAGTTATTTGATTTACTTCAGTCTATTGAAGTTTTTTGCAATAGAGGCACAAGTGGAATCGACGGCTGTACGTCAACTGCAATCGGTTGTGCCGTAAGCAGCAAAAAACAAACTGTTTTTATTACTGGAGATTTGAGTTTCTTTTATGATAGTAATGCACTGTGGAATAATTACATTCCTAATAATTTCAGAATTATCATTGTCAATAACCAAGGAGGAGGTATTTTCAGAATTTTACCAGGCCATAAAAACACCTCTAATTTTGATACTTATTTTGAAACAAAGCACAATCTTACGGCAAAACATTTAAGCAAAATGTTCGATTTTGATTATTTAGAAGCGCATACTGAAAAGCAATTGAAAATCAAATTAAAGACATTTTATGAAGCATCAGAATATCCAAAAATTCTGGAAATATTCACACCAAGAACCATCAATGACGAAGTTTTGCACAATTATTTCGAATTTATTAAATAAAGCCTTAAATAATTGGATTTGCGTAAGTTATAGTTTACAAAAATTAGTTATATTTAGTGTGTAAACAATTTTATAATTTAAAAATCATTAAAAATGAGTAAAAGAGACGAATTAATAGCAAAGTATGCTGCCGATTTGAAAGACAAATGTGGTGTAAAAGCTGACATGGATTTATTAACCAAAGTTACCATCGGTTGTGGTCCTTCAATTTATAATGCTGACGCTTCAACGGTTTCTGGCACAGATGCTTCAGAATTGGCTACGGTCAAAAATAATTTCCTTATAAAGAAATTAGGATTAAAAGACAGTGCAGATCTAGATAAAGGTATTGATGCTGTTATGGAAACGTATGGTCGTTCAAATAGAAATAAGTACAGAGCAGTAGTTTATTACTTGTTGACTAAACATTTTAAAAAAGAGGCTGCCTACAAATAATTGAAAGAAATAATAGTCTTTAAAAGCACTGCTTCCGATATTTCGGAATTGTAGTGCTTTTTTTATTTTCAAAAACACTATTATGATTACCTTTGCTCCATGATAAAAATTGGAGATTACAATACATTAGAAATCATTAGGGAAACAGAGCAAGGTTTATACCTTGCAGACGAAGAAGGAAATGAAGTTTTGTTGCCCAACCGTTATGTACCAGAAGCATTCAAGATTTGGGAAAAAATGGAAGTGTTCGTTTACCTAGATAATGAAGAACGACCAGTAGCAGTAACTGATAAACCTTATATAACTGTCAATGATTTTGCGTTGCTACGTTGTAGTCAAGTCACCGAATATGGTGCTTTTTTAGATTGGGGACTTGTTAAAGAATTGTTTTGCCCATTTAAAGAACAAGCCTTCAAAATGAAAAAGGGAGGTTGGTTTTTGGTTTATTGTTTTCTGGATGAAAAGACAGGAAGGCTGGTAGCTTCGAGCAAAACCAATCAGTTTTTGGACAATAAAGAGTTAACCGTCCAACAGTTTGATGAAGTTGATATTATTATTTCGCATCCTTCTGATATAGGTATGAATGTGATTGTCAATAAAAAACATTCAGGATTGATTTTTAAGGATGATATTTATCAAGACTTAAGTGTTGGTGACCGAATGAAAGGCATTGTCAAGAAAGTACGTCCAGATAATAAACTGGATATTTCTTTAGGGCAAATAGGATATCGCAATATCGAACCTAATGCCGAAACCATTTTACACGAATTGGAAGATAACGGAGGATTTTTATCTTTAACAGATAAATCTGATCCAGAAACAATTAAAAAAACGCTCCAGATGAGCAAAAAGAATTTCAAAAAAGCGATAGGAGCATTATATAAACAGCGTTTAATTGAAATTAAAGACGATGGAATTTATCTGGTCTAATTTTTTTAATGCCACATTAATTCTATTTTTACAATTCATTTATTTATAACATTATGAGTTCTATACATTGGCAAACAGCCAAAGAATACGAAGATATTACCTATAAGAAATGCAATGGAGTGGCTCGCATAGCCTTCAATCGGCCTGAAGTCAGAAATGCATTTCGACCAAAAACCACCAAAGAACTTTACGACGCTTTTTACGATGCTAACGAAGATGTCAATATTGGAGTAGTATTACTTTCCGCTGAAGGGCCTTCTGCCAAAGATGGCATTTGGAGTTTTTGTAGTGGAGGTGACCAAAAGGCACGAGGACATCAAGGCTATGTTGGTGAAGATGGCTATCATCGATTAAATATTTTAGAAGTTCAACGTTTGATTCGTTTTATGCCAAAAGCAGTTATTGCTGTGGTACCAGGTTGGGCAGTAGGTGGTGGACACAGTTTGCACGTCGTTTGCGATTTAACCTTGGCAAGTAAAGAACATGCTATTTTTAAACAGACTGATGCAGATGTGACCAGTTTTGATGGTGGTTATGGTTCTGCATATTTGGCCAAAATGGTAGGACAAAAGAAAGCACGTGAGATCTTCTTCTTGGGAAGAAATTATTCTGCGCAAGATGCTTTCGAGATGGGAATGGTCAATGCAGTGATACCTCATGCAGAATTAGAAAATACAGCTTATGAATGGGCTCAAGAAATATTGGCTAAATCGCCAACGTCAATAAAAATGCTAAAATTTGCCATGAACCTTACCGATGATGGTATGGTAGGTCAACAAGTGTTTGCTGGTGAAGCTACACGTTTGGCTTACATGACTGACGAAGCCATTGAAGGACGTAACGCATTCCTTGAAAAACGAAAACCAAATTTTGTTAAAAAGTGGATTCCTTAATCCAACATTACGTTTATGAAGGAAAATTTAAAACCTTGGCTATCTGCCATGCGCTTACGAACATTGCCATTATCTGTTTCGGGTATTATTATTGGTAGTTGTTTTGCTTATTATAATGGATTTTTTAATTGGTTGGTATTGATTTTTGCAACCCTCACCACAATGGCATTACAAATACTTTCAAATCTAGCAAATGACTATGGTGATAGCGAAAAAGGGACTGATAATGAACATAGAGTAGGCCCGGAACGTGCCATTCAAAGTGGTAAGATTACACCAGATGAAATGGTTGAAGCTATTAAGATTAATGTCATTACCATAGCGATACTAACTTTTTTATTAATCTATTCTGCATTTGGAGTGTATCATTTTCACTACGCTTTGCTTTTTCTTGCCTTATCGGGTTTGTCAATTTATGCTGCATTAAAATATACTATTGGAGATTCTCCTTATGGCTATAAAGGTAAGGGAGACATTTATGTATTTATATTTTTTGGGTTGTTGAGTGTCTTTGGGACTTATTTTCTTCACACTTTAACATTAGATCACTTTTTGTTTTTGCCTGCTATTTCTTTAGGATTCTTAAGTGTAGGAGTTTTAAATCTCAATAATATGAGAGATATCGAATCAGATGCTATGTCAAATAAACTGACATTAGCTGTCAAAATGGGTAAGAAAAAATCTAAAATATATCATATTTCACTGATTTTGAGCGCTATAATCATATCATTAGTGTTTGCCATATTGTACTATACTTCACCTTGGAACCTACTGTTTTTAGTTACCTATATACCTTTGGGCATACATATCAAAACCATAGCGTTTGCAACACATCCAGATGAATATGATAACCAATTAAAGATTTTGGCATTGACTACATTTGCATTTTCTTTGTTGCTTGGGATTGGATATATATTGTAAAATAAACATCTAATTGTTTGCAAATCAAATAATTAATACATATATTAGCATTATAAATTTATACCAACACTTCTTGCTATTAAGTTGGTATTAAAATTTGGGGCTTAAAAACTCAGACAAATTCTTAATTCTGTCTGAGTTTTTTCAGTTATAGAAACAATCTCCATAAAAATGTTTTAAAACAGGCAATTTTTCTTAAATTGAACACTGAATTATTATAAGTTTATTTATGAAAATTACATATTATGGCCATGCTAGTTTAGGTATCGAAGTGAATGATGTTCATATTCTCATTGACCCATTTATTTCTGGAAACCCAAAGGCGTCGCATATAGATGTCAATACTCTAAAGGCTGATTATATTTTGCTGACACATGCACACCAAGATCATATACTCGATGTTGAGGCAATTGCAAAAAGAACCAATGCCGTAATTGTCTCCAATTATGAAATTGTCACTCATTTTGAGAAGCTAGGTTTTGAAGGGCATCCTATGAATCATGGTGGTTCTTGGGATTTTGAGTTTGGTAATGTTAAATATGTCAATGCAATTCACACATCGTCATTCCCTGATGGAAGTTATGGTGGACAACCAGGAGGGTTTGTCATTGAAGGTGAGCGTAAAAATATTTATATCGCTGGCGATACAGCCTTGACTATGGATATGAAACTGATTCCTTTACAGATTAAACTTGATTTGGCGATACTTCCAATAGGTGATAATTTCACAATGGGAATCGATGATGCCATTCTTGCTAGTGATTTTGTACAATGTGACAAAGTTTTGGGCTATCACTATGATACCTTTGGCTATATTGAGATAGACCATGAAGAAGCCAAGCGCAAATTTTTTGATAAGAATAAAGATTTGATGTTATTGGAAATTGGTGAGAGTATTGAGCTGTGATTGGAATTTATAAAAACAAACTATGCTAATTTTATGTAGTGTATATTTAAATGATCTCACATTATGGAGTTGCTCAACATTTTATCTTATTCTGAATAAGAACTTTGTGATTAAGCAAAAATTAATATGCAAACAGAATTGTGGTATTAGCCAATCAAGATGGATCTGCTTTGCCCACTTTAGTAAGAAATACTATTTCGGATGAAATACTAAACCTAAAGACAACCGATTGGATAAGTTATTATATTGGCAGTTGTAGGTAATGCGAGAAAATCGTCCTGAATTGAAAAATGAATTTAAATAAAATTAATAGCTACATAGAAAACAAAGTCGAGGAAAACCTAAATCTTGACTACAAAGCATCTTGTTCATTACAACGTAATGACAAAAAAACTAATGAAATTTCCAAAGATGTTTCTGCTTTCGCTAATTCCGACGGGGGACTAATAATTTACGGAATAAAAGAAGATAAAATTAATAGGCATTTACCTGAATCTATTGACCCAATAAACCGAAAAGAGATTACTAAAGAATGGCTTGAACAAATCATTCAAGGTAAAATTCGACCAAGAATCGACGGAATTAAAATTCATTCAATTACCATTAACGAACAATCTGACGAAGTAGTTTACGTTGTTGAAATTCCTAAAAGTAATACAGCTCATCAAGCAAACGACCGAAAATACTATAAAAGGTTCAACTTTAATTCAGAACCAATGTACGATTATGAAATAAGGGACATTTTAAATCGGACTAAATCACCAGTTATTGACCTTGAATTAGAGATAACAAAAAAGACTTATGAAGTAACTAAACCAAATTTTGGAATTCCTTCATTCTCAATCGGAAATGATGGAATGTTTCAAAAAGAAGAACCGACAAAAGAATATAAAACCAACTATGTATTAAGGGTTTGGGCTAGAAATAACGGAAAAGTATTAGCAAATTACTTAAATGCATATATCAATATTCCACAAGAATATTTGAAAGAAAAGGAAGAATCAAAAAGTGGAGTTGCTAGCATATTTATGGAAAACACTATTCGAGATGTTGTGGACTCGACATATATTCCAACAATGAATGGAGGTTATGCTAGCCCTAAATATGGGCCATCAAGATATGACCCAATCTTACCAACCAGATGTTTACACCTAAAAGATATAAAACTTAATGAGAAATTTGAGAATTCTGACAAAGTTTTGGAATGGGTAGTTTATTCGGATAACGCTGAACCTAGAAATGGAACAATAAAAATATCAGACATTGAAATATTTGAAAAATAAGCACTACCTACAACAATGTAT
>DINS01000026.1 GCA_002426015.1 Flavobacteriaceae bacterium UBA5534
TTAAACGAAAATCCAAAAAACCTTTATTTAGGAAACGCCCTTTTTATATTATGAATCAACTCTTCAAGACCGTTGAGCTTGAGTTCGTAAACCGTTTGTAGCATCTCACCCAATTTTCCCTTCGGGAAACCTTTATTGTGATACCAAACCACATAATACTCTGGCAAATCGATAAGGTACTTGCCTTGATACTTGCCATAAGGCATTTTGGTATGTGCTAATTTAACGAGGAATTCTTTGTCTGGTTGCAACAAGGGTCAGTCTTTATATGAATATGCATCCAAATTAGACAACTCTTTTTTTACATAAGCAGCCCATATATCTTGTTGCTCTTTATTGATGGAATTGTTGCTTTCGGTATCATAGAGATTTTGCATATCTGCCAATTGCTTGTTGATGCTTTGGTGCAGTTGCTGTAAATCTTCCCTGATATGGTTTGATACTTTAAGCTTTTCTATTTGCTTTCTAAACTTTCTGGCATGAAGTTCTGTGATATCAAAATGCAATTGCTCATGTGCCAAAATGTAATCGTTAGCACGTTCTTTGACATACCATGAGCGTTTGGGATAAAAATGGGTTTTGACCTTTGCAGTAAATGCCAAGACCGTTTTACCAGTTTCCTTAACTGAATATTCAAATGTTATACCTGAAGCAGTCACTGCTACAGCATTTGTATTTGGTTGTGGTTTTCCTCTAAAGTTTTTCCATTCGAGTTTTAAGTTGGGATGCCAAGTCATAAGCTCATCGTTTGGTGTCGATGACCAAAAAAACAAAAGGCAAAAACTCAAAACAATTCTGTAAACCATTAGTTAGTCCAATTAAACGAAATCTCTTTTATAATATCTGGATGCAAGCTGTAAAGTACAGGACAGGTTTTGGCAGTATGCTCTAAAATCGTTCTTGTTTTATCATCTGCCTCAAACGGAAGATGTAACATCACTTCAATTTTAGAAATGCGTCTTGGGTCGCTTGCCATAATTTTGTTAACGGTTGCAGTAGTTCCTAACATATCTACACCGAGTGCATTGGCCTTGATGCCCATAACGGTTATCATGCATGTTGCTAATCCTGTGGCAACCGTATCTGTAGGAGAGAACGCTTCTCCTTTGCCATTATTGTCTGTTGGAGCATCTGTAATAAAACTATTGCCAGATTTTAGATGTGTACATTCGGTACGTAAGTTTCCTAGATAAACTACTTTTGAGGTCATTGTTTAGCTTCTTCAATTAGTAAATCATTATAGCGCAACATATACACCGATTCATTAAAATAGCCACCAAACAACTTTTTGGCATATCTGAACTTGTTTTCAATATATTCTGTTTCTACGTCACTTGATGACGCTTTGTACAAATCATCTTCTGATGCCAATCGCAATAGCACATCCAAGGTCAAATCAAAACCTCTTACAGCATACTTATTTGGCTCAACGCCATAGACGCGTTTATAGTTTCTAATAAAACTGCTTGGGTTTTCTGAATTGAATGTTTTATTGATAGATGGATAATGAAACTTTAAGTTAGATAGATGAAAATTGGACACATGTTCATAATCGAAAGCATCGGTTTTATTGGTTGTAATAAGAATCACTTGTTTTGAAGAACCGTTAAGGCTATTCAACGAATTGGTAACACTCATGACCAGACCAGCATTTGCAGTTTCCAAAAACACATAGTTTTTGCCTGGGCTCAACACATCACTTATGTCTGCATAATTGACATAATAAGCATCTTTTCCTTCTTTGTTCTTTTTAGAAAACAATTGACGAGCTGCTACAAATTCAGCTTTTAACTTGTTGCTTTTATTTCGGTTTAACTCATCCGAAATGATGACCACATTGGTTTTTGATGCATCTGCCTTTACAAAATCGATGGCTTTTTTTACCAAAACCTCATCTGTTGGGATGGTTTGAAACACATTATCATACAGGTTTTCTGGTTTCATCAAAGGCGAAATGATTGGTACATTTTGACGCTTGAGTTCAGAAGCCATACGTTCAAAATTAGTGGCCATTATTGGTCCAATAACCGCATCATATTCAGAAAAATCGTTGCCTTCTATAATTTTTGAGACTTCAGATATCTGGTTTCTAGTGTCAAACACTTTTAGGTTTGTCGAAATACCCAAATGCTTGGCAGAGTCTAAAGCCATAAGTACACCAGATTGAAAATCTAAAGACACCGACAGCAGTTTATTTGATTTTATCAAATCTTTGGCTTCAGGAATCGAATCGGTATCAATTTTTTGTAACTGGAAAGGCAGCATCACAGCGATGCGCTTGGTCTTGAGGTTTTCCAGTTTTTTGGTAAGATTCACATTTTGAAAATCTTCGTTTAGAGTTCCAACTGTTATATTTTCAGGAACTTTTAGTACCATTCCTTCTACGAGCCCTGTTTCTTTAAGGTTAGGGTTTAAGGTTTCTAATTGTTCTTGAGTAAGGCCCAATTTTACTTTAAGACGGTAAAATCCTTCACTTTTTAAAACCGTGTAATAATTGAAATTGTCTTCAATTGGTTTTTCCTCTTTGGTATCGATGTTTGGTACATTAACGATATCACCAGGTTGGAGCACTTCGCTCATATTTGGATTGAGCTGCTCTAATTCATCGACTGTAATGCCAAATTTATAAGCCACTCGCCACTTCCCTTCTTTTGGCAAGACTGTATAGGTCTTAATGGTGTTATCCAAAGCCGCTGTAGAGATAATGGTTTTATAACGTGGAATCCTTATTTTATCTCCTTTCTGAAGGTTATCTGAATATAATTGTTTGTTGTGCTTTTTGATGTCTTCAACTTCGATATTGTATTCTTTTGAAATACTGTACAATGTTTCTTTTCGCTTTACTTTGTGTGTGTCATAACCAACAAGCTCTTTGGTAGTGGTTGTCAAACTTCCTCCTTCAACTTTAGAATTAGGAATAATCAATACCATGTCGGTGTCCAGTTTCTTTTTAGCATCTGGATTTAGTGCATAAATATCAAATGTCGTCACCAAATATTGTTTTGCAATAGACTCAATGGTTTCGCCTTGCTTTACTTTATGTGTTTTGAATTTTTGTGCATTTGCAAATAAATTGCAACACAACGTGATGATGAAGATTAGAAAAAGTTTTTTCATTTATTAAGAACTGTTATTTGACTGCCAACTGCGCTGAACACTGTTGACTATTTGTTATTCCCACTCAATCGTAGCAGGTGGTTTTGAGCTAATGTCGTACACTACTCTATTAACGCCTTTTACTTTATTTATTATCTCGTTTGAGGTCTTTTGTAAAAACTCATAAGGTAAATTTACCCAATCTGCGGTCATACCATCTGTGCTTTCCACAGCTCTCAAAGCCACACATTTTTCGTAGGTACGCTCATCACCCATGACACCTACACTATTGACAGGCAATAAAATTGCTCCTGCTTGCCATACTTTGTCGTATAAATTCCAAGATTTTAGGTTATCAATAAAGATGGCATCTACCTCTTGTAATATACGAACTTTTTCACGTGTTAGATCACCTAAAATACGAATTGCCAATCCTGGGCCTGGAAATGGATGGCGTCCTAAAAGGTCTTTATCCATATCCATTGACGCACCAACACGACGAACCTCATCTTTAAACAGCATGCGTAAAGGTTCCACAATTTTTAGTTTCATAAAATCTGGTAATCCTCCTACATTATGATGACTTTTTATCGTTGCGCTTGGTCCTCCTGTTGCAGAGACACTTTCTATCACATCTGGATAAATGGTGCCCTGTGCCAACCATTTGACATCTTCTATACGATGTGCTTCGTCATCAAAAACTTCAATGAACGCGTTGCCTATTGCCTTACGTTTTAACTCTGGATCGCTCAATCCTTCTAAAGCACCCAAAAAGCGTGCCGAAGCATCAACACCTTTGACATTGAGTCCCATTCCTTCGTATTGTTTTAATACGTTTTCGAACTCGTTTTTACGTAGTAATCCGTTGTTTACAAAGATACAGTATAGGTTTTTGCCTATCGCTTTATGCAATAAAATGGCAGCTACTGATGAGTCAACACCTCCAGACAAACCTAGTACCACTTTATCATTACCAAGTTTATTCTTTAGGGCATCAACAGTTTCTTCAACAAATGATTGTGGTGTCCAGTCTTGATTGACTTCTGCAATATGGACTAAAAAATTTTCTAATAGTTGTTTTCCGTCTGTTGAGTGATATACTTCTGGGTGAAACTGTATAGCGTATGTTTGCTCTCCTTCAATTTTATATGCTGCGTTTTCAACATCGTGTGTGCTTGCCAATAACACACCATTTGTTGGCAAGTGCTTAATGGTATCGCTATGGCTCATCCACACTTGACTTCCTTCTGAAATTTGATTGAAAAAAGCATCGTTTTTAATGTAAGACAAATTAGCTCTTCCATATTCTCTAGTGTTAGAAGCCGCAACTTCACCACCAGCAAAATGTGCTAGATATTGTGCTCCATAACAGACTGCCAGCAAAGGTTTTTTACCTCTGATTTTTGACAAATCTGGATGTGGCGCATCATCTCCTCTTACAGACAATGGACTTCCCGATAAAATGACCGCTTTAAAACTGTCAGTATCACTTGGAATTTTGTTGTAGGGATGAATTTCACAATAAATGTTGAGTTCTCTAACTCTTCGCGCAATAAGTTGTGTGTATTGCGAACCGAAATCTAAAATAAGTACCTTGTTGTGTTGCATGTGCAAAAATAGCAAGGATTTTAGAATTACGAATTACTAAATACGATTTTTTACTGCTAATAAACGAATACATTCGGATTGAAGCTAGCCGACCTAATGAATATCCAAAATCCTAGAAGTTGAACCTTATGATTGAAAATCAATAGCAAATCATACCATGGAATCCAAAATCATCTGTATGTCATTTTCAGTAGTATCTGGATTAATAAAACAAAAGCGTGAAACGGTTTCAAACACCTGACCATCTTTCCACTTTGTTGGTGTGACCAATGCAAATCCTTTGTGATGGTTTTCGTAAGTCCAATGTGTATAATCTTCAGGTTTCCAACCCTTTCTTCTATAAAGCACACACGAAAGGCTTGGTTCTCTCACCAATTCTACATGCGGCATTTTCTCAATCATTTTTCCAGCCAACTGTGCCAATTCGAGACCACGTTCAACAGATTGCTTATACTTATCTGTGCCATGCATCGCCAACGAAAACCACAAAGGCAAACCACGTACACGACGCGTCAATTGAATTTGATAATCGGTAGGATTGAACCCATGAGCACCTTCATCTTTAAAAATCTCGAGATAAGAACCCTCTTGTGAATGTGCTTTTTTTGCCAATTCAGGGTGTTTGTAAATAACCGCTCCACAATCGTATGGAGAAAACATCCATTTGTGTGGATCTATGGTAATACTATCTGCTTTTTCGATACCGTTGAACAAATGTCGAACAGAATCAGCCGCTAAAGCACCTCCTCCATAAGCAGCATCTACATGAAACCACAACTTCTCTGCTTCACAAACTTTGGCGATACCCTCTAAATCGTCGATAATCCCAGCATTGGTTGTGCCACCTGTTGCCACAACAGCAAACAAACATTTGCGCTGATGCGCTGTTAAGTTTTGAATTGTTGCCTTTAGGTCTTCACCTGTTAAACGTTCTTCAGAATCTACCAAAAGAATATCTACATCTGCCACTTTAGCCATGGCCTTAATAGAAGAATGTGCGCCTATCGAAGTAATTATCAGTCCTTTTTCGCGTTTGAATTCATCCTTTTCCCTCCAATACTCTCTAGCAGTTACAATCGCTGAAAGGTTGGCTGCTGTCCCTCCGCTGGTAAACACACCAAAAGCACCTTGAGGCAACCCTGTTAAGGAAACAATCCATCGCATTGCTTCATTTTCACAAAAAATTCCTCCTGCGCCTTCCATCCAGAATGCTCCATGAATACTTGATGCCGAGGTGACCAAATCGAACATAATAGCTGCTTTGGTTGGTGATGCTGGCACAAAAGCCAAATTACGTGGATGATCGACAGGCACGTTGGCTTCTGCTAAATGCTTTTTCCATAAATCAAAAGCATACTCTCCGCCAACACCTTTTGGAGTAATTGTATCTCCTACCAGTGCTTTGAGCTCTTCTTCTTTTTTGGGCTTACCTATTGGGTGCTCGGTCGCTGAAATGCGTCCAATGGCATATTTCATGACATCTAAAGTCATCTCAATCAAATCCAAATCTATCTTATGCATACTTTTCATGGTCTGGCATTTTTGATGGCTATTAAACTTCCAGAATTACGAATTCGCCTTTCAAGGGTTGAAGATTATCCATTAAATTAGGAATCATCTCTCGTCCATATTCCAAATAAAACTCTGAAAAGTTGGCATTGCGCTCTTGCAGACTTTGCCTTGGGAATAATTCGTCTTGAATAATCCTAATACGCTCTAAAACATCTTCCAACTTTCGTTTTTGGGCTTTTAGTAATCGCTTTTCAAGATTTTCCAATCCTTGTGTTTGCTTTTTTTCTTGAGCTGCAACTGCACCTTTAAACGATTTGTCTGTTTGTTCTGCTAATGTGTATAAATCTTCAAACTGCTTTTTGAGATGTTCCTTTTGTGGTGTAAAATCGATATCTATTTTTGAAAGCTCTTTGGTTACTTTAGTCATTAAATCGTGCTGACTTAAAAACAAGTCTTTTAATGATACATTCAATTTTTGAAGCTTCTCCTTCTGTTTAGTTGTGATTAGCAACACAGAATTACGAAGTAATAACATCGGAAAAACTACTTTTTGAGCCTCAAAATTAGATTTTAGTTGTAGCCAATATGCCAATTCGCCTCCTCCTCCAATATAACAGAGGTTTGGCAAAATAACTTCCTGATAAAGTGGACGCATAATCACATTTGGACTAAACCTTTCTGGGAAGCCACTGACTTCTTTTAGTAGCTCATTCTTGTTCCAAGTAATATCTGTATTTAGCACCTTAAACACATCATTCTCAAAAACCAAACGCTCTCTCAAACCATCGTGTATGTAAAACAGGTTGATTTCGCGAGGTGTGACTTGTATTTTATAATCTTGACTTGACGATTCGTTGATTTGACGATTTGTCGCTGATACTTTTTTGAAAGATTCTTGTTCGATCAATTCGTTCTCGATATATGGAATGAAGCATTGTTTTAACGTTTTATCATTTCCGTCTAGTATGACTAATCCATATCCAGAAAACAAGTCATTGACCAAAAAACGTGTTGCGTCAGCTAAATTATCATGCTCTAAATAAGCTGATTTGAATAATTGTTTTAACTCTTCGGCATTTTTGCTTTTATCCAATTGGGAAGAGAAAACTTCAAAAACGTGGTCTAAACCTTCAAGATTCAATTCTCCAACTGCACCAGAAGCATTTCTGTTCCACTGTACTTTTTTGCCCTTAAAATTAAAATAATTGATTTCTTCAAAATCATGGTCTTCAGTTGCCATCCAATAAATTGGCACAAAATTTTGCTGTGGATAAGCTGCTTTCAACTCTTTACAAAGATTGATAGTCGACATGATTTTATAGAAAAAATATAAAGGTCCTGTAAAAATATTAAGCTGATGTCCTGTTGTAACTGTAAACGTATTGTCTTGCTTTAAAGACACAATATGTTTTGATGTTAAATCTGATATAGATACTCCTTGATATTGATTTTTTAAGGCTGTGAAAAGTACTTTTCGACTGTGCTCAAGATGACTGCTTTTTGTCTTCTCTTCAATTTGTGCTTTAAAATTTTCAAGTTTTGGAAACCTATTATAAAAAGGTTTCAGATGTTGCTTTTCATCTAAATAATCACAAATCAATGATGAAAAATAATGGGTTTCTCTAAACGGAATACAGTCTGTTGGCATAGTTGATATTCAATTCTGATGTAAAGATAATGCTCTTAACTATTTTATCTGCTAATTTTTAGTTAATTCGTTTTTGCTTTATATCTTTACTTTTACATTCACAACAAAAAATACGACCATGCAAAAATTCTATATTGCTCTATTTCTTACACTTAACGCAATCACATTTTCTATTGCCCAAAACCTTCAATCACCTAAAGATTTTTTGGGTTATGAATTGGGCACACAGTTTTCGAGGCACCATCAGGTTGTCGATTATTTTAAGCATGTTGCATCACAAATGCCTAGTCAAGTAAAACTAGAAAAGTATGGACAAACCAATGAACGAAGACCTTTATATGTCGCTTATGTTTCATCTGAAGAAAACATCAAAAATCTTGAAACCATAAGACAAATCAATCTTAAAAATGCTGGTGTTTTAGATGGCAATGCTTCATCAAACGATATTGCAATTGTTTGGCTGAGCTATAATGTGCATGGCAATGAAGCATCAAGCACAGAAGCTTCAATGAATACGTTATATAAGCTGCTAACAGAAAAGCAAGATTGGTTAAAAAATACAGTTGTAATTATTGATCCTTGTATGAATCCTGACGGAAGAGATCGTTATGCCAATTGGTTTAATGAAACTTCGAGCCAACCTTACGATATTGACCAACAAGCCAGCGAACATAACGAACCTTGGCCTGGAGGTCGTGCCAATCACTATTTGTTTGATTTAAACAGAGATTGGGCTTGGGCAACACAAGTAGAATCAACGGCCAGATTGACTGTTTACAACAAATGGTTGCCACAAATACATGTCGATTTTCATGAGCAAGGCATTAATGAACCTTACTATTTTGCGCCTGCTGCTGAACCTTTTCATGAAATTATAACCGATTGGCAACGTGACTTCCAAACGCAAATTGGTCAAAATCATGCCAGATATTTTGATGCCAATGGTTGGTTGTATTTTACAAGGGAGCGTTTCGATCTGTTTTACCCAAGTTATGGCGATACCTACCCAACTTATTTGGGAGCTATCGGAATGACTTATGAGCAAGCTGGTCATGGCATGGGTGGACTTGGAGTTATGAATGATGAAGGCACCGAACTTACTTTAGTTGATAGAATTGCCCATCATACTACAACTGGTCTATCGACGGTTGAAATCGCTTCTAAAAATGCCGAAAAACTAAATGTTGAGTTCAAAAATTTCTTTGATAACAGCAATTTAAAATACAAAAGTTACGTATTGAAAGGTGACAAAGACAAACTCAATGCCTTAAAAACACTTTTAGATAAACACGAAATAAGATACAGTAATGCAAGTTCTGGAAAAGTATCTGGCTTCAATTTTGCAACCAGTAAAGAAGGTAGCATGACAACTACAGACAACGATTTGGTGGTGAGTACCAATCAGCCAAAAGGTAAGATGGTCAATGTATTGTTTGAACCTAATTCGAAATTGGTAGATTCTCTTACCTATGACATTACAGCTTGGAGTTTGCCATATGCCTATGGTTTGGATGCTGTGGCCAGTAAAACCTCAGTTGCAACATCAGTCACCGGAATCACTCCAACTTTAAACACTAAAGACTCTAATGCTGCTGCTTATGTCACCAAATGGGACCATATTAAAGATGCTGAATTTTTAGCTGAATTATTAAAACAAAACATTAAAGTAAGATTTACCGAAAAACCATTTACTGTCAAAAATCCAGAGCGCAATTTTGATAGAGGCTCATTGATAATTACAAGAGGAGACAATAAAACCATCGAAAATTTTGATGATAAAGTTGTTGAGGCTGCCAATAGGTTTAATAGACGTTTAGTGGCAACCACCAGCGGATTTTCAAAATCTGGACCCGATTTTGGCTCACCAGATGTCAAACTCGTTAACAAGCCAAAAATCGCTTTGCTTTCGGGCGATTATGTGTCGTCATTGAGCTATGGTGAGGTATGGCACTTTTTTGAACAACAATTACATTTTCCAATTACTTCGATCAATACTTCCGATTTTAAAGGCACAAATCTCGACAAATACAATGTGCTGATAATCCCTAATGGGTACTATTCGAGATTTTTTGATGATTCAACATTAGAAAAACTACAAAACTGGGTAAGTAAAGGAGGTAAAGTAATTGCCATTGATGGTGCTTTAAATAGTTTTGCAGATAAAAAAGGATTTGATTTAAAGCGCAATAAACCACAAGACTCCTCTAAAACCAAAAGCAACCTCATCCCTTATGCAGATAGAGAACGTGAATCTGCCAAAGAGTTCATCATTGGTGCCATTTTCAAAACCAATGTAGATAACACACATCCTATGGCTTTTGGCTACGACAGTACCTATTTTAGTTTAAAACTCGGTAGTGATTCTTTTAGTTTATTAAACAATGGCTACAATATTGCTTGGCTTGGAAAACAACCTCGACCAGTTTCTGGTTTTGCTGGCAGTGATGCTGTCAAAGGCTTGGATAACTCGTTGGTCTTTGGTGAAGAGCGCATAGGTAATGGAAGTATGATTTACATGGTTGACAATACGTTATTTAGGAGTTTTTGGGAAAACGGAAAACTGTTTTTAGCAAACGCTATCTTCTTTGTGAACAATAATAGCTATGAGTTGTAAGGTGTAATTAAAATCATGAGCTAAATAATCCATTGTAAAAAAATTAACCCTCATCTCGTATATGTTTTACATAGATAAAGTCAAGCATAAACTTTTGGCAATTACTTCCAAAAAACAAGCACAAAGCCAACTGATGGAGAAACCAGTACAGGATTAGGGCTAGCAATAGTAAAAAAACTTATAGATGCTTTTGAAGGTCAAATTGCAGTTAAAAGCAATATAAACGAAGGCTCTAATTTTTATTTTACATTTCCTGTTCAAAAAAAGTAAAATCTAATAATATTAACATCAAATATTAAAAAAGCACAGGTTTTTTTCTTAATTTAACCTGTAATTTTTCTTTAAAACGATGAAAACAAAATACCTATTTTTCGTATGTTTATTAATGCTTTTGTTCAGCACTTCTTACGTTTGTTATGGGGCAAATTATTTCCAAGAACAACCAAAAGAAACGTTTACTGAATACAGAGGCATGGTTGTAGATCGCGACACAAAAGACCCTTTGGCTTTTGTCACCATAACAGTTAATGACACTCAAATAAGTACCATAACCAATACAGAAGGTGAGTTTTTACTAAAAGTCCCTAATGGGCTTTTAGACAAGGACATCAGTGTCACTTTTTTGGGATATACAACAAAGGTAATTCCTCTATCCGATTTAAACGGTGAAGAGATTCAAATTTTGTTGGACATTGCTGTAACACAATTATCTGAAGTCAATATTATCGCTCCAAAAGACGCACTGACTTTAGTAAGAGCTGCATTGGACAGAAAAGGCAACAACTATTTTAATGAACAAAGTACCATGACCGCTTTTTATAGAGAAAGTATAAAAAAACGTCGAAGAGATGCCTCACTTTCTGAAGCTGTGGTTGAGATTAACAAGCAGCCTTATAAATCGACCAAAACTGATGTTGTGAAGTTGATCAAAGCTCGAAAAAGCACAAATTATGGTCGTTTGGACACTTTAGCATTAAAACTGCAAGGCGGACCATATACTGCACTATATGCCGATTTTCTAAAATATCCAGAGTATATTTTTACCGACAATACACTTTCTGATTATGAGTTTAGCTTTGATAAATCGACCGAAATAGACAATAAATCTGTATATGTGGTTAAGTTTAAACAAAAACCAAGTGTTATCGACCCTTTGTATTATGGCAAATTATACATTGATGCACAAACCTTTGCCCTAACAAGTGCCATTTATAATTTAAATATTGAAAACAGTGAACTTGCAGCCGACATGTTCGTTAGGAAAAAACCAAATAAAGTAACAGTGATTCCTCTACAGGCAGCTTATAGAGTCGATTATAGAACCATTGATGGTCAGTGGTATTATGGCTATAGCTATATTCAATTGATTTTTAAAGTCGATTGGAAAGGACGATGGTTCAACAGTGTTTACAGCTTAAATAGCGAGATGGTGATTACTGACGTCAGTAAAAAAATAAATGATGAAACAAAATCTACACAATTATTAAAGCCAACAGTTATTTTGAGTGATGAAGCTTCAGGGTTTTCTGATCCCAATTTTTGGGGAGAGTACAATATCATAGAACCCGAAAAATCGATAGAATCGGCAATAAGCAAAATCAGCAAGCAACTTAAAAAGTCGTAACAAAAAAAAACAACCTCTTACAAAAGGCTCTATGTTTAGGGCCTTTTTAATTTTATACCTTTACACAAAACAAAACCGATGCTTCATTTACAATTAGAAACAGATCCTCGTTGGGCAACCATAGCCGAATCAAATATTGAAGAGATTTTGACCGACCATGCTTGGTGCGAGCAAAAAGCTGCCACCAACGCCATCACCATCATCACCTTAAACTCCGAACATACCGATTTGGTGACCGATTTATTAGAGTTGGCAAAAGAGGAATTGGAACATTTTCAAATGGTGCATGATATCATCAAAAAAAGAGGCTACACATTGGGTCGTGAGCGCAAGGACAGTTATGTAAACGAACTTTATAAATTTATGAACAAAGGCGGCACACGACGACAGTGCATGGTCGATAGGCTTTTGTTTTCGGCAATGATAGAGGCCAGAAGTTGCGAACGCTTTAAACTCTTATCAGAAAAAATCAACGACAAAGAACTTGCCGAATTCTATCGCAAATTAATGATAAGTGAAGCAGGACATTACACAACATTTATAGGTTTTGCTCGCAAATACGGACAAGATGTTGATGTCGATAGACGCTGGAAAGAACTCATAGCCTTTGAAGGCAACCTCATCAAAAACTATGGAACATCGGAAAGCATCCATGGATAAACTTATAAGCAAACACCTCATAAAACCCGCAATAACAAAGCAAAATACGTAGTTCTACGTATTTCTTTTGTCGTTTTAAAAAGCTAACTTCGTCTTACTATCGATATAGATAAATTTTCCTGAACTTGTTTTAGGATTGATACTATTCATATCGTGGCATTGTGCTTAATTTGAAAACCAACGAAAACAAACAACCAAAATGATTGAAAGAATAAAAGATTTTTTTGAAGACAGAATGATTCGTAGTATTTTGAAAAAATCTTCAGCCGATATCTTTACGAAAGACATTGAATTTGAATATTTAGAAAATAAGTATTGCAAAAACAAAAAAGGTGTTGACAGACTTTTGATTTATTGCATACTTGAAGTCGCATCGAATAGAGAGCCAATTACAAAAGAACAAAAATTTAATTGTGTAAAGCATCTATACCTTGAAAATCTTGAATTAATGTTAGAAAGCAAATCAATAAAATCCATAGTCGAAATTCAAGGAATGGAAGCTGAAAAACAATTTTTAGAAACAAAATTGGAAAGAATGTCTGCGAAAGAAATAATGGAATTTGACGAGTATTCATTTACTTCAATGCAATATAAAATGGAATTGGCTTGTAAAGGAGCAATAACACCTGAAACATACAGTTTCATAAAAAATCAAAGTGAGAAAATTACCGACATTAATAATAAAATCATAAAAATAACAGCTGAACAAAATAAAAATTAACCGTGCACAACAATGGTTACAAGTAATTGCTTTTTCTGACCTACTCCCTAAAATTGCTGTACCAGTCCGCTTCACTCATGTCTCGTGATTTTCTATTCGGTTTTTATTTGCTAAATTAGGTGCTTAAACCACGCAACTACTCATAACCGAGACCCTTAAACAAACCCCTCAAAAATCACATTCGCTCCGGAACCTCAATTCCCAACAACCCAAAGGCGTTTTTAATAAGGTTAGCGACCGTTTGGGACAACTGCACTCTAAAAGCCTTATCATTGTCATTATCTGCACCAAGAATGGAGACATTTTGATAAAACGAATTGAACTCTTTTACCAAATCGTAGGTATAATTGGCAATCAACGCAGGACTGTGGTTAGATGCAGCCGTTTGTATCACTTCTGGGAACTGTAATAGTTGCTTTAACAGTTCTTTTTCTTTGTCGTGAAGCGTCACATCAGAAGCGTTGTAAGTGGCATTCAAATCGGCTTTACGCAAAATCGACTGAATTCTTGCATAGGTATATTGTATAAAAGGGCCTGTGTTCCCTTGAAAGTCGATAGATTCCTTTGGGTCGAATAAAATTCGTTTTTTAGGGTCCACCTTAAGGATGTAATACTTTAAAGCACCAAGACCAATCGTTTTATAAAGTTCTTGCTTTTCGTCTTCAGAATACCCATCCAATTTACCAAGCTCTTCTGATATGTCACCAGCAGTCGTTGCCATCTCTCCTATTAAATCATCGGCATCAACGACAGTGCCTTCTCTACTTTTCATTTTTCCGGAAGGCAAATCGACCATTCCATAACTTAAATGAAATAGGTTTTTGGCCCAATCAAAACCAAGCTTTTTAATGATTAAAAACAGGACTTGAAAATGGTAATCTTGCTCATTACCAACCGTATAAACCATCCCTCCAACATCTGGATAATCCTTGACACGCTGTATGGCAGTACCAATATCTTGTGTCATATACACTGCTGTACCATCACTTCGCAACACAATTTTTTCGTCGAGGCCATCATCGGTCAAATCGCACCAAACAGAGCCATCTTCCTTTTTAAAGAACACGCCTTTTTTTAAGCCTTCGGCAACAAATTCTTTGCCCAACAAATAGGTTTCACTTTCATAGTAATAGCAGTCAAAATCAACACCAAGGTTTTTATAAGTGGTTTCAAAACCAGAATATACCCATTCGTTCATCATCTTCCAGAGCGCAACTGTTTCTTCATCTCCAGCTTCCCATTTCAATAGCATTTGCTGTGCTTCCAGTAGTATTGGTGCATTCTTTTTGGCTTCGGCTTCCGTTTGGCCTTTTGCCATCAAATCATTGATTTCCTTTTTATATTCCTTATCAAACTTTACGTAGTAATTCCCAACCAACTTATCGCCTTTCAGTCCTGTAGATTCTGGCGTTTCGCCATTTCCAAAACGTTTCCAAGCCAACATACTTTTGCAAATATGAATGCCTCTGTCATTGATGATTTGTGTTTTATACACCTTTTTTCCAGATGCTTTGATGATTTCGGCAACACTGTAACCCAATAAATTATTTCGGATATGACCCAAATGCAAAGGTTTGTTGGTGTTTGGTGACGAATACTCGACCATAACCGCTTTCTCATTTGGCTTTGGAGTTACAAATCCGAAGCTAGCCTCTGTTTTAATGGCATCAAAACAATCCATATAATAGGAATCACTGATTTCAATATTCAAAAAGCCTTTGACCACATTAAAACCTTTGACCTCTTTAACGTTATCCATTAAATACTGACCAATGGCCTCTCCAATCTGTTGAGGATTGCCTTTAACAACGCGCAACATTGGGAACACAACGACCGTAATATCTCCAGCAAACTCCTTGCGAGTTGCCTGAAATTCTACAGATTCTAATTCGGTATTATAAGCAGCTTTGACTGCTTGTTTTACGTACTCTGATAATGTGTCCTGAAGATTCATGTTGCTTCTTATTATTAAGTGTGCAAAGATAGAATTTTTTAAAATAAGTTGAAGAGTGATTTTATCAGGAAATATATATCTTCGTACATATGAAAAAGCATGTTTTTATAGCTCTATTTTTGATGGTTGTGATGAATTGTAGCAATTCTAACGATGAGCCTGCTCCTCAACCAGAAACAACTTTTTACAAAGGGATGGATTTGTCGTTTCAATCAGAGCTGGAAAACTATAATGTTGTCTATAAAGATGCCAACGGAACACCCATCGATTTATTACCTTTTGTAGCTTCAAAAGGCACCAACTTGGTTCGCCTAAAATTATGGCACACACCTCAAGATGGCCAAAATGGTCTTGAAGATGTCAAAGCTTATGCGCAACGCATTGTAAGTAATGATATGGATTTTTTGCTAGACATTCATTATAGTGACTATTGGGCCGATCCTGGACAACAGACACCTCCTGTAGCATGGCAAAACATGACCTTTGAACAGTTAAAAGCTGTAGTGTATACCTATACAAAAAGCGTAGTCCTTCAATTAAAAAATCAAAATACGCTGCCCAAAATCATTCAAATTGGCAACGAAACCGACAGTGGTTTTTTATGGAATTATGGTAAAGTTTGGAATGATTTTTCGGGTAATTGGCCGAATTATGCAGCTTTAGTCAACGAGTGCATCAGAGCTATTAGAGAGGTGGATACTGACCACTCTGTAAAAATCATGTTGCACCATTCGAGTGTTGAGAATGCCATTTACTTTTTCAATGAGTTGAATGCTTTCAATATCGATTTTGACGTTATCGGATTATCTTATTATCCTCAATTTCAAATTCACAACCTTAATTTAGTCAAGTCCAAACTTAATGAATTGGCAACAACATTCGACAAAGAGATTTTAATGGTCGAAGTGGCTTATCCTTTTACATTGCAATGGGATGACAACAATACCAATTACATTGGAGACAGCAGCCAGATTTTAAACGAATTTTCAGCCACACCACAAGGTCAAAAAGCCTATATGGAATGGTTGGTGGAAGCCATCAAAAACATACCAAACAATAAAGGCATCGGTTTTTGTTATTGGGCTCCAGATTGGGTGGCTTTTTCTGGCAATGAGAGCACATCAACTCAAGGCAGTTCTTGGGAAAACCAATGCATGTTTGATTTTGACCACAAAGCACTTCCCGTTTTTGATGTTTTTAACTCAAACTAAAAAGCGCTACGACACTTTTTTTCCTCCTAAAAAACTTAACACAACTGCCACAAGCCCTAAACCTATAGTAATGTAGGCGTCTTTATTATCTTGGGCTTCAAATTCGGCAATACCTATATCTACAGATGCTTCTGGAGTTATCAATTTATAAATTCCATAAACCAATAGTACGATTCCAACGACCAATAAAATTGTTTTTACAGCTTTGTTCATGAGTTAGTAAGTTTATATTAATTCTGTTAAGGTAACAAATTATACAAAACAATAACTCATTAAAAATAACTAACTGATTATTAATTTTTTAAACCCACAATTGTTCATAACTTTTTCTGACATACATTTCATCGACAAAAGTGTCGTTTTCCTATGATTTTTACCTTTCATCGAAAGTCACTTTTTTTCAAAAAAAATAATTGCCACTTCATCTAATTTATTGGTATTAAAACCTAAAAATTAGATTTTTATCCTCCTTTTAGCCATTTTTGGTGTTAGCTATTAATCAAAGTCCCAAATATTGATGATACATAATATTCAACCTTTAACAGGATTGTTATTGTATTTTGTGTTCTTACTTATCCTCTCCCTCAAGGCAAGTTGGCATCAAAACAGGATTTCAATTTTTAAAACTATTCTCAACAGATGAAACAGTTAATGACATTAGCTGCTTTTTTTTCTGCACTGATTTGTTATTCGCAAACCAGTGAGATAGATAGTCTCGCATTACAATTAGCGTATCAAAAACAAGATACTGCAAAGGTTGAAACCTCTTTGCGATTGATCAAGGCTTTGTATAAAGCAAATGACTACAAAAAGGCATTAATGTATATTGACGAGACCGAGCGTTTAGCAAAGTCATTAAAGTTCATTAGAGGCAACGCAGAGGCCAATTATTATAAAGCGCTCATATATACAGACAGGAACGATTATTTTAATGCGATAGATAATTATACCAAATCCAAACGTTTATACCGACAGCTTAATGACACACTTGGCATTGCTAAAATAAGCAACAGCATAGGACTCATTGAAATAAAACGTGGCAACTATGTTGCTGGTTTGGAAAACTCGCTTTCAGCCATTAAGATATTTGAAGACAAAAACCTGAGAGAAGATTTAAGTTCGGCATACAACAACCTTGCTGAAGCTTACTACAATACCAATCAAATTGACAAGGCTTTAGAGTTTAACATCAAAGCCCTAAATGTAAGGGAAACATTAAAAGACAGTTCAGGGATTAAAAATTCGACAAAGAATATCGCCTTGCTATATTCCATGCGAAAAGAACACCGAAGAGCGATTGAATACTATGAAAACGTTCTGCGTATCCTCAACCCAAAAACAGACCAGAAACTACGTGGTGATATTTTGCCACGCATTGGTAATGAATATCTTCAGTTTAAGGATTATGATAAAGCTATTGAGTATCTATCAGAAGGTTTAGAATACAATCGTAGTATCAACAATAAAGAAGGTATTCTCCAAGCCTTGAACTCTATAGGTCAGCTTAATCTGGACAAAGGCAATTATAAACTTGCCGAACTTCAAATTTACGAAGCACAAAGCCTAGCCAAAAATGCAACTGATAAAAAAGAACTGTTGAAAAACTACAGGCTTTTGATGAAACTTGATTCTACAAAGAACAACTTTCAGAGTGCTTTCAAATGGCAGCGCGAATATTTTGACCTTAAAAACGAACTCGAGAAACAAGAACAACCAAAACTGCCAGTCAATACAGATATTATAAAAGACGACCTTTCCAATGCAGATGATGACGAATTATTGGGACTTGAAGATCAGGAGAAAAATTTGCAAAGTGAAAATCAGATCAAAAAACTTAAAGCCATATCATATATATTGGTGGCTGCTTTTATTACTGTTTTGACCATTTTATTGCTCATATATTTAAAACGTAAAAATTCTCTAAAATACACCCAAGAGCTTGAAGAAAAGAATGAGCAAATTCAAATTCAGAATGAAGCCATTTTAGAGCAAACACATCATCTAGAGGAAATAAACAAAGTAAAAGACCGATTGTTTTCTATTGTATCCCACGATTTAAAAGATTCTATCTCGTCTATCAAAGGCTTTTTAGACTTGCTCAAGGAAGACAGTATTTCTAAAGAAGAGTTTAACGAATTGATTCCAGAATTGAGCGAGAATGCCAATAACGCTTCATTATTGCTTTATAATTTATTGAACTGGTCAAAATCGCAAATGCAAAACTTGGAGCCAAGCCCAGAACTGTTCAATATTCAGGAAGTATTTCATAACAAGATGAGTTTGGTAGAACAAAAAGTGGAGCAAAAACGCATTGTACTTATCGATGAGTCGCAACGCGATTTTGTTTATGCCGATAAGAGCATGATTGAAATCGTGATTCAGAATCTGATTACCAATGCTGTAAAATTCAGTCGTGTTGGAGATATCATTACCATTTCCAATCGCACCCAAAACGGAAACGCCATTCTTTGTGTTGAAGATACTGGTGTAGGAATTTCTAAAGAAAACTTGAGCAAACTGTTCAAAAACAATAATTTTACCACTATTGGTACCAAAAACGAAAAAGGAACTGGATTAGGATTGACCATTTGCAAAGAACTGGTCGAACTCAACAAAGGGCGTATTTGGGTAGAAAGCACTCAAAACGTTGGTTCTAAATTCTTTATCGAATTACCAAAATCTAAAACTTCGGAGTAAGTTGTAAACTATGATAGTGAATCAAAAACCGCTATTCGTTATTCTTTAGGCAAAAACACTTCAGCCATCATACAACGTGCACTTCCACCTCCACAAGTCTCAATAGTTTCTAATGAGCTTGATAAAATCTCACAATGTTTTTCTATTTGTTTCACTTGAGCTGGAGTCAAACTATCATGTGCAGCTTTGCTCATCACCAAATAACGCTTGTCATTCTTGCCTCTTACCTGCAACATGTTTCCAGCAAATTGATGCATCTGTGCTTCAGTAATGGTAATAATTTCCTTTCCATCATTTTTGAGATGCTCCAAGACTGCCTTTCGTTCTTTTTTGTCATCGATACTGTCTGCACAAATAACAGCAAAGGTTTCTGCAAGACACATCATGACGTTGGTATGATAAATTGGTAAACGCTTCCCATCAACCGTTTGATTGGCAGTAAATACAACTGGGAAATAATCAAAGTCCTCACAGAACTCTATAAACAACTCCTCGTCAGCTCTAGGCGACAAGGCGCAATAGGCTTTACCGTTTTTGCGGTCTAACAACAAACTGCCTGTACCTTCAAGAAAAATACCATCATCTTCCGCACTTGTATAATCGACAATGTTTTCGATTAGAAATCCTTCTTTTTCCAAACGCATAAACACTTCTTCGCGACGTTCGCGACGTCTGTTTTCTGCAAACATTGGATACATGGCAACATCACCGTTTTCGTGAAAACTCACCCAGTTATTAGGAAAAATGGAATCTGGTGTATCCATCAACTTGTCATCATTCTCTACAATCACATTGACACCAACAGCCCTTAATTTTTCGACAAAAGCATCAAATTCGGCTTGTGCTTTGGCATTTATTTCAGTGTTTTTTAAATCTAAATCCTCCTGAAAATAATTATTGACAGCTGTTTGTTCATTCATCCTAAAACTGACAGGACGAATCATCAAAATAGTGTTAGTGGTTTGTTGCATGATTTCAAAATGTATAGTAGCGCAAAATTAGTTTAAATTGATTAAGTTTGAGGCATAATGCACTTTAAATTATTCGCCATTTTTTGAACATTTATACGATTCGCTACATGAAAAAATATCTGTTTCTCTTCATATTGCTGACTGCTTGCAATTCAGAAAAAGACAAAACCACGTATGACTTTACAACAGCTTTTGAAAAAAGCAATGGCATGGCAACAGCCACTTATGAAGAAGCTATTCGATATTACACCAATTTAGCAGAGGTTTACCCTCAAATTTCAATTGATTCTATTGGCGAAACCGATTCTGGTAAGCCATTACATATGGTCACTCTAAACCCTGATGCCGAATTTGATTTTAAAACCATCAGAAAAAACAAAAGGATTTTGCTTATCAATAATGGCATACATCCTGGCGAATCGGATGGCATTGATGCCACCATGATGCTTTTTAGAGACATTGCCAAGGGCGCAATTGAAGCTCCTACAAATACTGTTTTAGTGACCATCCCTGTTTATAATGTTGGCGGAAGCCTAAATCGGAATTCGACCACAAGAACCAATCAAAATGGCCCTTTGGAATATGGTTTTAGAGGCAATGCTCGCAACTATGACCTCAACAGAGATTTTATAAAAAGCGATACCAAGAACGCTCGTTCTTTTGCACAAATTTTTCATATCGTGCAACCAGATGTATTTATCGACAACCACGTCAGTAATGGAGCTGATTATCAATACACCCTAACACATCTGTTCACCCAACATAATAAATTGGGCGGACCTCTGGGCAACTATCTACATACTGAAATGATGCCAAATTTGGAACAAAAACTATCAGTTAAAAGCTGGGACATTACACCTTATGTCAATGTATTCAATAGTGTACCCGAAGCTGGTTTTAGCCAGTTTATGGATTCGCCTCGTTACTCAACAGGTTACACAACCTTATGGAACACTCTTGGAATGATGGTCGAAACACATATGCTGAAACCTTACAAACAACGTGTTGAAGGTACTTACGAACTCATGAAAAGCATGATAGAAATCATCGATGCTGATGCCGAAAAAATAAAAACCATGCGTACTGAAGCTTTTGCAAACCATCAAAAAGCGACAACCTATCCATTAGATTGGACGATTGACACCACTAAAACATCAACATTGCAATTTAAAGGATTTGAAGGCAAGAAGGTACCAAGTTCGCTTACTGGAGCAGAACGGTTAGCATACGATAGGACGCAACCTTTTACTAAAGATGTCGTGTACCAAAATTATTTTAAGCCGACCATTGAAGTCAGTGTACCAAAAGCCTATATCATTCCACAAGGTTGGTGGAACGTCATTGAACTATTACAATTTAACAACGTTGAAATGACCCAATTTAAAAACGATACGATAGTTACCGTTGAAAGCTATAAAATTGACACCTATGACACCCGAAATCAAGCTTATGAAGGTCATTATCCACATTACAATACCAAACTGAAAACGGAACAAATACAAGTAAAATTCAGCAAAGGCGATTATTATATCAGCACCAATCAGTCAGCGATGCGATATCTATTGGAAACATTAGAGCCTCAAGCACCAGACTCCTTTTTTAACTGGAATTTTTTTGATACCATTTTGCAGCAAAAAGAAGGGTTTTCACCTTATGTTTGGGAGGATATGGCCATGCAACTTTTAGCGACCAATCCACAATTGCAAATCGATTTTAACCTGATGAAAAGTTTTGATGCTGACTTTGCAAACAATTGGTATGCACAATTAGATTGGTTACATAAGCAAAGTCCCAACTACGAAAAAGCACACTTACAGTATCCAGTTTATAGAGTGAAGTGAGTTTGAAATCCCAGATAAGATGAAACCGTTATGGTTTGCTAAACCAAAATCTTAATATTGGCATACGAGTTTTCCATCGCTTCGAGGGTTTGCTCTGGGTTGAGCCATTCCACTTTCGTGATACCTTCATTCACCTGCGGTTCTAATATACCGTTGTAATCAGAGGTCATTTCAAACCAATAGGTAATCTTGATTTTATGTTTCCCGTTTCGCTTAAAAATATGGTAAGTTGTTTCAAGTGGTTTGGTAATCTTTAACCCTTTGACATTGGTTTCCTCTTCCACTTCACGCAAGGCAGTTTCTTCAATACTTTCTTTGCCTTCAATCTTTCCCTTTGGCAAATCCCATTTATCATTGCGATAAATAAACAATATATCTCCTTTGCTGTTCAGTACTTTTCCTCCACCTGCAACCACATTAGGTAATTTTTTAAGAAAGGTTTTAAGGAGTTTGTCTTTGTTCTTGCCAATAAGTCTGGCTTCTTTTAACGATGTTGTATTAAGGTCTTTTATCACTTTTCCAATATTAACCTTACTCAACAGGTAGTTCTTAAAGTTGGTTTCTTTTTCAACTTCAGTGGTCAATATAATAGGTTTGTCATTGACAAAAATTTGATGCATCGAATCGTTTATAAACGTATTGAATTGGTAAAAATATCAATTTTTGGTTCATAGCAACACATTTGGAAATTAATTTTAAGTAAAAATTGAAATTAAAATCTATAAAATTGTTTAGTTTTGCGCTATGATTTTTCACAAACAAACCGCCAAAAAAACAGCTGAATTATTATTGCAAATTCATGCTATAAAACTACAACCAAACAAACCATTTACTTGGGCATCTGGTTGGAAATCACCAATATATTGCGATAATCGTATTGTATTGTCCTATCCTCCCATTCGTAACTACATTAGGGAAACGATGGCGAAGCATATTGAAAAACACTATGGCAAACCAGACGTTATTGCTGGTGTGGCAACAGGTGCCATTGGTATCGGAATCTTGGTTGCCGAATATTTAGGATTGCCTTTTGTGTATGTGAGACCTGAAGCCAAAAGTCATGGTCGCCAAAACCAAATCGAAGGCAGTGTCGAGAAAGGTCAAAATGTAGTAGTAATCGAAGACCTTATCAGTACAGGAAAAAGCAGTCTTAATGCTGTAAAGGCTTTAAAAGAAGCTGGTGTCAATGTCAAGGGCATGGTTGCTATTTTTTCGTATGGTTTTGAAGTTGCTAATAACAACTTTAAAGAGGCAAATGTCACTTTGCACACCTTAAGTAATTATGAAAGTTTACTAGAACAAGCTGTAGACACAAATTATATTACCTCAAAAGAACAAGGCGTTTTGGCAGATTGGAACGCCAATCCGAGTGAATGGAACGCAAATTGATATAACGCTTGTAAAACATTAAACACATGAATTTAGAATCACCAAAAGTAACCGTAGATAAATCACCACAAGACGTATTTGATTATTTATCTGATGTCAAAAATTTTGAACAATTGATGCCAGAAAACATTAGTAAATTTGAGGTCTTAGGCGATGACACTTTTTTATTTGCCTTAAAAGGGATGCCAGAAATCGTCTTAAAAAAGAAAGAAGTCCTAGCTCCAAATAAGATTGTGCTTGGTGCTGCTGGCGGAAAACTTGATTTTTCCCTAACTGGAAACATTACATCAATTAGTGACTCCAAAAGTGAAGTTCAATTGGTTTTTGACGGAGAATTCAATGCAATGATGGCTATGATGATCAAAGGCCCTATCAGTAAGTTTATTGAAACATTAGCAACTAATATTCCTTCAAAGGTTTAATACAGGAGTGTAATCGTTTTTAAATCGAACTCTTGAATAACATCATCTTCTACCTTAACCCGAAGATGCCCAGAATTGGAAACACCAACGATAAACCCAGAAAACAAACGACCTTCAGTATTTCTAAATGTTGAAGGTTTATTTTTTCGGAATAATTTTGCCTCATACTCGCTTTTTAACTCTGCAAGCTGTCCATTTTCTAACAAATCGAAATGAGTTTTCATCTGTTTTAAAATCATTTGCAAAACTTCGTCCAGTTCAAAAACCTTTCCAGTAACAAGTTGCAACGATGTTGCATTAGGTAAATATTTGAATTCTATTTGATTGACATTTAAGCCTATTCCTATAATTGAACCTTGCAATTGGTTCTGTTTAATGACATTTTCAATCAATATCCCAGCAAGTTTTTTATGGTCTGACAAAATGTCGTTAGGCCATTTAATACTCAATTTAAGAATATGCAGCGCTTGCAAAGCCTTCAAAATAGAAAGCGACACTACCATACTAATGTAAAAATGATGCTCTAAATGTATTGACGAAACATCCTTAAACACACTAAACATAAGGTTTTTGGAGTCTTCCGAATTCCATTCGGTCCCCATTTGTCCACGACCGTGTGTTTGGTAATTTGTGACAACAACCGTATAATCTGTAATACCTTCTTCAACACTCAACTGCCTTAAAAAAGAGTTGGTGCTGTCAATGGCATTAAGTTTGATTATACGCATAGGATATATTTTATTAAATTATGATATTCTTAAGAGGTTTTAAAGTCCAAAAGAACTAAAAAAATAATAACTTTGCACAAACTAAATCATTTTAATGGCGAAAGATAATAATAACACAGACCAATTAATAACAACAATATTAAGTGGTATTGAAGATGTAAAAGGAAAAGAAATTAATATACTCGATTTAAGAGCGTTAGAAAATACGGTTTGTGATTATTTCATTATTTGTGAAGGTACTTCAAACACACAAGTTAATGCCATAGTCAATTCCATACAGAAAAAAGTAAGCAAAGAGCTCAAAGACAAACCTTGGCATATTGAAGGTAGCGAAAATGCAGAATGGGTGCTAATGGACTATGTCAACGTAGTTGTACACGTTTTCCAAAAACACATACGTCAATATTATGACATCGAAAGTCTTTGGGGAGATGCAAAAACAACTGTAATACAAACAAGTTACTAAAAAAACATTAATGGCTAAAGAAAACAAGAATATAAACAAAAAACCAAAAATGAATCCATATTGGATTTATGGGATTATTATTGCAGTATTTTTTGGTATCCAGATTTTTTCTGGTGGTTTTGGGGCAAGCGATGCCAAGACAACCACGCCTGCACAGTTTATTGATTATCTACAAAAAGGCGATGTAGCCAAAATAGAAATTGTCAACAAGCGTGAAGCTAAAGTTTATTTAACAGATAAAGCTCAACAAACCGAAACACATAAAGGCACAAAGCCTACAAGTATATTTCCAACGGTTACTCCAATGCCAAATTATCAATTTGAGTTTGGAGATTTGCAGTTATTTCAAGAAGATATTGCCAAAACCATCAAAGAGAACAACCTTAATACCGAAGTCAAATATGTGACCGAAAGTAATGCTTGGGGCGAACTTTTACTGTCCTTATTACCATTTGTATTGATTATTGGTATCTGGATTTTTATCATGCGACGTATGTCTGGTGGTGCTGGTGGTGGTGCTGGTGGACAGATTTTCAATATAGGAAAATCGAAAGCCAAACTATTTGATGAAAACACCGATGTCAAAACATCATTTAGAGATGTCGCAGGTTTAGAAGGCGCCAAAGAAGAGGTACAAGAAATTGTAGATTTTCTTAAATTCCCAGACAAATATACCTCTTTAGGAGGTAAGATTCCTAAAGGCGCATTGCTTGTAGGGCCTCCTGGAACAGGTAAAACCTTATTGGCAAAAGCGGTAGCAGGTGAAGCAAAAGTACCTTTCTTCTCTTTATCAGGTTCCGATTTCGTAGAAATGTTCGTAGGTGTTGGTGCATCACGTGTACGTGATTTATTCAAACAAGCCAAAGAAAAATCACCTTCCATTATTTTTATTGATGAAATTGATGCTATAGGTAGAGCGAGAGGAAAAAATAATTTCTCTGGTTCTAACGACGAAAGAGAAAACACCCTTAACCAGTTATTGACTGAAATGGATGGTTTTGGTACAAATACCAACGTAATCGTATTGGCAGCAACCAATAGAGCTGATGTCTTGGATAAAGCCTTGATGCGAGCTGGTCGTTTTGACCGTCAAATATTTGTCGATTTACCAGACATCAGAGAGCGTAAGGAAATTTTTGAAGTGCATTTAAGACCTATCAAAAAAGCTGAAGATTTAGATATCGATTTTCTATCACGCCAAACACCTGGTTTCTCTGGAGCTGATATTGCCAACGTATGTAACGAAGCGGCTTTAATTGCTGCTCGTAAGGGCAAAAAAGCAGTCAATAAACAAGATTTCTTGGATGCCGTTGATAGAATCATAGGTGGATTGGAAAAGAAAAACAAAATAATCACTCCAGACGAAAAACGTGCGGTTGCGTTCCACGAAGCGGGTCATGCCACTATCAGTTGGATGTTAGAGCATGCTGCACCTTTAGTCAAAGTCACCATTGTGCCTCGTGGACGTTCACTTGGTGCTGCTTGGTATCTGCCAGAAGAACGTCTGATTGTCAGACCAGAGCAAATGCTTGACGAAATGTGTGCTGCACTTGGAGGTAGAGCTGCCGAAAAAGTGATTTTCAATAAAATTTCGACAGGTGCATTGAGTGACCTTGAAAAAGTGACCAAACAAGCCAGAGCTATGGTTACCATCTATGGATTGAGTGATAAAGTTGGAAATCTAACTTATTACGATTCGTCAGGGCAAAATGAATATGGCTTTACAAAACCATATAGTGAGCGTACTGCCGAATTGATAGATAAAGAAATCTCTGATATCATTGAAGAGCAATACCAAAGGGCCATTGCACTCCTTGAAGAACATAAAGACAAACTCACGACCCTTGCAGAAGTATTGCTTGAAAAAGAGGTGATTTTCAAAGATAATCTGGAGAAAATCTTCGGAAAACGTCCTTATGCAACTTATGAGCACCCAGACGATGTCATTAATGACACCGAAACATCTCAAAAAGAAGAAGTTAAAGACGAAACAGAAGAAGAAGTCAAAGACGACTTACTAAAATAAACCTTACAAAACCCCATAAAAAACTTAAATTAATCCTTTGTTAATTTAAGTTTTTTTATATTTGGTAGAATCAATTTAAGAAACAGGTTAATAGCACCCCATAAATGAGTCTATTTCGTAAAATCTTTGGAAAAAAAGATGGTTCTGAAGATCACATAAAAAGCGAAGAGCGAGGCAAGTATATGCCTGAAATAAAACTTCCCATTGACGAGAAATTTACCATAAATTTTAAAGCCAATGGCGGGAAATTCCTGTATTGTGAAAATATGGATGAAATTAACCGAAACCTTAAAGAGATTTTATCTGAAAATGATTGGGAAGACAAACAAGCCTTTGTTATTGATGATCGCTTAAAAGACTTATTCAAAGGCTTTGATATCAAAGCCACCAAAAAAACAGCCGAAAGCACTTATTTCTTATCTACCTGCGAATACTTGATTGCCGATGATGGTTCCTTATTGATTTCATCTAATCAAATTGCAGAAAAAAAACTAAAAGACCTTCCTCCCAACTTCATCATCTATGCCACGACAAGTCAGTTTGTTGAAAACATTGGAGAAGGCTTACGAGGCATCAAAAATAAAAACAGAGAAAAGATTCCTACCAACATTACAACCATCAAACACTTCAAGACTTTAGAAGATAAAGATTTCCTAACCTATGGAAGTAGCTCAAAAAACTTATATTTGCTTCTGTTAGAAGATTTATAAATGAAGGAATTCAGTACAAGAGCTATATCAGGAGCTTTATATATATCATTACTTATACTTTCAATTTATTGGCAATATGTATTGGTCGTCCTCTTTTTGGTGTTCGGATTGATTTGTATGGCCGAATTCAAAAAACTCATCCAATTAGAAAGCAAAGCACCTTATGTGGTTTTTGTTGTGATGTATTTGGGTTTTAGTACCTGGTGTTTGACCAATCCTATCGATACAGGTTTTAATGAAGCCATAAAAATACTTCAAGTGGTCACTGTTTTTGTTCAGCTTTTTCTCATCAAGGATTTATTTTCAGAAAAAACGATTCCGTTATTTAGCACCAAACGTTATATCCTTACCACATTTTACCTAACTACCTCATTTATCTTTTTGATATTGATTGCCAATTTCAACAATACGTTTACACCAATGCTATTGCTTGGTTCGTTTATATTGGTTTGGGTCAATGATACAGGAGCCTATTTGGTAGGCAAAAACTTTGGAAAACAAAAACTGTTTCCGAGTGTATCGCCCAAAAAAACGGTCGAAGGGTTCCTTGGAGGTTTATTTTTTGCATGCATTGTATCCTATTTTATTGCTAACTTTACCGAAACTTTAGATTTTACACATTGGCTCGCCTTGAGTATTGTGGTCACAGTGTTTGGGACTTTGGGTGATTTGATAGAATCTAAATTTAAACGACAAGCTGGTGTAAAAGATAGTGGCGTTATTATGCCAGGACATGGAGGCTTGTTGGATCGACTGGATAGTATTATTTTTGCAGCACCTTTTATCTATTTATTTTTAAGACTGTTTCCGTATGTTTCATAAAGAAGGACAAAAAATTATATTTGGTAGTTTAGTAGCAGTCGTTGCTATTATTTTGCTCATCGACCAGTTTGTATCTTTGTCATGGTTGCGTACCACGATGATGTTGGTGGTTGTGGCGTTCTTTTTATTGATTCTCCAATTTTTTAGAAATCCTAAACGTTTGGGACAACTCAACGACAACCATGTATTGTCTCCTGTTGACGGTAAAGTAGTGGTGATTGAAGAGGTATTTGAAAAGGAATTTTTTAACGAAAAACGATTACAGGTATCCATTTTTATGTCACCAATAAATGTACACGTCACTCGCTATCCTGTTGGTGGTAAAGTTGTGTTCAGCAAATACCATCCAGGCAAGTTTTTGGTAGCATGGCACCCAAAAGCCAGTGAAGAAAACGAGCGTACCACAGTGGTCGTCGAAAACGATGCTTTTGGCAAAGTGCTTCATCGACAAATTGCTGGTGCATTGGCAAAACGCATTGTCAACTATGCTAAAGTAGATGAAGAGGTCAAACAAGGAGCCGACTCTGGCTTTATAAAATTTGGCTCTCGAGTGGATGTTTTTTTACCTTTAGATGCTGATATAAAGGTAGTGTTAAACCAAAAAGTAAAAGGAGGCATGAGCATCATTGCCGAAAAGCCATGACAAAAAGCGCATTGGATATAGAATTTGATGATGCTGTAGAACGTATTAATGCGTTTACAGAACCATTTCCTGCCGATTTTTTATTGCGCCTCTATGCCTATTACAAAAAAGCGACCAACAACTACGAACGTCCAAGTAGTAGCAAGCCCATCATTAACGCGTTTAAGACCAACGCACTCTTCCAAGTAAAAGACGTCACACCAGACGAAGCCAAACGTATTTATATCGATTTGGTAAACAACTACTTTTTGTATAGAAAATAGACACTCTTTTTACCAAAATTACGTAGAACTACGTATTTCTTTTTCAATTAAAAAAACTAACTTCGTTTAACTATCGATATAGATAATTAAAACAATCCATATCGTCGCATTAAACAAAACCTCAATTTCTTATCATTAATACCACTTTCATTTCCAAAAATTGCAATCCCATTAATAAAGACTTATTTTAGCGGCTTTAATTCCAAATCGGTATGATGAAGCGTTTTTTATTTTTTGTGTGCACTCTCGTTTTTATTGGCACGACCAAGGCACAAACCTACAATTCTTATTATGGTGGCATTGTTGCCAACACCTCTGCAAGCAATGTACTAAATGACCTTACAACGTTTGAGAGTTTTGGAATTAAAACATTGGGTTCAACTGCACTCACCAATACACAAAACTGGATAACGGCTCGTTACCAAAGTTTGGGCTATACCAACGTGGTGTTGCAACCTTTTACCCATAATGGCAAAACGACCAATAACATTATCGTCACCAAAACTGGGACTGTGTACCCAAATACTTTTTTGATTATCGATGCACATTACGACACCATTAATGGTCCTGGCACCAACGACAATGGTACAGGCACTGTGTTGCTTTTGGAATTGGCTCGACTTTTAAAAGATGTTGCTACCGAGTATTCCATTAAATTTATTCATTTTAGTGGTGAAGAAGCAGGTTTGATTGGTAGTCAATATTATGTCAACACTACTGTGATTCCCCAAAATATGGACATTAAACTGGTCTTTAATATCGACGAAGTTGGTGGTGTCAATGGCATGACCAACAATACTGTAGTTTGTGAAAGAGACCAAAGCAGTCCTCCATCCAACAATGCAGCTTCGGCAGCAGCTACAACCGTTTTGGCTAATTGTATTGAGCTGTACTCTAATCTCAATACCGAAATTTCTTATGCCTATGCTTCAGATTATATCCCATTTGAAAACAATGGAGAAATCATCACTGGACTTTACGAAAAGAATATTTCGCCAGTAAACCATACAGCCAATGACAATTTGGCCAATATGGATCCTGTATATGCCTATGAAGTGATTAAAGGGTCGCTTGGTGCTGCCATGGAGTTTTCAGTTGCTTATGATGCCTCTTTGGGTGTTGATGACACAACGTTTGATGCATCCATCACAATGTACCCAAACCCTGCAAGTAAGAACATGACCATTAGCTTTAAAAATCCGTTGCAAGCATCAGTCGATTTTAAATTGGTGGATATCCAAGGCAAAGAAATCGTTTCAAAAACATTGACCCAACAAACAGAGCAGATTTCTGTAGATTCGTTAAGTAAAGCCACTTATTTAGCAGTGTTTAAAATTGGTAACCAACGGTCAATTAAGAAGGTAATACTTAATTAAACTGCTTTTTTATTTTGGTTTTTAAGGATGAGATACCTATGAAAGCAGGTATTAATCCCTTATCAAAGGCATTGTAGAGCAACGCAACAAACCTTCTTGTTTGGAAATCTCTGCATAAGGTACTTCTTCAACAGTAAAACCATGTTTGCGCAACCAAGTATTCAAACGTGTAAAATTGCGTTCGGAAATCACGACATCTTCAGCAATGGAAAAGATATTACTGTTCATGTGGTACATTTCTTCGCGTGTGATGTGGAATAGGTTTTCTTTTCCAAAAAGATTTACCAAATACACATAATCACTTTCTTCCCTAAAACCACTTTTATAAATGATCCCTTTATTTTTTCCAACTGGTTGAAAGCAACAATCGAGATGCAAAGCATTATCTCTTGGTTCAATTTTAGATTTTACAAGGTCAAATTCTTTTACAATCTTATCAGGAAATAAGTCTTTAATAAAGTTTACGCCTTCCATATTGGTACGAGCAGTGATATAATTTTTATAATCGCTGCCTTTATAGGTTCCAATAAAAATATGGTTGTTCCAAAGCATTACGTCTCCACCTTCAATATGAACCTCTTCTGGTGGACGAATTACTTTTTTTGGATCTATCTGGTCTATTACATATTGAATAGCGTCTAACTCTTCATCACGTTCTGGTAGAATATTGGCTTTTATAAAAATATCGTCAATTACAAAAGCAATATCTCTAGCAAATATTTGGTTATAGTCTTCAATAAGGTCAGGACGATAGACCTTAACATTATATTTTTCGAACACTTTTGCTACCGCATCCATCTCTTTTACCATATCAGCTTCAACAGGATAGGTACCAGCTTTGATATGCTCTAACGATTTTGGGTCGTAAGCTTCCTCTACTGTTGGTGTTGGACCATTGCTTGTTGCAGTTCCTAAAACCACAGCTCTTAATCGAGAGGTCTCGTTTTTTATGTTAAGTTTTAAATAGTCCATAGATTACAAATATAAAAAAAGCCTCATTATAAAAATGAAGCTTATATCACTATCGTTATGATTTAGCGTTTATCGATAGACACAAAAGGCCTTAAAGTTTCTCCAACATATATTTGACGTGGACGACCAATTGGCTCGTTGTTAAGACGCATTTCTCTCCATTGTGCAATCCAACCTGGTAAACGACCTAATGCAAACATCACTGTAAACATATCGGTTGGGATGCCCATACCTCGGTAAATGATACCAGAATAGAAATCGACATTAGGATACAACTTACGATCTACAAAGTATTGGTCTCTTAACGCTTCTTGCTCCAATCCTTTGGCAATGTCTAAAATTGGGTCTTCGATACCTAAATTGTCAAGCACTTCGTCTGCAGCTTTTTTGATGATTTTAGCTCGTGGATCGAAGTTTTTATATACTCTGTGTCCGAATCCCATTAAACGAAATGGATCTTCTTTGTCTTTAGCTTTAGCCATATACTTTGCAGTATCGCCACCATCTTCTTTAATAGCTTCCAACATTTCTAAAACCGCTTGGTTAGCACCTCCATGAAGTGGTCCCCAAAGTGCAGAAATACCTGCAGAAAGCGAAGCAAACAATCCAACATGTGATGAGCCTGCAATTCTTACTGTAGAAGTAGAACAGTTCTGCTCATGGTCTGCATGTAATATTAATAATTTGTCTAAAGCATTTATTAAAATAGGATTTAATATATACTCTTCATTAGGCTGTTTGAACATCATTTTTAAGATATTTTCTACATAACCTAAATTTTTATCTCCATAATCTAATGGCAATCCTTGTTTTTTACGATGCGTCCAAGCAACCAATACAGGGAATTTACCCAATATCTTTACAATCGCTTTGTACATATCTTCTTCCGAATTTACATTTACCGAAGAAGGGTTAAACGCTGTTAAAGCACTTGTCAAAGACGAAATAACACCCATTGGATGTGCAGATTTTGGGAATGCATCAACTATCTTGCGTACATCTTCATCAACAACCGATTGTGCTTTGATGTCTGTATGGAATTTTTCTAACTGGTCTTTAGTTGGTAATTCACCAAAAATCAAAAGAAAAGCCACTTCAAGAAAATCTGCCTTTTCAGCAAGTTCTTCAATTGAATACCCTCTATATCTTAATATCCCTTTTTCACCATTTAAGAATGTAATAGCACTTTCGCAAGAACCTGTATTTTTATAACCTGGATCGATAGTAATGACACTATCTGTAGTACTTCTTAAGTTTTTTATATCGATGGCAACCTCATTTTCTGTTCCTACAACCAGTGGGAACTCATATTTTTTACCATTAATTTCTAAAGTAGCAGTATTTGACATATATATTGTAAATTTTTATTTTAATCTGTTGCCGAATTTGACACCACGAAATTACGAAATATATCACGATTTATAAAGCCTATTTACAAAGGTTTTAACAATTCTGTCATTAATAAAATTGATACTTAAAAAGAATGGTATCGGTTCCCTTTTCGGATTCAATTTTTTAAATTTGTTATTCATTAATCCGCAGTGTTTTGACAAGACTTTTTTTCGTTCTTATATTCATCATTATTGATTTCAATTTTTTGCATGCACAAGTGGTCAATGTTGAAACGTTACGCAAAGTGACAGATTCTGCTAAATGGACTGGTTCGGTGAGTTTGGATGTCAGTCTTATCAAGAACAAAAAAAGCATCTTTAAGATTGCCAATAAGGCGCACGTTCAGTTCAATAATAAAAAAGAGCTATGGCTTTTTATGAATGATCTCAATTTCCAGAAATTGGAAGGCAGTTCGTTTGTCAATAAAGGTACGCAGCATTTGAGATACAATCACAGGCTGACTGAAAAGATAAAAATGGAAGCTTTTGTGCAAGCCCAATATGATGCGATTTCTGAAATTGATTTTAGAGGACTTGCAGGATTGGGACCACGATTTAAGTTGTATGCGACTGAAGATTACCGTTTTTATTTGGGCACTTTGATTATGTATGAATACGAAAAGGCATCAGGTATAGTTGAAGACCGCATACAAAAAGACGTTAGAGGGAGTATGTACGTTTCGTTCAGTTTGTACCCAACCGATAATTTATCATTGATAAGTACAAGTTACTATCAACCTAAAATAGATAGTTTTGAAGATTATCGGCTTGCCAGTGAAACATCGATGCTCATCAAGATTATGGAGTCTTTAGCCTTCAAAACAACTTTTACCTACAATTTTGATGCAAATCCGATTGTGACCATACCAAAAACCCAATACGAGTTAACGAATGGGCTTTTATATACATTTTAAAAAAAATAAAATTGTTATTTCTGCTTGAATGCCTTCACTCCAGGAAAATAAGCCACTTGGCCCAATTCTTCCTCAATACGTAGCAATTGGTTGTATTTTGCCATACGATCACTTCGAGATGCCGACCCTGTTTTGATTTGCCCAGTGTTTAATGCGACCGCTAAATCTGCAATGGTATTATCCTCCGTTTCACCAGAACGATGTGACATAACTGATGTATAACCAGCATTATGTGCCATATTTACTGCTGCAATGGTTTCTGTAAGCGTTCCGATTTGGTTCACTTTTATTAGTATAGAATTTGCAATACCTTCTTTGATGCCTCTAGATAAACGCTCAACATTAGTTACAAATAAATCATCACCAACCAATTGAACTTTGTCTCCGATTTTTTCAGTTAGGTATTTCCAGCCTTCCCAATCGTTTTCATCCATGCCATCTTCAATAGAGATAATTGGATATTTAGCGCATAACTCCGCTAAGTAATCAGCTTGTTCTTTACTTGTGCGTATTTTACCTGTTTCTCCTTCAAATTTGGTGTAATCATATTTACCATTAATATAAAACTCTGCAGAGGCACAATCTAAAGCAATCATCACATCATCACCCAATTTATAGCCTGCTTGATTTACTGCCTTGTTAATCGTATCGAGTGCATCTTCAGTACCACCAGCTAAATTTGGGGCAAAGCCACCTTCATCACCAACAGCTGTACTCAACCCTCTATCATGCAATACTTTTTTAAGGTGATGGAAAATTTCTGTTCCCATTTGCATGGCATGGGTAAAATTCTTTGCCTTTACTGGCATCACCATGAATTCTTGAAACGCAATAGGTGCATCACTATGTGAACCACCATTGATGATGTTCATCATTGGGACTGGCAAAGTGTTTGCAGACACACCACCAACATAACGATATAAAGGCATTCCCAATTCGTTAGCTGCAGCTTTTGCAACGGCAAGAGAGACACCCAAAATGGCATTGGCTCCTAATTTTGATTTGTTTTTGGTGCCGTCTAAATCAATCATGATTTGATCGATTTTATTTTGTTCAAAAATAGGTGTTCCCAATAGTTCTTGAGCTATAATTGAATTTACATTATCTACAGCTTTTAAAACCCCTTTCCCCATATAAGCTTTTCCTCCATCACGCAACTCAACTGCTTCATGTTCACCTGTTGATGCTCCAGAAGGCACAGCAGCACGTCCCATAATGCCATTTTCGGTAACGACATCGACTTCGATTGTTGGGTTACCTCGTGAATCTAAAATTTGTCTTGCGTGAATGTTGATTATAATGCTCATAGTATTGGTTATTTTTTATTTTATTATTTATTGCTGATTTCTTAACTAACCTTTTCAGGTTTTATCTACGTAAATTTACAAAATTGTTATCCTAATTATACTTAATACAATTCAGAATTGTATTTAAAATTTACGATAATGTTTTCGTTATGAAAAAACCTCAAAGAATCTGATGGTTCTTTGAGGTTTCACTATTATTTATTTTTTATGTTTTCTATAAACTGGTCAAACAAGTATGACGAATCGTGTGGGCCAGGACTTGCCTCTGGATGATACTGAACTGAAAAACAGTTTTTTGATTTCATTTTGATGCCTGCAACTGTGTTATCATTCAAATGCACATGAGTTATCTCTATATCTGAATGCTGCTCCGTTTCTTCTCTATTGATAGCAAAGCCATGATTTTGCGATGTGATTTCTCCTTTTCCAGTCACTAGGTTTTTAACAGGATGATTGATTCCTCGATGACCATTATGCATTTTATATGTCGAGATCCCGTTAGCCAAAGCAATCACTTGATGCCCTAAACAGATGCCGAATAATGGTAAATTTCGTTTGATGATTTCTTTAGCGACAGCTTGAGCTTCTACCAAAGGTTCAGGATCTCCTGGACCATTTGATAAAAAGTATCCATCTGGGTTAAAAGCACTCATGTCTTCAAAGGTTGCATTATATGGAAATACTTTTATGTAAGCATCACGCTTTGCTAGATTGCGTAGGATGTTTTTCTTAATTCCTATATCTAATGCTGCTATTTTGAAGGTTGCATTTTCGTCTCCAAAATAATACGGCTCGGTAGTTGATACTTTTGAAGCCAACTCCAACCCTTTCATATCTGGAACTGCAGCCAATTGCTTTTTTAAACCCTCAATATTATCAACTTCTGTAGAGATGACAGCATTCATCGCTCCATTGTCTCTTATGTAACTCACCAAAGCTCTAGTGTCAACATCAGAAATGGCCAACAAATCATTCTTTTCAAAAAAGCTTTCTAAAGAATCATCGGCTGCTGGTCTTGAATAATTGAAACTGAAATTTTTACAAATCAATCCAGCAATTTTAATAGAATCTGATTCTACTTCATCAGAAAGCGTTCCGTAGTTACCAATATGTGCATTGGTCGCTACCATTAATTGTCCATAATATGAAGGGTCTGTAAAGATTTCCTGATAACCGGTTGTGCCTGTGTTAAAACAAACTTCTCCAAAGGCTGAACCCGATTTACCTATTGATTTACCGTGAAAAATAGTGCCATCCGAAAGAAGAATGATGGCTTTTTGTCGTTTATTGTACTTCATTTCTAAAAAAAGGTTTTGCAAAATTGCATAAAAAAAAGGATAAACTAAAATGTTTACCCTTTTTATATTTTTTTTATTCCTAAAAATTAAAGCCCATTATAATACCTCATAATCTTAATTAAGTCTTCTTCTTTATTATATGAAAGATTGTTTTCCTTGACAAAAGTCACAACTTCGTCTTTGTGATCCTTCATTTCATTTAAGATTGAACTTTTTCTTAATTTTACTTCAACTACTGTAGCATTGTCTTTGCTTATATAATATTTTTCGTCAATGGCATACTTGCTATTCTCCTCAACTATATCTGTGAGAAGATTGACTTTCGCATTTTCAATTACTGCATAATGGCCTTTTAAAAACGTTATCTGTTGACCTTCGCTCAAAACAAAGTAAAATTTTGTTTCAAGGCTTTTATCCTTATATTTTTTAAGCACCTTATTATTTAGTTTGGCAAATTTTATATTGTCCTTATCAAAGACAAATAGTGAGTCTTTTGCAAATTCTGTCACAATTTCACCTGTGAAAGCATTGTAGTTGCCATTTTTAACTCTGTACGCTTTATCGTCATTGGTATAGATTATCAGTGTGTTTGATGTACCGCTAAAGAGCAATGGCGAGCCATCAATTTTGTTTGCAAATTTATTAGACCGTAAAGCACCAAATTTATCTGAAAAATCATCAATATTAATCAAAGGTGTATTATATGAATCTTGTTGGGCATAAAAACTATAGCCACAAACAAACAACGTAAAACAAAGTAAAATCTTTTTCATAAATATATAGTTTAAGGTCAGTACTCTTTCAATAAAACAATTCTCACAATAAATGTGCCGTTTCCTAAAATAAAGGTGCAAAAAAAAAGGGATAAACTAAAATGTTTATCCCTTTTATATTTATATAAATGTATTCTCATTTATTCTTCTTCTCCACTTTTGTCTTCAGCTTTAGCAGGAGCTTCTGGTGCTTTTTCTGCTTTAGTTTCAACAGCTGGTGCAGCTACCGTCGCATCGTCAGACTTTTTAGAACGACTTCTACGAGTTGTTTTCTTTTTAGGTTGTTTATCTGCATTGTAAATTTCGTTGAAATCTACTAATTCGATCATTGCCATATCAGCATTATCACCTAAACGATTACCAAGTTTAATGATACGTGTGTATCCCCCTGGACGATCACCAATTTTAGGAGCTACATCTCTAAACAATTCAGCAACCGCTTCTTTTTGTCTCAAACGAGAAAAAACGATACGTCTGTTGTGGGTTGTGTCTTCTTTAGATTTTGTAATCATTGGCTCAACAAATTGCTTCAACGCTTTTGCTTTTGCAACTGTAGTGTTGATACGTTTGTGCTCGATTAAAGAACAAGCCATATTTGCCAACATTGATTTTCTGTGAGCAGTTTTACGACCTAAATGGTTTATTTTTTTTCCGTGTCTCATGACATTTTTGTATAACCTTCATCTTGCTACGACCCACCATGGGGAGCAAACTATGAAGTGATTAATCTTTATCTAATTTATATTTGCTTAAATCCATTCCGAAGTTCAAACCTTTAACATTTACTAGTTCTTCTAGTTCAGTTAATGATTTTTTACCGAAGTTTCTGAATTTCATTAAATCGTTTTTATTGAAAGATACCAAGTCACCTAAAGTATCAACCTCTGCCGCTTTTAAGCAATTAAGTGCTCTAACAGAAAGATCCATATCAACTAATTTAGTTTTCAATAGTTGTCTCATGTGAAGTGATTCTTCATCATAAGTTTCTGTTTGTGCTATTTCATCAGCTTCTAAAGTGATACGCTCGTCAGAGAATAACATGAAGTGGTGAATTAATATTTTAGCTGCTTCAGTCAAAGCGTCTTTTGGCGCTATTGAACCGTCAGTGATGATCTCAAAAACAAGTTTTTCGTAATCAGTTTTTTGCTCAACACGGAAGTTTTCAATAGTGTATTTTACATTCTTTATTGGAGTGTAAATAGAATCTGTAAAGATGGTTCCGATTGGTGCAGAAGCTTTTTTGTTTTCTTCAGCAGGAACGTATCCTCTACCTTTTTCAATAGTAAGCTCCATATTGATACTTACTTTTGGATCTAAATTACAAATCACTAAATCTTTGTTCAATACTTGGAATCCAGAAATGAATTTTTGGAAATCGCCAGCAGTGATTTGATTTTGTCCAGAGATTGAAATGGTAACAGTTTCGTTATCGATTTCGTCAATTTGACGCTTAAAGTTAACTTGTTTTAAGTTTAAGATGATTTCTGTAACATCTTCAACTACTCCAGCAATTGTAGAAAATTCGTGATCAACACCTTCAATTCTTACAGATGTGATTGCGAATCCTTCTAAAGAAGATAACAAAACTCTTCTTAAAGCATTACCTACTGTTAATCCATAACCTGGTTCTAAAGGTCTAAATTCAAATTTACCTTCAAACTCAGTTGAATCAATCATGATTACTTTGTCGGGCTTTTGAAAATTTAATATTGCCATATTGCGTTTTGTATCAGTTATTATTTAGAATATAATTCGACGATAAATTGCTCGTTGATGTTTTCTGGAATTTGAACTCTTGCAGGAACAGAAACATAGGTTCCTTCCTTTTTTTCGTTATTCCAAGTAATCCATTCGTAAACATTGCTAGAGTTAGCTAATGAGTTTTGGATCGCTTCTAAAGATTTAGATTTTTCTCTTACAGCAACAACGTCACCTGCTTTCAATTGGTAAGAAGGGATGTTAACAATCTCTCCGTTTACTGTGATGTGTCTGTGAGAAACCAATTGACGAGCTCCACTACGTGAAGGTGCTAAACCCATACGGTAAGCAACGTTATCTAAACGAGACTCACAAAGTTGTAACAACACCTCACCTGTAATTCCAGGAGCTGCAGTTGCTTTTTTAAACATGTTTCTGAATTGACGCTCTAACACACCATAGGTGTATTTTGCTTTTTGCTTTTCCATCAATTGGATTGCGTATTCAGATTGTTTTCCACGACGCTTGTTTGCACCATGTTGTCCAGGAGGATAGTTTCTTTTTTCGAAAGCTTTATCATCTCCATAAATAGCTTCACCGAATTTACGTGCTATTTTAGTTTTAGGACCAGTATATCTTGCCATTTCTTAATTGTTTTTTGAGAGTGTCTGTGAATTAAGGTCTTAATCTTATCCTTCGACAAACGTTGGTCTCTCTAATTGATACTTGTTAATAAAATTTTAGTTTGCAAATTTAATAGAAATAATTAATATCAACTGCAAACAGTTGATATTAATTAAAGTTCTGAATAAACTATACTCTTCTACGTTTTGGAGGACGACATCCATTATGTGGTAAAGGAGTAACATCAATGATTTCTGATACTTCGATACCTGCATTATGGATTGAACGGATGGCAGATTCTCTACCATTTCCTGGACCTTTAACGTAAACTTTTACTTTTTTAAGTCCTGCTTCTCTAGCAACACCAGCAGCATCTTCTGCAGCCAATTGTGCTGCGTAAGGCGTGTTCTTTTTAGAACCTCTGAATCCCATTTTACCTGCTGATGACCATGCCACAACATCTCCTTTTTTATTAGTTAAAGAGATAATGATGTTATTGAATGATGCTGCAATGTGAGCTTCTCCAATAGAGTCAACAACGACTTTGCGTTTTTTAACTTTAGTACTTGACTTTGCCATATTACTAATTATTTAGTTACTTTTTTCTTGTTAGCAACTGTTTTTCTTCTACCTTTTCTTGTTCTAGAGTTATTTTTAGTGCGCTGACCTCTTAACGGAAGTCCTGCTCTATGACGGATACCTCTGTAACATCCAATATCCATCAAACGTTTGATGTTTAATTGAATCTCTGAACGTAATTCACCCTCAATAGTATAAGATCCAACAGCCTCACGAATATTACTGATTTCGTCGTCTGTCCAATCTTGAACTTTAGTGTTTTCATCAACTTTAGCGTTCGCTAAAATTTCTTTTGCTCTACTTGCACCTATTCCATAGATGTAAGTTAAGGAGATGACTCCTCTTTTTTGTTTTGGTATATCTACACCTGCAATTCTTGCCATAATTAACCTTGTCTTTGTTTGAATCTAGGATTCTTTTTGTTAATGACGTAAAGTCTTCCTTTTCGACGTACCAATTTGCAATCGGCACTTCTTTTTTTAACTGATGCTCTTACTTTCATCGTGTTCGTATTAGTATCTATAAGTTATTCGAGCCTTTGATAAATCATAAGGGCTCATTTCTAATTTTACTTTATCTCCTGGTAATAATTTAATGTAGTGCATACGCATTTTACCAGAAATATGCGCAGTCACAATATGACCATTTTCTAACTCAACACGAAACATTGCATTTGATAATGCTTCGATGATTGATCCGTCTTGTTCTATTGCTGCTTGTTTTGCCATAATAATATTAAGCTACTGCTTTTCTATTTTTACCGGTTTTCATTAAGCCATCATAGTGTTTGTTCAACAAGTATGAATTTACTTGTTGCATGGTATCTATTGCAACTCCTACCATAATTAGTAGCGATGTGCCACCAAAGAATAACGCCCATCCTTGTTGAGTACCCATAAGTTGAACTACGAATGCTGGGAACACAGCTATCAAAGCCAAAAATATAGAACCTGGTAAGGTAATTTGAGACATTATTTTATCTAAATATTCTGATGTTTCTGTTCCAGGTCTGATACCAGGAATAAATCCACCACTACGTTTTAAATCATCTGCCATTTTGTTGGTAGGAACTGTAATTGCCGTATAGAAATAGGTAAATACTATAATCAATAATGCAAATACGATGTTGTACCATAAACCAAAAATATCAGAGAACTGTGCTTGCATCCATTGACCTGCGTCACTTGATCCAAACGACTTACCTATTAAACTTGGAACAAACATAATTGCTTGTGCAAAGATAATTGGCATAACTCCTGATGCATTCAATTTTAAAGGTAAAAATTGTCGTGATCCAAAAACATTTTTTTCATATCCTCCAGATGCGGTACGACGTGCGTACTGAACAGCTATTTTACGAACAGCCATTACTAACATAATAGACAATAAGATGATAACGAACCAGATAACGAGCTCTATCAATACCATCATAAGTCCACCATTACCACCACCTTCGATTCTTGAAGCGTAGTTTTGAACAAATGATGCAGGCATACGAGCTATGATACCAACCATGATCAATAATGAAATACCATTACCAATTCCTTTGTCAGTAATTTTCTCACCCAACCACATAGCAAATACACACCCTGTAACCAATATAATTACAGAAGATACATAAAACACACCACCTGTTCCTAATAAGAATGCAGATGTCGGAATGCCTAATGTTGGCAAACTAGCTAAATATCCTGGTGCTTGCACTAAACAGATAGCAATGGTCAACCAACGTGTGATCTGATTTATTTTTTTACGACCACTTTCTCCATCTTTTTGTAATTTTTGAAGATAAGGAATCGCAATACCCATTAATTGGACAACAATCGAAGCTGAAATGTAAGGCATGATCCCAAGAGCAAATACTGATGCATTAGCGAAAGCTCCACCAGTAAAGGCATTAAGCAATCCCAATAAACCTTGGTCAGTATTTTCAGCTAGAGCACCTAATTGGCTTGCATCGATACCTGGTAAAACCACTTGAGCACCAAAACGATACACCAAAAGCAGACCAAGCGTTAGCATGATTCTGTCTTTCAGCTCTGTTATTTTCCAAACATTTTTTAAAGTCTCTATAAATTTCATCCTATAAATGGTCTTATAAAGTTACAGCTTCTCCTCCTGCAGCTTCGATAGCAGCTTTTGCTGAAGCAGTAAATTTATGAGCAGTTACTTTTAATTTTGATTTTAATTCTCCACGTCCTAGTATTTTTACCAAATCGTTTTTTGTAGCCAAACCTAATTCGAATAGCGTATTAAAATCTACAGTGTCTTTTATTTTTTTCTCATCAACCAATTGTTGTAATGTGTCAAGATTAACACCTTGATATTCGACACGGTTAATGTTTGTAAATCCAAATTTAGGCACACGTCTTTGAAGTGGCATTTGGCCACCTTCAAATCCTACTTTTTTAGAATAACCTGAACGGGATTTTGCTCCTTTGTGACCACGAGTTGCGGTACCACCTTTTCCAGAACCTTGTCCTCTACCTATTCTTTTACCTTGATTTTTTACTGACCCTTCGGCCGGTTTTAAATTATGTAAATCCATTACTTATGCTGTATTATTTTGTTTAATCTGTTGGATCTATTTTATAAAAAGGTCAAATTGAATGAACTATTGAGTCTTTTGTATAAAATTGAACTTTTTAGTTCATTTCTTCCACAGAAACTAAATGTTGAACTTTACTAACCATTCCAAGAATACTTGGTGTGTTATCGTGCACAACTGATTGGTTCATTTTGCGTAAACCTAAAGATTCTAATGTTCTTTTTTGAGTTGAAGTGCGTTTGATATCACTTTTTACTTTTGTTACTTTAATCTTTCCCATGATTGTTAGATTAACCGTTAAATACTTTTTCAAGTGAAACTCCTCTTTCTCTAGCAATAGAGCCAGCATCTCTCAACTGCAATAAGGCATCAAAAGTTGCTTTTACAACGTTGTGAGGGTTAGAAGATCCTTGAGATTTTGATAATACATCATGTACACCAACCGCCTCAAGAACTGTTCTTACAGCTCCACCAGCGATTACACCTGTACCAGCTGCAGCAGGAATGATATTTACTCTTGCTCCACCAAATTTTCCTTTTTGTTCGTGTGGTAAGGTTTTTTTCTTAAGAGGGATTCTCACTAAATTTTTCTTTGCATCTTCTATTGCTTTTGCAATTGCTGTTGCAACGTCTTTAGATTTTCCTAAACCATGACCTACAACACCTGCTTCATCTCCTATTACTACAATAGCAGAAAAACCGAATGCTCTACCACCTTTGGTTACTTTGGTAACTCTTTGTACACCAACTAAACGGTCTTTAAGATCTAGTCCACTTGGTTTTACTAACTCTGCGTTTTTATATTTTTGATACATAATGTCTTAGAATTTTAGTCCGCCTTCTCTAGCGCCCTCTGCTAATGATTTTACTCTTCCGTGATATTGATAACCACCTCTATCAAAAGAGATAGTTTCTACACCTGCTTTTAAAGCTTTTTCAGCAATAGCTTTACCAACAAGGGTTGCTATTTCTGATTTGGTACCTTTAGCAGAACTAATGTCTTTATCTCTTGAAGATGCTGCACTAATAGTTTTACCAGTTACATCATCTACAATTTGTGCATAAATTTCTTTATTGCTTCTAAATACAGCCAATCGAGGTCTAGATTCAGTTCCTGAAACTACTTTACGAATTCTGCTTTTGATTCTTAATCTTCTTTCGTTCTTTGTCAATGCCATAACTAAACTATTATGCAGATTTACCTGCTTTTCTTCTTAATACTTCACCTACAAACTTGATACCTTTTCCTTTGTAAGGTTCTGGTCTTCTAAAATCACGGATTTTAGCTGCAACTTGTCCTACAAGTTGTTTGTCGTGCGATGTTAATTTGATAATTGGATTCTTTCCTTTTTCAGAAACTGTTTCCACTTTAACTTCTGGTGCCACATCAATAATAATGTTGTGTGAAAATCCTAAAGCCATGTCTAATTTTTGACCTTGATTTGTTGCTCTATAACCAACACCAACCAATTCCAATTCTTTAGTCCATCCTGTAGATACACCTTCTATCATATTTTTTACCAATGATCTGTAAAGACCATGTTTTGCTTTGTCTTCTTTACTATCAGAAGGACGGTTAACGACTACGCTACCTTCTTCTAAAGTAATATCCACGTTAGAAAACTCTTGAGATAACTCACCTAATTTACCTTTTACAGTAATTACATTGTCTTTAACGTCTATCGTAACCCCTTGTGGGACTGCTACTGGATTTTTTCCTATTCTTGACATATCTTCTCTTTATTAGTAAACGTAGCACAATAATTCACCACCAACATTTTCTCTATGCGCTTGCTTTCCTGTCATAACACCATGTGATGTTGACACAATTGCAATTCCAAGACCGTTAAGGATTCTTGGCATTTCGTTGGCACTTGCGTATTTACGTAAACCTGGTTTACTTAATCTTTGAATCTTCTTGATGACTGGTTCTTTTGTTTCTTTATTGTACTTAAGGGCAATTTTGATTGTTCCTTGTACTGAAGAGTCATCGAACTTGTAACTTAAAATATATCCTTGGTCGAATAATATTTTAGTAATTTCTTTTTTCAGATTGGATGCAGGTATTTCAACAACTCTGTGGTTGGCTTTTACTGCATTTCTAACTCTCGTTAGATAATCTGCGATTGGATCTGTATTCATTTATATTAATTTGCGGATGTGGTTTTTGGTTCTTCCCAAACCTATATCCAGTTTATACTCTATTATTGGATGCGAAAAATCGCTTTTTACCAGCTTGCTTTCTTAACACCTGGGATAAGTCCTTGGTTTGCCATTTCACGTAACATAACACGAGAAATTCCAAAAATACGAACGTAACCTCTAGGTCTTCCTGTTAATTTACAACGGTTGTGCAAACGTACAGGTGATGCATTTCTTGGTAATTTTTGTAATGCTTCATAATCGCCAGCTTCTTTAAGAGCTTTGCGCTTTTCAGCATACTTATCTACCATTTTTTGTCTTTTCACCTCACGGGCTTTCATTGATTCTTTAGCCATATCTTAATTCTTTTGAAAAGGTAAACCTAATTCTGTTAATAACGATTTTGCTTCTTTATCTGTATCGGCAGATGTCACAAATGAAATGTCCATACCAGAGATACTGTTAACTTTATCGATATCAATTTCTGGGAAAATGATCTGTTCGGTAATACCTAATGTGTAATTACCTCTACCGTCAAATCCTGTAGCTTTGATACCGTTAAAATCTCTAACTCGTGGTAATGCAGAAGTAACCAAACGGTCTAAAAACTCATACATTTGCTCACCTCTTAAGGTTACACGAGCTCCAATTGGCATACCTTTACGTAACTTGAAAGTTGCGATATCTTTTTTAGATAATGTCGCTACTGCTTTTTGACCAGAAATTTTAGTCAACTCGTCAACAGCGTGATCTACTAATTTTTTATCGGCAACTGCAGCACCTACACCTTTAGATATGACTATCTTTTTGAGTTTTGGAACTTGCATTACGTTTTTATATCCGAATTCTTCTGTAAGAGCAGTAACTACTTTGTCCTTGTACTCTTGTTTTAATCTTGGAGTGTAAGCCATAACTAAATTACTTCATTTGATTTTTTAGAAAATCTCACTTTTTTATCACCTTCCATTTTGTAACCTACTCTTGTAGTTTCTCCTTTACCAGTTAATAATGATAAATTAGACATATGGATAGCTGCTTCTTTCTCTACAATGCCGCCTTGAGGGTTTTGTGCACTTGGCTTGGTATGTTTCTTCACCATGTTGACACCTTCAACGATTGCTTTGTTTTTATCTTTCAATACTTTAAGTACTTTCCCTTCGGTACCTTTATGGTCTCCAGAAATTACTTGTACTGTATCGCCTGATTTTATTTTAAACTTTGTCATCTTATTAGTCATTAAAGCACTTCAGGTGCCAATGATACAATTTTCATGAATTGCTTATCACGAAGTTCTCTTGCTACAGGTCCAAAAACACGTGTGCCTCTCATTTCTCCTTGCGGATTTAAAAGTACACAAGCGTTATCGTCGAATCTAATATAAGATCCGTCTGGACGTCTTACTTCTTTTACAGTACGTACCACAACAGCTGTAGAAACAGCTCCTTTTTTTACGTTACCGTTAGGAGTAGCATCTTTAACAGATACTACTATTTTATCACCTACAGAAGCATATCTTCTTTTAGTACCACCTAGAACACGGATAGTTAAAACTTCCTTTGCTCCAGTGTTATCAGCTACTTTTAATCTTGATTCTTGTTGTAACATAATTACTTCGCTCTTTCAATTATTTCTACTAATCTCCAACATTTGGATTTTGATAAAGGTCGTGTTTCCATGATCTTTACTGTATCACCAATGTTACAGTCGTTTGTCTCATCGTGTGCAACGTATTTTTTCGTTTTCAACACGAATTTTCCATACATAGGGTGCTTTACTTTTTTCACTTCAGAAACCACAATGGATTTCATCATTTTGTTACTTGTAACAACTCCTATACGTTCTTTTCTTAAGTTTCTTTTTTCCATCTTTCAGCGGAATACAATTATTGTATTTCTCTTTTAGTTAACTCGGTAGCCATTCTAGCTACGTTACGTCTTACATTACGTAATTGGATTGGATTTTCTAGAGGTGAGATTGCGTGAGCCAATTTAAGGTCTGCGTAACTCTTTCTAGTGTCACCTAATTTTTCTTGTAATTCAGCTGTAGAAAGCTGTATAATTTCTGATTGCTTCATAATATCTTATATTAAGCTTCGTAATCTCTTGCGATGAGGAACTTCGTTTTAACAGGTAATTTTTGAGCTGCCAAACGCAATGCTTCTTTAGCTACTTCTAAAGGCACTCCACCGACTTCAAACATAATTCTACCTGGTTTAACTACTGCTACCCAATATTCTACAGCACCTTTACCTTTACCCATACGTACTTCAAGAGGCTTTTTTGTAATAGGCTTGTCTGGAAATATTTTAATCCATAATTGCCCTTCTCTTTTCATATAACGTGTAGCTGCAATACGAGCTGCTTCAATTTGACGAGATGTTAAAAACATACCTTTTTCATGTACGGATTTTATTCCGAACATTCCGTTAGAAAGCTCATGGCCTCTTTCAGAATTTCCTTTCATACGTCCTTTTTGGACCTTACGGAATTTTGTTTTTCTAGGTTGTAACATTTTTCTTTGTCTTTAAAAATTACTTTCTGCGACGAGGTTTATTATTCCCACCGCGTCTTGGCGCGTCAGAATTCCCTTTACCACCTTGTTGCTTTTTTGATAAACCTACAAGTGGAGATAATTCTCTTTTGCCATAAACTTCACCTTTCATGATCCATACTTTGATACCCAATCTACCATAAGTAGTGTGTGCCTCAACTAAAGCATAGTCAATATCGGCTCTGAATGTTGATAATGGAATTCTTCCTTCTTTGTAGTGCTCTGAACGTGCCATCTCTGCACCATTCAAACGACCACTGATTTGAATCTTGATTCCTTCTGCATTCATACGCATAGTAGCAGCAATTGCCATTTTTATTGCACGTCTGTAAGAGATACGATTCTCTATTTGACGAGCAACACTTGATCCTACTAAAAAGGCGTCTAGCTCTGGTCTCTTAATTTCGAAGATGTTCAATTGAACTTCCTTATCAGTAATTTTCTTAAGCTCTTCTTTCAACTTGTCTACCTCTTGTCCACCTTTCCCGATAATGATACCTGGTCTTGCAGTAGTGATAGTAACGGTTACAAGTTTAAGCGTACGCTCAATAATTACTCTAGACACACTTGCTTTAGATAAACGAGCGTGAACGTATTTTCTAATCTTGTCGTCTTCAGCAAGTTTATCTCCATAATCATTGCCACCATACCAGTTGGATTCCCATCCTCTGATAATTCCTAAACGATTTCCGATTGGATTTGTCTTTTGTCCCATATCTCTATTTAAGCTTGTGTGTTAGTTTTTGATCCAATCACAACTGTTACGTGGTTGGAACGTTTTCTTATTCTGTGTGCACGACCTTGTGGTGCTGGACGCAATCTTTTCAACATTGCTCCTCCATCTACCCTGATCTCTTGAACAAATAAATCTGCTTCCTCAATGTTTGCATCTTCATTTTTCGCTTGCCAGTTAGAAATTGCTGATAATAACAATTTTTCTAAACGTCGTGATGCTTCTTTAGGACTAAATCTTAAGATATTTAGAGCCATTTCAGCTTTTTGACCTCTTACCAAGTCTGCAACTAAACGCATCTTTCTTGGTGAAGTAGGACAATTATTAAGCTTTGCGAAAGCGACATGCTTTCTTTCTTCCTTAATAGCGTCTGCCATTTGTTTTTTACGACTTCCCATAGCTCTACTTATTTTTTACCTTTATTTTTAGCACCTGCGTGACCTCTAAAAGATCGTGTTGGTGAAAATTCTCCTAGTTTGTGACCTACCATGTTTTCAGTTACGTAAACTGGTACAAATTGACGACCATTGTGTACTGCAATTGTTTGTCCTACAAAATCTGGTGATATCATAGAGGCTCTTGACCATGTCTTGATAACCGTTTTTTTGTTAGCTGCAACATTTTCAGCAACTTTTTTGTCTAATTTATAATGGATGTAAGGTCCTTTTTTTAATGAACGTGCCATATTATCTCAATTATTTCTTTCTACGTTCTACAATATACTTATTACTAGCCTTGGTTTTAGTACGTGTTCTATAACCTTTAGCTGGTATGCCTTTTCTAGATCTTGGATGACCACCTGAAGCACGACCTTCACCACCACCCATTGGGTGATCGACTGGGTTCATCACTACTGGTCTTGTACGTGGGCGTCTTCCTAACCATCTGCTTCTACCTGCTTTACCAGATACAATCAATTGATGGTCAGAGTTAGAAACCACTCCGATAGTTGCCATACAATCTGCAAGTATTAAACGTGTTTCACCTGAAGGTAATTTCACGGTTGCAAATTTTCCATCTCTTGCCATTAATTGAGCAAAAGCTCCAGCACTTCTTGCCATAATCGCTCCTTGTCCAGGACGCAACTCAATACAAGATATAATAGTACCTAATGGAATTTGACTCAAAGGCATAGCATTACCAATTTCTGGTGCTGCTCCTTCTCCAGAAACTACATTTTGCCCAACTTGTAAACCATTTTGAGCAATGATGTAACGTTTTTCACCATCTTGATAGTTCAATAAAGCGATAAATGCTGTTCTGTTCGGATCGTATTGGATTGACGCTACTTCTGCAGGGACACCTGGTTTGTTGCGTTTAAAATCAATTATACGATACTTTCTTTTGTGACCTCCACCAATATAGCGCATGGTCATTTTTCCTTGACTGTTTCTACCACCAGAGCGTTTGTTCGGAACGAGTAAACTCTTTTCCGGCTTATCAGTAGTGATGGCGTCAAATCCATTTACTACTCTAAATCGCTGCGCTGATGTGATCGGTTTTAATTTTCTTACTGACATTCTTGTCTAATTACATGTTAGTGTATAAATCAATTGATTCACCTTCCGCCAGTTGTACAATTGCCTTTTTAACGGCATTTGTTTTACCATGTTGAATACCTGTCTTTGTGTGACGGGTTCTTCTATCTGGACGGACATTTATAGTACGAACTTTTTCAACAGAAACTCCATAAGCAGCTTCCACCGCTTTTTTAATTTCTACCTTGTTCGCCTTTGTATTCACTTGGAAGCTATAGCAGTTATTAACCTCGCTATTAGCTGTCGCTTTTTCAGTGATTATAGGTTTAATTAAGATACTCATGGTTTCCTTATTTACTTAAATTCGACTCAATTCCTTCTAAAGAACTCTCTAGAAGAACTAATTTATTTGCATTTAAAATTTTGTAAGTGCTTAATTCTGAATTCATTACAACTTCAGAGCCTTTAAAATTACGTGACGACAAATATACATTATTATTTGAAGCACCCAACACAAACAAAGATTTTTTATCTTCAACACCCAATGCTTTCAATACATTAGTGAAGTTTTTAGTTTTTGGAGTATCAAAATTGAAGTCTTCCAAAACAACGATTGCATTGTCATTAGCTTTCATTGTCAAAGCTGATTTACGTGCTAAACGTTTTAAGTTTTTATTCAATTTGAAACTATAATTTCTTGGTCTAGGTCCGAACATTCGTCCTCCACCTTTAAATACACCAGACTTGATAGATCCTGCTCTTGCAGTACCTGTTCCTTTTTGTTTTTTAATCTTACGTGTACTTCCTGCAATTTCTGCTCTTTCTTTAGCCTTATGCGTTCCTTGACGTTGGTTAGCAAGATATTGCTTAACGTCTAAATAAACTGCATGATTATTAGGCTCTATAGCAAACACATCTTTAGAAAGTTCAATCTTTCTTCCTGTGTCTTTTCCGTTTAAATCTACAACTGCTACTTTCATTATTTTTGAATAATTACATAAGAGTTTTTGTGACCAGGAACACATCCTTTTACAACAAGTAAATTCTTTTCTGGAACTACTTTATATACTCTTAAATTTTCAACATTCACTCTTTCGCCACCCATTCTTCCGGCCATTTTCATTCCTTTGAATACTCTCGCTGGATATGACGCAGCACCAATAGAACCTGGAGCTCTTAAACGGTTGTGTTGACCATGCGTTGCTTGTCCAACTCCACCAAAACCATGACGTTTTACAACCCCTTGGAATCCTTTTCCTTTAGATGTACCAGCTATGTCAACATACTCACCTTCGATGAAATGTTCTACAGTGATGGCATCACCTAATTTGTAACCTTCTCCAAATCCTTGGAATTCAACGACTTTTCTTTTAACAGAAGTACCAGCTTTTTTAGCATGACCTGCTTCAGCTTTTGTGGTGCTTTTCTCTGTCTTGTCATCGAAACCAAGTTGAAGAGCACTATACCCGTCAACCTCTTCGGTTCTGACTTGGGTAACGATACATGGCCCAGCTTCGATTACTGTACAAGGAATATTTTTCCCGTTTTCATCGTAGATGCTGGTCATACCGATTTTTTTTCCAATTAACCCAGACATAAATTATTATTTAATTATTAATACTACTTATTTAAAAAAATTCAGGGTCAAAATACGTTTCAACCCTGAATTGTATTTTTACCGTTTTTCCTTAACCATCGTTAAGGACATGTTTGATCTAACTATACTTTGATCTCTACTTCTACTCCACTTGGTAATTCGAGTTTCATCAAGGCATCAATTGTTTTTGATGATGAGCTATAGATATCAAGTAATCTTTTGTAAGAACTTAATTGAAATTGCTCTCTTGATTTTTTGTTTACGTGTGGTGAACGTAATACTGTAAAAATCTTCTTATTAGTTGGTAAAGGAATTGGTCCAGTTACTACTGCTCCAGTACTTTTTACCGTTTTAACAATCTTATCAGCAGATTTGTCCACCAAATTATGATCGTATGATTTTAGTTTTATTCTGATTTTTTGACTCATTTTCTTAAATTTTAAGCTTCAACGCCTTTAGCTGCTTTAATCACTTCTTCAGATATGTTAGAAGGTGTTTCAGCATAATGTGAAAATTCCATTGTTGATGTTGCTCTACCTGATGATAACGTACGTAACGATGTTACATAACCAAACATTTCAGATAACGGCACTGTCGCCTTCACAACTTTTGAACCTGCTCTGTCACCCATGTCATTAACTTGACCACGACGACGGTTAAGGTCTCCTACAATATCTCCCATGTTTTCTTCAGGAGTTAACACTTCTAATTTCATGATTGGCTCCATGATAACGGCTTTTGCAGCTTTTGCAGCAGCTTTAAACCCTAATTTTGCAGCCAATTCGAATGATAATTGGTCAGAATCCACATCATGGTACGAACCATCTGTAAGAGTTACTTTCATAGCATCTACTTCGTATCCTGCCAATGGACCATTAACCATTGCCATTTTGAATCCTTTCTCAATTGAAGGGATAAATTCTTTAGGAACGTTACCACCTTTAATTTCAGAAATAAACTCTAAACCTGTCTTACCTTCTTCAGCTGGCTCCAAAGTAAATACGATATCCGCAAATTTACCACGACCACCAGATTGTTTCTTGTAAACTTCTCTATGTTGTGCAGCTCTTGTGATTGCCTCTTTGTACTCAACTTGTGGTTGACCTTGGTTTACCTCAACTTTGAATTCACGACGCAAACGGTCAACAATGATATCCAAATGAAGCTCACCCATACCAGAAATGATCGTTTGTCCTGAAGCTTCGTCAGTTCTTACTGTAAATGTTGGATCTTCTTCAGCTAATTTCGCCAAAGACATACCCAATTTATCAACGTCTGCTTTCGTTTTAGGTTCTACCGCGATACCAATTACTGGATCAGGGAAGTTCATGCTTTCTAAAACTATAGGGTGTTTCTCATCTGATAATGTATCTCCTGTTTTGATAGATTTGAATCCTACAGCAGCGCCAATATCTCCAGCCTCAATAAAGTCAATTGCATTTTGCTTGTTAGCGTGCATTTGATAGATACGAGAGATACGCTCTTTGTTTCCTGAACGATTGTTCAATACATAAGAACCAGCATCTAAACGACCTGAATATGCACGGAAGAATGCCAAACGACCTACAAAAGGATCGGTTGCAATTTTAAATGCCAATGCAGCAAAGGGCTCATCAACAGAAGGCTTTCTTCTTTCTTCTTTTTCAGTATCTGGATTGATTCCTACAATCGCCTCTTTATCTAAAGGAGAAGGTAAATATCTACATACAGCATCTAATAAGAATTGAACACCTTTGTTTTTGAATGAAGAACCGCAAATCATTGGTATGATTGCCATATCCATAACCGCAGCTCTCAAAGCAGCGTGAATTTCATCTTCAGTTATAGAATCTTCATCTTCCATGAATTTCTCAAGAAGATTTTCATCATAACTCGCTACTTCTTCAATCAATAAGGCTCTAAATTGTTTCGCTTCAGCTTTTAACTCTTCAGGAATTTCAACAACATCAAATGTTGCTCCTAAAGTGTCATCATGCCATATAATGGCTCTGTTTTTTACTAAATCTACAACACCTTTAAAGTCGATTTCATCACCAATAGGCAAAACGATAGGCACTGCGTTAGAACCTAACATCTCTTTTACCTGCTTATTAACTTCTAAAAAGTTAGCACCTTGGCGATCCATTTTGTTTACGAAACCAATTCTTGGTACTTTATAGTTATCAGCTAATCTCCAGTTAGTTTCTGATTGTGGCTCAACACCATCAACAGCACTAAACAAGAATACCAATCCATCCAACACACGTAATGAACGGTTAACTTCAACCGTAAAATCAACGTGACCAGGAGTATCGATAATATTAAAGTGATAACCCATAGAATCTGGCGTTGGCTCTCCATTTAATCTTGGAAAAACCCACTCGCAAGTTGTAGCAGCAGATGTAATTGTAATACCTCTTTCTTGCTCTTGCTCCATCCAATCCATCGTTGCTGCACCATCGTGAACCTCTCCAATCTTGTGAGATACACCTGTGTAGAACAATATACGCTCTGTAGTTGTTGTTTTTCCTGCATCAATGTGAGCAGCNNCTAAAGTGTGAGAATGCTTTATTGGCTTCCGCCATTTTGTGAGTATCCATACGTTTTTTAACCGCTGCACCTTCTTCTTTAGCCGCAGCCAAGATTTCAGCAGCAAGTTTTGCTGGCATAGATTTTTCATTTCTTTTACGTGAGTAACTAATCAACCATTTCATAGCTGTAGATACTTTACGATCTGGACGGATTTGCATTGGAATTTGGAATGTTGCTCCACCTACTCTACGACTACGTACTTCTACGTGAGGCATAACATTAGATAATGCGTCTTTCCAAGTTTCTAAAGCTGTTTTTTCGTCATCAGTCTTTTTTGATTCTACAATATCAATTGCATCATAGAATACTTTGAACGCCACCGACTTCTTTCCATCCCACATCATCATATTAACGAAACGAGTTACTAACTGGTCGTTAAAACGTGGATCTGGCAAAAGCGGTCTTTTTTTCGCTGCTCTTTTTCTCATGTCTTCTTCTTAAAGTTTTTTAATTACTTTTTAGGGCGTTTTGCACCATATTTAGATCTACGTTGTGTTCTACCTGCAACACCTGCTGTGTCCAAGGCACCACGAACGATGTGATATCTAACTCCTGGCAAATCTTTTACCCTTCCACCTCTAACCAATACTATCGAGTGCTCTTGTAGATTGTGACCTTCACCTGGGATGTAAGCATTTACTTCATTACCATTTGTCAACCTTACCCTTGCTACTTTACGCATTGCAGAGTTAGGTTTTTTTGGCGTTGTTGTGTAAACACGTGTACAAACCCCACGTCTTTGAGGACATGAATCTAAAGCAGCCGATTTACTCTTCTTGGTTATTTTGGCTCTTCCTATTCGTACTAATTGTGAAATTGTTGGCATATATTTCTATATAATTTATATTTACTCCTCGCATTTGAGGGCTGCAAAGGTAGAAATTAATTTCAGTTTTTCAAATGTAAAATGATTAATTTTCAAAAGTTTGGTGAATTATTTAACATTGGGCATATTTTTAGTCCGATTTTTCCGTTAGCTTTGAAAACTATAAATGCTTTTTATGCCTTTAAAAGTCTTTCTTTTTTTATATGGTTTTGGGTTATTGTGTATAGCCCAAGTTGACGCCCAAACCTTGTCGCTTACAGTTGAGGGGAAGACAGAAAAAGAAACCGAGATAATAGACTCATTATATTATCAAAAAAACTTTAAGGATTATGCATCGCTGCAAACCGAAACAGTTGATATCAAAAAAAGATTGTTCAAGCTTGGTTACATTGAAAGCGATCTGTTTTCTCTAAAAAAAACAAGCGACACTTCCTATTTCGCCACATACCATCTAAATCGACAGTACAAGACCATTAAGATTTATTTTGACACATCAATCAATCGAAATATCCTAAAACTGGTTTCTACTAATATAAAGGACAACTATTTTGAAACTGATTTTGCTTCGCTGGAAAAAACGCTTCAATTATTGAATTCTGAAATTTCTAATCAAGGTGATCCTTTTTCGACATTGCAACTTTCCAATATTACAAAAGAAACCGAAAACACTTTGCGTGCAGAATTGGTAGTTACAGAACAAATTCAAAGAACCATTGATTCAATCATTATTAAAGGGTATGAAAAGTTCCCTAAATCGTTTGTAAAACGTTATTTAAAGATAAAACAAAAACAGCCTTTCAATCTAAAAAAGATAAAAGAGAAAATGTCCGATTTGGAAAACCTTCAATTTGCAAGTCAAATTAAAGATCCTGAAGTATTGTTTACCAAAGACTCTACCTTATTATATATATATTTAGAAAAACAAAAAAGTAATGCCTTTGATGGGTTTTTAGGGTTTGGCACCAATACCGAAACCAACAAGATAGAATTTGATGGGTATTTAAATTTGAATCTTGTAAACAATTTGAATTATGGTGAATCATTCAGACTACTATACAAAAGTGACGAGAATGCGCAAAAAACGTTTGATGTCAAGGCAAAACTTCCGTATATGTTCGGCTCACCAATTGGCATGCAATTAGGATTGAATATATTTAAAAGAGATTCAACTTTTTTAACGGTTTCGCAATCAGCAAAAATAGAGTATCAAATCAACCCAAGAAATGAAGTTTCCGTTGGCATCAACTCTATTACCTCCAACAATTTATTAGATGTTAGTGTTCTATTTGTTGACGACTATACATCAACCTTTTATACTTTAAATTATTTACACACACGAAGACAGCGCTATGATTTGCTGTTCCCAATAAATTTTCAATTTGATATGACCACAGGTTTTGGGAACAGGAACTTTGAAAACACCAAAGAGTCACAGACGCTCTTCGATTTGAACACTTACAAAATATTCAATTTAAACGACAGAAATAGTGTTTTTGTAAGACTTAATGGCGCTTATTTACTGTCAGACAATTATTTTGAGAACGAACTGCTGCGTTTTGGAGGCATTAACTCGATTCGTGGTTTTGAAGAGAACAGTTTAAGTGCCAATTTGTACACCGTTATCAATACAGAATACCGCTACAGGGTAAGCAGCGGCCTATATGTTCATTCGGTTATTGACGCAGCCTATTTTGAAAACCAAAATATTGACCTAAAAAGCAAGCTTTTTGGTTTTGGTTTTGGTTTTGGTTTACTTACAAAAGCTGGTCTTTTTAAATTCAATTATTCAAGTGGAAAGACTGAAAATCAACCTTTTAGACTTTCAGATTCTAAAATTCATATTAGCTTAACTGCAACGTTTTAACATTTATTTTAATAATTTTTTAACTATTTGACATTAGCTATTGTTTTATTCGTTTTTTATATCCACATTTGTCGCGAATAATTCAAACTAATTCAACTATGAAAACAAAGCTCAATGCTATCCTAACGCTATTATTAGCGTGTATTGTGCAACTAACGTTTGCACAAGAAAAAACTATTTCTGGGACGGTTTCTGACGAAGCTGGACTACAACTCCCAGGAGTGAATATCCTTATCAAAGGGACCACAACCGGAACACAGACAGATTTTGATGGAAAATATACCATCAAAGCTAAATCTGGAGACATCTTGACCTTTACCTATTTAGGTCTTAAAACACAAGAAGTCAAAGTCGGAGCTTCCAACACAGTCAATGTTACTATGGCTGAAGATGCTTCTGTACTTGACGAGGTAGTGGTCATAGGCTATGGTGTTCAAAAGAGAAAAGAAGTAACTGGCGCAATTGCTAGTATTTCTGGTTCAGACATCACTGGTCTTGTAACACCTAGTTTTGAAGGTCAGCTGGCAGGTAGAGCAACTGGTGTTCAGATTACCACTTCAAACGGTATTATTGGAGAGGCCCCAAGAATTAGAATTAGAGGTATCTCTTCTATCAACTCTGGTACTTACCCACTAGTTGTTGTTGATGGAATGCCGATTTATACAGGAGACACAGGTGGTGTGGCCAGTACAAACGCACTAGGAGACATCAATCCAAATGACATTGAGTCATATGAGATATTAAAAGATGGTGCCGCAACCGCAATTTATGGTTCTAGAGGAGCCAATGGTGTTATTTTAATTACCACTAAAAAAGGTAAAAAAGGTGCCATGAAAGTAAATTACAACAGTGTTATTGGTTATGCAAGTGCTTCAAACCTTTTTGATTTATTAGAAACACCTGACTTTTTGGTCATTGCTAATGAAAAAAGAGCCAACGTGTTACCAACTGCCCAACCAGCTTGGGCTGCAGGTAGCAGCTACAATACTGATTGGCAAGCAGCAGTGCTTAATAACGCAGCGCTGCAAATGGATCACAGTTTATCTTTGAATGGAGGAACCGATAAAACCAAATATTATATGTCTGTAGGTTACACCGAACAAGATGGTGTTGCTAAAGCAAATGACATGGAACGTTACTCCATTAAATTTAATATGGAACATAATATAAATAAATGGCTGTCAATTGGTGGAGGTCTTGCTGTAACTAGAACAGAGTACAATGGTTTAAACACTGGAAGAAATTCATTATCTGGAAATATTTATAATGCCACTAAACAGCTACCTAATACTCCTGTTTACGACCCTAGCCACCCAACAGGTTATAACTTATCAACAGCTTATGTCAACACAGTTGGAGTAGCTGATAACCTAGAACCTATTGCGAATTTTATTCCTAATATCGTCTATGTTTTGGATCATAATAAATACGTATCAAAAACCAACAGAACTTTAGCTAACTTTTTTGCTTCAGCAGATATCGTAAAAGGTCTGAACTACAGATTACAAGGAAGCGCAGACAATCCAATTACAAAAGGTTTTCAATTTTTAAACCCTGTGCATGGAGATGGTTTTGGAGCAAATGGTATTTTATATAATGACAATACCGATTTGTTAAGATGGAATATCCAAAACATCTTAAATTACAACCTATCTATACAGGACAGTCATAATTTTGCATTAACTGCAGTAACTGAATACCAAAAGCAAAGAAATGAAGTATTCTGGGGACAAGGCAGTGACTTACTAGATGAGTTTTATAATCAAAATCTTGTTACAGGCTCATACGCAACTCAAGAATCTGGAGGAGGGGTTTCCGAAAGAGGAATCATTTCTTATTTAGGACGATTAAGCTATAATTACAAACAAAAATACTTTTTACAAGGTTCTTTGAGAAGAGACGGTATTTCCCAATTATCTCCAGAAAACAGATGGTACACATTTACTGGATACTCTGCAGGATGGAATATAGCCAATGAAGGATTCATGGAAAGCATCAAAGATATCGTGTCAGAATTCAAATTGAGAGGTTCATATTCACAAACAGGAAATTCGGACATTGGAAATTATCCATACTTAGGATTAACTCTTCCATCTCAATACGGAAGCTTAAACGGACTTGCATTTAGTCAATTTGGTAATGACCAATTGAGATGGGAGTCAAGTAAAAAAACTGACTTTGGTGTTGATCTAGGGCTTTTGAGCAATAAAATTCGTGTTACTTTTGACTACTTTAATAACGATATTGATGGTTTAATTTTAGCTGTACCTACCGCTCCTACATTAGGAATCCCAAATAATACGATCAACAAAAATATCGGTGTATTAAACAATAAAGGTTTAGAATTTGCTGTTGATTATAGTATTTTCAATAATGAAAATTTCAAATGGGATGTGAATGCTAATATTTCATTTGTTAAAAACAAAATCAACTCACTTCCTAACGGAGGCGCAGATATCATTGGAGGTACTTCAACTGATACCAATATCGCACCAAACCTTATTATCAGAGAAGGTGAGTCTATCAACTCATTATACGGATACCAATATTGGGGTGTAAACCCAGCTAATGGAAACCCTGTTTACTATAAAGCTGATGGATCATTGGTTCAAGGTAACGTTCCTACTGGTACATACTTTGTATTTGACCCTAACAATCCAACTGACCTATCTACTGCATCTTCTTTGGTTGCAGCTGAAGACAAAGTACTTTTAGGAAACACACTACCAACCTATTACGGTGGATTCTCATCTAAATTAAGCTACAAAAATTTTGATTTTGGTTTCATGTTTAGATTCAGTGGTGGTAATAAAATCTTCAATTCAACCAGAAGAGATTTATTAACTCAAGACTTTAGCAACAACAGTACAGAAATATTAGGCAGATGGCAAAGTCCAGAAAACCCAGGAGATGGTGTCACACCAATACTGTATGCAGGTACCAATACGTTTACAAACTTAACAAGTGCAGCATCAACAAGATTTGTTGAAAAAGGCGATTTCATTAGTTTGGATAACATTTCGTTAGGCTACAGCTTTCCAAAACAAATTACTGATTTAATTCATGTAGATTCTTTCAGGTTTTTTGTGCAAGCACAAAACATACTTATGATAACAGATTATAGAGGACTAAACCCAGAAATGGAAACAGCTGGAGTCGATTTAAACGGTACTCCACGTTCTAAAGTTTTATCATTTGGAGTTAATGTAAATTTATAAAATATAAAAAAATGAAAAATATATTTAAATTTTTAGGACTTTTAACGCTTACTTTCGGAATACATTCTTGTTCTGAAGAAGCTGTACTTGATCTTACACCAATAAACAACATTTCGATAGATGATGCGTTTTCTTCGCCAGCATTGATTGAAAGTTCTTTAAATGGTATGTATAATGCCGCTGCGATTGGACAATACAATTCAACAGCAGCAAATGGAGGAAGAGGTTACATCTGGGGAGCAGCATTCGTTCAACAGGGAGATTGTAGAGGGGAAGACGTTGTTAACACAGCGACTTTTTACCAATTAACCTATACCGCAAGTTATGATACAGGTACTGCCAATAATGTTTACTATTGGGTTGATGCTTACCGATTAATTAATCGTTGCAACTTAATGATTGAAGGTGTAAATGGCGCTGTTGCAAATGGCATCATCACTCAAAGCGTTGCAAACGACTACATAGGTCAAGCAAAATTTTTAAGAGCAATTACACATTTTGAATTGTTAAGCCATTTCGCGAGACCTTATAACTTTTCACCAGGAGCAAATCATCCAGGAATTCCTTACCGAGATGTTGGAATCAATACACAATCAGAAATTGATTCTGAACTTTTAAGAGGAAGAAATACAGTTGCAGAATGTTATACTAAAGTTTTAGCTGATTTAGATGACGCAGAAACTTTAATTACTACAAACTCTTTGACAAAAGCATCTAAAAATGCTGCAATTGCATTCAAAACCAGAGTGAAATTACACAAAAGAGATTGGGATGGTGTTATTACTGAAGGCAACAAACTGAATGGGCTTTATACTTTAACAGCTCAACCTGATGGTGTTTTTGACAATAACTACTCTAATACAGAGTCTATCTTTTCAATCTTACAGGACGCTACCAATAACCCAGGGGTTAATGCAGCTTTAGCGTCTCAATACAACAGAAGACGATTGGTTTGTATCAGCCCAATAATTTGGAGAGACCCAAGTTGGTTAGTTGATGATAAACGTAGAAGCGAAACTTATGACAGTGCAGTTCCACCAAACCCAGACGGTATGGTATTTACTGTCTCTGGAAGAAAATACACTGCCAAATATAGAAGCACAGTCAATCAAGATGATGCTGCGCCTGTAATACGTTACGCAGAAGTCTTATTGAATATGGCAGAAGCTTATGCCAGAAAAACACCTACCGATCTACCTAATGCATTGGCAAAACTAAATCAGGTTAGAAACCGTGCATTGGCAGACCCAGCAACACAAGCTTATACAGCTGCTTCTTTTACTACACCTACTACAATGGTTGGTGCAATTTTAAAAGAAAGACGTATTGAGTTTTTGATGGAAGGAAGAAGATGGTCTGACATCCATAGACTACAAGGAGATGATTTACATCCAATAGATGGAATTCCTCAAAAAGTAGCCAACGGAAATCCAGCAGCATCTACATTTACGTTAGGAACCCCTTATCCAGGCCCTTATGGTGTAGCTGCTATACCTTCATCTGATTACAGGTTTTTATGGCCAATTCCTCAGCTTGAAACAAACACTAACCCAACTTTAGCAGCAGAACAAAATCCGGGTTGGTAATTTGAAATTAGTCTAAACTGAATGCAACAAAAGCAGCACTAAATGTGCTGCTTTTTTTATTTCTATACAGATAGAAAAAGAGGTCAAAATAAATCTAATAAGATTATTGAATAATAAAAACTTAAGCATTGGATTATCACCACACTAAGTTAAAAATTTTAAATTTTAAGGATTAATTATTGTTTTATTAACTTTTTATTAAGACTTTTGAGGTAGGCTAATTCAAATTAATTTAAATATGAAAACAAAGTTTAGTGGAATTTTAACGCTATTACTAGCGTTAGTTGTGCAATTAACGTTCGCACAAGACAAAACAATTTCTGGAACAGTATCAGATGTATCTGGACTACCGCTCCCAGGAGTTAACATTTTAGTAAAAGGTACAACAAATGGAACCCAGACTGATTTTGATGGAAAATATTCTATCAATGCAAAATCTGGTGACATTTTATCTTTTTCTTATTTAGGGCTCAAAAGCCAAGAAGTGACCGTAGGCTCTTCAAATACAATCAATGTAACGATGCAAGAAGATGCATCAGTACTTGATGAAGTAGTTGTAACTGCTTTAGGTATTAAAAGAGAAAAGAAAAGTTTAGGTTATGCAACACAAGAAGTAAAAGGTGATGCTGTATCTAATGTAAAAAGTTCGAATTTTGTGAATTCATTATCTGGTAAAGTGGCTGGTTTAGATATTAAAACATCTGGTACACTTGGCGGATCAACAAACGTGGTTATTAGAGGAAGTAACTCTATTTCTGGAAATAACCAAGCATTGTTTGTTGTTGATGGAACTCCTGTTAGTAACTCAAATACTAACTCTGCAAACCAAACCACTGGTAGAGGTGGATATGATTATGGTAATGCCGCTTCTGACATCAATCCAGACGACATTGAATCCATTAACATCTTAAAAGGTGCAGCAGCAACAGCACTTTATGGATCTCGTGGGATGCATGGTGCCGTTATTATTACGACAAAAAAAGGTTCAAAAAAGAAAGGAATTGGTATTACTATCAATTCAAGTTTGACTTTGGGTAATGCTGATAAAGAAACTTTACCAACGTATCAGCACAGATATGGTGCTGGTTATGGGCCATTTTATGATGATGCAACAGGCTACTTTGGTTTAGATGATATCGATGGTGATGGTATTGATGATTTAACGACCCCATTTACAGAAGACGCTTCTTATGGGGCTGAATTTGATCCAAACTTAATGGTGTTCCAATGGACATCTATTTATCCTCAACTAGCAGGTTACCAAGTTGCAACACCTTGGATTGCTGGAGCCAATGATCCAAACTATGTTTGGGGTACATCGTCTACAGCTGTTAATTCAGTTGCTTTAGATGGAAGTACTGAAAAAAGCACATTCAGATTAGGTTATACCAACTTATACCAAGAAGGGAATTTACCTAATAGTGAAATCAAAAGAAACTCAATCAACTTTAATGCGTCACACGAATTGTCTGATAAATTAACAGCAAATGGGTCTATTACATATACAAAAACTGATGGTAAAGGTCGTTATGGTACTGGATATGACTCAAACAACGTTATGCAACAATTTAGACAATGGTGGCAAGTAAACGTTGATTTAGAGCAACAAAAAAACGCCTATTTTGCAACTGGAGACAATATCACTTGGAATCCAAATTCTGCAAGTGATTTAAGCCCAATTTATTCTGATAACCCATATTGGACTTTTTATGAAAACTACGAGACAGATACTAGAAATAGATATTTTGGTAATGTAGGATTAGATTATGAAGTTAATGATTGGCTAGGTATTATTGGTAAATTCTCATATGATACATATAATGAATTCCAACAAGAACGTACCAATGTTGGTAGTGCAAATGTGTCCCAATACCAAAGATTTGACAATAGTGTTGCTGAATTCAATTATGATTTAATTTTCAATATCAATAAAAAATTATCAGAGAGGTTAGATTTTGATGGAAATTTAGGATTCAACTTAAGAAGACAAACTTGGAACTCTATTACTTCATCAACGAATGGTGGTCTGGCGATTCCAGGATTATATTCTTTACTGAACACCGTAAGTCCTTTACAGGCCCCTTTAGAATATGATGCTACAAAAATGGTCGATGGTATATATGGTCGTGCTAGCTTTGGTTATGACAATACCGCTTTCATTGAAGGTACATACAGAAGAGACCGTTCTTCAGCTTTACCTAAAGACAATAACTCATTTGGTTACTACTCGATATCTGGAAGTTTAATCTTCTCAAACTTACTTGATGAGTCTTGGTTGAATTTTGGTAAATTCAGAGCAAACTATGCTGAAGTTGGTGATGATACAGGTCCTTTTAGAGTATTCAATACTTATGATGTTGCAACAGCTTTTAATGGAGCAGGTGTTGCTTCTAACCCAACATCTTTAAATAACTTGAACTTAAAACCACAAAGACAAAAATCTTATGAATTTGGTCTTGAAATGAAAGTTTTAGACAATAGAGTTGGTTTTGATATTGCTTATTATAACACGACTACCGAAGATCAAATCGTTAATGTTCCTTTCTCGAACGCGACTGGTTATGGTAACAGATGGTTAAATGCTGGTACTATTGAAAACAAAGGTGTTGAAATTCAATTAAATGTAACTCCATTAAAAATGGAAGATTTCAGATGGGATATGTCTGTCAACTGGTCTAAAAACAAAAATTTAGTTGTTGAGCTAGCTGATGGTATTGAAAATCTTCAATTAGCTGCTTTACAAGGTGGTGTATCGATTAATGCAACTCCTGGTCAACCATATGGTACAATTAGAGGAACCAACTTCGTATATCACGAAAATGGTGAGCCTATAATTGTTCAAACAGGTGCTGGTAGCCGTGTAGGTAAATACCAAATATCAGCTGCTAGTAACGAAGTTATTGGTGATGTCAATCCAGACTGGAAAGGTGGTGTTTTCAATACTTTTACTTATAAAAACATCAGTTTAGGTTTCTTAATTGATATTCAAAAAGGTGGTGATGTGTTCTCATTAGATACTTGGTATGGTTATGCAACTGGTTTGTATGACTTTACTGCAGGCACCAATGATTTAGGAAATCCTGTAAGAAACCCAATCACTGGCACACCTGGTAATTATGGTGCAGACAGTGGAGGAGTTATTCTTTCAGGTGTTGCTCCTGATGGCACACCAAATACGATTAGAGCTGCTGCAGATAATTATACTAACCCATGGGGTTATGCTCGTACACCAAATGCTGCACACGTTTATGATGCTGGATATGTTAAATTACGTGAGGCAAACTTAACTTATAACTTTACCGATAAAGTTTTAGATAAGTTACCTTTCACAGCTGCATCTGTATCTTTAATTGGAAGAAACTTATGGATTATTGATAAAAATGTTCCTTATGCTGACCCAGAAGCTGGTTTAAGTTCTGGTAACATACAAGGATACCAATCTGGATCTTATCCATCAATTAAAGAAATTGGAGCTTCAATTAAATTGCAATTCTAAAAAATAAATAATTATGAAAAAATATATATTAATTTTATTATCATTTGTTTTGATATACAGCTGTCAGACAGATGAGCAGTATGAAAACTTAAATACAGACCCTATTAATCCTTCATCAGTTTCTGAAGATGCATTATTTACTTCGGCAACAAAGAGTCTTTTTGATCAAATGACAAGTACTAACGTTAACGTTAATATTTTTAGACTTTTAGCGCAGTATTGGACAGAAACAACTTATACTGATGAGGCAAATTATGACTTCAATGGAAGAAACATCACACAAACCCATTGGGGAAATATGTATCGAAATGTGCTATTCGACTTGAAAGATGCAAAATCAAAAGTTGAAAACAGCTCTCTTTTATCAGCTAATGAGAAAGCGGGAAGAATCGCTCAAATTGAAGTATTATCTATTTATACTTGGCAACAACTAGTTGACTCGTTTGGAGATATCCCTTATTCTGAAGCTCTTGATATAGAGAATCATCCATTACCAGCTTATGATGATGCTGGCACTATCTATACCGATTTAATTGCTAGATTAAATGCAGCTTTACCAAGTTTTGATACTGGTAGTGGGTTTTCTGGAGGTGTAGATCAAATTTATGGTGGTGATATGGACAGCTGGAAAAAGTTTGGTAACTCTTTACTTTTAAAATTAGGATTGAGAATTGCTGATGCTCCTGGCATGTCTGCTCTTGCTCAAAGTTCAATTACTGCAGCGGTTGCTGGAGGTGTATTTACATCTAATGCAGATAATGCCTCTATCCAATACCAAGGATTTGTGCCAAATACCAACCCTGTTTGGGTTGATTTAGTACAGTCTGGACGTTCAGATTTCGTTGCAGCTAATACGCTTGTAGATTTTATGAATGGATTAAATGACCCTAGAAGAGCCGTATATTTTAGACAAAATGTAGGGCCAGGTGTTTACGTTGGTGGTGATTATGGCGGAACAAGTAGCTATACAGGAAGTAGCCAAGTTGGTGATTTATTTCATCAACCAACTACCCCAGCTTCATTGTTAGATTTTGCAGAAGTTTCATTCTATTTGGCTGATGCTGCAGAACGTTCAATTTCTGGAACTCCTTTAAATGCTGAAGCATTTTACAATGCTGGTATTACTGCTTCTTTTGATTACTATTTAGTACCTAATGTTGGAGCCTATTTATTAAATCCAGATGTTGCCTATACAACAGCACCAGGAACTTGGAAAGAAAAAATTGGAAACCAAATGTGGATTGCAATGTACAATAGAGGTTTTGAAGGATGGACTTCTTGGAGAGTTTATGACACTCCAACATTTAACCTACCTGTAGATTCTGGAGATCCAGTTCCAACTAGATATACATATCCAGTAAACGAACAAAACCTGAATGTTGCTAATTGGACAGCTGGTTCAGCTGCAATTGGTGGTGATAATCAAACAACTAAATTATTCTGGGACGTTAACTAGTCTAGATTAGAATTTATAATTTTTAAAAACCTCTCAAGAAAATTCTTGAGAGGTTTTTTTGTTAAACATGTTTCCCCATCAAGCTTCTAACTAATTTTATGCTAACTTTGAATTTTTAGAACTATTACTAAACAAACATTAATGAAAAAACAATTACTTACTCTCATTTTATTTCAACTTGTAGCATCCTTATCCTATTCACAAAATACTATTGGTACTGTTCTAAATACTGAAGATGCCTATAATGGTTATACTCTTTTTACATCTGCCAATGAAACTTATCTTATCAATAATTGTGGTGAGGTTATCAACCAATGGACAAGTACGTTTCCTCCAGGAAATGCAGTCTATCTTTTAGAAGACGGATCGTTGTTAAGAGCTTGTCGAATAAACAATCCGAATTTTAACTTTGGTGGCAGTGGTGGCCGAATAGAAAAGTATAATTGGGAAGGAAACTTAATCTGGGAATATGATTACTCTAGTACAACGATATTGCAACATCATGATGTCTTTCCCATGCCCAATGGAAACGTATTGGTACTGGCCGTTACAGAAATGACCAATGCACAAGCCATACAAGCTGGTAGAAACCCTGCATTACTCACAGAAGGAACATTATACAATGAGCAAGTTGTCGAACTACAGCCTGTTGGCTCTAACAATGCTACAATTGTTTGGCAATGGGATGCTAAAGACCACCTTATACAAGATTTTGATATCACTAAAAATAATTTTGGAGTGGTAGAAAATAGTCCAGAACGATTGGATGTTAATTTTTTAAATGGTGGTGGTGGTAACAAAAATTGGCTACATGTCAATTCGATGCAATATGATGCAGCACTAGACCAGATTGTTTTGAGCTCAAGAAATTTGAGTGAATTATGGATTATCGATCATTCCACTACAACTCAAGAAGCAGCAAGCAGTTTGGGTGGAACTTATGGAAAAGGCGGTGACTTCCTGTATCGATGGGGAAACCCACAAGCCTATAAACAAGGAACCGAAGTAGACAGAAAACTATTTGGTCAGCACTATCCTCATTTTATTCCAAATGGATTATTAGATGCTGGCAAAATAATCATTTTCAACAATGGTAATGGTAGAACACCTTTATATTCTGAAGTAGATATCATTAATCCACCTACCACTTCTCCTGGGGTTTATACTTATACACCCAATACAGCTTATGGGCCAATAGCTCCAGATTTTATCTATTCAGATTTATCTAATACTCCATCTGATTTTTATTCAGCAATAGTGAGTAGTGCTCAACGGCTTCCAAATGATAACATTTTAATTTGTGAAGGTAGAGATGGTCGTTTTTTTGAAATTGATGACACTAATTCTATTGTTTGGGAATATGTCAATCCTGTTGACACAAATAATGGTTTCATACATACCCAAGGAGATCATCCTACCACTAATCTTACCTTTAGAGCCATAAAATATGCTCCTGACTATCCTGCTTTTACCGGAAGGGATCTAACACCTGGAAATCCTATAGAACTAAATCCAGATTTGAGTGATTGCAATAATTTGGGTGTTACAGATCTTTCAATATCTAATTTAAAAATATATCCAAACCCTACGACGTCATTTGTGACCATTAATTCGACTTCGATAATAGACAAAATTGACGTTTATAACCTGTTAGGCTCAAAAATACATACAACGACCAACACCAACACACTTGACCTATCTAAATACAATTCTGGAATTTATACTCTTAAAATACACTCTGGAAATCAATTAGTAAACAAAAAAATCATCAAGCACTAAATATTTATACATACTAGTCAAAACCATCCTCATTATAGGATGGTTTTTTTATACCTTTGCGCTATGGAACAAGAGACAACTATTTTTGGTATTAGAGCAGTTATTGAAGCAATAAAATCTGGTGAAAATATTGATAAAATATTTTTGCAGAAAGGATTGAGGGGTGACCTATTTACCGAACTTGAGCAGCTATTGCACAAGGAGCGATTAAACTCTTCCTATGTTCCTATTGAGAAGTTGAACAGGCTTACCAAAATGAACCATCAAGGTGTGGTTGCCCAAATTGCGCCAATTACCTTTTATCCGTTAGAAGAATTGGTGGCTTCCGTCATCGAATCTGGCAAAGTGCCTTTGTTTTTATTATTGGACCAATTGAGTGATGTACGTAATTTTGGTGCTATTATCAGAACCGCTGAATGTACTGGAGTTTCTGGTATCATCATTCAGAAAAAAGGTGGTGCTCCTGTAAATGGAGATACTGTTAAAACGAGTGCAGGAGCTATTTTTAAAATTCCTATTTGTAAAGTTGACCATATCAAAGATGCTGTGTTTTATATGCAGGCTTCAGGTATAAAAGTAATTGCAGCTACCGAAAAAACAGATACAAATTTATACGATGTGTCCTTTACAGAACCTTGTGCCATTATTATGGGTTCGGAAGGGAAAGGCATCAATCCTTCAATATTAAAAGTTGCAGATGAAAAAGCAAAGCTCCCTATACTCGGCGAGATTGAATCTTTAAACGTTTCTGTAGCTTGTGGTGCCTTTTTGTATGAAGTGGTCAGACAGCGTCTCTAATCGCTTTCTTTTTTGTAGTGATAGGTTATTTTAGGTGACTGTTCTGTTTCGGCATCATTTTCTGTTTCAGCCTCAAGATGTTCTATAAAATTACCGTCTTTATCAAAATGTCTTAAAAACGGATCGTCGTCTTCCTTATAATCTGGTTCTTGCCAATGGTATGTTTCTGGTTTTGCAATGGCTTTTCTGAAAATTAAAGAGAATAAAATTCCTGTTATCAAACCACCTAGATGACCTTCCCAAGACATGCCTTCTTTTACAGGAAAAACATACCAAATCATACTTCCGTATAAAAACACAACCAATAAGGAAAGAGCAACCAATCGAAAATGCTTTGCAAAAACGCCTTTAAAAAAAATGAAACTGACCAACACATAAATCAATCCGCTGGCTCCAATATGGTTGGCTGGACGCCCTATCACCCAAGTAATAAAACCTGATAAAAGAATACCATACAACAACACTTTCCAAGCGATGTCCCTATAGAAATAAAACAATGCCATCGACAAAACAAACAATGGAATGGTATTATGGTAAATATGCTCGATGTCGCCATGAATAAACGGACTAAAAACAATACCTCTCAAGCCTTCAAAAGTTTGTGGATAGATGCCAAAATTTTTAATACCTCTAAAAAATCTAACCTGTAACCAAAACACCACCCAAATGAGCATTACAAAAAAAACAGGGTATGCTACGACTCCTGTCGAATATTTAAACTGTTGTTGATTGTTCATAGCTAAATTTAAAATAATCTATTCAAATAGTTGACCAATTATTGATTTTATGAAATATTGTCACCTCATATTTTGTAATTTTACACTATGAATGCACCTTTAGCCGAACGTTTACGACCAAAAGTATTGAAAGACTACTTGAGCCAAGACCATTTGGTTGGTGACAAAGGTGTGCTGACACAGCATATAAAACAAGGCATCATCCCATCGATGATATTTTGGGGGCCTCCAGGCACAGGCAAAACTACACTTGCCAATATCATCGCCAACGAATCGAATAGACCGTTTTATGCGTTGAGTGCCATCAATTCTGGTGTGAAAGACATAAGAGATGTCATTGAAAAAGCGAAGCAAAGCGGTGGCCTTTTTACGACCAAAAACCCAATTTTGTTTATTGATGAAATACACCGTTTTAGTAAATCACAACAAGATTCTTTACTGGAAGCGGTTGAAAAAGGTTGGGTGACCTTAATTGGAGCCACGACCGAAAACCCAAGTTTCGAAGTCATTTCGGCACTACTCTCTCGCTGTCAGGTATATGTGCTCAATTCGTTTGAGAAAAAGGACCTGGAAGCTCTTTTGAAACGTGCCGTCACAGATGATGAAGTGATTTCAAAACGAAACGTTAGCCTTAAAGAAACTGAAGCCTTGCTAAAATTGTCTGGTGGTGATGCTCGTAAATTGCTCAACATTTTTGAGTTAATTGTGACATCCTACAACGATGATGAGAAAATAGTTATAACAAATGATGCTGTTTTAGAGAAAGTGCAAAGCAACACAGTACGTTATGACAAAACTGGTGAACAACATTACGATATAATTTCGGCATTTATAAAATCGATACGAGGTAGCGATCCAAATGCAGCTGTATATTATTTGGCTAGAATGATTGAAGGTGGAGAAGATGTCAAATTTATAGCCAGACGCTTATTGATTCTGGCAAGTGAAGATATAGGCAATGCAAACCCAACGGCTTTGGTAATTGCCAATAGTACATTTCAGGCTGTATCTGTGATTGGCAATCCTGAATCGCGAATCATTTTGAGCCAGTGTGCAACTTACTTGGCAACGTCTCCGAAGAGTAATGCTGCATATGAGGCTATCGCCAAAGCACAGCAATTGGTTAAAGAAACTGGTGATTTGTCGGTACCTTTATCAATCAGAAATGCACCAACAAAGTTGATGAAAGAACTGGGTTATGGCGACAATTATCAATACGCCCACAACTACGAAAACAATTTTGCAGCACACGAGTTCATGCCAGATGATATAAAAAACACAACGCTTTATAATCCTGGCAACAACCAGAGAGAACAAGTACAGCGTGAATTTTTAAGAATACGATGGAAAGAAAAGTATGGTTATTAAAACTTAATATTCAATCGTTCTTGAGATATGTTTGTGCCATCATTTCTTGATAGATACCAAAAACCATCCTCTTCATACACAATAGCATTTTGACCTTTTACAACAAAGGTATTTGACTTTGCTGTTTCTAATAATATCATGACCACTTTTGGTGTGCTGTCCACTACCTGAAACCCATTGGTTATGGCTTGTGCATACAAAACATCTGTCACTTTAGTGGGTGTAGAAACCTGTTTGATTTCTGGTTCTTTTTTTGCTATTTTATCTTGAACAACTGTTGATTCTACATCTAATTTTTTTTCTTCTTTTAATAATTCCAGTTCTTTCTGTAAACGTTCAATTTCTGCCTTCTCATCAGTATTTGTCTTTGCAGTAGATGACTGTCTGCTAGCGAGCAGTTTTTCATTTGGCGTATATTTGTATTCAAGATGTTGATAGGTTTCAAAGGCATCTCTCAACGCCATTGTATAAGCTTTGTCATATTCCTTTTCTCTAGATTCTCCTTCTTTAGATGCCAAAATCAATTGGTTATCACAATTTTTAAGCTCAATTTGCAACTTCAATTTTAGGAAACTTTTCAATTTGTTGACATCAACAAATAATGCCAAACATCTATTATTTCGCAAATCATCTGGCAGCTCATCATTCTGCAAAAAAGCAGTAAAGCCATACTTGTTAAATAAGAACTTGGTTAACGAATTGAGTTGGTATTGATCCTCTTCACTCAAAAAATCATAATGATTAGGTATAATGACATACTTATAATCATTAATGCTTTCTTGAGAAAAAGAATAAAAAACAGAGCCTAAAAGAAATGAGACTACAAAAAACACTTTAGTCATTGGTATCAAAAATTAAATTTATTCCTAGTTGTAAAGATACACTTTGTGCTTTAGATATATTTTGCATTTGCAATAAATTATCTACCATACCATATAAATTTACTTTACCAAAATGCATTGACATCCCTAAACCAACATTACTGAACGAGTAATCATCAACTGTATAAGTAAGTTTTAGTCGTAAGGCATCAAAAAGTCTTCGATAATAATATGCAGTTGCAGCAATTTGTGGTCGTTTTGGCCTAAATATCGAAAACAGTTGTACTCCTACTGCGTTTTGATAATCATCATCAGACGTATTTAAACAATTACAGTCGTTACCTACCTTTTCACCAAATGAATACTTATATGAAGCATTGAACTTGGTCGAACGCCAAGTCACATAATTGTTGGTTAAGGTATCTACTTTAACGTTCTCATCTAACTCTTGCTCAAAATTTTCCCAATAAGGTGTTGTGCCTTCATTGTTCAATAAAGGTGGGAACACCAATCCTATCCCTTCAAATGTATAACTTCCATTAAGATTATAGTTTTCTACATCTTTTGAATGAAAAATCGCTCCAAAATCGAGCATACTCGCAGTAATTTTCGTTTGGTCGTTGGGCTGGATCGTAAACCCTAAATCGACTCCAAGACCAAAGTTTCCACTAAAAAAGAGTCGTGGAATTATTTTTTTTATGTCTTTGCTCGGATCAGAATTTTCATCATCTAAAAGCGAAGCCAAGCCAGATGTTTTGATGGTGCCATCAAGATTTTGCAAAACATGTTCATAATAATTGTTGCCTGTGTTGCTTAATCTTGTGGTAAAAGTCCCTCTATTGTTGGTGCTATGCACATTAAAAATACTGGAATACAATTTACCCCTCACACCAAAAGTTAGCTTTTTGTTCACCTCCTTATTGATTCCGAAGTGGATGACCGAAATGAGTTCGCCTTTAAAGTTGACATCAGATAGGCTAAAAGATTCATTGATGTAATTGGCATTACCTTCCCAAGCCAACACTGCAACATCTTTAGGGAAATAACCTATAACATCCAGTTCTTCATACAGTCCGTAAGAATAGTATGTTGTTTCATTTTTGCGCCAACCACCATTGATGATTTCCAGTTGCTGATTGACCACCACATAATCATTATTTGTCATTGAAAAAATGGCATCTCTTATTTTAACGTTGATGTCTCTACCATCATCAGAAAAAATATCATACACATTCGCTCCCGAACTGCCTGCATTAAAATGAACCTGTGAAAATAACGGAACACCAAAATGCCTTTCATAGTTTATTTTCGCTCCAGGGTTTTGAATAAGCGCCTGTGGAATATCAGTAAAATCGTATAAAATTTGCTTGTTTTGTGCACAAACAGAAACACCCAAGACAACAATCAGATATGTCCATTTATATGACATCGCTTATAGTTCAAAATAAAGGGTGGCTTTGGACTGTAACTCCAATTGACCTGCGGTATTAGATGTTAATGGTGTTGTAGTTGGAGGCAATGTAATTTTATAAACCAACTTTGTAGCTTCCTTAAAGGAGGTCAATTCGGGTTCTTCAATGGTAACAGTAGTTTCTGAAAGAATCGGACTATTAACAGTACCAGAAGGCACAGGCATCTGAATGTTGTATTTGAGTTCGTCATTGTCATTCAAAAACTCAAAATCGACTACGAACTGTCTATCAATACTGTTTATGAATCTAAAGGTCAAGTTGGCTTTAGATAACTGATCGACAAAAAAATCAGAACTTATCACTTCGACACGCGTCGTATCTGTAAGAGTGATTACTTCCTGTTGGGTACTGTCATCAATAAAGTTAGGCGCGACAAGTGTTGAGTAAATAAAGTTGGACTCTAAAATTGGTGAAGGAACAATATTTTCTGTTTGATCAAAATCGACATCTTTAACACATGATGTTACTGTCACCAAAATGAGCAAAACAAAGAGAGTCTTTAAAGTAAAATTTTGATTATATAGCTCCATATACCAATAGAAACGTTCTTAACCATTTTAAATTATGTTAAAGATACATTTTTAATTGCAACAATTGGTTTACTTGTTTGATATGTGCTTCGGCAACGTCATTGCGATAGTTGAAGAAAATGGCATCATAACCAACATCCAATGCTCCAAAAATATCGGCTTCGAGGTTGTCCCCTATCATTAAGCTTTCATTGGGTTGTGCCTTTGCAATTTTCAAGGCATAATCAAAAATGATCGGATTTGGTTTCTTTACACCAGCAACATCAGCATTGGTAATTGTTGTAAAATAATGGGTAATCTGTGAAGATTTCATTTTTTTGTATTGCGCTTCTTCAAATCCATTGGTAATAATGTGCAATTGGTATTTTGTTCTTAAGTAGTCTAAAATCTCGATGGTGCCTTCAAACAAATGGCTAAACGTCGTAAGGTGTTGGATGTAATCTTCAGACAACTGATGAATCAATTCATCCTCAATCATAAAGCTCAAGGCATCAAACGAATCTTTCAGCCGTCCGTAGCGCAAATTATCCTTTTCTATTTTGTCGTTTCGGTACAGTTTCCAATACTGCAAGTTGATGGGTTCATAGACATTCAAAAAATCCTCAATATTGACATTGACCTTGTGTATTTTAAAAATCTTGTCAAAAGTCAATGCCGAATTTTTATCAAAATCCCAAAGGGTATGGTCTAAATCGAAAAATATATGTTTGATGTTTTTAATTTGCATGTGAAGAATCTAATACGATACTAAATAAATCTCTAAAACCTTTCCAACGTTCGTCATCACTAAATGAATAGTTATGAAAAATCGGCGTAAAGGTACCATTGACTTTTTTGACTTCAAAAATAAGTTGCTGCAAATCTTGCTTTTTGTCCAATAACGACTGTCTTTTTAAGAGTGTAAAGTCAATACAATGAAATGAATTGACTTGCAATGGTGTTTGTATTTCATAATCTAAATCGTAAAACTGAAAAGGCGTACAAGTACCAGCCCTAAAGCCAGAATGGCCGATATAACCCATTGTAAAATCTTGTTTGACCTCAAGCTCAATCAAGTTACGATACGATTCTGGAAGGTTCAGTTTTGAAAATGAATTGCGTGACGCCTCCAACGGATAATTGGTGATGGATTCCATCTTTTGCTTTTCTTTCTTGAGAATGTCAATGTCGTCCAAAGCAAAATAGGATGCCTTTAAACCCACTTTACAATAGTCGGAAACCGATTTGATAAGCGATACAAAGCGCTTTTTGTTGATATTGATATTTTTATCGAAAGTTGAATAATCACCTATCAAAAAGAATACAATAAACTTGTTGTTTGTCTGCTTTTGCTTATTGATGATCCACTTGAAGGTATCATAAGGGTCGCGCTTAAAGCCAAAAATAGATTGATAACGTTGAAACAACCGCCTTAACTTCAATCCAGAAATGTCATTGACCGTTCCACCAATGGTGCGCATCAACCCTTTTTGCTTAAAATAATAAGCCATTGGCACATCTATAACAGGTTGAACAGTGTAGGTCTTTATAGGAAATTCATAATTAGCAAACTGCATCTTTAAAATATCTTTAAACTTATAGGCCCAAATATCGATGACAGGTTGATGCAAAAACTGGTGTTTGAACGCTAAACTCTCTGAAGCTAAAAACCGACCATAATCGTCTTTGACATGTGGCAGATACTCTTCATAACGACTCAATAAATAAAAAGCGGCCGCAAAAATATCATAAGGCATACTGCTCTTTTCGGAGGTTGTGAAAAAGCACTTGGTTTCTTCCCAATCGTGTACATGTATTTCGATATCAGACAATCCTTGTTCATAAAGCAGGTCGTTGCTACGCACAAAAATCTCATTGCTCAAAGGCTGTCTAGTGTAGGACATTTTCATACTATCATGTGCAATAAACTCTTCTATGGTTGTTGTAAATCGCACTGGAATTCCCAAAATACGCGTACAGATATGCTTAAAGGCATAGCTTACTCGAGGGGTGATTTTATGGGTATAAACTAATAACATAGTGTTCCGTTTGCAGTCTTCAGTTGGCAGTTGCTAATTGTTAATCATAACATTCCTTCATCTGCAAAGCTAAAATATGCTTTTTCTGTGATGATAAGGTGATCTAGTACTTTAATGTCCAAACTTTCGGCTGCTGTTTTGAGCTTTTGGGTAATCTGTCTGTCGGCCTCGCTTGGCTTTAGGGTCCCAGAAGGATGGTTGTGTGCCAATATCAAACCAACTGCGCCAACTTCGATAGCTGTTTTTAATGCCAAGCGCACATCGACCAGAGTACCAGTAATGCCTCCCTTGCTCAACTGGTTTTTTTGGATGACCTTATTGGAATTATTGACATACACAATCCAAAATTCTTCATGTGGCAATTCGCCAATAATGGGCTGCATCAATTCAAAAACCGATTGGCTCGATTCAATTTTATTTAACTGTAAAGCCTCTTCACCTCGTCGTCGTCGTCCCAACTCCAACGCAGCCACAATCGTGATGGCCTTGGCTTCTCCAATGCCCTTAAATTCCATTAGTTGTTTGATAGACAATTTACCGAGTGCGCTCAAATTATGGTCAACACTTGCCAAAATGCGCTTACATAAATCGACAGCACTTTCTTGTCGGTTGCCAGAACCTATCAAGATAGCTACCAATTCAGCATCGCTTAAAGCCGCTTTTCCTTTGTTGAGGAGTTTTTCGCGTGGTCGGTCATCTAACGACCAGTTCTTAATGGAAAAAGTTGATGGTTTTTCTGACATAAGATAAAGATAAAAATTGTAAATTTCAGAACCAATTCAATTAATAGCAATACTATGCAAACTTTATTTGATAATCAAACATATCAAGAGGTTTTACAACGTATAGAAAATCTTGATGAACACTCACAGCCTGTTTGGGGACAAATGGATGTGGCTCAAATGCTTAACCATTGCCAAAGGCCACTGGAAGTTGCCAATGGAAGACTCACTTTTACCGAAAAGCCTGGTTTTGCAAAGAAGTTAGTGTTCAAATTTTTTAAGCCTCAAATGTACAATGACAAACCTTGGAAGCAAAATATCCCAACGGTCAAGGATTTTAAAGTAGAGCAAACAAAACCCTTTGTTGAAGAAAAGCAAAAACTGAAGGAGGTACTAAGCGAGTTCAACAAAAAAGACCTCAACCTACATTGGCCAAAACATCCCTTTTTTGGAGAATTTACCACCGAACAATGGGGGAAAATGCAGTACAAACACATCGACCATCACTTAAGACAGTTTGGGGTTTAAGCCATTAGTGATTGCTGTTTTTAACTGAATTTGAAAATGATACTTAAAATTCTTAATTGAATACATGACCTATCCACCACAGCACCATCAAGACAACGATAAAGACCACATGATTGAGGTGATAAAAACCTACCCATTGGCAACCATCATTTCGGTAAAAGACAACGAACCACTCATCACCCATTTGCCCTTAATTTATCGCGAGGCTGATGGTAAGCTCATTGGCCATATCGATATCTATAACCCACAGGCCAACTTGCTCAAAGACCACAACCCCATCACCATTTTGTTCTCTGGGCCACAATGTTATATTTCGCCAAGTATTTATACAACCACACAGTTGCCAACCTGGAACTATATCAAAGTACACCTCAAAGGCACTGTCAAAGCGATTGAAAGCAAAGACTCCTTAAAACAATCATTGATTACAATGACCGAGTTTTTAGAGCAACCCAACCACAAGTATGTTTTAGAACCAGATAATCCTCGTATGGATGCCAATCTTGCTTACATCAAGATGTTTGAGATAAGCATTGATGCTTGGGAAGGCAAGTTTAAACTCTCGCAAGACAAACACCCAAAAGACATTCGGCAAGCAAGGGCCGAATTGGTTCGCGCCAACCAAGAGTCCATTAAACAGTTTTTAGATAAGGTATTTTAGTTTTTGGTAAGTGTCTTTACATAACTTCACAATAGACCGATTCTTCTTGTGGTTACTAGATAAGGGTTTTGTTCGGAAATACTGTACTGCTCTCGGAGGATTGTCGAAAGAATTTGTAAAACAATGGAAAAATTGCTGATGCTATTTTGAAGGACTCACAACGAATTTTGAAACTAAACACACAAAAACATGCATAGGAAATGTAGTGGGATATGATTATTTTTAAAACTTAATTAAAGTAAAACCTCACTAATTTCAGATTAAAGTTTAATAAAACAGAATGACATGAAAAAAATAATTTATTGCCTAGTTATCGTTTCACTCCTTTTTACCAGCATTAATTCTATGGCTTATAACGACCCAATCCCAGAGCACGACAGCCTTACCATCAAATCAAAATTTGTAGATGAAGATAGAGTGATCAATATTTGGACTCCACCTATTTATAAGCAAACAAATGATCGGCTTCCAGTTCTTTACATGCCAGATGGTGGCATAAAAGAAGATTTTCCTCATATAGCAAATACCTTGGCTCAACTTATAAAAGAAAATAAAATACCTCCATTTATTTTGGTTGGAATCGAAAACACTGAAAGAGGCAGAGATTTAACAGGATTTTCAGAAGCAGAACATGACAGACAGTATTGCCCTATGACTGATGGTGCCAAAAACTTTAGGGCTTTTATTACTGATGAACTCATGCCAGAAATAAACAAGAGGTACAGAACCAATAGCAAAAAAGGCATACTAGGTGAGTCTCTTGCTGGGCTGTTTGTTATCGAGACATTCTTTATAAGCCCTGAAAGTTTCGATTTTTATATTGCAATGGATCCTTCACTTTGGTGGAACAATCAATATTTGGTTAAAAACGCTGATTTATTATTAGCCAAATTCCCCGATAAAGAACTTAAGCTTTGGTTTGCAGGTTCTAGTGCAGTGGACATTTCTAAATCTACAAGAAGAATCCAAAAAACCTTAAAAAATAGCGCGCCTGATAAACTAACCTGGATGTATTCTGACGAACCAAATGAAAAACACAATACCATTTTTAGGGCTACAAAAGAGAAAGCTCTTATTTGGACATTAAATGAAAGTGAATAAACAAATCGAGGTCTAAATTGCCTCTTGTTTTGAAATATGGTCGATTTTATCCCATAATCGGTCTTTTTTACTTCATAATTGGTAACACATATCTAGACAAAAATGAGTATTTTTAAAGGTATGCTCAATGTCTTAAAAGTGTCTAATTAAGAAAACAGATGCGATGAACACGTATAAAGATCTGCACCTTTGGATGCTCATTCCAATGTTAGTTATGCAGTTAGGCATCTTTTATGATTATTGGGGTGATTTTACCGACAATGCTTGGTCTGTTCATATACATTATGTCACTGGTTCAATATGGTACTTTTATTTAATTATTCAGCCTTACTTTGCCACTCATGGTCATCTAGCAAAACATCGTACCAATGGTATTATTGGGATGTTTTTAGCTGGTGGTGTTTGCATAACCGCGTTGAGCATGCTTCAACGAGATATCGAATCAGCTGAAGATGCGATAATATTTCCAGACGAATTTGGACCCTTTCAATCTTGGTTTTTTTACGGTGTTATTGTTGTTGAAATTGTTATGATAACTGCATTTGGATATGCGGTCATTATGAGTATTATTCAAAGGAAAAAGCTAGAGGACCATGCGTGGTGGCTCATTTCTACTGTGTTTTTGATCATGATGCCAGCATTGGCAAGAGGAGTGGGAAATATCCAAATATGGATTTATATAGATGAATTTCCTAATATCGATATTATGGCAATGCTGTTGTTAGCTGCATATAAATACAAAAAAATCAAGCATCCAGCCACCTACCTTGCTGTCTTTGTTATTGTTTTTACCTGCTTTCTTGAGCCTTTGGGCAAGTGGGAAGCCATGCAAACCTTCTTAAAGACCTTTATAAAGTAATAATACTTCTTATAATCAATATTTTATAAAAATTATGTAATTTTATTAGCATAATAAACCGTTACTATGAAACCACTTAAAAAAGAAGATATCAGTCAGGAAGTTTTTGATCTTTATGATGATTATGCACATAACAAATTAAACCGTCGTGAGTTTGTTGAAAAACTATCACTATACGCGATTGGTGGCATAACAGTAGGTTCGCTGTTAAGTTTTATGTCACCTAATTATATAGATACTATTTTGGTAGCAAAAGATCATCCGCAATTAGAGTCAGATTATATAACTTATGAATCTCCAAAAGGTGGTGGAACAATAAAAGGACTGCTATCAACTCCAAAAAACATCGATGGCAAACTACCAGGAGTTGTAGTGGTACACGAAAACAGAGGATTAAACCCTTATATTGAAGATGTTGGCAGACGTACTGCTTTAGACGGATTTATAAGTCTTGCGCCTGATGCTTTATCGCCTTTAGGTGGTTACCCAGGTAATGATGACCATGGCAGAACAATGCAAAAGCAGAGAGATAGAAATGAAATGCTTGAAGATTTTATTGCTGCTTTTAATTATCTTAAAAATCATAAAGATTGCAACGGAAACATAGGCGTCGTTGGATTTTGCTTTGGTGGTTGGATTTCTAATATGATGGCTGTAAAAGTGCCAGAACTTAAAGCAGCAGTCCCTTTTTATGGTGGTCAACCAACCGATGAAGAAGCTGCAACTATAAAAAGCCCTTTATTACTTCACTATGCCGAATTAGATACTCGTGTAAATGAAGGTTGGCCTGCTTATGAAGCTGTTCTTAAGGCTCATAATGTCGAGCATACTGCACATTTTTACCCAGGAGTAAATCATGGGTTTCATAACAATACAACACCACGTTATGACAAAGAAGCTGCTGAATTGGCTTGGGCAAGAACCATTGCTTTTTTTAAGGAAAAGCTTGTTTAAAATTTTATTTGTTAATGTAGCCTAATTAAAAATTCATTAAATCTTTTAATGGAGCGAAAAAACAAACTATATCTCGAAGTTTTACAGAGTTATAACCTTTATAAAAAATTTATTTAGGAGTGTAACATATTGGTACTATGACTCGTCCTTTATTGAGAATGCTTAATTTCTAAATCCCCACTTTTAGAATAAAACCTTTCAATGGCTTTAACTTATGTTAAAACCATTGATGGCCAGTGGTATTTGGACATTAAAAAAGTATTGATATAAATCACTCAAGAATGAAAATGAATGACAGGACGATGAAGCAAACATTTACAACCACTTCATCAACACAGGATGCAACACAAGGCAATGGACTGATCTTAATTGCCGACATCAGTGGTTTTACCAAGTTCGTCCGCGAAACAGACGTTATAGAAGGCAGTAAAATTACTCGTATCTTACTCTCATCGATAATGGATAGTAATATCCTACACCTTGAAGTATCTGAAATTGAAGGAGACGCTATTTTCTTTTACAAGTATGGTGAGCTACCATCTGTCTGCTCCATTTTAAAACAATATGAATTGATGCTGGATAATTTTAATGCCAAGCTCCGTAAAATAAAAGTTCATTATAAAAAAAGACTCGAGCTGTCCCTTAAGGTCATTGTCCATGTGGGCACCATGACCGAATATAACATTGGGAACTTTAAAAAGCTCTATGGTGAAAGCGTCATTGAAGCACACCGATTGCTTAAAAACCCTATTCGTAGCAAATCGTATGTGTTGCTTACCGATGACCTAATTAAAACCACCCTGAACCATTATACCAATGATCATTGCGTCAATCCCAATGCCGTTATGCTATCAGAGTCTTATGGCACTGACACAACTTTGCAATTTACTTATTATGATTATGAGGCTCCAACTATCAACAACCCTAAATTGGAACATTCGTGTAGCAATACCCAATTTTCCTAATGGGACATCTAAACTATCTATCGCTTTTTCTTTAACGGATTAACTGCTTCGCCTCATCAAAATTCAATCCTCCATAATTTCCTGAACTCATCAGCAATAAAGCTTTATTATCGAAATTTTGCGAAAACAAAAACTGTTTAAAATCGTCTGGATTTGTGTAAATAATTAAATCGTCACGCTCAAAAGCTGTGGCAATTTGCTCTTGAGTAACTTCTTCCAGTTTTTTAATTTCTACTGCATGAGGTGAGTAAAAAACCACTGCAACATCAGCAGCATCTAGAGCACCTTTATATTCTTTTAAAAACTCGGCGTTTAAACTACTATAGGTGTGTAATTCTAAACAAGCAACTAACGTTCTGTTAGCATACTGTTCTTTTACTGCATTTGTAGTGGCCTCAACTTTACTTGGCGAATGTGCAAAATCTTTATAGGCTACACTTGTTTTGCTTTCTGCAATCTTCTCCAAACGCTTGCTTGCGCCTTTAAAGGTTGCTATAGCTTCATAAAAATCGTCTTCGTCAATTCCCATATGCTGGCAAATCCATTTGGCTCCTGCAAGATTGTTAAGGTTGTGCTTGCCAAAAACCTCTATTGGTAAAGGTCCTTCTGGTGTTTCCAATAGCGTTTGCCCATTTTCAACAGTATAGTCTGGTGTTTGGTATGGTAGCTTGCGAATGGTGTTTTCTGAAGCTTCCACTACTCTTTTTACCTCAGCATCTTCTTCATTATAGGTAATGCTTCCTCCTTTTACAATACTATCAATAAAAATGCTGAATTGTTCAACATAGTTTTCATAGGTTGGAAACACATTAATATGGTCCCAAGCGATACCACTCAACAATGCAATGTTAGGTTTATACAAATGGAATTTTGGTCGTCTGTCAATTGGTGAACTTAAATACTCATCACCTTCCAACACGATAAAATCGTTTTCTTCGGTAAGTTTTACCATCACATCAAAACCTTCCAACTGTGCACCAACCATATAATCGACATCTCTATCGTGATAATGCATCACATGAAGTATCATAGACGTTATAGTTGTTTTACCATGACTTCCTCCAATAACTACTCGTGTTTTATGTTTGGATTGCTCGTATAAAAATTCTGGATAGCTATAAATTTTTAAGCCTAACTCTTGTGCTTTTACCAACTCTGGGTTATCGGCTTTGGCATGCATACCCAAAACAATGGCATCGATTGATGTGTTTATTTTTTCTGGAAACCAACCATAGCTTTCTGGCAATAAGCCTTTGTTTGCTAATCGCGATTTTGATGGTTCAAAAATTTCGTCATCACTACCTGTGACTTTGTATCCTTTGTTGTGAAGTGCCAAAGCGAGGTTGTGCATCGCACTTCCTCCTATGGCTATAAAATGTACATTCATGTTGTTTTATTGTCGTGTTCAAATATACTTTTTTACCCACGAATACACGAATGTTTTTTATGATGTGAATCAGGAATCATGAATAGTGGGTTGTTGATTTTTAAAAAGGCTCTATTTTAGTTACGAGCTCTAAAGTTTCAAAATAACTTTACGCTCCTCTTTAAAAGGTTCAATTTTTGGAAGTTCGGCAATAGCCAAATCGATGTATTTTAAGGCTTCTGACTTATTGCCTTTATGCTTATAAATTTGAGCTAAACGATAGTTTGCCCATGCTTTTGGAACACCATCTGCAGTCGAATAATTCTTGATGTATGTATGCAAACACTGCTCGCCTTTGGTGAGTTCAATATTATACTCTGCAGCGACTTTACCTATTTGGTAATGCAATGCATTGCGTTTGTGCTTATCTTGTGCTTCTTGTAAATTAGCAATAGCTTTTTGAGGCTGTTTTTGGTTTTCATAGAGTGTTGTTAACTTATCATAACACGTAAGTGAACCTCCTTCTTTAATAGCCAATTTATAATATTTCTCGGCAAGCTCTGGCTCATTATCATATTCATAAATGTAACCTTTAGCCAAGTATCCATCCACTTTTGAGAGGTTTTCGAGCTCATTGGCATATTTGAGCGATTTGCTTTTACTACCTCCAATGATGCCTGGTAATTGCATATACAATTCTACCAAAGCCCAACGTGCGTTGATATGTTTTGGATCTAATTCGGCGGCTTTCAAGAATGCATCTTTTACATCGTCAATGATACCCAATGCCTTAAATTTGCTGACAGATAATGCCTTCATGCCCAAGGCTCCTCCGTATTTATAATGATAATCGGCTGTATTTGGGCTTGCTTCTACCAATTTTTTGTAATTATCAATGGCATTATCCCACTCTTTCTGGTGACCATAAGCATCACCAAGCAATTCAATACCTTTTAAGTCATTTGGGTATTGCTTAACATAGGAAACCATAAGGTCTTCGGCCTTTGAAAACTGTTGTTTTGCGAATAAACTTTCGACCGTGTCAAAGGTCGATTGACCAAGTGATAATAACGGAATGACTAAAAAAAACAAAAAGATTCTCATATCAATAATTACGAAAATTAAAACCAATTGGTTCTCTTGGTATTATTTTTGATTTCAAAGATACACGTTTGCTTATAAAATTCTTACTTTCACTCTACCAAAATGCGCTTTCGCTCATTGGTTGTTTTATAAATGGAAGTAGGCGTTTATATTGCTTAAAAATTTGATTAACATGAAATATTTTATAACATTATTGATGATTGTACTTTTTGCTAATTTCTCGAAAGCCCAAACCAACGATTACAGCTCGCTTTGGAAACAGGTTGAACAACTTGAAACCAAAGGATTGCCAAAATCGGCATTGGACATCGTGAAGCAGATTGCATCACAGGCAAAAAAAGATAACAACACACCACAAATCATCAAAACCTTAGTGTATAAAAGCAAGTACGCATTGACGCTTGAAGAAGATGCACAACTCTCTATCATCAATGATTTTAGGGCAGAGATCAAAGCCAGTGAGACTCCAACAAAAAACATTCTGGAAAACATGCTGGCAACCTTATTTTGGCAATATTTTCAGCAAAACAGATATCAATTTTTCAACCGAACCAATACCGAAAGCAAAGTCGATGCTAACGATTTTAGAACTTGGGATTTACAGACCTTGTTTGATGAAATCCATTTGCATTATCAACATTCTTTAGAAAACGGATTGATATTGCAGCAAACACCTTTGGTTGACTATGACGACATTTTAGTTAAGGCCAATGAATCAAAACTATTCCGACCAACACTTTTTGATTTGCTAAACCACAATGCGCTGGAGTTTTACAAAAGTGACGAAAACAGTATCACACAACCTGCTTATAAATTTGAAATCGACAACCCAGACTTTTTAAGCAATGCAAAACCATTTTCATTGTTGACCATCACGTCCAAAGATTCGACTTCTTTACAGTTACAGGCTCTAAAAATCTATCAAAATTTGATTGGGTTTCACATAAAAGATAAAGAACCCTATGCTTTGGTAGATGTGGATATTGAAAGACTCCAATTTGTATCACAACATGCCACTTTCGATGACAGTGAGACCTTATTATTAGAAACATTAAAAGCATCGAGCAAACGATGGAAAGATGCCAAAATCGATGTGTCTGCTCTATACGATTTTGAAATTGCTACCATATACCGACAACAAGGTCAAGAATACGATCCAAAAACCAATACAGAAACTCGTTGGAAAATTAAAGATGCTTTAGACCTCTGCAATTCGGTCATCAGTCAATACCCAAAAAGTAAAGGTGCCGAAAGATGCAAGGTTTTAAAATCTCAAATCCTTCAATCGACCTTGCAGTTAACAACGGAAGACTTTCTGCCTGTTCAGCAAAATTCTCTAGCATTGGTTAGTTACACCAATGTAGATCAATTGCAATTCAAAATTTATAATTTGTCTGTTGCCCAACGTGAAGCACTTACTAAAATCTATCAACAAGAAGAGCAATTGGCTTTCATCAAAAAACTCGACGTTGCTAAAACGTGGCAAAGTAGTTTGCGCAATGAGAACGATTACCAAACACATACGACAGAAGTGGTGTTGCCTAAATTGGACAATGGCCATTATTTGGTATTTGCAAGTTATGATGGCAACCAAAGTGCTTTTGCCTATAAAACGATTCAGGTCACCGATATGGCTTTGGTCAATAAGAGCAACCCTCAAAGCGAAACGTTTCAAGTTATCGATAGAACAAGCGGACAACCATTGGCTGGCGCACATGTAAACATATCATATCAAATCAACTATAACGGCAAATTTGAAACCAGAAAATTAGTCGCCAACAAACAAGGCGAAGTTGATTTTGATAAATCAAATAAAAGATATTACAATATCAATGTGGAAGTCAATTATAATAATGAAACTGCACATTTTGATAATTACTACATTACTGGGTATTATGGCGATACCGATGACATCAATCCTACCACTTATAATGCTTTTGTGTTTACCGATAGAAGTATTTACCGACCAGGACAGGTGGTTTACTTTAAAGGTATTGTTATGTCAACTAAAGAAGGTGCATCTTCAGTAATACCAAACGAATTGGTTGAAGCTATACTATATGATGTGAATGGTGAAGAACTTAAAAAAATAGAACTTAAAACCAATGAATTTGGTTCTGTTGCTGGTGAATTCATTCTACCAAATAGTGGGCTTACAGGACAGTTCAATATCGAGTTGCATTCCAAAAACATAAGTTTTTATGCACACGCCTACTTTTCGGTAGAAGAATATAAACGGCCAAAGTTTGAAACCAAATTCAATCCTGTTACAGAAACGTTCAAGGTTAACGATTCGGTTACAGTAAAAGGAAATGCATTGGCTTATGCAGGAAGTAACATTACAGATGCCAAAGTGGTCTATCGTGTACATCGTAAAGTGCAATACCCAAGTTGGTACTATTGGTACAGACCTTGGTTTAATAGTGAACCACAGGAAATCACTCATGGCGAAACGATAACAGATGCTTCAGGCAATTTTGAAATCACGTTTAAAGCCATTCCAGATGAAAGCGTTGATAAAACCTCATTGCCAATTTTTAATTATGAAATCACTGCAGATGTTACCGATGTTAATGGCGAAACACGAAGTGCAACAACGGTTGTAAATGTTGGCTATCATGCTTTAACAGCAAACATCACAGTCGCAAATCAATTAGACAAAACAAATAAAGACCATAAATTGTTTATTGATACCAAAAACCTAAATGGCGAATTTGTGCAAGCAACAGGAACCATAACAATATACAAACTTGTTGCTCCACAATCTGCATTACGTCCACGCCCTTGGTCTGCTCCAGATTACAAATCGATGACTAAAGACGAGTTCAAACGCTTATTCCCTCATGAAGCTTATGATGATGAGCACAATGCAGATACTTGGGAAAAAGGCAAACTGGTATTAGAACAAAATTTCGATACCTCTAAATCTAAAGCATTAGAACTTGGTAACATTAAAAAATGGGAGTCTGGGCAATATGTGATTGTGCTGGAAAGCAAAGATAAGTTTGGTCAACTCGTTAAAGACGAAGCCAAAACTAGCTTATATAGTGATGACGACAATACACTTGCAGACCATCAATTATTTAGCGTCACGACTGACAAATCCAACTACAAAACTGGTGACAATGTTATTTTAACTTTTGGTAGTGCAGCAGAAAACATAACCATCACTGTCGATGTTGAAAAAGACCAAAAAATCATCAATACCTATATCATTCCATTAAACAATAACAAAAAAACAATAGCCATTCCTGTAAATAAAGATGATGTTGGTGGCTTTGCTGTACATTATAGTTATGCTGTTTATAATACGTTTCAATCTGGTACTGAACTCATTTCGGTGCCTTATCCTAAAACCGATTTAGAGATAGAAACCACAACATTTAGAGACAAACTACAACCAGGCACTGATGAGACTTGGAGCTTTAAAGTAAAAGGCCCAAAAGGCGACAAAGTAAGCGCTGAACTATTGGCAAGTATGTACGACGCGTCTTTAGACCAGTTTGCACCTCATAGCTGGAACTTTAACCCATTGTACAAACCAATCTACAATTCGTATAGCAGACGAAATGCCAATCGAAGCTTTGGCACAAGCAACTTTAGAGTTTACAACGATTACCAACGCTATTTTAGCTATCCTACTCAAAACTATGACCAACTGAATTGGTTTGGGTTTTATTTTGGCGATGGCATGCAGTATTTAGGGAAATCTTTTAGAGGACGAACGGCTGGTATTATGGTTCAGGAAGATGCGATGATGGAAGTATCTGCTGTAATGGATGATTCTGTTGGATACATTTCAGAAAGCAAAAAAGCATTAGTCTTTAATTCAAGAGATGAAGAAAGTGGTGGAAAAATTACTTCTGAAATCACTAAAAAAGAAGACCCTTTCGAGAATGTACCAATCCGTAAAAACCTTCAAGAAACAGCGTTTTTCTTTCCACAATTACAAACAGATGCTGAAGGTAATGTGAGTTTTAATTTTACAACTCCAGAGGCGTTGACCAAATGGAAATTGCAGTTGTTGGCTCATACCAAAACCTTGGAAAGTGCAACAAAAACATTAGAAACTGTAACCCAAAAAGAGCTAATGGTCATACCAAATGCACCTCGTTTTTTACGTCAAGGCGATCAAATTACCATAAGCACAAAAATTGCAAACCTTACAGATAAACAATTATCAGGTCAAGCAAAATTAGAATTGACTGATGCGATGACTGGTAATAATATAGATTCAAAATTGAATAACATTGCAAATGTCACATCTTTTTCTGTCGATGCCAAAGGCAATACGCAAGTGTCTTGGAGCCTATCTATTCCAGATGATGTGGATGCTGTTCAGTATAAAATTATAGCAAAGTCGGGTGATTTTAGTGATGGTGAGCAAAATGCCTTACCTGTTTTAACCAACAGAATGCTAGTAACTGAAACACTACCAATGTGGATCCGCTCTAACGAAACAAGAACGTTTACATTAGATAAGCTAAAAACAAATACCTCAACAACGCTAAAACACCATAAGTTGACATTAGAGATGACCTCTAATCCTGCTTGGTATGCTGTGCAAGCCTTACCATATTTAATGGAATATCCTTATGAATGTAACGAGCAAACCTTTTCACGATTTTATGCCAATGCCTTGGCTAGTCATATTGCGAATAGCAATCCGAGGATTCAAGAGGTATTCAACCAATGGAAAAACACAGATGCATTAATTAGCAATCTTGAAAAAAATGAAGAGTTAAAAAGCATTCTCATTCAAGAAACACCTTGGCTACGTGATGCACAATCGGAAACCGAACAGAAAAAACGCATCGCTCTGTTATTCGATTTAAACAAAATGAATAATGAATTGCAATCAGCAAAACGCAAATTAGAAAACAACCAAATGAGCAATGGTGCTTGGCCTTGGTTTGAAGGTGGACGACCAAACCGTTACATCACACAACATATCATCACTGGTTTTACACACCTTTCAAAACTTGGTGTCATTTCGACAGAGCAAAGCGACGAGAAATCTCATAGTCAAATGATAACCAAGGCAATGGCCTATCTAGACGCTGAATTTGTTCAAGAATATAAAGACATCAGAAAATACAATGCAAAAGCCGATTTGAGCAAAGACCATTTAAGCACCACGCAACTTCAGTTTATGTATATGAGAAGTTTTATACCAGACACTAAAGCTTCCAAAGAAGTGAAAGAAGTGATGGATTACTATCAGTCTCAAATCAAAAAGTACTGGTTGAATAAACCATTGTACTCTAAAGGATTGATGGCTTTAGTAATGCACAGAATGGGAGACAAAAAAACAGCTGCCAACATTTTAAAATCTTTAAAAGAAAACAGCATTACCAATGACGAATTGGGCATGTATTGGAAAGAAAACACAAGTTCATGGTATTGGTACCAAGCGCCTATTGAAACGCAAGCCTTGATGATTGAAGCGTTTTCAGAAATTGAAAATGATACTAAAACGGTTGACAACCTAAAAATATGGTTGCTTAAAAACAAACAAACCAATAGCTGGAAAACCACCAAAGCAACTACCGAAGCGGTGTATGCCTTATTGCTTCAAGGAAGTGATTGGTTAAGTGTTACAGATGCTGTTGAAGTATTGGTTGGAAACAAAACCATTGACCCTTCAAAATTAGACAATGTAAAAGTGGAAGCTGGAACAGGTTATTATAAAACAGCTTGGAATGCTTCAGAAATTAAACCTGAAATGGCAACAGTAGAGCTGACCAAAAAAGGTAATGGCATTGCTTGGGGAAGCTTATACTGGCAATATTTTGAAGATTTAGACAAGATTACGTCTGCAGAAACGCCTTTAAAACTGAAGAAAAAGTTATTCCTTAAAACGAATACCGATAAAGGCGAACAGATTTCAGAAATCACAGAAGCCACTAAACTAAAAGTGGGTGACTTGGTAAGAGTTCGCATTGAATTACGAAGTGATAGAGCGATGGAGTTTATCCACATGAAAGATATGCGTGCCGCAGGTTTTGAACCAATTAATGTTCTGTCTCAATACAAATGGCAAGATGGCTTGGGGTATTATGAAGCTACAAAAGATGCGTCAACCAACTTCTTTTTTGATTATTTACCAAAAGGGGTTTATGTTTTTGAATATGATTTAAGAGTAAATAATGCTGGAAATATGAGCAATGGTATTACAACCATTCAAAGTATGTATGCTCCAGAATTTAGTAGTCATAGCGAAGGTGTTAGAGTGAAAGTAGAATAAAAAAAAGGCTTCAAATATGAAGCCTTTTTTGGGTTTATTTCTTCGGAGGATATTTAGACAATACCTTCTCTACAATCGCTTGCATTTGCTTTTCGCGTTGCTCTGGATTGGCGTTTGGATTGTACGAACTTTCACTAACCGCTTGCCAAAACAGACCATTCTTATTTTCATCAACAAAATCTAGAGTGATTTGACGGTTGATGTTAGATTGACCAACTGGAATGCCTATTGAAATACCTCCACCAACATTACCACCTCCACCACCAACACCTACGCCAACATTGCTGCGTTGTGCACCATGAAATTCACTGCTCTTTATATCGATAAAAAAATCTGGTGTTTCTGATAATGTAAAGCCTCTAGATTGTAGTTTGGCATCTAAAGCATCCATGAGCCGTTTGGTATCTAACTCGCTCAAACCAGTTTGCATCTGGGCATAATAGTTATAGGTTTTGTACGATGTAAAATCGGTACCTTTTTCGTAATCGTAGTTGACATAAATAGGTGCGCAAGACAGCATCGCCATGAACACAAATAGGGCTATTAATTTTTTCATTTCTTTTTTATTTTAAAGATACGAATTTTTTTTATTGGGTTTGTGGAGTGCGCGTGGTGAAGATTATGATTTGCTTGATGTTTTCAGGGCGATGTTTATGTGTATGAGCCGTTGATTTAGCAAACAAATGCTTGCCAAAACAATGAATTATACACGGTGTTAGGCACTGGTTTTTTTTTCATCTGTAGTCAGGTAAATCATTCCACTTATCAAGCATTTTAGCAAAAAATCTGGCAGAATAGGTCGATTCATAATTCAATCCGAGATTTCCAACTTCCAAATCGCCAAACATAGAAACTATCATTTCAATTTGGTCAGAGTTTAAGTCAATCCGATAAAAGTCCGTTTCCTCATTGTTTGGTTTGTTATGTAATTCAGGTTTTTGAACTTTGTTTTTCGCTATTATTCGGTCTATTTCAGATTCAAGTTCCGTCAACTTATTAATTCCGAGTTGCTTTTTCGTTTCTGTTAGCGTTCCAAAATCGAGTACGTTTCCTTCTTTCGTGATTCTATTATATTCTTCTGTTCGCATTTTGGTCAACTTGTGCCTAACGTGTTTGTGTATGTGCCGTTGCATGTCTCGGCACGAACCTCTCCAGATAAAAACTGGCTTTGGGAAATCCGCAGGATTTTCCAAGTTTGGACTGACCCAGCCATAGCTTATATACTGTGTTAGCCATAGTTATTCTATCGGTTTGCCATTTTCATCCCAATGTCTCTCTATATTATTTATTTTATCAAATTCATATTCAGGTTTGCCATTTGGATAATAACTTTTATGGTAAATTTGTTTAGCATCAATTGTTTCTCCTTCGTGTTTTAAGTTTCCATTTCCGTGGTATGTGAAGTATTTACCTTGAGTAATTCCATCTTTTAAATCAAAATTCAAAGAGGGTTTGCCATTATTAAAATAACTAGTAATCTCTCCATTAAATTTATTACCATCTTTTGAGAAAGAAGTTTTATCATAAGTGCCATCAAAAACTAAATCCTTATTTTCACTATAAAATTTCACTTTACCTCTTCCTGTATTTTCATTTTTTGAGTTTAATTCGTATATATAAACCTCAAATTTATTTCCATTGTCGTAGTAGTATGTGGTTGAAAAATCTGTATAAATCAGTCTTGGATTTCCATTTTCAAAAAAGTACGTAACGGAATTATCTTCTGTATTATAATCTTGCTCCCTAAAACCATTTTCTTGAAAAGTAATATTATGCCCGATTAAATTCCCTTCTTCATATTCCCTTGTCCATTTTTTATTTCCATTTTCATACCAATCTATTGCTTTACCGTGAAATTGGTCATTTTTAATTCGATAGAATTGTTTTTTTAAACCACTTTCATAGAATACAATTTTATAATATTCATTTGCTGATTTATGAAACGTTAGACTTTCAATATTTCCCTTATCGTACTTTAGAGTGTCGATATTTTTAAACTCGGTCGGATTAATATCCAATTCGTTAATCTGAATATCAATTTGAGATTTTTCCTTGTGACAAGCTGTAAATATTAAAGCTAATAATGAAGTAATTAAAATTCTTTTCAATTTCAGATGGATTTTTGTTTAATTATGGCTAACTCCTTATATAGTGACTAATATAATCATTTATCGATTATACTTAACATGGTCGCCATTGATTATTCCATTATCGCAGAGGTATCTTGTGTGGAGTTGGTCGTCGTTAATCTTCCTTTTTTATCAACTGAATTTGTTAGAGTAGAATAAATAATTCCTGTTGGAATAGTCACGATGTCCAGTACAATTATAACAACAATATTCAAAATAAAACTCATCAATAGTAAAGATGGTGAAAAATCAGAACTTTTATTCAAAAAAAATAACAGCTACCTTATTTTAGAATCTTACCAATGGCTTGCATCCACTCGTCAATAGGCGCTTTCTTTGTGTTTATGGCAATACTCTTGTTGCCATAAGGCTCATATTTTTTTGAATCGGTTATAGAAAACAGACCAACAGTTGGTGTTTGTGAAGCAACTGCCAAATGCATGATGCCGCTGTCTGCACCAATAAATAATGACGTGTTGGCAATAACGGCTGCCATATCCCTAATATCGTGGCTGTAAAATGAAGGCGCATCAAAATTGATTTGCGACACATTTTCTACAGGCAAAATTTCGACAAAATTATAGTTTGGATAGTCTTGTTTCAATCGGTTATAAAAAGTCGTCCACCACTCTACTGAATAGCACTTGTCTCCTGTTGCAAATGTAAAGATGCTAATGGTCTTTTTATTGGTATCGACCAATTCTGACAGCAACTCGGCACCTTTGCTAATTTCACGATCACTTAATTTAAGATTGAGGGAAGGTATGGGTTGGTCTTTAAGCTCAAATCCAAAATCACGCAAATAATCACGTAAGTTATAAATGGGCTGTTTTGCAATATGCTCATCTCCCTTTTCACCTAATGACTGTTCGTTGTCATCAGCACCATAAATTTTATGCTTTGCATTTGAAAACCGAGTCGATAAACGACCAGACGACGAGTCTCCAACAACATTGATGGTCATATCATAGCGTCGCTTTTTGATGGCAAACCAACAGTAGATATATCGCAATAAGTTTTTAAAAGGCTTTCTTGGTAATTGAATGATTTTGTCAACAGCCCTTTCATTTTGAAAAACTGTAGGAGTGATGCCTCCTTTTACAAACAAATCTATTTTACAATTAGGAAATAGTGTACTTACTTCTTGCACCAATGGAGTTATCAACAGTAAATTACCCAATCTGTGGTTAGGCCTACAAATAAGTACTCTTTTAATGTCGTCTTGGTATAAAGGCTGTGCATGCTTATTCTTTTTAGAACTTGCCACATTTTTTGTAAGGCTACGCATTAGGTTGCCTCTGATTACATTGATGCGTTTGGAAACTTTCATAGATTATTTAATCATTCAATAGTTTCCAAAGTTTATCTTTAAGTTCTGTAAGCCCTTGTTGAGCTACAGATGAAATAAACATATAATCAATTGGAAGTTCTTTATCTAACTGCTCTTTAAGTTCTGACTTAAGTTCATTGTCCAACATGTCACATTTTGAAATGGCTATGATACGCTCTTTATCCAGCATTTCTGGGTTGTAACGACGCAATTCGTCCAAAAGAATATCATACTGTCCTCTAATGTCTTTAGCATCAGCAGGAATCAAAAACAGCAAAATAGAATTACGCTCAATATGTCGCAAAAAATAATGTCCAAGTCCTCTTCCCTCGGCTGCACCTTCAATAATACCAGGAATATCAGCCATCACAAAAGTTTGAAAATCGCGATATTCAACAATTCCTAAATTTGGTTTTAAGGTCGTAAACTCATAATCGGCAATTTTTGGTTTTGCCGAGGTAATGACCGATAAAAGTGTCGATTTTCCAGCATTAGGAAATCCTACCAATCCAACATCGGCCAACACTTTCAATTCTAATAAGATCTCTTTTTCTTGTTTTGGTATTCCGGGTTGTGCATATCGAGGTGTTTGGTTGGTCGATGTCCTAAAATGCCAGTTACCCAATCCTCCCATTCCACCTTCAACAACAATTTTTTCTTCACCATGCTCGGTAATTTCAAAAAGAACATCATTGGTTTCGGCATCTCTTACCACAGTTCCCAAAGGCACCTCAATATACTCATCTTGTCCGTCAGCACCTGTGCTTCTGCTCTTGCTTCCATGTTCACCATGACCTGCCTGCACATGCTTTTTGAATTTTAAATGAAGTAAGGTCCATAAATTTTCATTGCCTCTAATAATGACATGTCCACCTCGTCCTCCATCGCCTCCATCTGGTCCACCTTTGGTGATAAATTTTTCGCGGTGTAAGTGCATAGAGCCTTTTCCTCCGTTTCCGGATGTCACATACATTTTTACATAGTCAACGAAGTTACCTTCTGTCATTGTGTAGTTCTTTTTATATTTCCATATAAGATGGAAATCTTTATAAGTGAAATTGAAAAGCTATGATAACTTATCAATTACAGCACTCAATCGTTTTGTGATTTCTTCGATACTGCCAACACCATCAACACCAAAATATTTGTGTTGCGCAGAGTAATAATCTTTGAGTATCGCTGTTTTTTTGTAGTATTCTTTAATTCGGTTTCTAATGATGTTTTCATCAGCATCATCAGGGCGACCACTTGTTTTGCCTCTTTCCAGTAAACGTTGCACCAATATTTCGTCATCGACTTCTAATGCGATCATGGCACTGATTTCAGAATCCTTCTCTTCCAATAAATCATCCAATGCCTTGGCCTGTGCATTGGTACGTGGGAAACCATCAAAAATAAACCCTTTAGCATCTGCATTTTTTTCAACTTCGGCATTGAGCATATCAATGGTTACTTGGTCTGGGACCAAATCACCTTTATCCATATAAGACTTGGCTAACATTCCTAAAGCAGTCTCGTTTTTTATGTTATACCTAAATACATCACCTGTTGAGATATGCACTAGATTATATTTTTCCTTTAAAAAATTGGCTTGTGTTCCCTTTCCAGCTCCTGGAGGTCCAAATAGGACTATATTTGTCATGTGTTGTGTTGTTTTTAATTGGTAAATCTCTGGCAAGTCTCTTCCCAATCCATCAAAATCCAATCCGTAACCAACGATGAATTTATTTGGGATTTCAATACCAACATAGTGTAGCTTGAAGTCTTTTTTATAAGCTTCTGGTTTATAAAATAACGTCGCGATCTTCAATTCTTTGACGTTTTCATTTCTAAAAATGCGATGTACTTCTTCCAAAGTCTTACCAGAGTCGATGATATCTTCGAGGATGACAACCGTTCTTCCTGTCAAATCTTGAGTCAAGCCTATCAAACGTTGGATGTCATCAGTCGATTTAACACCTTCATAAGATGCCAATTTGATAAACGTTACTTCGCAAGGCTTTGGGTATTTTTTTACAAAATCACTCACAAACATGAACGAGCCATTCAAAATTCCAATAAATACTGGAATTTCGTCTTTTAAATCATTGGCAACTTCAACAGCCATACGCTGTACCGCTTTATCTATTTCCTGTTCAGAAATAAAAGGTTTGAAGTATAAATCGTGTAGCTTAATCAAGGTCAATTAATTTTTAAAGATGCAAAGATACGGTTTTGATTTACGATTAACGATTTTTGATTTACGATTTTCCCAGTTTAAACGTATTTTTGCACAGCACAGTTATAAATTTATAATATTTTTTCTTTTATAGAACCTAAAACAATGAACTATTTCTCTTCAAATTTTAAACTCGGCATTCTTGGAGGTGGACAGTTGGGTAAAATGCTACTCAACGAAACCCGAAAGTTAGATATCCACACCTGTGTTTTGGATGCCAGTGATGAAGCACCTTGCAAGATAGCATGCAACGAGTTTTTTAAAGGCGATTTGCTAGATTATGAGACTGTTTACAACTTCGGGAAAAAGGTCAATGTGTTGACTTTTGAAATTGAAAACGTTAATATCGATGCGCTTGAAGCACTAGAAAAAGAAGACATAAAGGTATATCCTTCATCAAAAACACTTCGAAACATTCAAAATAAAGCAGTCCAAAAATTGTTTTATATAGACCATAAGATTCCAACTGCCCCATTTTCTCGTTTTGCTTATGCTTCAGAAATTGAAGATGCGATAGACAATGGTGGATTACAACTTCCGTTTGTATGGAAAAGTGCACAGTTTGGATATGATGGCAATGGTGTAAAAGTGGTGAGAACAAAAGATGATTTGAAAGGACTACCAAGTACTGAATGTATTGCAGAGACCTTGATTCCTTTTAAAAACGAATTGGCTGTCATCGTAAGCCGAAACGTCAGCGGAGAGGTAAAAACCTATCCAGTGGTCGAAATGGAGTTTCATCCTGAGGCCAATCAGGTTGAGTATGTCATTTGCCCTGCTCGTATTGATGCTAAAGTAGCTCAAAAAGCACAAGATATTGCCCTAAAAGTGTCACAGGCTTTTGACCATGTTGGCTTGTTGGCTGTCGAAATGTTTCAGACCGAAAATGATGATATTTTAGTAAATGAAGTAGCGCCAAGACCACACAATTCGGGACATCATACGATTGAATCGAGCTACACGTCACAATTTGAACAACATTTGAGAGCCATTTTAAACTTACCTTTAGGCGCTACCGAAAGTAAAGTTGCCGGAATTATGGTAAATTTGGTTGGTGCAGAAGGACATTCTGGTAATGTGGCATATAAAAATATTGAAACCATTATGAAAATGAATGGCGTTACACCACACATTTATGGTAAAAAACAAACACGACCATTTCGTAAAATGGGACATGTGACCATTGTCAATGAAAATTTGAATACAGCCAGACAAATTGCTGAAGAAGTTAAAAACACTATTAAAGTTATAAGTCAATAATATTATGAGCAAAGTAGGAATCATCATGGGGAGCAAAAGCGACCTTCCAGTTATGCAAGAAGCCATCGCTATATTAAAAGAATTTGGAATCACAACTGAAGTCGATATCGTATCAGCACATCGCACACCAGAAAAAATGTTCGAATATGGTAAACAAGCACACACCAAAGGATTTTCAGTCATCATAGCTGGCGCAGGAGGCGCAGCACATTTACCTGGAATGATTGCTTCTTTAACACCATTACCAGTTATTGGAGTCCCTGTAAAGAGCAGCAACTCTATTGATGGTTGGGATTCGGTATTGTCTATTCTTCAAATGCCTGGAGGTGTTCCTGTAGCAACGGTTGCTTTAAATGGCGCTAAAAATGCAGGCATTTTAGCTGCTCAAATTATTGGAAGTTCTGATACATCTGTTCTCGCCAAAATAATTGCCTACAAAGAAGGTTTAAAAGCCAAAGTGATAGAATCTTCAAAAGATTTAAAGTAAAAAAACCCCAACTTTCGTTGAGGTTTTACGCTATTAATCAATTAGTTATCATAGCCTTGTAAGACTCATCAATCTAATATCAGGCAAAAGTAATAATATATTTTTAATCCCAATCAAAAAATTAAGTTAAATATCAGAATATCAATAATGTAGTAAGAAAATTAACACACTCTAAATTATTTAAAATCTGCAATTAATTCTAAAAATGAATCTACTTAACACCTATTTTAATACACCATATAACACAGCTCCTTTTTCAAAAATAAAAGTTGAAGACTTTCTGCCAGGTTTTAAAGCTGCAATAAAAAAGGCAAAAAAAGAAATTGATGCTATTGTCACCAATTCTGACGCTCCAACATTTGAAAACACTATTGAGGCATTAGAATTTACTGGTCAGGATTTAGATCGGATTTCGAGTATCTTTTTTAACCTGAATTCTGCCGAAACAAATGACGCTATTCAAAAGATTGCCCAAGAGGTGTCACCATTATTATCTGAATTTAGCAATGACATCACACTCAACGAAGAATTATTCAAACGCGTTAAAGCTGTTTATCAAATCAAAGATTCTATAAACTTAACCGTAGAGCAACAAACCCTTCTCGATAAAAAATACAAAAGCTTTTCTCGCAATGGAGCAAACCTTCCAGAAGACAAAAAGAAAACGCTTCGCGAAATTGACAAGGAATTGAGCAAATTAAAACTGAAGTTTGGTGAAAATGTCTTGGCCGAAACCAACAATTTTGAAATGCTCATCACTAATGAAAGTGATTTGTCTGGATTGCCAGAAGGCACTATCGAAGCCGCCAAACAAATGGCAGAATCTAAAAATAAAGATGGATGGCTTTTTACGTTAGACTATCCAAGTTACATCCCTTTTATGACCTATGCCGATAATCGTGAATTGCGAAAAAAATTGGCGATTGCTGCAGGAAAAAAAGCATTTAAAGGCGATGCGTTGGACAATCAAGAAAACGTATTGAATATCGCTAAATTACGTTACAAACGCGCAAATTTATTGGGCTACAAAACCCATGCACATTTTGTGCTGGAAGAGCGAATGGCAAAAACGCCTCAAAAAGTCGAGGCATTTTTAGAAGAGCTATTGACCAAGGCAAAACCAGCAGCTCTTAGGGAGCTTGCTGAATTAAAGCAATTTGCAAAAGAATTGGATGACATTGACCAATTGGAAAAATGGGATTCAGCCTACTATGCAGAAAAATTGAAACAAAAACTATTCGATTTGGATGATGAGAAACTAAAACCATATTTCAAATTGGAAAATGTCATCAATGGCGCATTTAAAGTTGCTGAAAAGCTATATGGTTTACATTTTGAAGAGATCACGACCATCGACAAATATCATATTGATGTATTAACATACAAAGTTACAGATGACCAAACCAATTTGGTCGCTATCTTTTATGCCGATTTTTTTCCAAGAACGGGAAAACGAAATGGCGCTTGGATGACTTCTTACAAACCTCAATACATCAAAGATGGCGAAAATGAACGACCACACATTTCAATCGTTTGCAATTTTACAAAACCCACCAAAAGTAAACCTTCATTATTAACCTTTAATGAAGTAACCACCTTGTTTCATGAGTTTGGCCACGCATTGCATGGCATGTTGGCCAATACCTCTTACCCAAGTTTATCAGGCACAAGTGTATTTTGGGATTTTGTAGAATTGCCAAGCCAAGTGTTAGAGAATTGGTGCTACGAAAAGGAAGCCTTGGAATTATTTGCAACCCATTACGAAACAGGAAATGTCATTCCGATGGATTTGGTCCAAAAAATAAAAGACTCGGCAACCTTTCACGAAGGTATGCAAACTTTACGTCAATTGAGTTTTGGATTGCTAGACATGAGCTGGCATGGTATTGACCCAACTACAATTAACAATGTAAAATTGCACGAACTGAAAGCTTTTGAAGGCACGCAATTGTTCCCTGATGTTGCCGAGAATTGTATGAGCACTTCCTTTTCTCATATTTTTCAAGGTGGTTATTCATCTGGTTATTACAGTTACAAATGGGCAGAAGTTTTGGATGCTGATGCCTTTGAGTTCTTTAAAGAAAAAGGAATTTTTGATAAAGAAGTGGCAACAAAGTTTAAAGACAATGTGCTTTCTAAAGGCGGAATTGAAGATCCAATGGTGCTGTATAAACGCTTTAGAGGTCATGAACCACGACCAGATGCCTTGTTGAAAAGAGCTGGCTTGATAGAGAAATGAAAAGAGTTAAGGTTGAGTATTAATATTCAAAAATAAACTTTCAATAATTATTGAAAGTTTAAAATTTATTATATATTTGCATTATGGAATATCAAGAGGCAAAAGAGAAATTTATTAGTACTTGGGGAAGTTTGGGTACACTTTGGGGCATTAATAAAGCAATGGCGCAAATACAAGCATTGCTTTTTATTTCAACAAAACCATTATCAATGGAAGACATTATGGAAGAATTAATGATTTCTCGTGGTAACACCAGTATGAATCTTCGTCAATTAATGGATTGGGGAATTGTGACTAAAGAATTAATCCCTGGAGAACGAAAAGAGTTTTTCACAACCGAAAAGGATGTTCAAGAATTGGCGAGAGTGATTGCTAAAGAGCGTAGCCGTAGAGAAATCCAACCAGTTGTGAAAGTTTTAAAAGAGGTTTCCTCTATCAAAGACGACGGAACAGAAAAAACAAAGGAACTTATCAAACAAACAAAAGCCTTGCACGATTTAACCGAAACAGCAGATGCGATGCTCAATAAAATTGTCAACCAACAACAAAACTGGATAACTAAATCTCTTATCAAACTCATCAAATAAAAAAAATTTAAATCATACTTTCAATATTTTCTGAAAGTTTAAAATTATTAAAATGAAACTTATCTATTACATCAACAAAATTATTTTATTATTAACAGCAGTACTATATATGACCATATTTTATGGATTATATGCGCAAATTGTCTTAGGACTCGTCCAAGTAATAAGTTCAATAATCTTATTGTTTTTTTGGAAAACAATTAAAGAAAAACAAAAAAACAAAATTTACATCTATTGGGCTATCATAATTGTTTATGGATCATGTTGGTTAATGGGGTTAGAAAATAACTTTAACACTTTTATGTGGATTTTAGGATTAATAATTATCCCTCTAACAATAGCTGTTTACTTTTTTACAATACTAAATCAAATAAATAATAACAAATGAAAACAATTATAATAGCAGGTGGAAACGGTTTTTTAGGTCAAGTTTTAGAAACTAATTTTTCTAAAAAAGGGTTTACAGTTAAAATTTTGACAAGAAGCCCAAAACGAGACAATGAAATCTATTGGAATGCAAAAGATTTAGGCAAATGGACAAACAATTTAGAACATGCAGATGTACTCATAAATCTTACAGGCAAATCGGTTGATTGTAGATATACTGAAAAAAACAAAAAATTAATCTATGACTCTAGAATCGATTCAACACACGTATTAGGACTAGCCACCAATTTGTGTGAGCATCCTCCAAAACTTTGGATCAACTCTTCAACCGCAACCATTTATAGACATTCAACTGATAAAGAGATGGATGAAGAACATGGTGAAATAGGTAATGACTTTTCAATGAATATTGCCAAATCTTGGGAAGAAGCTTTTTATTCAATTAAAAACCCAAAAACAAGAAAAATAGCAATCCGAACTGCCATCGTTTTAGGCAGAAAAGGAGGTGCGCTTATTCCTCTTAAAAATCTAACAAAGTTTGGACTGGGTGGCAAGCAGGCTGAAGGCAAACAAAAAGTAAGTTGGATACATGAAGAAGATTTTGCAAGAGCTATTGATTTTTTAATTGAACAAGAAAGCGCATCAGGAAATTTTAATCTTTCTGTTCCAAAACCAACCGATAATAATACATTAATGAAAGTATTACGCAATACAATGCAAATGCCGTTCGGTATCAATCACCCAAAATGGTTATTGAAAATTGGGGCACGAATTATTGGTACCGAAACAGAGTTGGTTCTAAAAAGCCGTAATGTAATTCCGAAGCGATTGCTTCAAAGTGGCTTTAAGTTCAAATTTGAACAACTTGATGTTGCTATAAACGATTTACTACACGATTAAATTTTATTTAGTTATTTTTGATAAAAATTGCTAAAACAAAACATGCCAGACCATCAAATTAATCCTAACAAATGGATTGACCTGTACTCTGACTATCTCTTTAACTATACCATCACTCGTGTCAATGACCGAGAGATGGCTAAAGATTTGGTACAGGATACATTTTTTGCTGGGCTAAAATCGATGAAAAATTTCAAAGGAGAAGCAAGTGAACGTACGTGGCTCATTTCAATATTGAAACGAAAAATCATTGATTATTACAGAAAGATAAATTCCAACAAAGGAAAAGCGGAAGTAAGAATGTCCTTTGTTTCTGATGAAAATGAAGGTGACTGGTTGGAAGAACGTGTTGCAGATCCGTTTGATAAAACCGCCGAAGACACACTGGAAATCGACGAACTTGGTGATGCTATTTATAATTGTTTGAGCAAGCTTCCAGAAAAACAAGCGACTGTTTTTAAAATGAAAACCATTGAAGGTATGGAAACCGAAACCATCTGTAATGAATTGAACATTACTGCGTCTAACCTTTGGGTAATCATCCATAGAGCAAGAATTGCCATGGCTGATTGCATGCAAAAAACTTGGTTTAAATAAAATAATGAAGAAAAATCTATTGTTCATATCATGTGAAGAAGCCTTCGAAATTTGTGATAAATCACAGTACAATGAGGCCACATTATGGGAAAAAATAAAGCTTAACATTCGTTATACGTGGTGCCAATTTACAAGAGCTTATGTAAAAAAGAACAAAAAATTAACGAAGGCCATCAAAGCGTCTAACATACAGTGTTTAAATCAAAACGAACGGCAAGCACTTCAAGAACAGTTAGATAGCCAGTTAAAAAACCTGATGCATTAACAACCAAACTATCGGAATTCCTTCTACCCAAAACGAACAATAATAAGTTCCCTGTTTCGCTTTTGAAAATACTAAAAACAGAAGCGCAACAACTGTAATTATCAATGTTATCAAAATTTGCTCTGCCTCCAATTTGTCCTTGAAAAATTCCAAAAAGAAAAAAACTATTCCGATGAAAACACCTATCAATTTGGTGTTTTTAATACCTATTTGCTGCGGAATGGTTGCCAATTTCAAACTATCATATTGAAGGTCGCGAATTTCAAATGGCAACATTAATATGACCACAAAAACAAATCGTTGAAACAAAGTAATCCAAACATCTGCATTTAAGTAAAAATCAGCATTGATTAAAGGCAACACTACGGTAACTCCAGCCCAAACCAAAGCAATCACATATACTTTGAGTCCACCAATGCTTCGTAAATTCTTTTGGCTATCCATAAACAAGTGCTTTGGAAAAAATGGAATGGCATAAAGAAATGTCACAAGCCCAAAAACAACAATGCAAAACAAGGTTTTAGTTTCCAATTGTACCGCAAAATAAATCATCAAAAGAAAACACAATAGCGAAAAAACCTGTATAACCTGAAGCCAAGTTGCCAAACTTCGATGATGGAATTTTGCAATTCCAAAATACTTAACAAAGTTATAACCTGTTATAGATGCAAAAAAGATAAAAAAAAGTACTTTTTCATCAAAAGGAACCTCAAACTCAAGCAATGTCAGCCATGCCATTGAAAAAACAGCCAACGACACATGAATACTGCTATTGATATAAAAATCTAATATGGGTTTTAAAACCTTCATAAAGCAAAAATACACAATGTGTTAATAAGACTTCCAATTCGTTAAAAACTTTAGTTTTTGTTAACCAAAATTCCTCAATATTTGCGTAATTTTGCGCTTCAAAACACAACTTTATTTTAATGAATACAAACGCTTTTGCACTTCGTCATATTGGTCCTGATGAAAACGACCAAAACCAAATGCTAAAAACAATTGGTGTTGACAGTTTAGACCAACTTATTTATGAAACAGTTCCAGATGATATTCGTTTAAAAAACGGATTGAATTTAGATGAACCAATGACTGAATATGAGTACTTAAATCATATCCATGAATTATCGAAGAAAAACAAAGTATTCAAATCATATATCGGTTTAGGGTATCATCCAACAATTGTTCCTGCTGTTATTCAGCGTAACATTTTAGAAAATCCGGGCTGGTACACTGCGTACACTCCTTATCAAGCAGAAATTGCTCAAGGTCGTTTAGAAGCGTTATTAAATTTCCAAACGATGGTTACAGACCTTACAGGAATGGAACTTGCCAATGCATCTCTTTTAGACGAAAGTACTGCTGCTGCTGAAGCTATGAGCTTATTATTTGCTGTTAGAGAAAGAGATCAGAAGAAAAATAATGTCAATAAATTTTTTGTTTCTGATGCTATTTTACCTCAAACCTTATCACTTTTACAAACTAGAGCAAATCCAATAGGAGTTGAATTAGTTGTTGGAAGCGAAGATACTTTTGATTTTTCATCAGAGTTTTTTGGTGCAATACTTCAATATCCTGGTAAAGACGGATTAGTAAGCGATATAAAATCATTCATTAAGAAGGCAAATGACAATCAAATAAAAGTTGCAGTTGCTGCAGATATATTAAGTTTAGTAAAATTAGAAGCTCCTGGTAAATTTGGAGCCGATGTGGTTGTAGGCACGACACAACGTTTCGGAATTCCGATGGGTTATGGTGGACCACATGCAGCCTATTTTGCTACTAAAGAAGCTTACAAGCGTGATATTCCTGGTCGTATCATTGGTGTTACTAAAGACATGAATGGTAACAGAGCTTTACGTATGGCGCTGCAAACCCGTGAGCAACATATAAAACGAGATAAAGCGACTTCAAACATCTGTACTGCACAAGTATTATTAGCTGTTATGGCTGGTATGTATGCAGTATATCATGGACCAAAAGGTTTACAATTTATTGCAGATAAAGTTCATCAAACTGCATCTAGCGTTGCAAAAGCATTAAGTCAATTAGGATACAAACAGAAGAACGCTTCTTTTTTTGACACCTTAAAGATTGAAGCTAATGCTGAAAAAATAAAACAGATTGCTGAAAGTCACGAAGTCAATTTCTATTATCCAAATGCAGATACAGTAACAATTTCAATCAACCAAACGACATCTTTAAAAGATGCCAATGAAATTGTAGCAATTTTTGCAAAAGCAGCTCAAAAAGACACAATTAATATTTCTTCATTAGAAGAAACAACCCAAATAGCTCAATCATTACAACGTCAATCAGAATTTTTAACGCTTGATGTTTTTAATAAACATCATTCTGAAACTGAATTAATGCGTTACATAAAAATGCTGGAACGTAAAGATTTATCTTTAAATCACTCAATGATTTCATTAGGCTCATGTACAATGAAACTTAATGCAGCTGCAGAAATGTTACCCTTAAGTTGGTCAAATTGGGGAACAATGCATCCTTTTTGTCCAATTGAGCAAGCTGAAGGTTATCAAATTGTATTAAAAAAATTAGAAGACCAATTAACTGAAATTACTGGCTTTGCTGCCACATCATTACAACCAAACTCTGGAGCTCAAGGTGAGTACGCTGGTTTAATGGTTATAAAGGCGTATCATGAATCGCGTGGTGATCATCATAGAGATATTTGCTTAATTCCTTCATCTGCACACGGAACAAATCCTGCGAGTGCTGTTATGGCTGGAATGAAAGTTGTAGTAACTAAATCTAACGAAGAAGGAAATATTGATGTTGACGATTTACGCGAAAAAGCACTATTACATAAAGATAATTTATCATGCTTAATGGTAACATATCCTTCAACTCATGGTGTTTACGAATCTGCCATTAGAGAAATTACTCAAATAATCCATGATAATGGTGGACAAGTATATATGGATGGTGCCAATATGAATGCTCAAGTAGGACTTACAAATCCTGGAAATATTGGAGCAGATGTTTGTCACCTTAACCTTCATAAAACCTTTGCTATTCCTCATGGAGGTGGTGGACCAGGTGTTGGACCAATTTGTGTTGCAAAACAATTAGTACCATTTTTACCAGGAAATCCTGTTATAAAAACAGGTGGAAATCAAGCCATAACTGCTATCTCTGCTGCACCTTTTGGTTCTGCTTTAGCATGTTTAATTTCTTATGGTTATATCACAATGTTAGGTGCTGAAGGCTTAACACAAGCGACTAAAGTGGCCATATTAAATGCAAACTATATAAAACAACGCTTACAAGGTCAGTTCGATACGTTGTATTCAGGTGAAAGAGGTCGTGCTGCTCACGAAATGATTGTAGATTGTCGTCCTTTTAAAGAAAACGGTATTGAAGTAACAGACATTGCCAAACGTTTAATGGATTATGGTTTCCATGCTCCTACAGTTTCTTTTCCAGTTGCTGGAACTTTAATGATAGAGCCAACAGAAAGCGAAAGTATGGAAGAAATGGATCGTTTTTGTGATGCTATGCTTTCTATTAGAAAAGAAATTGATAATGCATCAAAAGACGAAGATAATAACGTTCTTAAAAATGCACCTCACACATTAGCAATGCTAACAGCTAACGATTGGAATTTCCCTTATACTCGTGAGGCTGCTGCATATCCTTTAAGCTATGTTCAAGATAATAAATTTTGGCCATCTGTAAGACGTGTTGATGATGCTTATGGTGACAGAAATTTAATCTGTACTTGTGCTCCAATTGAAGAATATATGGACGCATAGTCTAAAGATGATTTCTTCTATTAAAAAAGCGTTTTTTTTGAAATATCAAAAGAGCGCTTTTTTTATTACATTTTGATGAATTATAAAGCTAATTTTTAACAATATGATAATATTGAGCAATTTATCTTCAAAATCAAGGCAATCAAAACGAATATTAAGTACATTAGTAAATTGAATCAAATTAATAGCACAATGACAGTCAAAATCACAGGAACTGGAAGCTATATTCCGAGTAGCATTGAAAAAAACGAAAACTTTCACCAGCATCATTTTTTGGATACAGATGGTTCTACTTTAACACATCCCAATGAGATCATCATCCAAAAATTTAAGGCCATTACCGGAATTGACGAACGTCGCTACGCCTTTGACCACTTAACATCTTCTGATTTAGGATTTTTTGCTGCAGAAAAAGCGATTGAAAATGCCAATGTCAACCCTGAAGAATTGGATTACATCATTGTAGCTCACAACTTTGGAGATGTAAAACACAACACCATACAAAGTGATATTTTACCATGTTTGGCCTCTCGAGTGAAGCATAGTTTACGTATCAAAAACCCAAAATGTGTAGCATACGACATTCTTTTTGGCTGTCCAGGCTGGATTGAAGGTGTCATTCAAGCCAATGCGTTTATAAAAGCTGGAATTGCCAAAAAATGTTTAGTTATAGGTACCGAAACATTATCTAGAGTTGTCGATAAACATGATAGGGATTCCATGATTTATAGTGATGGCGCAGGTGCAACCGTTATTGAAGCGACTGACGAGGAAGGTGGCATTTTGGCACATGAAACAGCAAGTTTCACCTACGATGAAGCCTATTATCTATTCTTTGGAAATTCCAATAACAAGAATCTATGTCCAGATACCAGATATATCAAAATGGATGGACGTAAAATTTATGAATTTGCTTTGAGCAATGTGCCTTTGGCCATGAAAGCCTGTTTGGATAAAACCGGAATTGACATCAAACAGGTAAAAAAGATCTTCATCCACCAAGCCAATGAAAAAATGGATGAAGCTATTTTAAAACGCTTTTATAAACTTTATAACACAGAAATCCCTGAAGGCATTATGCCAATGACCATTCAAGAATTAGGAAACAGTTCGGTAGCAACCATTCCAACCCTATATGATATGGTCAGAAACAACGAAGTAAAAAATCACCATCTCAACAAAGGCGATATCATAATGTTTGCTAGCGTTGGAGCTGGCATGCATATCAATGCGATTGTTTATAAATACTAAATTGATTAATTAAGACTAAAGTAGCCACGAATACGCGAATATTTTTAAAACATTCGTGTATTCGTGGCTCATCTTTTAACCTCAAAAAAATGAACAAAAAAATAGCAATTATTGGTGGTGGAAATCTTGGACAGGCAATTGCTTCTGGTTTATTGGCTGAAGGCTTCACACCTTCCAACCTTACAATAACCAGACAAAAAGTAGAGTTGCTTCAGGCTTTTGAAGATAAAAAAGTAAATGTTTTGACAGACAACAAACAGGCTGTAAAACAAGCTGAAATTGTTATTGTTGCAGTTAAACCTTATCAGATTTCAAATGTTTTGAAAGAGATCTCATCTGAATTTACAAAAGATAAATTGTTGATTTCTGCAGTCAGTGATTTTTCCATTGAATCTATCCTCAACGAGTTAACAGAAAAACCAACCGTGTTTAGAGTGATGCCCAATACAGCCTCATCGGTCAACGAATCGATGACTTGCATTGCCACAAACAAAGCGTCAGAACAAGAGACCGAAACTGTAAAGTCCATCTTTAATGCGCTGGGAACTACGGTTGTTATCAACGAACAATTAATGGCTGCCGCAACTGTATTGGGAGCCTGTGGTATTGCTTATGTACTACGATTTATTAGAGGGATGATTCAAGGAGGTATTGAAATTGGATTTGATGCCAAAACGGCTACTCAAATCGCCACACAAACCGTCAAAGGCGCCAGTGAATTATTGTTGCAAAAAGGAAATCATCCAGAAGCCGAAATCGATAAAGTGACCACACCAAAAGGCTGCACCATTGCTGGGCTCAACGAAATGGAACATCAAGGTTTTAGTTCGGCATTGATAAAAGGAATCAAAACGTCGTATAGTAATATCTCAAAGTAATGTACGAAAAGACTTTTCCAAATAAACGCTACAAAAAAACTATCGAATTCTTAAAAAAGCATATTCCAACAACTGCCTCAATTTTGGATTTGGGAGTTGTAAATCCATTTACAGAATTTATGGTTAAAGAAGGCTATAAAGTAGAGAACACTAAAGGTGAAGATTTAGATATTGATACCTCAACCATTCAAAACTCTAAAGCCGAAACAGTTACAGCATTTGAAATTTTTGAACACCTCCTCTCTCCTTTTACAGTTTTAAAATCTATAAAATCTGATAAATTAGTCGCAAGTGTCCCTCTTAAGTTATGGTTTTCTTCTGCATACAGAAGCAAAACAGACATGTTAGACAGACATTATCACGAATTTGAAGATTGGCAATTTGATTGGTTACTTGAAAAATCTGGTTGGAAAATCATTGCAAGAGACAAATGGACCAATCCGACAAAAAAAGTCGGTATAAGACCTCTTTTGCGTTGGTTTACTCCAAGATATTACATTGTTTATGCCGAAAGAGTTTAACTTTGAAGCCATAAGGTTAAAATTTTGAATTTCTACATCATCATACCAGCACATAACGAACAAGATTCTATCGCACTGACATTAGACTCATTGGCCAATCAATCGTTGTTGCCAAAACGATTGGTTGTGGTGAATGACAATTCATCTGATGAAACTCAATCAATTGTTGAAGCATTCACAAGAAATTATTCGTGGATGTCTATAGTAAATGTCAAGTCTTCAAATGAACATTTGCCAGGTTCTAAAATCATCAATGCGTTTTATAANNGGTGCTTTGAAGGCTTATAGAAAAGAATGCTTCCTTCAAATCGGAAAACTGAAACCATCGATGGGTTGGGACACTGTTGATGAATTATTGGCAAAGTTTTACAATTGGGACATTGCAACAGATGATTCTTTAAAAGTAAAACATTTAAAACCTACTGGGATTAGCTATAATAAGGCCTCAAAATATCTGCAAGGTGAAGCGATGTACAAAATGCGCTATGGTTTTGTGATTATGCTGATTTCAGCTTTAAAGCTAGCCTACAAAAAGAAAAGTTTCGTTTTATTTAAAGATTATCTAATGGGGTTTTTTAAAGCTAAAAACAATAAAACTGCTTATTTAGTAACCGAAGAGCAAGGAAAGTTCATTAGGAAGCTTCGTTGGAAAGGCATGTTGAATAAATTCAATTAAAACTCCAGTCTTTATAATCGCTTTTCAATTCCAATTCGTTTTCAACAGCATCATCCAATTCTGGAAAAAAATCAATTCCTGTCAATGTTTCGATTGAGTCCACAGAAACCACAAATCTATACAAAGGTTCGCTAGAGTTTTGATGAGGCATCAAAAAAGCAATCATCTTTGTTTTGCCATTATTGTTGTCGAGAATGATTTTATAAAAGGCATTTGGCACAGCAACCTTTTCCTCTCCAATGGTTTTCAAATTACCTTTTAAGACACCTCCTGTCACCACAAAAACCCCATTGTATTTGCTGGCCCAATAACGTGTTTTCTGTTCCAGCGTATTCCAAATACCAGAATTAAAATCGTGGTTTTGAGGACTGATATTACTTGTCAAAAAAGTTTCGTCATGGGCAGCCTGACTGTAATTTCGGTCACCAGCTGGGCACAAATGACCTCTATCGTAACCCGAGTTTTTATAGTTTCGCCAACTGGCTGCTCCTGTTCTTACAGCTTTGTCGATTTCAAAATAAGGTCTTTTGAAATTGAAATTGGATAGGTGTGATTTTTTTAACTCATAAGCCACCCATTCTGCTTGCTCATGTGGTTCGCTATATGACAGTGAGTAACCTTGGTGGTGGATAATTTGACCTGTTGTTGATGTTGGCAGAAAAAACTCATTGGTATCAGATTTGGTTTGTTCACCACGTTCAATGATTTCGGAGACTTCTTTCTCTTTTAAGAAATGCTCATAGCCATAAACACCTAAAACGATGATGACGATAACGATAATATAGCCTTTTTTTCTAATCAAACTAATCGAGTACAAATTTTAAAGGTTGACCAATAGCACCATTTGGGAAACTAATACCTAATAAGGCAGAAATAGTAGGTGCAATATCTGTAATTTCTGTTTTTTGTAAGGTTGAGCCATGTTTGATACCTTTTCCAAAAAATAAAAGAGGCACGTGAGTATCATAATTGAGTGCAGTACCATGATCGGTTCCTGTTGTATTCCATGGAGCCTCTTTGAGCACATAAGGGTCAAATACAAATAAAATATCTCCAGAACGCTTTTGGTTATGACCTTTACTCAATAGGTCTTCCAAATAACCTGAACGCCCTTCAAACTGATTGAACGCATTAGTGACATATACTTTATCAATCAAGTCATAACTCAACAACTTATAGCCCAATTCATTTTTGATGGTTTGCAAATCCAGCTTACTGTCAATGATCTTTTGGTGATCCAAAAACAATTGGTTATTGATTTTGCTGACAATGATGTTTGAGACACCATATTTGACTTTCAAATACTCGTTCAATTCATTTTGCATATTGGTTTCATTAAAAAACCCTGAAGGTATTCTCACGGACTTCATATAATTCAAAACATCTGGTGCTGCATGATCTGCTGTCAAAAAAACAGTGTAATTACCCTTGCCCACTTTAGCATCCAAAACATTTAGCAGACGTTCCAAATCTTTATCGAGACGCAAATATGTATCTTCAACCTCTTTTGAGTTAGGTCCAAATTTATGACCTACTTTGTCTGTACTCGAATAACTGACTGTCAATACATCGGTAAAATCATCTTGCCCCAATTGTTCGTTTTCAATGGCAGCAATGGCAAAATCGGATGTCAAACTATTGCCGAAAGGCGATTCGGTAATAATTGCAAAACCACCATTTTGGTCTTTCAATTGTTTCAAATCATAAGGAAATGTTGCTGTTTCTTTTCCTCTAAACACACCTTCGAACGTATTCAAATCACTTCCGCTTTCGGTATAAGTACTAATATCATAAAGTGTGTTCCATTCTTTAAAATAAGATTCTGTGATATTTGAAGTATTAAAGTCATTAACCCATTGTGGCAATTCATTCATGTAAAAAGAACTAGAGATCCAAAGGCCACTTCCATCATTTTCAAAATCAAACCAATATGCGGCATTGGCTGTGTGACCAGCTGGCAATACAGAACCTCTATCTTTCAAAGCGATACCGATCGTTTTCCCACGCATTTCTGTAAACAGTCTGTTTTCATCACCAAAAGTCGTCGTTAGCATGCGATGTGGAGATTCTTTACCAGCATCTCTAGTGGTTCCCAATGAAGTGACTGAATCATCATCAACACAATAAACATGGCGTTTCAAATTTTTATCATACCAATCGTTACCAATAATGCCATGATATTTTGGAGTTGTTCCTGTAAAAATTGACGCATGACCTGGCCCTGTTTTGGTAGGCACATAATTGAAATGATTGTTTTTGCAATTAAAACCTTCATTCATCATACGTTTAAATCCTCCATCGCCATATTTACTATAAAAACGAGTCAAATAGTCATAACGCATTTGGTCAACGACAATGCCAACAACGAGTTTGGGATTGCTTGTTGCACTAACTTCTTTGGTAGTCGTTGTATGAATGCTTGCCTGTTGCGCTTTGCATGAAATTGCTAAAAAAACAAGGCTAAAAACGATGAATATCTGTTTCATAGTAATTATTTCATTTTAAGAAAAAACAAAAATACAGTTTTTAAAACAATCATAATTTTAAATTAAGGTTAATAACACTGAAGATTTTTTTACTTTAGCAGTTACAAATTTTACTATGTCATATCTACATAATATTGGTGCTTATTTTTTAATGATTAAAGAGATGTTTCGCAAGCCTACAAAATGGTCTGTGATGCGTCACTTGATTTTTAAGGATATTGATGATTTGGTGATAGGCTCTCTTGGCATTGTTGCTTTTATCTCCTTTTTTGTTGGAGGTGTTGTCACTATTCAAACGGCGTTGAACATCAGTAATCCACTAATCCCAAAATATTTGGTCGGTTTTGCAACCCGACAATCGGTTATATTAGAATTTGCTCCTACATTTATTTCCATCATCATGGCTGGTAAAGTAGGTTCATTTATTACATCAAGTATCGGTACCATGCGAGTTACAGAGCAAATTGATGCTTTAGAAGTAATGGGCATTAATGCCATAAACTATTTGGTGTTTCCAAAATTTATTGCCATGATGTTGTATCCTTTTGTAATATCAATCGCAATGTTTCTAGGTATTTTGGGCGGAATGGCGGCCTGTGTATATGGTGGTTTTAGTACACTCGATGATTATATTACAGGTGTTCAGATGGATTTTATTCCATTTCATATGACCTATGCTTTTATAAAAACCTTTGTGTTTGCATTTTTATTGGCGACCATCCCATCATTTTATGGGTATTATATGAAAGGTGGCGCCTTGGAAGTTGGTAAAGCCAGTACTACATCGTTTGTGTGGACGAGTGTCATGATCATTTTATTGAACTATGTACTAACTCAAATGTTATTAAGCTAATGATAGAAGTCAACGACATACATAAATCCTTTAATGGAAATGAGGTCCTTAAAGGCATCAGCACAACTTTTGAGAAAGGAAAGACCAATTTGATTATTGGACAAAGTGGTTCGGGTAAAACCGTATTTTTAAAATGTTTGCTAGGTTTGTTTATACCAGAACAAGGTACTATTTCTTATGATGGGAAGGTTTATTCTGAATTGTCAGCGGATGAAAAACGTGAGCTAAGGGCAGAAATGGGGATGGTGTTTCAAGGTAGTGCCTTATTCGATTCGATGACCATTGCCGAAAACGTTATGTTCCCTTTACGAATGTTTACAAAACAAAGTAAAAGCGAAATGGAAGACCGAGTTAATTTTGTTTTAAAACGTGTCAACCTTGCCGAAGCCCATAAAAAAAAGCCCAGCGAAGCTTCTGGTGGAATGCAAAAACGCGTGGCGATAGCCAGAGCGATTGTTAACAATCCGAAGTATTTATTTTGTGACGAACCTAATTCTGGTTTGGACCCCAAAACTGCAATCGTTATTGATAATTTGATTCAGGAAATCACACAAGAATATGATATTACGACCATGATCAATTCACATGATATGAATTCGGTGATGGAAATCGGTCAGAAAATTGTGTTTTTAAAAGATGGGTTCAAAGCATGGGAAGGCAGCAATGAGACCATCTTTAAAACTGACAACGAGACAGTCACAGACTTTGTTTACTCTTCAGAATTGATGAAAAAAGTACGCCAAATGTATATTGAAGAAAAACAGTGATTGAGTAGGCAGTTACTTAATGCTCTCCACAACCAAGGTGTCGAGTTTCAGTCGTGTTTTTAACCAACGTTCCAGTTTGCTTTTATCTTTGGCAATCATTGCATCATTTTTAAGCGAATCTTTCCATTTTACTGTAAATACAGCAAGCGTATCTAGTTTTTTAAAATTGGAACTAATTCTATTGGAATAGGAAAATTGTTCAACACTTTCATAATTGATTTTCAGTTCTTGCAACAACTCTTCCAACGGTATTTGATGGCGTTCTAACTTTGCAAGTTTTAGGGCTTGTTCTTCGAGAAAACGTATTTTTTGAGCTTGTGTCAATAAATCCAATGAATCTCTAGAGCGCAGTTCTGCCATATATTCAATGCCATTGATTCCATTATTTTTAGCTTGGTTGACCAAGAGTTTTGCTTCTTTTAATGAACTGTATTCAGAAAATCTATCCTGTAAAACCGCAATTGTAGATTCTGGAATCTCGTCAGCTCCAAAAGTGGTTAACTCTATTGTAGAAACCGCATCTGGATTATAATTATAAGTGACATGCTTTTTAATGTAACTTGCATTTGGCAGTGCACCCAGTTCTCTTTCTACAAAGGTCTTTACGTCTTTTTTGAAGTTGCTTTCATTTAATACACTCACAAAGGTCCAAACGGCAGGTATCATCACTATAATTGCCAACAATGATGCAAACCTAGCAATACGCTTGCGCCTTGCAGAATTGGCATATTTGAGCATAGGGAACTTCAGTGCCTTTAACACCAAAAATGTGGACAATGCAATAAAAATGGTGTTGATTGTAAACAAATACAAAGCTCCAAAAAAGAACTCCATATTACCTACTGCCAATCCGTAACCAGCTGTACACAAAGGTGGCATCAAAGCGGTTGCAATGGCAACACCAAAAATCACAGAAGCTATCGTTCCTTTTTTGGTTCGTGCTACAATAAGCGCCAGGCCACCAAAAATAGCGACCAGCACATCCAAAATTGTGGGTTTGGTTCGCGACTCTAATTCTGGTGTCAACTCGGTAAGTGGTGATAATTTAAAATACAGGAAAGCGGTTAACAAACTTAACAGAATCATCACCAATAAGTTAATCAACGATCGCTTTAAGGTATCAATATCGTTCAGCGCCAATGACATGCCTACACCAAGAATGGGTCCCATTAATGGAGAAATTAACATGGCTCCAATCACGACTGCAGTTGAACTTACATTTAACCCAATAGAAGCGGTAAAAATTGCAAAAATCAAGATCCAAGCGGTTGCTCCTTTAAATGGAATATCATTTTTTATGGCTTGAATAGTAGCCTCTCTATCAGTATCATCCCTAAAATCCAAAAGTTCATTAAAAAAAACTTTTATACTATGAAAAAAACCTTGAGCATCCTTTTTCAGATTCTCTTTTGATTGTTCTACTGCTTTTTCTTTTTTGGTTTCTTCTTCGGAAAAATTGAATTTATTTTCTTGTTTACTATCCATAGTTCTCTCCAAATTTATGTTTTACTTTTTGAAGCACTTTTTTAATATCCTGCTCTTTTTCTTTTGGAAAGATAAGCAAAACCTCGTCTTTATCGACAATGATATAATCGTTTAAACCATCAATAACCACAATTTTATCGTTTTTGGTTCGTATCATGTTACCAGAAGCGTCTTCAGTCAATGTTCTTGCATTAACCACTGCATTACCATGTTGGTCTTTATCGAGCTTATCGTATAAACTTCCCCATGTACCAAGGTCATTCCAATCGAATTCTGCTGGCAATACAAACACATTTTTAGAGGTTTCCATAATGGCATAATCTACCGAAATGTTTTCTGCATTTGGATAGTTTTTGGCAATAAAATCGTCTTCGGAAGCTGTATTATATACAGAGATTCCCTTTTCAAAAAGTTTAAATAATTCTGGCTGATTATTCTCAAACGCTTCTACCACACTTTTAACACTCCACATAAAAATACCAGCATTCCATAAAAAATTACCTTGCTTTATGAATGATTTTGCTGTGTCATAATCTGGTTTTTCCCTAAACTGATGTACTGGCTTTATAGCATTTATTGATGTTTTATCGTACTCGATATAGCCATAACCTGTGTTTGGAAATGTTGGCTGAATGCCAAGCGTCATCAATGCATCATTATTGGAACAAAAATCAAAAGCCTGCTGCACGTTATTAGTAAAGGTTTGCTCGTCTTCAATCCAGTGGTCGCTTGGTGCCACAATCATCACTGCATCTTTATTTTCTTTCTGTATTTTCAAAGCTGCATACAAAATACAAGGTGCTGTATTGCGCATGGCAGGCTCTAAAACCACTTGTCGTTTGGTGACTTCTGGCAATTGCTCAAACACCAAATCATTATAGAGTTCATTGGTAAGGATGAATATATTTTCTTTGGGAATTAGGTTCGCCAAACGATGAAATGTTTTTTGAATCAGCGTATCACCTGTGCCCAACATATCATGAAACTGTTTAGGGAAATCTTGTGTGCTTACAGGCCAAAATCGTGAGCCTACACCTCCAGCCATTAATATGGCGTAATAATTACTATTCATTATTTTTATTTTTTATTCATTATAAAAATGAATATTGATATATTATTTTTTAGCCACAAATGACGAATATAAATACATTGTGACTGCCTACTGCGACTGTAAACTGCCCACTAGTTCCACTTCAGCGTTTGGGTTGAAAAGATACAACTTTCCTGATGCAACCTCAACTCCTTCATAACGTGTTCGGCGCTTTTTCCCTTTTTTGAACACACGTCCATTATACAGTTTGAAGGTATCTCCTAAAGGCACTTCAAAAATATAGGTTTTATCGTTAGGTTGGTCATATTGCTTTAAGGCCAACGCCAACTTTACATCTGTATCACTACTTGCCTTTGGGTTTTTAAAATGCTTTGCCAATAATGGCAACAACTCAAGAGGAAAAACAGTAGGATTTAAAATGGGCAACATGAGATGTTGAAAGGTTTGTTTCCACTCTTTGCCATGAGGCTTAATAAATCGACTATGGTTTTTATAGGCTTCAAAATGAGCGATTTCATGAATCAAGGTTACCAAAAACCGATAATGGTTAAGGTTAGAATTGACTGTAATTTGATGTTTCCCGTTAGGTAACTTCCTGTAATCGCCATGACGTGTTTTGCGCTCATTCTTCACCTTTACCAACAGATTGTCATGTTTTAATAGTTCTAAAACATACTCAATCGCCTGTGGCGGAATAAACTCTTGAAGCGTTTGTTGCATACTGCAAAAATAAGAGAATTTTTAGTGTTGGTTAGCTAATATTCAATAATCTCTTTTTACTATATTAGCGATATAGTGTGGATATAGTTAATGATTATATTCAATTGTTAGCAACAAGGCGAAAAAAAACAACATAGATTGAAAATACTGCACATATTAGGAAATGGATTTGATTTAAACCTTGGTTTAAAAACTAGTTACAAGGATTTTTACGATTATTATATGTCTATTGAATCATCCAAAAACAGCATAAATAATTTAAAAACCAACATTTCCAGCAATTATAAAAATTGGTCTGATTTGGAACTAGCTTTAGGTCAATACACAGAACAGTTCAAAACAGTAGATGATTTTGATGAAGTATTCGAAGATATTGGAGAGCAACTTGCAGAATATTTAATTAAAGAAGAAAGGAAATTTGACCTTGCCGAAATCAATAAAGCAAAGTTTTTTGAAAACCTTGTTAAACCAGAAGTTTTTCTTCCTGTTGCCGACAACAATAAAATAAGAACTTATAAATCAAGTTTCTCCAATCATACTTGGAATGTTGACCTTGTTACATTTAATTATACTAGAATAATTGAAAAAATTATTGAGGATAATAAAAATATTAAAATTGGACATCATATAGCTAACAATGTTGCAGTAACTCTACGTGGAATTGAACATATACACGGTTATGTTGATGATAGAATGGTTTTAGGTGTTAATGATGTTTCACAACTTAAAAACAAGGCATTTCATCAAAATGTTGACGTCCTTGAAGCGATTGTAAAACAGCAATGTAACATTGCTTATGGTCATACTATTGACAATCATTTTAAAACTAAAATAAAACAAGCTGATTTCATTTCAATTTTCGGGGCTTCACTTGGCGATACAGATAATATGTGGTGGGAACTAATTGGACAACGGATTAAGGAAAAAAATATTCCAATAATAATTTTCACAAGAGGAGAAGAAGTTATTTCACCAAGAATTGGTTATAAAAACAATAGAACAAAAAGAAATATGCGTGATTACTTTTTAAAAAAAACCAAACTAACTAAAGAAGAAATTGAAAAAGTAAAAGACAATATATTTATTGCTTTAGACACTTCAATGTTCAAAGAAATAATAAAAAAATGAAGCCCATTTACTAACACCTTGTATAATTAATGGCTAGTTCTCGCCAACTTATGAAAATCCTTCCGGGTTTTCACGCAACGAAACCATATACAAACATCTTGTAAGCAATTATCATTATTGTAACATATAAGAGCCTATATCGTCAGTTAAAAAGACAACCCTATGTAAACAGAATAAAAAATAAATGACATGACAATTTTAGTAGTAGGTGCAAGTGGAGCAACAGGCAGTAAGTTAATTGAGCAACTTCTCATTCAAGGACACACTATCAAAGCTGTTGTAAGAACTCCTGAAAAATTACCAGAATCTTGGAAAAATAATGAACGTATAAAACTCATTCACGCAAGTCTTTTAGATTTCAATGATAAAGAAATGATAGAACTCACTCGTAGTTGTCACGCCATCGCGTCATGCCTAGGACATAACATAAGTTGGAAAGGAATTTATGGACAACCAAGAAAACTTGTGACAGATGCCACTATTAGACTCTGCAATGCTGTTGAAGCTAACAAACCGGAAAATCCGGTTAAATTTGTTTTAATGAACACCACAGGTAATCGCAATCGCGATTTGAATGAACCTATTTCGTTTGCCCAAAAATGCGCTATCGGGCTTTTAAGACTCCTATTGCCACCTCATGTTGATAATGAAAAAGCAGCAGAGTATCTGCGAACACAAATTGGGCAGGACAATCCATATATCGAGTGGGCAGCGGTAAGACCAGATGGCCTAATTAATGAGGACGCGGTAACCGAATACGACATACACCCATCTCCAACAAGAAGTGCCATCTTTAATGCAGGCAAAGTCAGTCGTATCAATGTAGCTCATTTTATGTCAAGTCTTATCGATGATGGTCAGTTATGGACCAAATGGAAAGGACAAATGCCTGTCATTTATAGCAAGACATCTTGACCAGTACTTGAACTTCGAAAACATGGCAAATACTCACTTCAGTAACATTGTAGTGGAAATTACGTCCTATAAATATTCACTTTTATTTAAAAAAATAAATCTGATTCTTAATTCGTAAATTTATGGAGTCATTGAAAATGTGAAATCAATCAACTAACACTTACAAACTAATTTAACCAACCTGAATTATGAAAAAAATAGTACTTACTTTAGTCACCTTCATCACCATAGCATCAATAAATGCCCAACAAGATAAGCGTCTTAAGGGAATTGAAAAAGACTTAAACGAAATTCTTGAAATCTCAAAGGCACCTGGTTTTGCGGTTGCCATTGTTCAAGGCGATAAAGTTATCTATGCCAAAGGGTTCGGCTATAGTGACTACGAAAACAAAATTCCGGTAGATGCCAATACAATGTTTGCAATCGGATCTAGCTCAAAAGCATTTACATCGGCTATACTTGGTCAATTAATGGCTGAAGATAAAATTTCTTTTGATGAGAGCCCAATAAAGTACCTGCCTGAATTAAAATTCTACACTAATGAAATGGACAACACCATCATCATTAAAGACTTAATGAGTCATCGTACAGGATTACCACGTCACGACTATTCTTGGTATCTATTTCCAACCACAAATAAAGATAGCCTTCTCGCTCGTGTAGCATACCACGAACCTTTTACGGGTGTAAGGCAACACTGGTATTATAACAATTTTATGTTTCTAGCTCAAGGGGTCATTGCCGAGCGTATGACTGGAAAAAGCTGGGAAGATAACATCAAGGAACGCTTCTTTGTGCCTCTAAATATGACCAGATCTAACGTATCCATAGACGAATTGCAAGAAAGCACAAACATTGCCAAGGGCTATGAGTTAAAAAAAGACAGCATTATTAGTAAAATGGATTATTATCACATTTCAGGCATGAGTCCGGCAGGAAGTATTAACAGTACCGTAAACGATATGTCCAACTGGTTGATAACTTGGATAAACAAAGGCAAATTCAAAAACAACGAGATTTTATCTGAAGCGTATGTAAACGAAGCTATCAGTTCCCAAATGATTGTAGACGCAGCGTTGCCGGAAAAAGAGTTTCCTGATGTGTATATGTCCAATTATGGCTATGGATGGTTTTTGTCGTCATATAAAGGTCATTATAGAGTAGAACATGGTGGCAACATTGATGGTTTTTCTGCCAATGTAGCTTTTTTTCCAAGTGATAGCATCGGTGTAGTGGTCTTATCCAATCAAAACGGTTCACCAGTTCCCAGTTTAGTAAGAAATATGGTTGCTGATAGAATGTTAAACACACAAAAGACGGATTGGGTAAAAAAGTTCAGAGATCAAAAATTAAAGGCCAAAAAAACGAAAGAAGAAGCCAAAGCCGAAACCCCTAAACCAGTAATATCAAAGCCATCACACAATTTGCAGGAATATACTGGTAAGTATACCAACCTTGGTTATGGAGAATTTGAAATAACAAATCAAAATGATTCTTTATTTGCAAATTTCAAATTAAAAACATTATATCTAAAACATGTGCATTACGATATTTTTGAACCATTTGAAGTAGTGAAAAATGAAATCGACACTACTGATTCCGGAGGATTACGCCTAAACTTTACGACCAACGATGCAGGAGACATAGCCTCCGTTAAAATGAAAATTGAACCAGCGCTGGAACAGTCTATCGAATTTAAGCACACACCTAATATCATAGATATTGACGCTGCAACTTTAGATCAATATGTAGGCGATTACGAGTTTTCTGGAGTACCAATAAAAGTCTATATTAAAGATGAAAACACACTCTATCTCTTTGTAAAAGGGCAACCAGAATATGAGCTACTACCTACTGGAAAACATAAATTTTCCCTTAAAGCACTGGAAGGCTTTAAATTGGAGTTTGTAACAACTGATGATACTTCCATAAATGCAGTAATGATGATACAGCCCAATGGCACATTTAAAGCCATTAGAAAATAAGTCAATAAAGCAATTGGATATGGATTGAACGGAATAATTGTTCACGCCAACACACAGAAAGCCACCTTGTGCCTTCCCAAAAAATCATTTTTTTGTATATTTAATCAGATTAATAAGGCTCTTATGAGTTCAAAAACTTATATAATGCGAATTCTACTTAATTCACAAATGCTATCAGTAACCGTTTTGGCTGTTTTTATCACCCTTGGCACTTCCTCTCTTGCACAAAATAAGACCAACACAAATACACTTTCAAAGAAAGTACCTCAACAGAAACAAGTGGAGCATGAAGTGCCCAATGGGAGCACAATCCACGAGCTTCCACAGGGAGCACCTATTGCCGCATTTAGTGCAGGAGGTGCAAAAGAACAAGCCTTGGACGATTTTATAAAAGAACAAAAAGTAGCCGGCTTCATCATTTTACAGGATGGAAAGATAAGGCTAGAACGCTATGCACTTGGACACAACGAAACAAGCCTATGGTCGTCACTGTCTGTTGCAAAGTCAGTAACGAGCACCCTAGTAGGTACCGCCATCAAGGATGGATATATCAAAAGCGTGGACGACTTTGTAACAGATTACCTCACCGATTTAAAAGGGAGTGCCTATGATAGTGTGAAAATCCGCCATCTCCTTACCATGACCACTGGTGTACGATGGAACGAGGATTATACAGATCCAAATGGTGACATCGCAAAATTTGAAACAGACTCAATTGAACCAGGCATGAATGCAATCGTAAGTTACATGCGGCGTTTGCCAGCCGAAGCAGAACCTGGTGAGAAGTTTAAATATAGTACAGGTGAAACCCACCTTTTAGGAACCCTTATCAGTGCCGCGACACATCAAACTTTGTCCCAATACCTATCTTCCAAGATTTGGATACCTTACGGTATGGAACAAACGGCTACCTGGAGACTGGATAGAACTGGCCAAGAAATGGCAGGCTGTTGTCTTCAAATGCCATTACGTGATTTTGCAAGGTTTGGACAATTCGTTCTTGAAGATGGGCGGATCAATGGAACATCTATTGTGCCCAATGATTGGTTTAAGACAGCGACCAAAATACATGTTCCTATGTGGCCTGGTGGAGGCTATGGATACGGATGGTGGATTTTTGATAGCAATAGCTTCAAAGCATTGGGAATCCATGGCCAGATGATACATATCGATCCTGCAAGGAAACTTGTAATAGCTATTAACAGTAAATGGCCTGAAGCTGATAGCAACGAACGGCATTTGGTAGTCAATAATTTTATAAAATCCATTACCGACGAGATTGACAAAGAGTGAGAAACATTGTATTGCAACTAATTTATTGGTTGGTTTTTGCCTATAAAAAACCTTCACAAATAAACCACAACTAGCCTCATACAATTACATCCATCATCCCACATCGAACATTCTTTAGAAAACACCAAACAATAATAGAATGTTAATAGTTAAACTAATATTGTTATGGTGTTGAGTTAGACACCTGAAGTAATTTTCCGTTATAAAATTTATTTCCGTTGAGAGAGAAATCACTAATATACGTTGCCATATCAACAGCTGTTATTGGTGCTTTATAACCTGGAAATGCTTCTTCTAACATCTCGGTTTGTACTGCTCCTAGCGCCAACACATTAAATGAAATACCAGAATCTTTATATTCTTCAGCAAGAAGTTCGGTAAGTGTAATTACAGCAGCTTTGCTTGAACTATATGCTGCCAATCCAGGAAATTTCATGCTCCCTTGAACGCCTCCCATAGAACTGATTGTTACTACGTGACCTTCTTTTCGCATAAAAAGCAATACAATTCTAGTGAGTTCGGCAACGCCAAATACGTTGGTTTTATAAACCTCTTCAAAATCTGAAACATTAGTTTCAGCAAATGGTTTGTTGAGCAACACACCAGCATTATTGATTAAAATATCTACATGATGCCATGTGTTAGAAATAAAATCTTCCACTTTTTTATAGGCTTCAACATCACCCAAATCAAACGGAAACGTCGTTACATTTTTTAATTTCAATGCTTTTATAGGAGCTTCATTTCTAGATAAAGCTAAAACATGATGCCCTTGATCTGAAAGCTGTTTAACCATCTCAAAGCCTATACCTCTACTTGTTCCTGTAATAATAATATGTTTACTCATTCATTTTTATTTCTTTAGTATCTGTATTGCTCATAGCTTCAAACGCTGGAATCATTTTACTTACCAAAGTAGCCATAAACTCATAATCCATTTTATCTGCTTCGTCATCAACATGATGGTAATAATCATAGTTTGTAAAATCGAAAGTTGATATCGCATGACATGGCTTATTAAACGCTTTAAAAAACGGATAATTATCTGAACGATAAAACAATTGGTATTCTTTAGCTTGTGGTAGTAATCCTAATAAACTGTAATCTACATACTCATTAAGCTTTGGTGCCATATTAGATAAATCGAAACCTGTAAAGTAGGCATCGTACTCTTTACCAACCATTGGCACACCAATCATTTCAAAATTTATCATTGTATATAAATTTACATTTAAATCTTTCAAGCGTTGCGCCAAATGTTTAGAGCCTAACAAGCCCATTTCTTCTCCAGAGTAAAGTGTAAATAGTATACTGCGTTTGTTATTTTTTTTAGCTGCAAAATATTTTGCCATAGCTAATACTGCTGCTGTACCTGAAGCGTCATCGTTTGCGCCATTAGCAATAGAGTCGCCTTCAACTGTTTTACCAAATCCTATATGATCGTAATGTGCACCAAGTATAATAACCTCATTTTTTAATTCTGGATCATTACCTTCAACAAACCCAATAACATTAAATGCGTCTTTTCCTTTAGCTATATAGTTATCTCTATAGGTCTCGAAATACGGCTTAACGTTATACGATTTTAGTTTGTTTTCAATATATGTTGCTGCTTTGTCTATTCCTTCTGTTCCTGTGTTTCTTCCTTGTAACTCATCTGAAGCCAAATACGTAACAATATCTTTAAGCTCTGATGTTGACACTAGATTTCCTATTTTAGCTTCAGTAGTTGATGTCATAATAACATCGCCTTTTGAAGGCTCTGGAATAATGTTTTGACTTGGGTCGTCATTATTCATAACGACAGTTGAAGATTTGCAATTAAAAATTAAAAGCACAACAAAGAATGGAAATAGTTTTTTCATATGTATTTTTTATTATGGTTTAAAGATAAAAAAATCCTGCTTCTAAAATATGAAGCAGGATTGTATTGTTTTATACTCTGCATCAAGTACAGAATGACAAATCATTATAAGCCTAAATCAACATCGTTACAGGATTCTCAATATATCCTTTAAGTGTTTGAAGGAATTGTGCTCCAGTAGCGCCATCAACTGTTCTGTGGTCGCATGCTAAACACAACTTCATAGTATTACCAACAACTATTTGACCATTTTTAACCACTGGTTTTTCAACTATGGCACCAACAGATAGAATTGCTGAATTTGGCTGATTTATAATTGAAGTAAAACTCTCAATACCAAACATACCAAGATTAGAAACCGTAAACGTGCTACCTTCCATTTCTTGTGGTGTTAGTTTTTTGTTTCTTGCTCTGCCAGCATAATCTTTTACTGCAGCTCCAATTTGAGGTAAACTTTGCTCATTAGCAAAACGAACCACAGGAACTACCAAACCATCTTCAACTGCAACTGCAACACCAATATGTACATGGTTATTTAATCGCATTTTATCAGCAAACCATTGTGAGTTTACTTGTGGATGCTGTTTTAATGCTAAAGCACAAGCTTTAACAATCATATCGTTGAATGAAATTTTAGTATCTGGAATGGAGTTGAATTGCTCTCTAAAGGCAATGGCATTTGCCATATCAAACTCTACATTTAAGTAATAATGAGGCGCTGTAAATTTAGATTCTGCTAAACGTTTAGCAATCACTTTACGCATTTGAGAATTTGGTTTCTCATCAAAATCTTCTTGTCCTGACGGAACAAATTTACCAACTGCAGCAACTGACACAGCTCCAGGTGTAAAGTTTTCAATATCACGTTTTACAATACGCCCATGCTCACCACTTCCTTTAACTTGTGATAAATTAATGCCTTTTTCTTCAGCCATTTTTTTGGCTAAAGGCGACACAAATAGTCGTCCGTTGGTCGATGTGTTTGAACTTGCATTTGAAGTAGAACCCGAAGCTACTGAATCTTCTTTTTTTGCATCAACCTTTGGAGCTTCCTCTTTAGTTTCTGCTTTAGTTTCTGTTTTGGCCTCTCCAGAATTTACTGTAAAGTTTTTAGCAATAGCAGATACATCTGTTCCTTTTGGACCTATAATAGCTAATAGCGAATCTACCTTTGCTGATTGACCTTCTTGTAATCCTATATGTAATAAAGTTCCCGATTGAAAGGATTCAAACTCCATGGTTGCCTTATCGGTTTCTATTTCGGCAAGAATATCGCCTTCACTAACCTCATCACCAATTTTTTTAAGCCAAGTAGCTACAGTTCCTTCTTCCATCGTGTCACTTAATCGTGGCATGGTAACTACCGTAACTCCTTTAGGAATCACAACGTTTGCTGAAGTTGATTCCGATTTAGTTTCTTCTTTTGTTTCTTTTTCTTCAACTTTAGGTTTAGATTCCGCTCCTTTTAAAAGTGCCGAAATATCTTCTCCTTCTTTTCCTATAATTGCTAAAAGCTCATCAACTTTTGTAGTTTCTCCTTCTTGCACACCAATGTGAAGTAATGTTCCTTCATGAAACGATTCGAACTCCATAGTCGCTTTATCAGTTTCAATTTCAGCAAGAATATCACCTTCGCTAATTTTGTCACCTACTTTTTTCAACCAAGTAGCAACAGTTCCTTCTTCCATGGTGTCACTCAAACGAGGCATGTTTATGATTTCTGCCATAGCTTATATTTTATGTTGAATAAACGGATAATCTTTTTGTTCATATACTGCATCGTACATCACATTAAGTTCTGGATATGGAGATTCTTCAGCGAATTTTTCACATTCATTGACTAAATCCTTAACGCGTTGGTCAATAACCTCAATATCTTTTTCAGTTGCGTATTTTTCGTCAAGTAAAATATCTTTCACCTGTGTAATAGGGTCAATTTTTTGGTATTCTGCAACTTCTTCTTTTGTTCTATAATGTTGCGCATCACTCATTGAGTGACCTCTATATCTGTATGTTTTTAACTCTAAAAACGTTGGTCCTTCACCACGTCTGGCTCTTTGTATTGCTTCATCAAAAGCTTCAGCAACTTTTACAGGGTTCATACCATCTACTGGCCCACAAGGCATTTCATAGCCTAAACCAAGTTTCCAGATATCTGTATGGTTTGCTGTACGTTCTACCGAAGTTCCCATTGCATAACCATTGTTTTCGCAAACAAATACTACTGGAAGTTTCCAAAGCATGGCTAGGTTAAAGGTTTCATGTAGTGAACCTTGTCTTGCAGCTCCATCACCAAAACAACATAAGGTAACGGCATCGCTACCATGATATTTGTCTCCAAAGGCTATACCAGCTCCTAGTGGAATTTGACCTCCAACAATACCATGACCGCCATAAAAACGGTGTTCTTTAGAGAAGATATGCATTGAACCTCCAAGACCTTGTGAAGTTCCTGTTGCTTTCCCATATAGCTCTGCCATAACACGCCTAGGATCAACTCCCATACCTATTGGTTGTACGTGATTACGATAAGCGGTTATCATTTTATCTTTAGTCAAATCCATAGCATGTAAAGCTCCTGCTAATACTGCTTCTTGACCGTTGTACAAGTGAAGAAATCCTCTTACTTTTTGTTGAATATAGACTGCAGCTAATTTGTCTTCAAATTTTCTCCAAAACAACATATCCTCATACCACTTTAGGTATACTTCCTTTGTGATTTTTTGCATTAGTAACGTTAGTTTAATAAACGAATAACAAAAATAGCACATTAAGTACGAATGAAAAAACCGAAATTCGTAAAATTTATACGAAAACGTTATAGAAAAGACTTGTCAAAGACCAATGGCAGTAGATTTGCCAGTGAATTTGACTTTACTACCTTACCTGTTTCACCCATAAAATAAATTTCAATGGGAGCATCTTGTTTCACTTCGTATTCGGCAATAGCCTGTCGGCAAGCTCCACATGGAGGAATTGGAGATGTCGTTTGATGAAAATTTGACCCAGCAGTTAAAGCCATTCGGATGATTTTTGTGTTTGGATATTGAGCTCCTGCATAATAAATAGCGGTTCGTTCTGCACACAAGCCAGATGGATAAGATGCGTTTTCTTGATTGTTACCAGTTACAATCTCATCGTTATCGAGCAATATCGCTGCGCCTACAAAGAAATTGGAATAAGGTGCATAAGCATTTTTTCGAGCTTCAATAGCTTTATTCATTAATGCTGCCACATCTTTTGGCAATTCGTCAAAATTGTCAAAAACATCAAGGGTTGATTCTATTTTTACTTGCTTCATTCTTATAAAAGTAGTTAAACAGATACTATTTTAGACAAAAAAACTATTGCTTTTATGTAAGCAATAGTTTCTGATATCTTTTTTTAGTTGATATTAATATTCGTCATATTCTCCATCACCAAAGTTAAATGTCAAAGAAAAACGCAATGTGCCTTCTAATGGACTTTGCACTTTAGCAGCTGAGAACAAATATGATGTATCAATTTTAATTGTTGTGTACTTAAACCCAGCTCCTAAAGCAAAAAATTTACGTCCACCTTTTTCATCACTTTCATTGAAATATCCTGCTCTAAAAGCAAAAGAGTCCTGATATTGGTATTCTGCACTCAATGCCCAAGTAAATTCTTTCAATTCTTCGCTAAAACCTCCTGGTGCATCACCAAAAGATTGGAAAACACCTTTTAGAAATCCAACATCATTAGACTGTCCAGCAGCAATAATTGTTGGCTCACCTTCATCCACATCTGGTGTGGTACTATCGTCATTGTTTTGGATTCCATCACCATTAGTATCAACAAAACCTAAAAGTGGTGGTGTTGGCACTAATAGTTTATTGATTTCGGCAGTAACAGCCAATTTATTGTACTCATCAAAAATAAAATCAAAACCTCCACCAAGTTTTAAGTTGGTTGGCAAAAAGTTTTCTCTACCAGCATTGTCATATTTAATTGTTGGTCCTAAATTTTGAATGGCAAATCCTAAACGTGTTCTACCATTAAAACTATCATAAGCTTGTTCTTCACTTTGGTAAAAACCAGATATATCGACACCAAACGAGCCAGCGGCTGAAGCATCAGGATCAACAGATTGAATTCTTAAGTCTGATCTTAAATAGCGCATCGCAACAGACATTGCGAATTGGTCACTTAAACGCAGTGCATAGGACACATCCAATGTCAATTCATTTGGTTTTTGAATAACTGGATCAGAAAATTCGTCTTGTACCAATTCAATTTCTCCAAGTCCAAAATATTTTAAACTCACTGCGAAAGCGCTTCCTTCATTAAGTCTATTATAATAGGTCACATAACCGATTCCAATATCATTGACTAATTTTTTTAAATATGGTGTATAACTTAACGAAAAGCCAGATTTACTTTCAGAGAAGGCATATTTTGCAGAGTTCCATTGTTGTGAATAAGCATCTACTGACGTAGCAACTCCCATATCGCCCAATGCAGCTGCACGTGCATCTGGTGCAATTAACATAAAAGGAATACCAGTTGTGATGACCGTAGATTGATTAGGAAAAACAATAGTTTCTTGTGCTGAAGATAAATTATAGACTGTTATTGTGATAAGCGTTAAAATGTATTTTTTCATAAAAGTTTTGTTCTAAATTAATGATTTGAGGCATTAATTGATTAAGCAAATATAAATGTTTATTAGAGTATTACAAGTTTTTCAATTTTTTCAACCTGTTTATTAAGTTGATTTGATCTCACTTTTAGTTTATAAATATAGACACCCTTACCTATTTTATCACCAAAATCATCTCTTCCATCCCATACAATATCTTTTGACAGCGTACTTGTTGATTTGATGCCTCCTTTGGTTTGACCATTGAGTGTTCTGACCAATTTGCCAGACACAGTGAATATCTGTATAGAAACGTCTAAAGGGTCTGAACTATTGTGATTGAACCAAAATTCTGTGTAATTTATAAAGGGATTAGGATAATTTAAAACATTATTGACGACTAACTCCTCATCCTTATCATGTACAACAAACTGAATTTCAGCTATAGATGAATTGTTATAAACATCCCAAGCTTTTAGGGTCAATGTATGAAGCCCTGGAGTTAAGTCTCTAAAAGCATAAGATACTTTTCCGTTGGTATAATCATCGACATTAGCTTGATAATAATCGTTTAAAATAAAAGGATTGGTTTCATCTCCATCAATGATGGCTACAATATCGTGACCGATACCACTTGCAGTATTGATACCATTGGCATCTTGAAGTTTAGCTAATAATGTTGGTGATTCATTTGTAATCCCTCCTGAAACGAAATTTTCATCATTCATAAAAAGATTAATGACTGGCCCAACATTGTCTTCTTCGGCATTTTCATTGATGCCTCCAACCTGTATATCAAAACTGGCTCCCGACTGATCTTGCAACGGATTTTCTGTTTTAGCATAAAAACTCACTTTTCCTGGTCCAACAGGCACTCCAATATCACGAGGAACTACAAAATCGAATTCAAACAATCCATTAGCAATGGTAGCTTGTCCTTTAAAAATGACTTCACCAAGTGTTTTGAAGTTCATTATCACCAATCCATTTTGATAAGTATTATCATTACCAAGTGTCTGCCTGTTAATTTCCTTATCAAAAACAGTTGCCGTCAGAACTCCATTATAATTAGGTATTAAGTTTCCTGAAGCGTCTGTTACCTCACCAGATAATTTAATACGACTTAATGCCTTAAGCGTATCATTTGCTTGTCCAATTGGAACATCATTGATCTTGGTCAATTTAACATTTGGTTTCCCAAATGTCAGTTTCATAGCTGGATCACCAATAAAAAACACTAATCGTTTTTGATCTAATCCAGTAATTGACGGACTTGTTTTAGTAAGCCTTAAGGCTTCAGCCATTGAAGGATAATCATTAGTGCCAAAACCAAATAAATATTGCCCCAAAGCCACATTAAAGGTGACTCCAGTACTCACAAAAATAGCTCTGGTAGTCGTAATAAGACTTATGGAGCCTCCCTGTTTGTTCCAATAAGTGTATTCACCAGCAGTTGGACGTAGCGGGTTATCGAATCGTGTGTACTCGCAGGTGACAGTCACAAAGCAATTGAACTTGCATATATTTCTAATTTCTTGTGAATCGGTTTTGTCAAAAATACGTTCATGGGCAAGCCCATCTTCTCCACCATGCCCAAAGTAATTGACCACGAGCGCTCCCACTTCAATAGCATCCTTGATTGCTTTATTGACATCTGGATAACGCTCTCCTCCCGCAGACGCTTCTTGTTGATAGGCGTCTGAATGTATTTTTACTGCATTCAAAAATGGTTTTTGTTGTGTTACTGTGTTTGCAATCCCATCTGTTGTTTCTTGCAAAACACCTTCCCAAGCGACATCAACATCATCAGAGATCACTATAAAATTGTTCCTCCAACTGCCATAAGATCCCGATTGGTAATACAAATCTATTTTATCAACCATCTCTTTGGCACGCTGCGGTGTTTCTGCAAGGATTCTTCCTACTGCTATATCCAGTTTATTTGCAGAAGACATGTTACCTTCATTTGCATCTAGCACACCGTAAAAATCGTCTGACACAAAAGAATCGGTTAAGCTAAAACTATTGTACGAAAACCATGAAGGGACATTATTTGTATTATTAGGTAGCCTATTTTTATAATCAAAAGATGCGTCTCCAAAAAGGCATAAGTATTTTAAACGTTTGTCTGGTGAACTTGCATTGTCATAAACATATTTGACCAAATTCCTAATGGCTCCAATATCTTGTTGCCCAGAACTAAACTCTGTATAAACCTCATTCAAGGTAACTATCTTCACATTCAAATTATATTGATTTCTATTGATTTGAGCCAATCGTTCGGCTTGTGAGAGAAAATTGTTTGGCGCTACAATAATATAATCGACGTCCTGAAACTGTCCTTGTGCATTTTGAAATATGGTTCCTTTAATGTTTTGATTGCTCACACTAACGCGACCATCAGTTAAAGGTTGGTAATAATCTGTTGAAGTTACAGCCAAATAGGTTTTTAGAGTTCCTGCTGTAGCTTTAAAAGAAAATACTGCATTGTGATCGGTGTTTACAGCAGATGTTACATCATATTTATTGGTTATGTCCCAAACTTCAGAAACTTGTGAAGCATTTGATAGTTGGTATTCAGCAACTCCCGAAGTATTTGCGACACTTTTATTTTTGAAAATAAGTTGGTGCCCTTCAAATTTTAATTCCCTTGTGGCTTCAATTGAAATATAATCTAAATAACCATGAGAAGATGGATTACCACTATTGTTATATTTCAAAACAACATTCACTTGTGAGGCATTAAGCGTTATATTATTATCAAAACTATCTCCAGTGGCATAGCTATTACCTTCGGCAGGTTGAAATCCAAAATTATCAACAAGGGTTCCGTTAACCACCACTTGCATTGTTGTAAAAACTTCAGCCACTGCAGCAGCATAGACTTTTAGCCTAGCTGGTTGAGTTGTGATCAAATTAGGGAAACTGAAGGTAAATGTCTGCTCGTTTTCAACATCAAACCGATTTCCAAACCAACGTCTTCCTACTTTGGCAATATTATAGTCATCTATTTCATGAAACTTGTAGTCCTGAAACGTATTAAAAGTAACATCAGCCGCTTGTGTAGGCTGGGCCATAGTCTGAATACGCTTTCCGTTACCACTACTTATGTTTACATAATAATAGGACTTATCTGTATAACAATTGATGTTTGTGTTACTTTCCTGATTATAGCCTTTAGGACCTTCTGCATAAAACAATATGTAGTCTTCGTTATTAAATATCCCATCTGATTCTCCAACAAATTTTATGGCATTTTCAGTTAAATCGAGAGGATATGGAACAGAGTTCATCAATGGTAACATAGCACCACCATTTCCGAAGATTTTGATAGTTCTAGGGTCGACATTGGTATTGACACCTAGTTGATTTAAAAAATCTTTTGAGAGTTTAAAAACACCTGACTTATCGACATAAAAACGGTACCATTTACCATTACTTAAAACAGAATTCACTATTTGTTGTGGTTCTGCTGCAAAACTTCTATTAGATTGTGTATTATAATTAACAGTAAAAGATGTCACCTTCTTATAAACACCATTCTCTTTAATTATTGGTGTCATCTCCATATAAACAGTACGTTTATCTCTTGCAGTGGCATTGAACACTTCTAGTTTGGGAGCAGTAGGTATCGTATTTATGGGCAAACTTTTTAATTCTGAAGAAGGTATGGTGACATAAGCAACATTGCTTAAACTTACCGAATTTTCATTTATCGGAGAATTTGTCTCCCATTCAGCAAAAAACGTCAAACCATCGATATCACTAAAATTAAAATTCTCTTTATTAAAAGCCGGAACTTCAATAGACGAATTATCAGTTTTTAATTCTATGCTTCCTTTCCAATTAATTTCAAACCTCTTTTGTTGAGAAAAACCAATGCAAGAAACTAAAAATAGCACAATAAGTAACTGTCTTTTCATGTATGCAAATTAATCTTTTTAATAATGTCAATAAGGCTATCAACTCAATAATCAAAGAAATATGTCGTTGATATTATATTGTTATACTAACGTTTACAATATAGTGTTATTATGACATTCCAATTTTTTATTCAAAATTACAACAATAAATGAATTTTTCGACCGTTATTGAAAAACAAAATACATCGATAAAGCGATATAAAATCCGTTGTTGTGTTCAAAAAAAAGGATGAAATGCAATATTTTTTACAAAATAGATTAAAAAAATGTTGTTAATATTCCTATAATTACTATATTGCGTCACTAAAATTTAACTAGCTTACTTAAAAAGTATGGATATGAAAAACGTCTTAAATCTAAGGATACTATTGGCCCTAATGCTATCTTTAGCAATGTTTAGCTGTAAAAGATCATCATCATCTAAAAACGATTCTAGAGCAACTGGATGGAAAATTAATGATAAAAATGGTGGTTTTCAATACAATACAAACTTCAAAGAACAAGAAACCTCACCAGGTTTAGTATTTGTTGAAGGTGGTACATTTACCATGGGTAAAGTACAAGATGATGTTATGCATGATTGGAATAACACACCAAATCAACAACACGTACAATCATTTTATATGGATGAAACGGAAGTTACCAATAAAATGTATTTGGAATATCTTGATTATTTAAAAAGAGTTTACCCTCCAGACGATCCAAATTACAAATTAATTTATACTGGTGCATTACCAGATACATTGGTGTGGAGAAATCGTTTAGGATATAGTGAAATGATGACCGAAAACTATTTGCGCCACCCAGGTTACGGCGAATACCCTGTAGTAGGTGTTAGTTGGATACAAGCTGTAGAGTTTGCTAACTGGAGAACAGATAGAGTTAACGAATTATATTTAGAACAATCTGGATATATTAAAAGAGATGCCAAAACTACTGACGTAACGGCAGATGCAAATTTTGACACCGATACTTATATCAATGCTCCAACAGAAACTTATGGTGGCAATGAAGAGGTTTTAAAGGGCGGAAGACGAAAAGTACAAACCAATGCAGCTGGTGAAGAAATCAACGTATACGCTAAAAGAGAATCTGGAATTATTACACCAGAATACCGTTTACCTTCTGAAGCAGAGTGGGAATATGCTGCTTTAGGGTTAAGTGAGTTGAGAAACTACAACGCTATTCGTGGTAGAAAAAAATATCCATGGAGTGGTCAATACACTCGTTCTGGAAAAAGAAAAACCAAAGGTGACCAACTAGCTAACTTCAAACAAGGAAAAGGAGATTATGGCGGAATTGCAGGATGGTCAGATGATGGTGCAGATATTACTGCTCAAGTAAAATCATACGAGCCAAATGATTTTGGTTTATATGATATGGCTGGTAATGTTGCTGAATGGGTTGCCGACGTTTACAGACCAATAGTTGATGATGAGTTTAATGATTTCAACTACTATCGTGGAAACGTTTATACCAAAAATGCCATCAACGAAGATGGAACGGTAAAAATCGTAACATCAGATGAAATTGTTTACGACACGTTATCTAACGGAAAAATTGTTCCAAGAAATTTACCTGGCGAAATATTACAGGTGCCTGTTGATGAACAAGAGACTTACTTAAGAACCAACTTTGATACTTCTGACAACAGAAACTTTAGAGATGGTGACAAACGTTCTTCTCGTCAATTTGGTGGAAATTTCAACGAAGATGATGCTGCATCAAATTCAGAAACCAGTAAAATGTATAATTCTCCAAAACACAAAATTGAGAGAGATTCAGCTGGTGCCATTATAAAGCAATACGACAAGTCTAATGACAGAACATCTTTAATCAATGACAACGTAAGAGTTTACAAAGGTGGTTCTTGGAAAGATAGAGCTTACTGGATAGATCCTGCCCAACGTCGCTATTTCCCACAAGATATGGCAACAGATTATATTGGCTTTAGATGTGCAATGTCTAGAGTTGGTTCAAAATCTAAAGGAGGCAACAAGAAAAGAAACTAAATTCAATATTTTATAAAATAAAAAAGTCCTAACATTTATCCGTTAGGACTTTTTTATTACATTTATTTCATGACGATAGAACAACTATACCAATACTTTTTAGAATGTGATTCTGTAAGTACTGACACTCGAAAAATAACAAAAAACTCTATGTTTTTTGCGCTTAAAGGCGATAATTTCAATGGAAATACCTTTGCTGATACTGCACTAAAAGAAGGCGCAAAGTATTGCGTAGTTGATGAAGAAGCATACTCTAAAAATCAAAACTGTCTTTTGGTTGATGATGTATTACAAACATTGCAGCGACTTGCCACACATCACAGAAAACAATTAAATACAACTATCATTGCGCTTACTGGAAGCAATGGCAAAACGACCACAAAAGAGTTGATCAATGCCGTTTTATCCACTCAATTTAAAACATCAGCAACTCAAGGCAATCTCAATAATCATATTGGAGTTCCTTTGACCTTATTGAAAATGACTGCTGATATTGATATAGGCATCGTTGAGATGGGAGCCAATCATCCAAAAGAAATTGAATTTTTAAGTACAATTGCCTTACCAGACTATGGGTTGATTACTAATTTTGGAAAAGCACATTTAGAAGGTTTTGGAAGCATCGAAGGTGTTATAAAATCAAAATCAGAACTATATGAACATTTAAAAGCCCATAATAAACTCATTTTTGTAAATGAAAATGATGCAACACAGCTAAAACAGACCCAAGGCTATGACCATGTCTTTAAATTTGGCACATCAGCTAATAGTGATTCAAAAATTGAAATCGAAAGCACTCAACCTTATGTAACTTTAAAATATAAAGGCCAGTTAATTCATAGTCATCTAGCAGGCACTTACAATTTCAATAACATTGCAGTGGCCATTGCTATTGGCAATTATTTCAAAGTAGAATTGCATCATATCATTTCTGCCATTGAAAGCTACATCCCAACCAATAATAGATCTCAAATTCTTGAGAAGGGAACGCATACTATTATTATGGATGCTTATAATGCCAACCCAACAAGCATGATTGCGGCTTTAGAAAACTTCAAGCAGCTAGAAAACAATCACAAAGTCTTGTTTTTAGGTGATATGTTTGAATTGGGAGCAACCGCTGAAGATGAACATCAACATATCGTCAATTATATTGAATCTAATGATATTGGCACAACCTATTTGACTGGTGAGAATTTTTATAAAACCAAAGTAACAAAACAAGGCATCTTAAAGTTTAAAACTTTTGATGACCTAAAGGAAGAACTGAAACAAAACCCAATTAAACACAAGTTTATATTAATTAAAGGCTCTAGAGGGATGGCATTGGAACGTATTTTGGAAGTGATTTAAATTAAAAGTCATTGTTTTGTAAGTATAAATTCAAAAGTAGTCATAACTTCATCTGATATTTTGTTTTTTACAATGCTCGGAATTTTGATGTTAAAGTCAGAAGGTAATAACTTAAAGCTACCATGAAGTATAATTTCATTATCCTTTTTTTGAATCACTACAGGGACATTATTTAAAAGTTTTGTGACACCGTGAAAAGTCAATTCTCCGCTAATTTTATAATTGTTTTCATTTTTTAACTCTTTAAAACTAAAACCTTCAATGTTTCCTTTAAAGGTGGCTTTTGGAAATTTATGGGATTCCGCATAATTCTCATTAAAATGTTCTTCCATAAGAGCATTTTTAAATCGGAATGCCTTTACTAAAGCTAAAGCGGCAAATTCTCCATTATCGACATTAAGGATGGCAGTTACTACATTGTTTTTAGCTCTAACTTCTTCAAAGGAAGGAACCGAAGCTTCAAAATCTACACTACCCGTTTTTGTTAAATATTTCTGTTGGGCAAGACCGCTAAAGCTCAAAAAAAGCAATGTTATAAAAATAGTTTTCATGGTTGCATATGTTTAATCATTCTTCCAAAAGCCCGTCAGCTTGCCATTCAATGATCGTATCTATTAAATGTTGAGGTAATCTTGGACCTCCAAAAGGCATTAAAAAACCCAAGTCGTTTGACGAAATTCTATCAATAAGCCCTCTATTTTGAATTGCTTCCTTTACATTGTTATAAGTTAGCAAAGGCATTGGAGCACCATTTTCAGGAGGATTAGTATGGCAGACGATACAATTATTGTCTATGATTGGTTTGACATCGTTAATATAAGTCACCAAATTAGGCAATTCTGTTTGGTCGATCAGGTCATTTTCACTAACATTGGTGCAACCAAACAAGATTAATACAAGATATATAGTTATCTTTTTCATATCTAAAACACACGACTTAAGTTAAATCCAAAATAGATGTTGCCATCACTCCAATCGCCAGTAGCTTGACCCAAAAACCCATTGGTATTCATAGATTGTGCATTGGTAAAGTGCATTTGAAATACATGACCTCCGGTTTCCAAATCGACACCAATCGATAAGGGGTTTTTATATGGTGAGCCTTTAGCTCTATTGAGGTGCCAACCATAATCAGCATTTAACGACCAACGTTTACCCAATTTATAGCGACCACCAAGACCAAGTGCATATTGTGAATTGTCCTGTTCATCAAAAGCCACATAATTGTCATGAAAAAACGTTGGGGCTAACGCTATAGAAAAATTAGTGTTTAGTTTTCTGGAAATCAGTAACTGTGCCGTATAGCCCAATCGGTGCTTGAACTCAATTTTAGGCAAGTTGCCTTTATCTAAAGCTGTATTGATCAATATTGAGTTAAACCCAACAACCGTGAACGGAAATCCATGATCTGCCTGTCGGGCCAATCGATATTTTATGGAGCTTTCATAGATTTTTTGAAAAGAGCTTCGAGAAACACTAATATTTAATCCATCACATAAGCCATATACAAAATTGAGTTGTGTAACAGCATCATCAAGCCCAAAAAAACTATCGACACCATTTTTTATGCTCCCAAATCGATGTGAAACTATAAAAGTCAACTCCTTTTTTGCTACCAACTTTGTACTTTCAAAATTAACGATTTTCAGGCCTTTGAAAGTTGCTGTTGCATAATCGTTTTGAATTGAATCGGTATCGATTTCGGCAAGCAAATCCTCTTGGGCCAACATTGTGATTTGGAAGAATAGAGCTATGTAAATTATACACTTCATATCATTGTTTGATAAATCGTTTGGTCTCTGTGTTGTGTTCAGAAGAAATCTTAATGAGGTAAATGCCACTTATCCAAGCTGAAGTATTTATTTGAGATACCGTGTTAGAACCTATAGATTGTTTTACGATCTGTTTGCCCAATAAATCAAACACTTCTAGGTTTGCTTTAGAAACCCGATTGTTTAATTGGATGTTTAGTTCTGTTTTAGATGGATTTGGATAGACATAAAAGCTATTGCCGAACTCAAAATCCTCAATTCCCAAAGTAGCCCAAAATTGAGCACCATTTTGAGCGCCATTACCATTGTACTCAAAAGGTGGAGCAGCATTGACAAAGGTGCCTGCGGTCCAGATGCCTTTATTGACAGCTACAACTTCGCGTTGATGCCCAGCAGAACCCCATTGCAGGTAATCTTTCATGGACACCGATGAACCAAAAATATTGGAATCATATAGTCCCAATTCAGAGTCTGATGCGCTCAAACCAACGTTACTTGTCACAGTTACTTCAGCTCCAGCAGCTAAATTTAATGACCCTTGTGTTACTGTTAACGTATTTAGTTGATTATAACTTGGAAAATTACACAACCAATAAGTGCCAATATTTACAGTACTTGAGCCATAATTATGCAATGTCACTGCGCCAGTAGTTGGGTTTACAATTTTTAGTCTTACTTGCGCCTTTAATGGAGCGAACATTAATGCGAACAGCACTAATGATAAAATACATTTAATGTTGTAATTCTTTTTCATGATAGTTTAATTTTTGGTTAATTAATAAGTGTGCATTGGTCTAATTTAACTTCTTCCAATAATTCATCATAACCAATAAAGCGACCTTTTATGGTTACCTCTGAATTGACTTTTACCGAACTGAAAGATATGTCAAACTGACAAAATACAGTTTGGTCTAAAGTGATGTTCTTATCACCTATATGTGTGACAATTCCATTAATTTCAATGGTTTTATTCAAATATTTACTTTCTGTTTCTAATGCGTTTGCTCTGAATTCATATATAATTGTTGTAGATGACAATGTAAATTCTGAAATCTCGTTATTAATATCTCGATGATCTTGATAGATATAATTATAAGCAGCGATGCAAATAATGAACAACAAAAGAATGACAATCCACTTGCGCATTTTTTTTTAAATTTTAATGATGTAGGTTGTTTGAATTAAAAAATAACTGCTCCAGCATAGCTGAAGCAGTTCAGCTAATAATCAAATTGACTTGAGGTCCAATCAAAGGGAATGTTCAAATTTTTCTTTTTCAATGTTTGTTTATTCCTTATGAGTTCTTTTTAACTTTTATTTCAATTGCAATCATTTTCATAGCGAAGCCTATCATCGCTCCCAACTCTTAAGTCGATTTTGGTCTCGCTAGAACCTTGTTCAATTTCATGTAAATACCAATTATTGTTACAATAGGGCAAAGCAGGTATATCTATGGCTACTATTATATTATTTCCAGTGCCATTTGCTGACCAAGTTCCATAAACCGTTGTGCTCGACCAATTCACCGAAATAGTGCCATCATTAAAGAAATTAAAAGCATATCCATCATAAGCATCGTCATAATCAATGTCATTGCGTTTTAATTTATCAACAGTCCAATTGGAGCATTGGGTCAATAATGTGGTTAATTGACTTGGGTTGCAGTTGTTGCAATCATCATCATTGTAGTCATAATCATCATCTTCATCACAATCATCAATATAGTTTTCGATGGTGCTCTGCAGTTCATTAAAGTTGTTGATGGTCAATGTAGCGCCATCTGTAAGTGTCACAACAATTGGAAAACTAATGGTTACGATATCATCTTCATCAATAGTATCAATAAAAGTATAGAGATTATAGTCATTGCTTATGGTCACATTATATAACAACTCATTGTTGGCATTAAAAACTGATGCTGTCAGTGGATACTGAAAATCAATACATTCAATGTCATCATCTGGTTGATTTTCTCCATTACAATTGTTAGCATAGCTGTAGAGTTGGGCCTGACCATTAATAGTCACTTGCGTAAAATCATTTAGAACTATGACTATTGGAAAAACAATGGTAACATTGTCATTATCGTCATCAAACTCATCTAGAATACTTTCGATGGTGTCAAAATCATCATCAGAATTAATAGTGATTTGCAAACCATTTACAATAACTTGTATTGGCAATTGAATGTTAAAGCAATTTGCATAATCAATAATGTTGTCATTAGAGCCATCATTCATGGCTGTACGCTGCATTAAGTTAGAAACTGTAGAATTGGCCTGTAAGGTTTCATCTTCAGGAACTTGTACAAACTCTACTTCTTCTTTTCTACAGGATGAAAATAGAATTAAAAACAGCAATGGTATTAATCGTAAGTCGATTCTCATTCTTCTTATACTTTTAATACTATAACAACTTTGGTTTAAAAACTCCTGAATCTTTTTTCAAAAATATTTTCTACCTTTAAAATATCAAATGTAAATCCTTTGCCAAAAGACCTCAACCAGAATATTTGTAGTGAACGTGTATTTGAAAGCATTTATAAAAAATATGCTGAAGACTTACATAATTTCTTGTATTACAAGTATGGAGAACAGTTCAATCCTAGCGATAAAACACAAGACGCCTTTATAAAACTATGGGATCATTGCAAAGATGTCACTTTAAGCAAGGCAAAGTCGTTTTTGTTTACGGTTGCCAACAACCTGGTACTTAATGACATCAAGCATCAAAAAGTGGTATTAAAGCACCAACAACTTACCCATAAACACTACACCAACGAGACACCAGAATTTATTTTAGAAAAAACCCAATTTCTTGAGAGATATCAAAGAGTCCTTGAAAAATTGTCAGAAGAGCAGCGTGTCGCTTTTTTATTGAGTAAGGTTGAGGGTAAAAAACACAGTGAAATTGCTGATTTATTAGGAGTGACACAAAAAGTGGTAGAATATAGGATATATAGCGCTTTTGATATTTTGAAAAAAGAATTGGATGGTTTTAAAATTAAATAGTCAGGAGTTTTTAAACCAAAGTTGTTATATACTAAAGATTCATTATTTATGAATAAAGAAGACTTACTAAAAAAATGGTTGAATGATGCGTTGTCTGATGCTGAAAAGGAAGCTTTTTTGCAGTCTGATGAGTATGTTTTTTATGAGGACATTATAAATAGTGCACAACATTTTAAAGCCGCCAACTTTTCAAGCCCTGATAATTTTGAAACTTTTAAAGCCAAGTATAAATATCAGGACAGAAAAGTAAAACAACTCAAATGGTTTAATCCATTAGTTCGTATTGCAAGTGTGGTTATCATTGCTCTTGGTTTGTATTTGTTTTTTTTCAACAATGCACAAATAAATATTCAAACTTTGGCCAATCAACAAAAAACGATTGAATTGCCAGATGCATCCAAAGTGGTTTTAAACGCAAAATCACACATTACATTTAATAAAGGCGACTGGAACAAACACCGAGAAGTACAGCTTGATGGCGAAGCCTATTTTAAAGTCCACAAAGGTAATGTGTTTGATGTCATTACAACCGATGGTAAAGTTACAGTGGTTGGCACACAATTTAATGTTAAGCAGAGAAAAGACTATTTTGAAGTGATATGTTTTGAAGGTGTTGTTAAGGTAACATCCCAATCAATTTCAAAAACCCTATATGCCAATGACACCTATCGAATTTTAAATGGTGAGTTTTCAGGCCGAAAAACCACTAATTTGCTACCTCAATGGACAAATAACAAAAGTAGTTTTGAAAGTGTTCCTTTTAAAGAGGTAATTGCTGAGTTAGAACGTCAATATGATATTGAGATCGTACTTAAGCAAGTTGATGAATACCGTATTTTTACAGGAGGTTTTGTGCATGGTAACATGAAAAATGCGTTAATATCTGTCACACAACCTATGGATTTGACTTATGAAATCATTACAGCAAATCAAGTGGTTATTCATGGTAATTAAAGGTAAGCAGTATTTTAAAATAATTGTTCTATTTTACTTTTTTTCAATGGCATGTCATGCACAAGAAAGTAATGAGAAGCAATCGCTTATTACAATTTTAGAATCATTTCAAGACCAATATCAATATCAATTTAATTATGCTGAAGATGGTACTGAGGCTATCTTTTTAATTCCCCCAAAAAAAGAATTTACATTGGCAGAAGCTTTACGTTATTTAGAGCTTAATACGCCTTTTACTTTCACAATTATTAGCGATCATATTATATTGGTAAAGCAAAAAGAAGGGGTTATATTATGTGGCTACATAAAAGATGTAGAAACTCAAATGACATTGGCATCAGCAACCATTCAAAGCCAGACAAGTTCCACCATTAGTGATGATAACGGGTTTTTTCAACTTCAACTAATAAATGAATCAGAACTTATTACAATTAAACATTTAGCATTTAAATCAGTGACCATGTCGGCATCAACATTTAAAAAAGATGGCTGTACGGTTGTTTTTTTACATCCAAATTTCCAATCACTTTCAGAAGTTGTCATATCAAATTATATAATTAATGGAATCAACAAGATGAGTGATGGTTCGTTTGAGATTGATTTTTCAAATTTTGAAATTTTACCAGGAGTAGTTGATACCGATGTTTTACAATCAGTACAAGCATTTCCAGGCGTGCAAAGCATCAATGAAACCGTATCCAATATCAATATTAGAGGAGGTACACATGATCAAAATCTTATACTGTGGGATGATATAAAAATGTATCAATCGGGACATTTTTTTGGGTTGATATCCATGTACAACCCTCAAATTACCCAAAAGGTATCTTTACAAAAAAACGGTTCAAATGTTGCTTATACTGACGGTGTTTCTGGCACCATTGCCATGGAAACAGGCAATGAGGTTAATTCAAAGTTTAAAGCTAGTCTTGGAGGGAACTTCATAGATGCAAATGGTTTTGCCGATGTGCCAGTTGGCAAAAAATCATCTATACAATTTGCTGCTCGAAAATCCATTAGTGATATTTTAAAGACACCTACTTATACTAACTTTTTTGAGCGTATTTCTCAAAACACTGAAGTTGAGAACAATACTGATGACATCGTTAATTCAGATAAACAATTCGATTTTTATGACACCTCATTGCGTTGGTTGTATCAAGTAAGTGACAAAGATTTTTTGCGAGTTAATTTCATAAATGTAGGCAATGAACTGATTTTTAATGAAAATGCTGTCGTAAATTCCAATCAAGAGTCTCGCGAAAGCAGTTTAAAACAAAACAGTATAGCAGGAGCCGTGTTTTATAACAGAATTTGGAACGATAAGTTTCAAACCTCAATACATATCTATGAAACAGATTATAAACTCAAAGCCATTAATGCCAATATATTGGATGAACAGCGGTTTTTACAAGAAAACAATGTGTCTGAATCTAGTTTAAAGTTTACTTCAAATTATCGAATCAATGAAAAGTTGAATTTACAAACGGGTTTACATTTTGTAGAAACAGAAGTCACAAATCTTGATGATGTAGATAATCCGTTGTATCGATTAAAAGTTTCTGAAGTAGTGCGACTTTACAGCACTTTTGCACAAATTGGATTTGCCTCTAAAGATAGAAACACCACTTTTAATCTTGGGACAAGATTAAATTATTTAGATAAGTTTAAAAAAAGCTTTATCGAACCTCGTTTAAGTTTCAATCAAAAGTTTTTAAATAATTTTAGCTTTGAAGTTTTAGGGGAATTTAAGCATCAATACACATCTCATATTATCAATTTTCAAACAGATTTCCTTGGTATTGAAAAACGCAGATGGCAATTGTCTAATAATGGTGACATTCCCATTATTAATAGTAAACAACTATCAACAGGAATCAGCTTTAACAAAAAGGGATGGCTGATAAGTTTGGAAGGTTATTATAAAAATGTAGATGGCATTACCTCACAAAGTCAAGGATTCCAAAATCAATACCGATTTAGCAATGCCAGTGGAAGCTATGATGTTAAAGGGATAGATTTTCTTTTTAGAAAAGGGATCGCTAATTTTAGCGGTTGGTTGAGTTATTCTTATATGGATAACACTTATACGTTTGATGCATTAAATGAGCCAAGTTTTCCTAGTAATTATGATATCACTCATGCGATTACAGTAGGAACGGCATATACAAAAAATAATTTTAAAATTTCAGCAGGGTTCAATTGGCATTCTGGCAAGCCAACAACTGAACCAGTTTTTGGCAATGAAATTATAGATAATGAAGTAAATTTTGGCAATGCAAATGACAATTTGTTGGACGACTATATGCGCATTGATGTTTCTGCCATTTATGATCTAAAATTTTGCCATCATGTCAATGCAACCATTGGAGTTTCAGTCTGGAATGTGTTTGATAAAAAGAACATAATCAATAATTTTTATAGTGTTCAAGACCAAAATATAGCAGAAACCAAGCAGCAATCTTTAGATTTAACACCAAATGCGTTCTTAAGGCTGTTTTTTTAAGGTAATCAAGAATAAAACCCTTGTAAATATTATATTTACAAGGGTTTTTGAAGTGGTCCATATTGGATTCGAACCAATGACTTCCACGTTGTCGACGTGACACTCTGAACCAACTGAGTTAATGGACCTAAAACTTATAAAAAAAGCTCATACAAATGTATGAACTTTTTTTGATTAGTGGGCGATGAGGGGTTCGAACCCCCGACCCCCTCGGTGTAAACGAGGTGCTCTGAACCAGCTGAGCTAATCGCCCTTCGTTATTGGACTGCAAATATAAATTAGTTTTTCATTTCGCAAAAGGTTTTTTGTAAAAAAATTAAATTATTTCTGCTACAACAAATGTACTTCCACCAACATAAATCAAATCATCTTTAGTGGCATGTAACTTTGCCGATTTAAATGCTTCAATCACACTTGAATAAGATTTTCCAGAAAATCCATTGAGCATAAATTCGTGTCGAAGTTTATCAGCATCCAATCCTCGAGGAATATTGGGTTTACAGAAATAATAGGTTGCTTTTTTAGGCAATAAAGGTAAAATTGATTGAATATCCTTGTCATTAACAACTCCAAAAACCATGTGAAGTTGCTCATAGTTTTCATCTTTGAGTTGTTTCATTACATAATAGAGACCATCTTTATTGTGTGCTGTATCACAGATTACCTTTGGCTTCTCTTGAAGAATTTGCCAACGCCCTTTTAATCCTGTGTTATTTACAACGCTTAATAATCCATTTTTTATATGATCGTCATAGATTTTAAATGGTCTATTTTGAATGACTTTGACTGTTTGTAATACGGTTTTAATATTATTTTGCTGATAATAACCCTTGAGATCACTTTCAAAAGTTGTTTCAATTTCCTTGTCAGCAAAGTGAATTTTAGAATGATGCTTTTTAGCCAGCAGTCTAAATACTTCTTCTGTTTCGGGTTGTGTCTCACCAATCACCACAGGAACATTACGCTTTATAATCCCACCTTTTTCGGCAGCTATGGCTTGTAAAGTACTACCAAGAAATTGTGTATGATCTAATCCTATATTGGTAATAACCGACACTTCTGGTGCAATGATATTGGTTGAGTCCAATCGTCCTCCCATCCCTACTTCTATAATAGCGATATCAACTTTCTTTTTTGAAAAATAATCGAAAGCCATACCAACGGTCATTTCAAAAAAAGACAAAGAGTGTTCTTCAAAAAATAATTTGTGTTGTTCTATAAATTCAACAACAAATTTTTTGCTAATTTCTTTTCCGTTAATCTTAATGCGTTCTCTATAATCTTTAAGATGTGGAGATGTATATAATCCAACTTTGTATCCTGCCTCTTGAAGTATTGAAGCCAGCATGTGGCTTGTAGAACCTTTGCCATTGGTACCAGCAACATGAATGCTTTTAAACTTGGTCTCGGGATGATGGAGGTATTCTGCTAATTGAAGTGTATTATCAAGATTAGCTTTGTAAGCAACTTTACCTTGATTTTGATACATTGGTAACTGCTTGAACATCCAGTTGACTGTATCTTGGTAAGTCATTGTCAGTTATTAGGAGTAAAATTTATACTCACTTTTCCATATTGTCGTGTAGGTGCTTTTGAATCAGCTGGCCACTTATATGATAATGCAATTTTTTTAGCGACTTCTTTTAGGCAATTAGTAATGTTATTACTTCCTTTTACGCCTGGAGTAGCTTCGATAACATTTCCATTTTGGTTTACAACAATATCAACAACTATTAAACCATACTCGTTTTCACAACCTTCGAATACTTTGAAGCTAGGTTTTCCTCTTCCATTAAGACCGTAGCCCATACCTCCTGCTCCAGTTCCTGGATTGCCAACATAAGGTGCATAAGGGTTACCATCTAGCTGCCCTTTATCACCAGGTTTTCCATCAGGACCTTCACCTCCTGTAGTTTTTCCATCAGAGGTTTTGACACCACCAATCAAGGCATCGAGTTTCGCTTTTTTATCAGCCTCTTCTTGACGTTTCTTGGCTTCAGCCGCTTCTTTTTCTCGTTGGACTCTCTCGGCTTCTGATTTTGCTTTAGCATCTGCTTTAGCTTTGGCATCAGCCGCCTCTTTTTGCTTTTTAATTGCGATAGATTCTGCATTATCTTCGGTAAGTACTTTTTCAGCAGCTTTTTCCGATTTAGTAGGTTCTGCTTTGGTTTGTTCTACCTTGGTTTCTTTTACTTGAGGTTCTTTAACAACTTCACGTGGTTCAGATTTTACCGGTTCTAAAGGTTGAATATCACCACTACCTACTTCAGAATTTCCAAAATTGACGGCCACACCGTATTCTAAAGGTGGATCTATATAAGTTTGACCAACAACGAACAGTAACAACATCAAAATAACAAAAATCAAAGTTGTGATTCTTGCTGAATTTCGTTCGTGTTTGGTTTCTAGATATTTCATCTTATTCATTTGGCTTTACAGCCAATATCACTTTAAATTTATTCCTATTGGCAATGTCCATGACCTTAACGACATGTTCTACTGCTACTGATTTTTCAGCTCTCAATACAATGGTTGGCTCTTCTTGATTTGCTAATATGCTTTTTAATTCCGACTCTAACATACTTTCTCCAACTACTTTTTGATCAATATAAAAAGTCAGGTTCTCTTTGATACTTACTGCAACCGATTTTTTGTTCTCTGTTTTTCCGCTTGCTTTTGGTAACAATATGTCTATTGCATTAGTTGTTACCAAAGTTGATGCCAACATGAAAAATATCAATAACAAAAACACAATATCTGTCATTGACGACATATTGAATTCTGGTGTTACTTTATTTCTTCCTCTAATATTCATTAAATAGGCTCATTTAAATGGTCTAAAAACTCTAATGAATTGGCTTCCATTTGATAAACAACTTTATCGGTTTTTACTACCAAGTGATTATATGCCATGTAAGCAACAATACCTACGATCAATCCTCCTACGGTTGTGGTCATTGCCGTGTAAAGTCCATCAGATAGTTGTTTAATATCAATTTGTCCTCCTCCATTGGCAATTTCAAAGATGGATTGAATCATTCCGATAACAGTTCCAAGGAATCCAATCATTGGTGCAACTCCAGAAATTGTTGCCAAAACGCTTACGTTTTTTTCTAAACCGTAAAGCTCTAACCTTCCTGCGGTTTCAATTGCTGTGTTGATGTCTTCGAGAGGTTTTCCAATTCTGCTGATTCCTTTATTAATCAATCTTGCAACTGGTGTATTTGCTTGTGCACATAATATTTGGGCAGAATCTGTTTTGCCATTGGTGACATGGTCTTTAATTTGATTCATAAAATTAGCATCAATTTTAGATGCCGCTTTGATTGCAAATAGGCGTTCAAAATAAATATAAAGCGCTACAAAAAGCAACACAAACAGAATGGCCATGATAATCATTCCCGCTGTTCCACCACTGCTTATTAATTCGATAATAGAAAGCGTTTTTTCTACAGATTCCCCTTCTGGGAGCAACTCTGCCCCATCTTGAATATTACTCAGTAATATCATATTTTTAATTGTTTAATTAGTGTATTAACGTCTAAAGTTTGACTTAAGTATATCTTTTAAAATATTGTTCTTGTAAACATGAATGTCACAGCACCAGCTAAAAATCCTAACAATGCTAACCATGAGATTTTTTTCAGATACCAAAAGAAGTCAATTTTTTCCATACCCATAGCAACCACACCTGCTGCAGAGCCGATGATTAACATACTTCCTCCAGTACCAGCAGAATAAGCGACAAAATGCCAAAGCTCATTATCCATTGGTTCTGAAAACATACCTAAACTTGCAGCCACCAACGGCACATTATCGATAACGGCCGATGCAACTCCAAGCAATAAGATAACCAAATCAGAAACTCCAGTGTGATGCAACTCTGTACCTAACATTGGCATTGACTCTTTTAGAGTAGTTGCAAATTCGAATAAAATCCCTAAAGATTCAAGTGCAGCAACTGCCATTAAAATCCCAAGGAAAAACAAGATGCTTGGCAATTCGATTTTTGATAAAGAAGCATGTACAGGGCTATGATGTGCATGTGCATCACTCTCTTCTGAATCAAATTGTGCTAAACTAAATTTAGAACTACTGTATAACTCAGCAAAAATCGCTACCACACCTAGCGCCAACATCATTCCTACGTAAGGAGGCAAGTGTGTAACCATTTTAAATACAGGAACAGAAACAATTGCTCCCAAACCTAAATATAGCATAGTTGAACTATAGCGGCTTTTTGGTTTATCTTCTATATTATCTTCAATATCTAATTTTCCTTTGAAAGCAGGCAAGAAAGAAGCTATAAATGATGGTAATGCCATACAAACTAACGATGGCAAGAATAAATAAACAAACAAATGATCTGTTGATACTTTTTTACCTATCCATAGCATTGTCGTGGTAACATCACCTATTGGTGACCAAGCACCTCCTGCATTGGCTGCGATAATGATTAAACCTGCATACCAAAGACGAACATCTCTTTCCTTAACAATTTTTTGAAGAATAGAAATTAAAACAATGGTTGCTGTTAGGTTATCGATAATAGCCGATAGAATAAATGCTAGTACGGAAAATATCCAAAGGATTTTCGTTTTCTTTTTGGTTTTGATAAATCCTTTGATTGTAGAAAATCCATCGAAATAATCAATAATTTCTACAATAGTCATAGCTCCTAGAAGAAACACTAAAATCTCTGCTGTTTTACCTAAATGATGCAGTAAGGTTTCTTCCATGATATGCATCTTATCCTCGTGAGGCATTGTTCCAAAACCTTCCAATAAGCTATGTTTCGCTGAATCGAACCACTCTGGAAAAGTTTCCAAACCTAAAGAGATTAAGGCCCAACTTATAGCCATCATGACTAAAGCAGGAATGAGTTTGTCTATTTTGATGCTATGTTCTAATGTGATAGCTAAATATCCAATTACAAATACTAAAATGATTACGGTTTCCATAAGTTGATGTTATATAAGTTGACTTAAAGCAATCTCAAATGCCGTGGCACTAATTCCTGTCTTGCTTTGATTTTTTGAATAGACTTTTTTTATTGCTTCTTTAATTCTGTTAGATGTATCACTAAAAATGGCATCATCGGTCATTTGTACTTTTTGTTCCATAAAATAGGCAAATACTCTTGCCATTCCACAATTAGAAATAAAATCGGGAATCAAACTGACTTTCTTGTCTGTATATTCCATAATGGGACCAAAAAATATTTCTTTATCGGCAAAAGGCACATTGGCACCACAAGAAATAACCTCTAATCCTGTTTTGATCATTTGATCAATTTGTTGTTTGGTTACCAATCTTGACGCTGCGCAAGGTGCAAATATTTCGGCTTCTAAAGACCAAATTTTTTGATTAATACTTTCAAAAGGAATTAAATTATCGCTTACAAGGGTGTTTCCTGTTTTATTGAGATATAAGTTAGTGATTTCTTCAAAGGTAAAACCTTCTTCCTTAATTAAACCACCTACAATATCTATAATACCTACAACTTTTGCTCCCATTTGAGACAAATAGAATGCAGCGGCTGCTCCAACATTCCCAAAACCTTGTACAATAGCACGTTTTCCAATGATAGAGTCACCATGGACATCATAAAAATGCCTAGCAGCTTCAGCGACACCATAACCTGTAATCATATCGGCTACAGTATATTTACGGCGAACATCTGGTGAATAGTTTGGGTTTTCGATAACCTTAATAACCCCATGGCGCAACTGACCAATTCTATTGATCTTATCGGCTTGAGTGGGTTTAAAATGACCTTCAAAAACACCCTCTTGAGGATGCCAAACACCACTTTCTTCTGTAATAGGAATCACTTCATGTATTTCATCGACATTCAAGTCACCACCTGTACCATAATAGCTCTTAAGCAATGGTGACACGGCTTTATACCAGCGCTCTAACACACCTTTTTTCCTTGGGTCGTGAGGGTCAAAATTAATACCAGATTTTGCGCCACCAATTGCTGGCCCAGATACTGTAAACTTTACTTCCATTGTTTTGGCTAAAGATAAGACTTCATTCATATCAAGTCCTTTGCGCATTCGTGTTCCTCCGCCTGCAGCTCCACCACGTAAAGAGTTGATTACTGTCCAGCCTTCTGCTTCTGTTTCTGGGTCTTTCCAGTTAAAAATAATTTCGGGTTCTTTGTCTTCGTACTTTTGAAGTAAATCTTTCATCTAGCTAGTTATTCTGAAACAAATATAAAAAACTAAAAATCGTTAAATATTAATTTCGCAATAATTTTAATGATTATATATTTTACCTGAACTGTGATCTTTTATTGCACCTGTAACGCTACTTAAACAGTTAACTTCATCTCGTAACTTTAAAACACCTAGAAATCCAAAAATCAAAGCTTCTTTAAACTCTACAATTGATTGGTTTGGAATGACAATCTCGTTTATAGTTTTTTCCTTAATACTTTTGATTAAAAAATCATTATAAACCCCTCCTCCTGTTATTAAAACTGATACGCTATCTTTTTTATTGATTTCATTTGTTATTTGAATTGAAATGTGTTCAACAAATGTTCTTAAAATATCATTAACCTGAAGATTATATGAGTCAACCAATGAGAGTATTTCTGATTTGACCCATTCTAATCCTAATGATTTAGGATGCTTTTTTTGATAAAACTCTAATGAATTCAAATCATTCAATAATCCTTCATGAATTGTTCCTGAAGAAGCCATCATACCTTTATCGTCATAATCCAATCCAAGTTGACTGACATAATGATTCAGAACAATATTAACTGGACAGATATCATACGCAATTCTTTCATTATCAATTTCAGATGAAATATTGGCAAATCCTCCTAAATTCAAACAAAAATCATATTCAGAAAACAATAACCGATCTCCTATTGGTACCAATGGAGCGCCTTGACCTCTAAGTTCAACATCTTCAACTCTAAAATCACAAACCACTTTTTGATTTATGATCGATGCCATTTTTGACAAATTACCTATTTGATAAGTCAATCCCTTTTCTGGTTGATGTAAAGCCGTATGGCCATGAGAACAAACAGCATCCAAACTTGTAATATGATGCTTTGCTATGAATTGTTTAATAATCTTACTTAAATAAGTCGTATAATCTCCATCTAGAGCTTTTAATTCAGAAACAGGCAAAGACACTAAAGTCTTCAATTTTCGGAGCCATTGGTCACTATATTTTACTGTTTCGGCATTATGAATAGTAAATTCCCATTTTTTATTATGAGTAAAGGTAATATGCGCCAAATCAATGCCATCAAGCGATGTTCCAGACATGACACCTATAACGTTATAGCTATTTTTTAACATATCAGTAAAAATAGCAATTCGTTTTGAAAAAATGCCATTAAACCTCTATCTTTGCTATCATTTTTTATCAAATCAACAACAAAATCAAACTATGGATTTTAGTCTTACAGAAGAACATATCATGATTCGCGATGCAGCTCGCGATTTTGCACAATCAGAATTACTTCCTGGTGTTATAGAACGTGATAACGAACAAAAATTCCCACAGAACCTTGTTAAAAAAATGGGAGATCTTGGCTTTATGGGTATTATGGTCGATCCAAAATATGGAGGTAGTGGTATGGATGCCATTTCGTATGTATTAATAATGGAAGAATTATCTAAAGTTGATGCTTCAGCTTCGGTAATTGTATCTGTAAATAACTCTTTAGTTTGCTATGGACTTGAAGCTTATGGAAATGAAGAACAGAAGCAAAAATACTTAACTAAATTAGCCACTGGCGAGTTTGTAGGGGCTTTTTGTTTAAGTGAACCCGAAGCTGGTAGTGATGCAACTTCACAAAAAACAACAGCTATAGATAAAGGTGACCATTATGTAATTAATGGAACAAAAAACTGGATTACGAGTGGTGGACGTGCTGATGTCTATTTGGTTATTGCACAAACTGATAAACATAAAGGTTCTCATGGTATCAATGCTTTTATCGTCGAAAAAGGAACACCAGGATTTGACGTCGGTCCAAAAGAAGATAAGTTGGGAATTAGAGGAAGTGATACACACACACTTCAGTTTAACGATGTGAAAGTACCTAAAGAGAATAGAATTGGAGAAGATGGTTCAGGGTTTAGATTTGCAATGAAAACTTTGTCTGGCGGACGAATCGGAATTGCAGCACAAGCCTTGGGAATTGCTTCAGGAGCTTATGAATTGGCTTTGAAATACTCAAAAGAACGTAAAGCATTTGGTACTGAAATTTGCAATCATCAAGCCATCGCATTTAAATTGGCAGATATGTACACTGATATTGAAGCCGCTCGCCATTTGGTGATGAAAGCCGCTTGGGATAAAGACCAAGGCAACAATTATGACGTATCGAGTGCAATGGCTAAACTATTTGCTTCTAAAGTAGCAATGACCCATACAGTGGAAGCAGTACAAATTCATGGTGGAAATGGTTTTGTTAAGGAATATCATGTAGAACGATTGATGCGCGATGCTAAAATTACGCAGATATATGAAGGTACTTCAGAGATTCAGAAGATTGTGATTTCTAGAAACCTAATAAAGAATTAAAAACAAAAAAATATTTTTTGAACTAAAGGCCTTACTTAATAGTTGGGCCTTTTTTTTATGAATATAAAAATCAACCTTTTGTACCATTGCATTTTGAAATTAACTACCTTTAATTAGCAAATTAAATGGTTGTAAAATGATTTCAATTTGTATTATCGAAGATTTGATAGAAATCCAAAAGGGACTTGAAGCCATTATTGAATCTGATTCAAATTTTCGGCTATTAAAAAGCTTTGGAAACGCCGAGAGTGCCATTATCGAACTTCCTATTTTACAACCCAACATAGTACTTACCGACATTAATCTTCCTGTGAAAAATGGTATTGACTGTATCAACGAGGTCAAAACGTTAATGCCGAATACGCAATTCATCATGTTCACCATTTATGAAGATAATGACCAAGTTTTTGAAGCTCTAAAGGCTGGTGCGACAGGTTATATTCTGAAAAACACATCGCCACAAAAAATCATTGAGGCCTTGCTCGAACTACATGAAGGCGGAAGCCCTATGTCACCTAAAATAGCGAGGAAAGTATTGAATTCTTTCAATTCCAATTCTATTGTAAGCAATGTCAATGAACTCATTTCCGCAAGAGAACAGGAAGTATTACTCTTGTTGAGCAAAGGGTTTTTATACAAGGAAATTGCCGACAAACTTCACATCTCTATGAGTACCGTAAAACGGCACCTCAATCACATTTATTCAAAGTTACAGGTGCAGAACAAAACCGAAGCCGTCAATAAGCTGTATGGCAAATAGATTCCCATAAAACCAACGCCGATGAAAAAAGCATTGTTACTATCTGTTTTCTTTTTGTGTACTTTTTCATTAATCGTCCTCGGACAGGAAACCCAGCTTGATTCACTTCACAACGCTATTAAAACTGCTAAAACAAAGGAGATAAAAGCCGATGCCACCATTCATTTGGGCGATTATTGGTTTGACCGCAATTATGATTCTGCAGCCTTTTACTACAAAAAAGCCTACGACATCAGCAACCCAATCGATTACAAAAAGGGCATCTTTGACTATGCAACAAATTTGGGTAATGTCTATATGCTCCAAGGAAAATATGGCCAACTAAAAACGTTGATGCAAGAGTCCATTGAGCGTGCCAAAAGCTTCAACGACCTACATTATGAAGCCGTATTCACCACCAACTTGGGCAATGCTTATATGTACAATTCAGAATATGAACAAGCCTTGCGCTATTTTCAGGAAGGTATCGAAATGTTCAACAAGAATAATGAGCCTAAATACGAACGCAAAATCAACATTTTCATCAGCATTTGCTTTTTGAATTCCAACAATATGGATAAATCCATAGAATACTCAAAGCGATCGTTGCAACAGTCGGAAAAAGCAAATGATAGCATCGACATTTGTACAGCACTCGAGTATATGGGTAATGGCTATATTGAAAAAAATCAATTCCAAACCGCTAAACCCTTATTGGAAAGAGAATTAAGATTGGCCGAAAGCCTAAATCTCCCAGAAAAAGTTGCCAATAGCCAATATCTCTTGTCACGAGTTTTCCACTCTGAAAACAACCATTCCAAAGCCATTGAATATGCAGAAAAAGCGTTGAACTATTATGACGAGACAGGAAATATTTTTTATAAAATAAACACCTTGACCTATTTGTCAATTTATCATAAGGACATTGGCAATCATTTAAAAGCGCTCTCCTATTTAAAGGAAGCCGAGCAACTGGCAGAAGAAAATGAGATGAAGAGCCATTTGTTGCTGGTGTATTCCAACATGGCAATATTGAACAATGTCATGCAGAACTATAAGGATGCCTATAACTATCTTGAAAGACATGACCTATTGGAAGACAGCTTGAATTCCGTTGAACTGAAAAACAAACTTCAAGATTTGGATGTCAAATACGAAACTGGCAAAAAAGAACTACAAATTAAAAACCTAACCCAACAGAATGCCATAAAATCATTACAAAACAAGCGCCGATTTTGGGTTTCCATAGCTTTGGGAATTGTCATTATTAGCTTGCTGTTATATGGATTTATGCAGTTTAAAAATTTCAAGACAAAAAAAGCCCTTTTGATGGCACAGCAAAAGAACGCCATCATTGAGGAACGACTGCGAATTGCCAGTGAAATGCATGATGATGTCGGTTCGGGATTGAGCAGGATACGTTATATCATTGGAGGAATTTCCAGCGGAAAAACGGAACAAAAATCAGGAATTGACAAGGCTAATGACATTATTGATGATTCCATCCAAAAGATGAAGGAAATTGTGTGGTCGCTCAACGAAAGTAATCAAACTCTTGAAGAGCTCATCTATTACATTAGAGGACAAGTAAGTGAAATGGTTGAAAATGCCGAAATAGAATTTGAAAGTCATTTACCAGATGATATCCCAACGATGTTCTTTGGATGGGCAAGAAATCGAAACACATATCTATTGGTCAAAGAAACCATCCATAACGCCATCAAACATGCCGACGCCACCAAAATAACTTTGGAATTTGATATTTCCAATGAGTTTACTATTACCATATTCGACAATGGTAAAGGCTTTGACACCAAACAAAAATATTCAGGCAACGGACTGAACCATTATAAAAAACGAATATCGGAACTGAATGGACGATATGAAATTTCATCAAAAATTGGTAAAGGCACTACGGTTATATTCTATATTCCATTTTCTTCGTAGCACATGATTTTGAATTTAAAAATGGTACAAACGGTTGATTGACAGACATCCAACCTAAATGTAATTTTACTTCAATAAAAATGATACTATCATGGAAGCAAAAATTACATCTTACATTACCATCTTCTTTTTATGTTTTGGCTTCGTAGCCTTTAGCCAAACACCTTATTTGGTCAAGGATATTAATCCAGGTGTAACGGCGTCGTATATTTCAAATTTGACCAATGTTAACAACACTTTATTTTTTGCAGCATTCGACCCAACTCATGGCCTGGAACTCTGGAAAAGTGATGGCACAACTGCTGGAACTGTATTAGTAAAAGATATCAACGTGGGAGTAAATAATTCTGTTCCTGCACGTTTGGTGAACGCAAATGGCACCCTGTTTTTTAGAGCGGATGACGGTGTCAACGGTCCCGAACTTTGGAAAAGTGATGGTACGACTGCTGGAACGGTGATGGTCAAAAACATCAATCCAAGTACCATTGATAACAATTCAAATCAATTGGCTGAAATTTTGAGCATTGGCAATGAAGTCTATTTTATGGCTGATGACGGTGTACATGGTTTCGAACTATGGAAAAGCAATGGCACAGAAGCTGGCACAGTGATGGTCAAGGATATCAATCCAGGTTCAGAAAGTGCTTATATGGGATGGTTGAGAAATATAAATGGTATACTTTTTTTTAGAGCTTACGACGGTGTCAATGGAGATGAATTATGGAAAAGTAATGGTACGACATCGGGAACTCTGATGGTTAAAAACATCAACCCTGGTATGGGAAGTGGTCTTGGCAGTTATCCTTTTATCACCAATGTTAATGGTATGGTCTATTTTGTAGGTAATGATGGTGTCCATGAACGTGAACTTTGGAAAAGTGATGGAACAGAAGCAGGAACCGTAATGGTTAAGGACATTTATCCTGGTGACAATGGTTTTTCAGCTAATAGCTCTGTGCCTTTTTATTTATCAAATGTTAATGGTACTTTATTTTTTGAAGCGACAGATGGAATCCATGGCCATGAATTATGGAAAAGTGATGGCACTGAAGCAGGAACACTAATGATTAAGGATATTAAAGAAGGCATCAGTTCTTCCTATCCTAACGCATTGAGTAATTGTAATGGTATTCTTTATTTTCAGGCAATTGATGCTACTGGTATAAGGGATGTTTGGAAAAGCGATGGAACTGAATCAGGAACCTTATTGCTAAAAGACCCTTCATTAGCTGTAATTTATTCGGAACCGGCTGAATTTACCTATCTGAATGGCTATGTGTATTTCACAGCTACGAATTATACTATTGGACAGGAATTGTTCAGAACAGATGGTACGCCTAACGGAACCATTGGATATAATATAAGATACCTCACAGAAAGTTCGTCCCCTGCAAATTTGACAATTGTTGGCAACACGCTTTACTTTACGGCTAACAATGGCCCAAATGGAACAGAACTTTGGGCATTGGCAACTGAAGCCCTTTCCATAGACGAACCAATCCATGGAAGTAACACCATTTCCATTTATCCAAATCCTACGCGAGATATTATGAACATACATAATCCGTCAAATATAAACATCGATAAAATTGTGGTTACAGACATGACCGGTAAAAAAGTTATGGAAAGAAAAAATGCTGCCAACGATTTAAATCTATCCTCCTTACAAAATGGTATTTATGTGGTCTCTATCCATTCCAACGAAAAAACTTTCGTAAGCAAAATCATTAAAATCTAACGATCATGAACTTCTTAAAATACATTCTTCCAATCCTTTTTTGCCTCACGTTGCAATTCAACGTCAACGCACAGATTCTGAAAAAACTGAAAAATAAGATTGACAATTCTATCGACAGAACAATCGATAAAAAAATAGATAAAACTGTTGGAGCAGAAAATCCTAACAGCACTATTGTGGATAATTGTGAAGACCCAGAAGTCTTAAAAAACTATAAATTGATATTCAAGGGCAACGATGCCACCAAAATCTTTTATGATGAAAGTAGCATCTCAACGGCATCAAATGGAGACAACTATAAAATTATTTTCAAGGAAGGCTCGGGGAAAAATTCCGTCTACACAGTAATTGAAAATGACAAGACCATTTATACAGGCAATAAACTCACTAACGAGCTAGCCAAAAAACCCTCATGGGCATCGAATAATAAAGACCGATTGAAAAAATACTTGGTAATTGATAGTACAAAAATGTCATTTGGAGGTAGCCAAGCCATGAACGGAAAATTTGCAGACGAAATTGACAAAGACAAATTGAAGACAGGTGCCGAATTGAGCAAACAAACAGCAGAGTACCAGGCCATGAGTACAGAAGAAAAAGCTGAATATGATGAATTTGTCAAAACTGAAATGCCAAAGGCAGCCGATATGTACAATAACAGTGGATTGGCCGGGACATCCTATTCATTTCAAGGCTCTGAACCTATGACGGTGTATCTTCCCAACAGTTCATTGGTTGTCAATGGTAAAAATTATCTATCCAAAAATGATGTTCTTATTGATTATTTTGTGTCAGAGGACGAAAAAAACATCTTCATTTATGGGACTGACGCCGATGGAAAACAGTTTTTTCAAGCGAATGACAAGCGAATGTATAATGAGATTCCTGAAGGAGATTATAGCATGTCTTCGCAATTGCTCATTTCCAATGATGGAAAAAATGCGGCTGTCATCAATATATTAAGCATTCCGCAAAGCAATGTTGAGAATGTCTATGTCAATTATGCACTTACGAATGCCACGATTATCAATTCTGACGGTACCAAAAAAAATATCAAAGTCAATCTCGAAAATTATAGACTGACCAATGATGGAAAGCTACTATCTGCCAATAAAAAAACTGGGGAAGTTTTTATCGACGGAAAGTCGGTTGGAAAATTTAACAATAACCATGAAAATGGGTTGGACATCAACACTCTTTTAATTGGAGGTTCAACCCCTGAAAAGATAGTCAAATATAATCCAAACGGAAGTATCGACTTTCTGGATGGCAAAACCAAAAACTTGGGAGCCATTTTCCCAGTGGTCAAAAACAGTAATGGTAAATCAATCCTATATTGGTTCATGGAGTGTAATCATTCTATCTATTTGGCAAATTCCGAATTATAAAAAGAAATAAATGAAACGGTTGCTGATTATTTGCTTAGCTATATTAAGTGTCAAAACCGTTTCTCAAACTTTAAATTATGAAGAAGCCTTTGGAAACGATTATACAAAAGCATTGAAATTAATTAAGCAAAATGAGGCGCTATTTAATAGATATGCCAATTTGTATCAGATAGATGAAAAATTCCTAAAAGCCATTGTTTTCCCAGAACTGATTCGTTACAACAGTGTTTATGACGCTATTGAAATCACCTCTCTTCAATTTTTATACATTAAAAAAGGAAGTGATTACAATGATTTTTCCGTAGGCCATTTTCAAATGAAACTTTCCTTCGCAGAGCGAATTGAGATGGATGCCAACAAAACTTTAGATACATCCTTTTTAAAAAAAATTGGTTTTGACACTTATAAACATAGTGAAGCTACCAGATTTGAAAGAGAACAACGATTGAATAGAATCACAAATATTGAAGACCAATTGAAATATCTAATCGTATTTTATAAAATATGCGAATTGAAATTCAAAAACGAACAATTTAAAACAGAAAGTGAAAAGTTAAAATTATACGCCACAGCATACAACTCTGGCTATTTCAAATCGATAACAGTTTTAAAAAGGCACCAGCGTATAAATTCATTTTATACTGGAAAAATGATAAAATCTGAAGCTTATAATTATGCTAATATAAGTTCGTTTTATTTTGAAAATTAATTATAGGCAATAGATCACATATCAGTGTCCCATAAACAAAAAAAGCCCTTCATGTTTCCATGAAGGGCTCTCAAAAAAGGCGACGACCTACTCTCCCACAAATGCAGTACCATCGGCGCAAATGGGCTTAACTTCTCTGTTCGGAATGGTAAGAGGTGAGCCCCATTGCTATAACCACCTTTAATTTTGACCTCTAACTTGGTGAGTAATTATAATTACTGTTTTAAATATTTTTCAGAAATAGACAGAAAACAACAATAAGGCACTGTGTAAATCATATCTTTTGTCTAATTTTATTTGTTCTGGCCAACTTTCCTGTTGCTCAAGACAGTTGAAACGAGGTTATTTTTACCCATTTAAGGTTACCTCGTAAAATCATTTTTCAAAATAACAACTGCTATTTGTTTACAATCAATTTCTTATGAATTATATATCCATTGTGGTCAAACCGCAAAAGGTAAACGCCATTGGGAAAATTGGATGTATCTATTCTTGCTGTTTCCGTATTTACTATTTTTGAAACAATTACTTTTCCATTTATATCAAAAACTATCATTTGTATTTCTCCATGAGGCAAATTGGTAATAGTTACAAAATCTTTAGCAGGGTTTGGGTACATCAACAATTGGTTATCAATAGAGCCTTCATAACCAATATTTAAGGTTTCTCCAAAATCAGAACTAATAAATCCTTCAGATAAAAGTATGTTACCTGCATTGAGCTCTTGCACGTTTACTTCACCTATGGTATAAAGTACAAATATGTTGCTGCTTGAAGTACTGTTACCACCACTATCAATAGAAAATTTTTCGATGGTTTGAGCTTGAGCCCATAAGCACCCAAAGCTGATGATGAATGTTAGTATATGTTTCATGTGTTAATTTTTATTGTTTTATAAAGTCTATTTTTCGGCTACATTTAACCCAAACAAGCTTGGCTCTGTTATAGTTTTTTTCAAAAATTCGACCGCTTCGCGGTTAAATTATTGAATACTTAAAAAGCCCGAATAGCGCGAACCCTGAGTGTGTTGAGTCTACCAGCGCTGAGCTGGCTGCCATCACCGAAGTCCTGATACCATGCGTCGTTGCTATTGCTCTCGGTAGAACTCCAATAGAGGGCATAAGATAAAAGGCTACCTCCGTTTGCTATTGCCGTAGTATCAATGCTTACCATGTTTTGATATATCAGGTTTAGTTCGTATTTCGAGGGCAAATACCAATCGCCATAGTATTTACCGTTTTCTGTAATTAGTAATTCATTGCAAATACGAGCTGCATATGTGTTACCATCATCTCCAATGGCAACTTGTGCAGCAATAATAATTGATGTGTTTGCTTTGCCAGCATAAGGTCCGTTTCCCTTGGCTTGAGTATTGCCGTTGGTCCCTGCATACCAACGTACTCCTGTGCTTTGGTCTTTTTTGGCACAAACAAGACCATGTTGTCCCGTTTCGTCAACCCAAAATACAATACCGCCATGGGCAAAGTCACCCACAGAATAGGTGGTTACACCGCTTACACTTTCAGCAGTTTGTGCGTGTATGGCATAAGGTACTGCCATAAACTGCGTCGTACCCATATCGGTAAGACCACCTCCTGTATTTATCTGTACGTTTAGGTAGTGGTCGTCTGCACTCCAATCAATGGTGCTGAATGTGCCTGAAATGGGTGTGCCCTCGCCAATGTTTATAATAACAATGCCGTTGGCATCGGTGGTTGGGCTGTGGGTTTCTTGATATACACTTGTGGCACCTTGCAAAATGGTAAACTGTACCTGTATTAAATCGTTAGCAACCACGTTACCAGAGCCGTCTTTTACAATGGCTTTATAATTAATGCCTTGTTGTGCGAACGTGCTTCCAAAAAGGAAAAGCACCATAATTTGTAGTATTGTTTTCATGTGAATCTGTTTTTGTTATTTCGTTTTTTATAATTGTCTTATTCAGTTCATTCTTATTACCGAACCCATTTTAAGGCATCAATCTATTAAAAATTGGTTTTTTCTAAATCGGTTTTTGCCTGCAACAGCTTTTTACTGTCAAGTCTTCTACCAGTCAAGGATATGTGATAGCGGTTTTGTTTGATGTATTGCAACTCTGAAAATTGGATGTCTTTTACACGCTCTTCTTTTAATAAAATCCTAACACCTTGATGGTCTTGGGTTTTTGCCCAATTATTATCCCCTTTGTTGTTTACCTCCATGGAAATCATTTTGTGGACGGCATTGACATGCCCAAAACCATAATTTCCGGCACCATCCAAAATTTGGACTGTAATATTTTCGGTTTCATGATTAGGGTTTGTACTTACACTATAGGTTCCTACAACGGTTTGCGGTGCTGGCGAATCTGAACTTCTTAAAGGCAAGCCTGCCAATTGTTTAGGCAGTTTAGCCTTGAGTTGGTCTATTTGCAATGGTTCTGTTGTTATCAAATTTTGTTGCCAAGAACCAACTTTAGTTGAATTTTCAAGGGCATCAATCTTTTCTTCAAACACATTATTTTCCTCATCTGAAGATTGCTTGCATGAACTTGTTGCAAATAAGATGGAAATCAGTATCAAAAAAATGGGCCTCATAAGGTTTTGGTTTTAAAATTCAACATATACAAGTCATCTTGTTTTTTCCTATTGTTTAGAAATATTTTGCTATCCATTTAATACCGTCTTCTGCCTGAACATTTTTAACTACAACCTTACTGGGTTTATTGGAGGTAACTTTCGAATTCATTTTATGAATATCTTCAATGGTATAGGCTATAACATTCAATCCTGATTCTAGTTCCAATTGATAGTGGTAGCTGGCGTTTACCGTCTCTTCTGAAAACTGAAATGTAGTAGCGCATTCGGTTTTAAGTGTGGTGGCTTCAGCAACGTAAACCATTTCGTAAAATGTGCCCTCAACGGGATTGTTGTAGGCTTCGTCTTCCATCCAATGCATCAACCTCTCGTCGGTAACGGGAAACAACACGCCCACATAACGGTTTTTGTGCCATAACGAAATGGGGCTTATACTAGTTGCCATAACATTTGGATACTCGGGTTCGTCTTGCCCAATGCAATTAAAACGGAGTGCGTATTTAAAATCGTCCGCTACCATTTGTTTTTCCGCATCGGCAGATTGGAAGGCTTCTTTTTCCGGAAAATTGAATTCCAAAGTTCCATTGGCGGTCAATTTTCCAATGGTTATAGCGCTGTCCATCCCCATAGGCCAAAGCACTATGTCCATTTCGGGCATATTCTTTAACGGGTTTTCAAGCTTTCCAGTATGGGTTTGTGTATGCCCTAAAATACAAAGAAGTAGACCAAGAAATGTAAATAATTGCTGTTTCATTGTATGTTTTTTAATATTTTTAGAATTGTCATTGTAAACCTCAAAGCAGTCAAAAACGAAACATTTTTAATTGTTGGTTATCATTTGTGAAAAGTGCTTCGTTGTTCGTGTCTCACACCTAAAGATGACAGCCTTAAACTTAATTGCTTATCACCAATTTTTTATAGGTTATTTTATCCTTATGGGCAATGTGTACCATGTAGATGCCGTTGGTAAAATTGGTTGTGTCAATGGTTTCTATTCCTGTATTTGCGTTGATTGAAAACACCTCTTTTCCCGTAATGTCAAAAACTTTTATGTCCGTTTCTCCATAGGGTAGATTTGTTAAGGTTACCAAATCATTTGCTGGGTTGGGATATAAAGAAACCCTTGAAACTTCGCTGTCTTGAATGCTCATGGTGTTTGTGAATTTCATAACGGACAATTCGAAACCGTAGCCAGTATCACTAAATGCTACAATTGGTTCATTATTACTGTTAAATACCAAAGAAGTGTAGTATATCTGTTCATTGGAAAAACCTTGGTTTCCGACTGTTTCCCAGCTACTACCGTTAAATTTTTTAACGGTTCCCCAATATAAATAACTACCATCCGAATAGGCTACATAAGGTTCGTCGTTAGAGTTTAGTGCCATGGAAATATAATCTTGACCACCACCCGAATAACCTGATGATCCAACGTTTACCCAATTCGTGCCATCAAACTTCTTAACTGAACTTTTATCTATATAATCATAAAAAGCTATATATGGCTCATTGTTACTACTAAATGCTAGGGAAGTATTCCACGCTTTTCCTGTTGAAAAGCCTGGTGTTCCAACATCTACCCAATTGGTACCATCGAACTTCATTACTGTTGCCTTTTCTGAATTGCCAAAATCTTTATAAGAAATGTGTGGCACATCATTGTTGCTAAACTTAAATGAAATAAAGTCGGCCTTACCTGCCGAAAACCCAGGAGCGCCAATATAGACCCAATCTGTGCCATTAAACTTCATTACGGTTGCTTTTTGTGAAAATGAGGCATCGGCAAAAGCTATATATGGTTCACCACTATTGCTAAACGCCAATGAGGTAAATTGTGTACCACTTGTTGAAAAACCGGGAATACCAACATTAACCCAATTGGTTCCGTCAAATTTCATAACGGTAGCCTTGTATCCATTCCCATGGTCTGTATAGCTTACATAAGGCTCATTAGTATTGCTGAATACCAAAGAGATATACGAAACCATTTGTGCCGAGAAATCTGGTTGCCCAACACCTATCCAATCGGTTCCATCGAACTTCATGACTTCAATATGGGCAAAATTACCACTTCCACCACGAAAAGCGACATAAGGCTCGTCGGCACTATTAAGAGCCATCGAAGAATAAGTCGAAACTCCAGTTGAAAACCCTGGCGTACCCACATATTCCCAACTTTGTGCAATGGACAATGGTATAGTACATAGAGATAGAAGTATAAAAAATGTAAAATTTTGTACTGTTGTTTTCATATATATTTCATGTTTTATTTTAATCTAAAAATTACCCAACCTTAAACGAAAATGTGGTACTTATGACTTCTGAATGTGCCTTTACTGGTTTCATTTCCAGTTGTATTTCATAATTTCCTGGAGCGAGTTTGCCTTTGTTTTTAACGGTCGTTTTTTGAAGCAACGGAATAAAATCGAAAGCTTCTACGGGAACATACATATCACCAGGCAACCATGGCCAATCGTTACGGCTGCTGCTTCCAATGGTTTTTCCGTTATGGATAATGGTAGTTTTCATTTGAAAGAGCACTAACCCTTCGCTTCCCGAAATGTTTTTAAAACGGAACAGGATTTTGTGCTTGCCATCTCTAAAGTTTTTGAACAGAGCTACTGGTTCCTGTGATTTCAATGTGGTGGTTTTACCCCAACCTTCAACAATAAGTTTGCCTGAAAGTGATTGCCCTAAAGCGGTATTACCAAACATACTGAGCATAAAAACAATAGAATAGATAAAAGATTTCATATAGTCAATCGTATTTTATAGTTTTAAATAATCTTTGGTGCTAAACTTATAGTCTAAAGCTTCAATGGCCACACACTCCATAGTTCCCGAAGTGTTTTTTTTACCTTTGTTTGTTTTATCGATCATTTCCATATGCATCAAAAGTGCACCCTTATAATTTTTGAATTGTTCTTTTATAGGTTCAGGATAACGATCCATTTCAGACTTGAAAACTTGATCAAAACTCACGGGCGCATCTACGGTAAAATAGGATATAAATACATACTCATCATTTTCAAACTTTTTACCTATGCAATCGTATCCTAAAAATGTTTTATTGGGCAAGTCTGTTATGGTTAAATCCTCCAGCGATGGAGATTCAATGTCTTCAATATCATCCATGGTTTCATCCATATCAATCGAAGTTGCCGTTACCACTTTGTTGCCACCGCTTTCCATAAACATAAAAGTAGCATTTGCATCATCATCAATGACCATAAAAAACGGTACGCCAGCGTTCATTTTCATGCCCATATATGTGGCATCAGGCTCAAGAAAATAGTCTAAGTCCATCTCTCCGCTTGCAGTAGTCATCTTTAACTGGTATTTATATGAAAATTGATAAGAGTCTGGAACATTTTTGGCATCTACCTTTTTGCCCTTTGCTTGCGGGCTATTGAGGTTGACATCAAAAATTTTGTCTAAAGAATTAGAAGCTTTTTCGGAAGCTTTTTCGGCAGTTTTCTCAACAACAGTCTGTTCTACCTTCTCTTCAATCCTTTTCTTGAGTTTTTTTAATAATTGAGCCTCTGAGGTTTGTGTAAAACCCACCAACAACAAAAGTAATATTATGTACCTTGACCTTTTCATAATTATTGTTTTGAAACAAACTTAACCATCAACAGTTGTTTTAAAAACACGTATTTAGAATTTGGCAGATTCCATTTAGAATTTGGAAAAAGCAGCTTTTGCTAACCAAATTCTAAACCCAGACAGCCAAATTCTAAATTTTGTATAAAGGAGTAGAAATCATTTTATATATTGTAAGCAATTGAATGGTTAGATGCTTTTGGCTTTAAAATATATGGCAAAATGAAAAAACAGGTAATCATTGTGCTTCTCTTTCTTTTAGGGTTTTATACCTTATCTGCCCAGATTAAGGCAGATGCTATTGCCTCAAGGTTGGAACTAATAGGCAATCCAGAGGTGCAAGCCTTAAAAAGCGCTAGCAATGTTTCGATTGATAATATTATAAAAAGTACTTCATGGAAAGCTTATGACTCTACATTTACCGCAAGTAGAGACACAGTAGTTTGGATGAGTTTCAAACTAAAAAATACTACTCAAAATAGTCTTACAACCTATCTTTTTTACGATGGTCATTACATCGATATTTACCTTGAAAAAGAGGATGAGTACGAACATTACAAAAATGGTTACTTTAGGCCATTAAACCAACGCCCTAAACCAAAATCGTACTTTTTTACCGAACTCCAACTTTCACCATTGCAACAGTCGCAATGCTATATAAAATTGAGTACTGATTATAAAAGCACAAGATTTAACCCTCCCATTTTGTATTCAAAAATTGGGCATCTGGAGTTTACGGACAATTTGCAAAAAAATCATGACCCACCCATAGCGTTTATCTACGTCTATCTGATTTCGATGTGCTGTATTGCTCTTTTTGTTTTGGTGTTTTGTTTTCGTTTGCAGAAACGAATTTATGTCTACTACTTTGGCTATCTACTTTTTCAAATTATTTATGCGCTATTGGTCTTACAAACTACACCTGCCACCATAGCAAACTTTGCGCTTCACTTTCCATATTTTTCAAACCTGATATCGGAATCTGCACAATTTACCTTTATTGGCTTTTATATTTTGTTTATACAGCATTTGCTTACAGTAAAAATGTTTGACCTTAAACTGGCCAAAATATTAAAAATATTTGCTATTATTTGCTTCACTTATGCCATATTATGGTTTGGGTTTAATCTTGTTTGGGTTGATTTCGATATTAGAAGAATAGCATCTATAATAATACGAGTCATTGTTTTACCTCTTAATCTATTTTTGTTTTTCTGGATAATTTACAAGGTAAAACATCCATTACTCAAATATTTTGTTGTGGGACAGAGTCTTTTTTTTATAGGTTCTGCTCTTTCATCCATTGTTTACTACAGTGGCTTAAACCAAGTACCCAATGGCATTTTTAGTTTCCCATACTCGCAAAACGTCATCTTTATGGTGGGGCTTTTGGGCGAAGTACTCTGTTTTTCAATAGCTTTAGGAGAAAGTATGTTTCTTATGCAAAAAGATAAAGAAAAGACGAGCCAAAAATTGATTGAGCAGTTACAGCAAAACCAAATTATGGAAACCAATATGCGCAAGGAATTGGATAAACAAATCAACCAAAAAACTGAAGAACTGGTACAGCTCTATTCTAAAATAGAAAAACAAAAAGAAGAACAACTCAAAAAATCGTTTAATGAACGTTTACGAAACATGGAAATGTTGGCATTGCGCTCGCAAATGAACCCACATTTTATATTCAATAGTTTAAATGCTCTTAAAAATTTAGTCATGCAGTCACGAGAGGAAGATGCTATTAGTTATTTGGATAATTTTTCTTTATTGCTTCGTAACATATTGCAAAACAGCAGTGAAAATACTATTACCGTAGAAGAAGAACTTGAAATATTAGAACTATACCTTTCTTTGGAAAAAAGTAGGTTAGGGAATGATTTTTCCTACGTCATCCAATGTGATTCCCGTGAAATACTATCACAATATAGCATACCACCCTTATTGTTACAACCTTTCGTAGAGAATGCTATATGGCATGGGCTTTATCCAAGTAATAAACCTGAAAAAAAACTTTCCTTGGTGTTTGACACTTCCAAACAACTGCAAATTATTATTGAAGATAATGGAATTGGACGAAAAGAAAGTAGTAAGACAAAAAAAACACATCAATCTGCTGGAACCAATATTACAAAGGAACGGTTAACACTTTACAACCATGTAAGTCATACCCAAATGCAACTCAGCATTTTGGACTTGGAAGATAACGGTAAACCTTCTGGCACGCGCATCACAATAACATATAACGATTAGACAATGAAAAAAATTATAATTATAGATGATGAAACACATTGCATAAACGTTCTGACAAGTCTTATAAAAAAAGTACATACTGACTATGAAATTATCGGAACATTTAGCAACCCAGAAACAGGTTTGGAGTTTATTAAAACTAATCCACCAGACCTTCTATTTTTAGATATCGAAATGCCCAATCTTAATGGTTTTGCTTTGTTGGATAAAATATTACCCATAGATTTTGACATTATTTTTACAACAGCTTATGACCAATATGCCATTCGCGCCTTTGAGTATAGTGCCATTAACTACTTGCTAAAGCCCATAACAGAGAAAAGCATCGTAAAGGCACTATCCGGCTGGGAAAAACGACGCAAAAAGACCACTATAGAACAATGGCAATTATTACATAACAATATAAACAGTCCGGTAATTAATGCTTCTAGAATTGCATTGCCGACAGCAGTAGGCTACCATATTGTGGATATAAAAAATATTGTACGTTGTGAATCAGATAACAACTATACTTATTTTTTTTTAGTCAATGAAAATAATCTACTTATATGTAAAACCCTTAAAGAAATAGAAAAAATGCTTAGTGATTATGGTTTTTTACGTGTACATCAATCCCATTTAATCAACCCACAATTTGTTAAAGCCATTCTTAAACAAGATGGAGGAATAGTACTTATGAACGATAAAAAAGAAATCCCAGTTTCAAGGCAAAAGCGAAATGAAATTAACAATATCTTGGAATCTATGCTGAGATTTGGGCAATGAAATATTTTTATCATTATTCAAAAAAATCACTTCAAAAAGCACAATAACATACAAATTGATTAAATGTGATTTAACTTTAAAAACATAGAGAGTGAAGGCTTATTATCATATCATTTTAAAAGCATAAAACAAAAAAAATCCCCAACAAATAAATGTTGAGGATTCTAAAAAAGGCGATGACCTACTCTCCCACAAATGCAG
>DINS01000022.1 GCA_002426015.1 Flavobacteriaceae bacterium UBA5534
GACTTTTCAGCATTAAAGCCAACTCGTTATATGGTGACTAATATAATCATTTATCGGATTATTTAACCAGATATAATTACTTTTTGTACCCCGTCATCAGGCCTTGTCATCCCTTTCAATGCAATATCCAACGGGCTCTTTATCGCTATTAAATCCTTACGGGCAACATGCGTATAAATCATCGTCGTCTCTGGCTTACTATGGCCCAACAACTCCTGTATATGTCGCAAATTTATACCCTGTTCTAATAAATGGGTCGCATAGCTATGGCGCAAAGTATGAGGTGTCACCTCCCTATCAATACCAGCCGAGCGGCAATAACCCTTCAAAAACTTCCGTACACTCCCCGCTGTGTACTGTCCTCCACCTCGCCCCTCTACAAACCAACGCTTTGGTACATAAGCCATTTTATAATCATTCATGATTCGCATTATGCCATCTGCCAAAACCACATAACGGTCTTTCCGCCCCTTTGAATTCTTTATACGAACCTGTTTACGGTCCTCATTAATATCACATAACTCCAAGTTCAAAAGCTCACTAATGCGAAGCCCTGACGAATAAATCATTGCCAAGATCGCTCGATGCTTTAAGTTCTTTGCACAAACCAGCAATCGTATCACCTCCTCCGTCGACAATACCTGCGGAAGCAACCGTGAAGCCTTTGGGCGCTCCAACTTCAACTCATTGATGCATACCTCAGGATAAAGCATTACAAAAAGCTTCATCCCACTGATAAACTGACGTTGCGTACTGACGCTATAACACTTGCGCTTTAGTTCAGCCTCTATAAAAAGCTCCACATCCCTATTGGTCAATGCCTCAAGAGACTTTCCCCCACAAAACTCAACAAAATCAGCAACCAGATACACATACGTATTCACCGTACTAACACTGTACCGCTTCCCTTGAAGATACCTATAAAAAGTGTTTAAGATGGCTCGTTGCTCATCGTTCAGCACACGCCCTTGCTTTTTTCCTTTCAGTTCACCTAATAAGCCAATGTCAACCATCTTACTGCTATCAATAATCGCAACCCCTTCAAAACAAGCACTTATCGCCTCTATACAACCATCCCTATATGGTACATACCAGCATTTTAAACTCGTACTCCATCGCCCTATACGACGCGCACAAGATATCAACGCCTCATCATACCTAAATCGCATGAACACCTGATGCTTATTACGGTGCACACCATTATTTAAAACCACAATAGGCAATACAATAGCTTCCATCCAAAAATAAAAATTTATAACACTAAAATAATCAATAAAACAATTCAACAATTAAGCAGTACAAATAATTATTACCCTTGCACACATCCATTGGCAGCGAGTCCCAAACAATCCATCGGCATAATTGGCAAACACCCCGATGTTATAGTCCATGTCGCAGAGTTTTCTTCTGTAGTCGCAGAGTTTTCTCCTGTAGTCGCAGAGTTTTCTTCTGTAGTCGCAGAGTTATCTCGTGTACACCCCACAATACAAAAACCAACTAACAGCCAAAGGCCAAGAACCAACAGCTAAAATCTTTTAGTTGTCGTTTTTAACTACTGACGCGTCGGATCAAATGGAAAATTATCTTGATGATCTGGTGTCCCATCTAAATCGCTATCCCTAACGTCGTTGTCAATGACCAACAACTGAAAACTTATTGGCATAAAGGTACCAAATACCTGTGTGTCAAATTCGGCAGTTGGCGCCACCGATAATGAAAGCGATGTAAAGGTCATGTTCAAAGTAGAGTCATACATGTTTCTTGCCCACACCAACGCTGTCATGTTACCAAACCTTATCAATCTGGCACCAAAAAAAACCGTAAACACAGAAAGGTTTTCTTGCGCAGTGGTCGTACAAAGCACCTGTGGTGTGCCATTAAATCCATAAAAAGCAAACATACCATTGATTTCTGAAGCAATAATTTCGTTGATACCAACTTGGCCTTGCAAGGTTGTTGATGGCACATAACGCCAAACCACATTATTATCATTTCTAATAACGTTCACACCAATGGTTTGGGTTTGAGGTATGTAAAGCTCTTGGCCAGAAAAACCTGCTGGCATTTGAAAACCTAAAGCTGGATATTGGCTATGAATGAATTGACCTCCAGGATTGGCAATGGTAGGTATTTGTGTTAATGGCACTGGTAGGCCATGGGCATAATCCCAATATAGAGCTGGTGCTCCTACAACATTATTGCAGATAGAAGATTGAAAATTTTGTAGTTGGTCGTTAGCATCATCTTTGCTGCACGAGGCTACCAAAAAAGTAAAAATTAAAAATGGAATAAATTTTAAAGGTTTCATGGGCATTTTGTTTAATACCACATCGAAACATCAAAAATATGTCATCAAATCACTCCTACTTTTTGTAATAAACTTTATACTTTCTGTAAGCCAAAAACCCTAAAAGCGCCACGATTGCAACAGTTATGGCAATAAATTGGAAACTCACAATTTGGTCACCACTTGCATAAGCATGCAATCCTGACAGATAGAAATTCACTCCAAAATAAGTCATCATAATACTTGCAAACGCTATGATAGATGCTAAATTGAAGCCAAACCTTCCACGAAGCCCTGGTACCAATCGCATATGAACCACAAAAGCATAGACCATAATGCTGATAAGCGCCCAAGTTTCTTTTGGATCCCAGCCCCAATAACGTCCCCAACTTTCATTTGCCCACATACCGCCCAAAAAGTTACCTATGGTCAACAGTGCCAATCCAACAGTCAGGGACATCTCGTTGATGATGGTCAACTCTTTGATGTTGAGCAACATTTTATCTTTATTCTTTTTGTTGGTAAACACCATCAAAAACAAGCTTACAACTCCCAGTATCATTCCAAGTGTGAAGGGTCCATAACTCATTACAATAACTGCCACATGTATCATCAACCAATAACTATCAAGTACAGGCTGTAGGTTAGCAATTGCAGGATCCATCCAGTTCCAGTGAGCGACCATAAGGATGATAGAGGTCACAAAAGCCGTTGATGCTATGGTTAAATCGCTTTTTCGTCCAAAAGCCAATCCAAAGAACATGGTGGCCCAGGCTACATATATCATCGACTCATAGGCATCACTCCAAGGCGCATGGCCCGAAATGTACCAACGAGCAATCAATCCTAGCGTGTGGAGTACAAACAAACCTACTATGATCCATTTGAATACTTTGACACTGATATTGACAAACTTGCGCTTATCGTTAAAAATCTGTACAATCAAAAAGATAAACATCAACGAACCAGCATACATGTACCAACTGAAAAGCCTTTTGAAGATATCGTATTTGTTATATTTTATTTCGGTATCGATTTTTTTATCAGAAAGCATGACGTCGCTTCCATATTTCTGTTGCGTTTTTTTGATGCCAGTTAAAATCTCTTCTGCTTTTGAATAATCTCCTGTTTGTTTTGCATTGTTGAGCGTTAACAAATAAGCACTAAATCCATTATTGATAAAGTTTCCATATAAGGAATCCTTGATTTTATCCCTATAGCCATCTTCCCTAAACTCAATCGACGAAATCCATTTGTTGTTATCGTCATTTGGCACTGGAAAAATCTTCATGGCTCTGCCTTCAATGGCATTGTAAAGTAAATTGACACGTTGGTCAGCTTCTTTAAACTCTTTTTGAGAACCGTTAGGCACTTGTGCCTTATAAGCTTCTTCTATATATGGCGCTAATTTGTAACTCCCATTTTCAGTAAAAAAATCAACTAACGATACGTATTTTTTATCTTTTGTGACACCTATGATGCTCCTAATGGTATCTGCTTTTTGAGGTTTTAAATAGATAATTGGCACGTTGTACCATAACAATGGACTTTCGTGAATGGACAAGAATACCTGATTGGCATCAAATTCCTCATAGCTATCGTGCTTGCTCAACTTACGAAGCATTTCGGAAGCATAAGTGTTCATTGGCATCATTCGCCCACTGTAATCCTGTACAACCATGTGTCCAAAGGTATCGGCATGCTCTTTTGGAGTGATGTTTGCTCGCAACACAGAATCGATTTGTGCCTTTGTAGGTCGCCCATGGTCACGACCATCATTGGTAGAATGTGTTTGCGTAAAGCCAATGGTCGAAACAAACAATAAAAGTATCGTAGCCACTTTACGCTTCTGCTTTTTCACTTTATCCAGCATACGTTTTAAATCAGCAAAACGTGTGTTTTTATCAAACAGAATCGCTAACAAAGCAATGTATAACAAGAAATAGCCAATATAGGTAACCCAAGTTCCCCAAAAATCATGGTTCACTGATAGGATGGTTCCTTTCTCGTCTGGGTCGAAACTTGCCTGAAAAAAGCGATAGCCACGATGGTCAAGGATATGGTTCATATAAATATGGTAATCGAAGTCACCCTTATCTTTATCCAGAACCGTGACTTTACTTTCATAAGATGAGTAGCTCTTTTCTGTTCCAGGATATTTTTGCGCAATAAAATCGTTAAGTTTTATACTAAAAGGCAACTCCATCACTTTAGAACCATATTTCATGGCAATATCCAAATCGCCAATCTTAATTTGCTCAAAAGCATTGTTCATCCCTTTACCACCTAATAAATTAACACGCTCTGTTATTCCGTTTGCGGTCACTTTCATCACCACACCATCTTCATCACCTTTAAGGATTTCTGGTTTTTTGACGATATCAAAACTACCTTTCACCACAGGTTTAGGGAACACCATAGCCATATTACCTATCAGATAGCGCGAACGCAACACCAATGGCTGAATACTATCTTTCACCAAAACCCCTTTGGTACCTGTAGCCATGGTCATGTATTCACCTTCATAAGGTGACTCTATGGTAAGACCGTTAGGTGTGTTCAAAATATTAATAGCTCCTTCTGTTCTATTATCCAATGAAATCAGAACATTATGAATGCTTTGTACCTGTCCAGCTTTTAGAAAATGATTGTGTGATTGACCTTGACCAGCTTCAACAATTTTGAGATATTCCTCACCATGGTCATTTGGGATGATATCTTTTTCGGCACCATTGATGAATTTTTCAAGCTCAATGGTCACTGGCACTTTGTTGTATTCGGTTTCTACCTTAAATTCATTATCCAAACGAGGAGAGAAATCGACTTCTTTTTCTATAAATCGTCGCTGTGCAACACCATCTACCATATAATCGCCATCTATATAAGCGGTTACATATGTTTTTTGAGAAAGGAATTGGTTTTCGGTAGCACCTTCCCTAATGGCCATCATGCCTTCAAAACTGATGTAACGTGTTATAGCTGCACCAACAATAATAAAAATGAAAGACAGATGTATGAGCAAGGTTGCCCATTTTTCTTTTCTCAGTAAACGATACCTGAACATATTGCCAATAAAATTGATGACAAAAAACACCATAATGGTTTCAAACCACCACGCATTGTATATGAGTGTGCGTGTGTAAGGTGTTGGTGATGTACCCATGTTTCTGTCGAGAATGGTTCCTGTAGCCATCGCAACGGCAAAAACAACAAATAAAATGGCAGTAAGTCGGGTTGAAAAGAGAATGTTGGCGAGCTTTTTTTGCATAATCAAAGGACTGATTTTTGTTCCGAAATTTCGGCAGTGCAAATTTAATGTTTTTTGTTGGTTTGAATAGAAGTATTGAATGTTAAAATTGAACTAAAGTGATTTCAGTATGCCAACTACTCTTGACTTCTTGCCTCAAAAATTTTCAAATACATAAAGGTTCCCATTTTACGGGCACGACGTTTGGCGTTTTCTGTAATTTCGCCTTCAAAGAGTTCGTCCAAAGTTTGGTACCAGAGGTTCAGCCATAAGCCAAAGTGCAATTCGGTAATGCTATGATTGTTTTCTTGGTCAACCTTTACATGGGCTTCCAATGGATTTCCATAATATTTATGCTCCAATTTTTTGGTCATAAACAAGCTGGTTTCCCAAAAAGTAGTCAACCTATCCAAGTGTGCGTCCCAATCTTTAATCACATTATTAAAAAAAGGTCCCAAAACAGCATCCTTTCTTACTTTTTTATAAAATTCGGACACTAACAAAAACACGTCTTCCCTATTTTGAATATCTTTTTTCATTAATTACAAAATTAAACTTTAATCTTTGAGTACAGGTTCAAAAAATCTTAATTCTTAATTCTTAATTCTTAATTCTTCTGTATTTTAGCATTATGATTTCAGTAGTGATACTTGGCGCAGGCAATGTTGCCACACATTTGTATAAAGGATTTAGGAACTCTAAAAAAGTTTCTGTTAGCCAATGGTATAACAGAAACTTGGAGTCTATTCAGGCCTATAAAAATGAAACTGAAATAATCGATGACATCTCAAAGCTTATAAATGCCGACGTTTATATTATTGCAGTAAGTGATGATGCCATCGCTGATTTGTCGTCGCACATACCTTTTGACAATCGATTGGTCGTGCATACTTCTGGTAGTGTTGGCATTTATGATTTAGACAAGAAACATAAAAGAGGCGTATTTTATCCGCTTCAAACGTTTAGCAAAACGGCAGATGTCAATTTTAAAAACGTGCCTATTTGTATTGAAGTTATTGATAAAAATGATCTTAAAACACTGAAGTCTTTAGCAACAGCATTAGGCAGCAAAAGCCATAAGGTGAATAGCGATCAACGCAAAGCCTTGCATTTGGCTGCAGTTTTTGTGAACAATTTTACCAATCAATTGTATCGTGTGGCGCATGAAATCACCGAATCGGAAGGTGTCGAATTTGACATTTTAAAACCTTTGATTTTAGAAACCGCAAAAAAAGTACAACATTTGTCGCCTTATATGGCTCAAACAGGGCCTGCAAAACGCAATGACAAAAGAACCATACGGAAGCATTTAAAATTATTGAAAAATGAGCATCATAAAACCATTTATGAGCTCCTAACCTCCTCTATTCAAAAAACCCATGGAAGACAAAAGCTATAAAGAACACCTCAACCATATTACTACGTTTATCTTTGATGTCGATGGTGTCCTTACCGATGGGACGATTGCTTTGACCACTTCTGGCGAAATGCTACGAACCATGCATACCAAAGACGGATTTGCTCTAAAAACCGCTTTGCAAGCTGGGTATAACGTTTGTGTTATTTCTGGAGGCTCCAATGAAGGTGTAAGATTACGTTTGCGCGGTCTTGGTGTGACAGATATATATTTAGGTTCGCACAATAAAATTGAACAGATGAACGAGTACCTTGACAACAACAAAATTAAGCTCGAAAACGTTTTGTATATGGGAGACGATATCCCAGATTATCCTGTGATGAAACTCGTAGGCCTTCCTACTTGTCCACAAGATGCCGTACAAGAAATAAAAGCCATATCAAAATATGTGTCACATAAAAAAGGTGGGCTTGGCTGTGTACGTGATGTTATTGAACAAGTCCTAAAAGTTCAAGGGAAATGGAATGGTAATTTTGATGCGAAGTATGATTAATTTTCAGTATTCAGTGTGTAAATCTAAAAAAGCATTTGTGTATTAGTGGCCAAACAACTCAACATCTAACCAACAACTAACAACAAAACACCTTGAACATTCTCAACCTCATCCGCTGGAAAAACCTTTTAATGATAGCCTTGGTGCAATTGCTCATCAAATATGCGCTATTTGAACCTTTTGGAGTGGACATCACACTCAATTGGTTTGGCTTTATGTTATTGATTCTTTCGACTGTTTGTATTGCAGCAGCAGGTAATATTATCAATGATATTTATGATGTCGAAACTGATACCATCAACAAACCCGATAAAGTGATTGTTGGCAAATCGGTAAGTGAAAAAACAGCCTATACTTTGTTTATCATATGCAATGTTATTGGTGTGCTTATTGGGTTTTACTTGTCCCATTTGGTTGGAAAAAGCGGCTTTTTCTCAATTTTTGTGATTCTTTCGGCCATTCTTTATGTGTATGCATCTTATTTAAAGCAAACATTATTGATTGGTAACATTGTTATCTCAATATTGGTTGCCATGACTATCATAATTGTTGGTTTGTTTGAATTGATTCCTGTAGTAAATCCGTTAAACCAAGCAACACAATTAACGTTTTTTAAAATTCTGTTAGACTATTCGCTATTTGCGTTTATTATCAACTTCATCAGGGAAATTGTCAAAGACATTGAAGACATAGATGGAGACTACAAAGCTGGCATGAACACATTACCAATAGCAATTGGTCGCGAACGTGCTTCAAAAGTGGTTTTTGCTTTAACCTTACTGCCTCTGTTTGGTATGGTTTATTACATGCTTACCTATCTGTACAAACATCAGTGGGCTATTGGCTATTTTCTGATTTTTATTGTTGCACCTCTTTTGTATGTAAGCATCAAATCGTTTAATGCAAAAACAAAAAAAGAGCATCACCATATCAGTAATATGCTTAAATTAGTGATGTTGTTTGGAATGTTGTCGCTGCTGTTATATGTATTTATTTTAAAAGGTTAAAAGACAGATGACCAATGACCGTTGACGGATGGCTGAAGACTGAAAACTGCCAACTGAAAACTGCCAACTGAAAACTTAAAAAAAATGCTCAACGAGACACTCAAAAACCATAAAATCATCCTTGCTTCTGCATCACCAAGAAGGCAACAATTTTTTAAGGATCTGGGATTGGAGGTTGACGTCAAGTTAAAACCAATAGTTGAAGATTTCCCACAACGTTTGTCTCATTTTGAAATCAGTGATTATTTGGCTCAACTAAAGGCTATTCCGTTTAAAAACACATTACAACCAAATGACATCCTGATTACCAGTGACACTATTGTTTGGCATCAAAACAAAGCATTAGGAAAGCCAAAAAACGAGAAAGATGCTTTTGAGATGATAAAATCAATGAGCAATGCAACACATGAGGTTATCACTTCGGTTTGCTTTACTACAATCAATTTTGAAAAAACGGTCAATGCGGTGACCAAAGTTACTTTCAAGACTCTTTTAGATAAAGAAATACAGCACTATATAGACACTTACAAACCCTTTGACAAAGCTGGTGCTTATGGCATACAAGAATGGATTGGGCTCATCGGTGTCACTAAAATTGAAGGCTCTTATTTTAATGTAATGGGGTTGCCAACACATCTTGTTTACAAAACGTTAAATGATATGGTCAACTAATTACTGTATTGTAATTTTAACAAAATTTTACTTAACATGTTTAAATTCATAAATCTATATTTGGCTGTCTTTGTATTGGCCTTCAATATGTCGTGCAAAAATGGTTCTGAACCTAATGATATTGAAGGAAAGGAAATCATTCCAAATACCCTTGAAGAACTACAAAAGGCGAATCCTTTATCGCAAGAATTTAAAAATTATTGGTTCAACAACGAGGCCGAAATCACCTCTTACAAATTAGAGCAGGCACGATATGGTGAAATGCGAAATGGGACTGCTGTCTTGGTGTTTGTCACTGAACCTTTTTTACATGTAGAGCAAGTCAAAGCCGACAAAAGCAATCCGTCTAATGTGTCTGTCCTAAAACTAAATGCAACAAAGAAATTTGATACTGGTATATATCCATACTCAATTATGCAGAGTACCTTTTATCCTGTTGCGAATAATCAACACGCTTTAAAAATATCATGTTCTGTGCAAGAATGGTGTGGACATGTCTATACACAACTCAACAACCGTGCAGAATTTGAAGTGATGTCACATTCATATTTTGAAGGAGAGGCCGACGAAGATTTCAGCCTCGGAAAATCCATTTTGGAAAATGAATTATGGACACAGTTACGAATAGATCCAAAAACACTTCCTAAAGGTACTGTGCAAATCATTCCAGCATTTGAGTTTTTGCGCTTAAGGCATGTGCCTTTTAAAGCCTATACTGCTACTGCCGCATTGACTGATAGTACTTACGTCATCACATATCCAGAACTGGACAGAAGTTTGACCATTCATTACAACAGTCAATTTCCTTATGATATTGAAGGATGGGAAGAAACTTTTATCAGTGGTTATGGCGAAAAAGCAAAACAAATGACCACTAAAGCGACTAAACAAACAACCATCAAATCTGACTATTGGAACAAAAACACCAATGCAGATGATTCATTAAGGGAAACTTTAGGATTGAATTGAACCAAATCCATTTTCTGGCGTATCTTTGCATTTCATTTTAATTATACTCTATGTTTTTTGAAACTTATAAATTTGAACTCATCAACACAGGATTCTTACTAACCTTTTTATTGGTAGTTCGCTTTGTTCTCAATACACTTATAGGTAAAATTTCACGTAAAAACGGGATTAATTTAGCACGAATTCATCTTATTCAACGCTATGTTTCGGTAACCTTATTGCTGATTGCGCTCATTATCATTCCATTCATTTTTGGAACACATTTTAAAGATTTGGCGTTATTCTTTTCATCAATTTTTGCAGTAATAGGCATCGGATTGTTCGCGATTTGGTCCATTTTGAGCAATATCACATCAGGAATCATCATGTTCTTTTCGTTTCCTTATAAAGTTGGTGATAAAATACAGATACACGATAAAGATTTCCCGATAGAAGCCATTATCGAAGATATACGCGCTTTTCAATTGCATTTGCGATTGGACAATGGCGACTTGGTAACCTATCCAAACAATTTAATGCTCCAGAAAGCAGTCACTTTGGTCGAAAAAGATGCTATTGAAGATATGTTTGATGATGGTACCGATTTGATTTAACCAACGTTAAATAATCATTAAAACCAGCCATTGCGCTGGTTTCTTTTTTATATTTGAAAATAAAGCTAATCACTATATGATGTTAAAACGTTATACACTACTTCTATTAATTTCCTTTTTTTGCTTCTCAATTCAGGCACAGCAACCAAAAAAACCAAATAGTTCAGAGATTTACGAATCCATCAAAAAACTCAATTTTTTGGGTTCTGTCTTGTATATAGCTGCACATCCAGATGATGAAAACACACGCCTTATTTCGTATATGTCCAACGAGGTCAAAGCTCGTACAGCCTACTTATCGTTAACTCGTGGTGATGGTGGTCAAAATTTAATTGGTCCAGAATTAAGGGAATTATTGGGTCTTATCCGTACTCAAGAATTATTGGCAGCTCGACGTATCGATGGTGGCGAACAACGTTTTACAAGAGCAAACGATTTTGGCTATTCCAAACATCCTGATGAAACATTGGCCATTTGGAACAAAAAAGATGTGTTGGGTGATGTTGTTTGGGCTATTCGTAATTTTCAGCCAGATGTGATCATCAATCGTTTTGACCATAGAAGTCCAGGTTCAACACACGGTCACCATACAAGTTCTGCCATGTTAAGCGTCGAAGCATTTGATTTGGCTGGTGATAAAACCGCCTATCCAGAGCAACTAAAATATGTCAATATTTGGCAACCAAAACGTGAGTTTTTCAATACAAGTTGGTGGTTTTATGGAAGTCAAGAAAATTTTGACAAAGCTGATAAAACCAATCTATTGAGTGTTGATACTGGCGTTTATTTCCCATCAAGCGGATTGAGCAATCCAGAAATTGCCGCTTTGAGCAGAAGTTCGCACAAATCGCAAGGCTTTGGCAGTACAGGAACTCGTGGTGAACAAATTGAATACATTGAGCTCATAAAAGGTGATTTACCAAAAGACAAATCGAATGTTTTTGATGGCATTGACACTAGCTGGAACCGTGTAAAAGGAGGACAAGCAATTGGTGATATCTTAATTCAAGTTGAAAAAAATTATGATTTTAAAAACCCTTCAGCTTCGATTCCGCAATTGATAGAAGCCTATCAACTCATACAAAATTTAGAAGAAGGTCATTGGAAAACCATTAAAACAGAAGATATTAAAAACGTCATAGCCGCTTGTGCAGGATTGTATCTGGAAGCTGTTGCAGATAGTAATCACGCGACTGCAAATTCTTCGGTCAATTTAAAAATTGAAGCCATTAACAGAAGTGATTATCCAACGACATTAAACTCAATTGTGGTAAACAATTTGGTCATCGATAAACATATGGAACTCAAAAACAACATCGATTATGACTTTAAGGAAATTCTAAAAATTGACCCCAAACAGCAACCAACAACCCCTTATTGGTTAACATCAAAAGGAAGTTTGGGCATGTACAAAGTAGATGACCAAAAACTAATTGGGCTTCCAGAAACACCAAGAAATCAATTGGTCACTTTCAATTTAACCTTCAAAACAACAACAATCCCTTATACCAAACCAATCGTTTACAAAACCAATGATGATGTTAAAGGTGAAGTCTATAAGCCATTTGAGATCATTCCTGAAGCATCTGCCAAAGTCGCCGAGCCTGTTATTATTTTTGAAAATGACCAACAAAAAGATATTCAAGTGGTTGTAAAAGCTGGACGTGATAACTTGGAAGGCTTTGTGCAAATAGCACACCCAAAAAACTGGAGTGTGTATCCAGAAAAACAAAAAATAGAAATTGCCCATAAAGGTCAAGAACAACTATTGGTGTTTACGGTTATTCCTCCAAAAGAGCAAAGTGAAGGGCTCATCACTCCTATGGTTCATGTCGGTGACCAAATCTATACTAAAGAATTGATCGAAATCAGTTACGACCATATTCCATTTCAAACCGTGTTATTGCCAAGCGAAAGTAAGGTGGTTCGTCTGGATATCAAGAAAAAAGGCGAAAACATTGGTTATATTGAAGGTGCAGGCGATGTCATACCCGAAAGCTTAAGGCAAATTGGATATAACGTTGTTACCATTAAACCAGAAGACATCAAAGCTGACGTTTTGAATCGTTTTGACGCCATTGTTGTAGGTATTAGAGCTTACAATACGGTTGAAGCCCTAAAATATAAGCAACAACAATTATTTGATTTTGTAGAGCAAGGAGGCAATCTCATCGTTCAATACAACACCAGTAGAGACGTTGTGGTCGAAACAATAGCACCTTACGAGCTAAAATTATCTCGTGATCGAGTTACCGATGAAAATGCAGCCGTTCGATTCCTTAACCCAAAACATGAATTGATGAACTATCCGAATAAAATCACACAAAAAGATTTTGAAGGTTGGACACAAGAGCGAGGTTTGTATTTTCCAGATACATGGGCAAAAGAATTTACACCACTATTATCCATGAATGATAAGGACGAGACTCCAAAAGATGGTAGTTTGTTGGTTGCCAAACATGGCAAAGGCTATTATATCTACACAGGATTGAGTTTTTTTAGAGAATTCCCTGAAGGTGTGGCTGGTGCCTATCGGTTGTTTGCCAATATGTTATCAATTGGAAAAGAAACAATGATGAGTGATAAAAAATTGACCGATTAACAAGCTCCACCATTAAATAAACAACTATGAGTATAAAAAACGATCTCAAATGGAATAAAATGTACAGCGTTGTACTCATTGTTAATGCCATCTATATTATTTTGTTTTATTTCATAATGCAATCCTTCTAAACTATGCAACTACTCGACTGGATTGTACTTATCGGAACACTTTTGACCATTGTTATATATGGCACATTAAAAACCCGTGGAAGCAAGAATGTAACCGACTACATCAAAGGTGGTAGCGAAGCAAAATGGTGGACGATTGGATTGTCTGTCATGGCAACACAGGCAAGTGCCATTACTTTTTTGTCAACACCAGGACAAGCCTTTCATGATGGAATGGGTTTTGTGCAGTTTTATTTTGGGTTGCCAATTGCCATGATTATTATTTGTATGGTGTTTATCCCTTTATACCATCGCCTTAAAGTATATACAGCTTACGAGTTTTTGGAGAATCGATTCGATTTAAAAACCAGAAGCCTTACAGCCATCCTATTTTTGATACAGCGTGGCTTGGCCGCTGGAATTACCATTTATGCACCTGCCATCATTCTATCAGCCGTTTTGGATTGGAACCTTACCTATCTCAATATCATTATCGGAATTTTGGTCATTATCTATACGGTTTCAGGAGGTACAAAAGCAGTAAGTATGACCCAAAAACATCAGATGGCTGTGATTTTTACTGGTATGTTTATTGCATTTTTTATTATTATAAGCAAATTACCCGCAGATATTAACTTCACCAATGCACTCGATATCGCAGGTGCGAGTGGAAAGATGGATATTCTGAATTTTGATTTCAATCTCGAAAATCGTTATACAATTTGGACAGGATTGATTGGAGGTACTTTTTTGGCACTCTCCTATTTTGGGACCGACCAAAGCCAAGTGCAACGTTATTTGTCTGGAAAATCGATGAAAGAGATGCAAATGGGATTGATTTTTAATGGATTACTTAAAGTGCCAATGCAGTTTTTTATTTTGTTAGTTGGTGTCATGGTGTTCGTGTTTTATCAATTTAATGCATCACCTATCAATTTTAATCCAGCATCTGACAATGTCATTGTCAACTCGACTTATGCTGGTGAGTACAAAATGCTTCAGGAAGAACAACAAACTATTTTTAGCGAAAAACAATTGGTGATTGAAAATTTTGCACAACATCAAAATGAAGATGGCATTAGAGCCATTCAACTAGCAAATAAAGCCGATAAAGAAAATCGTGAAGCTGCAAAGCAATTGATTGAAAAAGCGGCAAAAGAGCGCAATGTAAGCGTAGAAACCAACGATAAAGATTATGTATTCATCCATTTTATACTTAATAATTTGCCTCGAGGCCTTATCGGGTTATTACTTGCTGTCATTTTGAGTGCAGCCATGTCGAGCACTGCCAGCGAACTGAATGCTTTGGCATCGACCACAGCTTTGGATTTATACAAGCGAAATTTTGCCAAAGATGAAGACGACATGCACTATGTTAAGGCCACCAAATGGTTTACACTAGGTTGGGGAATTTTGGCTATCATCATTGCTTGTGTTGCTTATTTGGCTGATAATTTGATTCAATTGGTCAATATCATAGGTTCTATTTTTTATGGCAATGTGTTAGGTATTTTCCTGTTGGCATTTTTCTTCAAATACGTTAAAGGCAATGCTGTATTTATCGCTGCATTGATTACACAGGTAATTGTGATTGGTGGCTGGTGGTACGAATGGATGCCATTTTTGTGGCTGAATGTTTTTGGGTGTGTATTGGTCATGTTGATTGCCTATTTTATTCAAATGCTCCATAAAAACAAGTAATGCCCTTGTTAGATTAATCGATTTCAGAACAATCAAAATTAGACTTAAACTATTCTTTCTATCCTATTTTATTAATAATAAAATTATTTAAAAAGTATATGATTTGTTACAAATAGAATATTTTACTTGACTATATGTAAAGTTTTCTTTACTTTTGATTTATCAATTTTAAATCGAACAGTTATGAACACAAATTATTTATTGCCGAACAAGTACAAAACCATCGGTTGGGTACTTTTCATTTTGGGAATCCTTTCAGGAGTTTTCCATTTTATCTCAAACTTTGAGGATGACTTATTGGTCATCAAGGTATTATCTATTTATAACAATCCTTTTATAGGAGATCCAGGCTTTTTTAACATTATAGAAAATGGCATTTTAGACGAACTAACTGCAATCGCTATAATTGTCGGCGGATTAATTGTAGGTTTTAGTAAAGAAAAAGTTGAAGATGAATTTATTTATAAACTCCGAACCGATTCATTGGTTTGGGCCATTATTTTCAATTATGTCGTTTTATTGTTTACGGTCATTTTTGTCTATGATATGACTTTCTTCAATGTAATGATTTTTAATATGTTTACACCATTGATATTCTTTGTTTTTAGATTCAACTTTCTTAAACATAAATCAGAAAGCCATGAAGAATAATTTAAAAGTAGAACGCGCAATACACAATATGACACAAGCTGATTTAGCTGAAAAAATTGGTGTGAGCAGGCAATCTATAAATGCTATGGAAAAAAACAAATATGTGCCATCAACCGTTTTAGCCTTAAAAATCGCTAAACTATTTAATAAACCAGTCGAAGCCATTTTCTTTTTAGAGGAAACTGATTAGAAGCAAAAAACCTCACAGTTTTATACTCTGTGAGGTTTTTTGTTTAGATTAAATGTTTTATGTATTGATTCTTGGCTCTACCAGCGAAGTAATCTTAACTTTTTTACATTCCTCCCCATTCTTTTAGTGAGTCTTTATTCATTTTTACATAATCGGCATTCCCAGCAGCTTCAGCAGCAGCCAATGATTTTTTTGCAGCAGCTATGGCACCTTTTTTGTCACCAGCTTTTGCATAAATCAACGATTGTTGTCTTAATTGCCAAAAAGGGGCTTTATCACCAGCCATAGCTATGGCTTTGTCAATCCAAGTTTTAGCTTGATTGATGTCTTTTCCTTCTTGTAAATAGTACACTGCAGCAGCATAATAATCTCCTGCTCCTGGACCTTTCATAACTTTATCAATTGAAGCTGATACTGTTTTATCGGTAGGAACATCAAACTTAACACCAACATATACATCAGACCAAAGCATTCCAAGAGTTGCCGAACTACTTGTTAAATCATCAAAAGTCATCGTAAAAGTTTCAATTTGCATTGGCATAGGATACACTTCAGCGGTTACTTTTGCTGCCACTTTGCTTTCATCCCAATCTTGAGGTGTTCCACCACCATTATAGTCAGTATAAAAATAAACTTCCCATGACTCTTTACTTGGCTTTGTAAAAATCGCATAAGAACCGGCTTTTAAAGTTTGGCCATTTACAGTGACATCATCGCTAAATGTTATTTTGGTTCTGGCATTTGCGCCTGTTCTCCAAACTTCGCCATAAGGAACCAAATCACCAAAAATAGTTCTTCCTCTCATGTTTGGTCGAGAGTATTCCAAAGACACGTCAGTCAAGCCTACTTTTTGCTCAACTTTTGCAAAAGGACTTGGTGCAGGTGTTTGTATCTGTGCATTCACAGAAAAAGTCATTGCCAAAACGGCTAGACATAGCATAATTTTTTTCATAATATTTGATTTTTAAGATAGTTATTTAAGTTGCATATAAAATTAAGCATTATAAAAACCTAATTTGTTAACAAAACCTTAAATTAAGACATTGTATATTTGCACAAACTATTTCGATGAAAAAATATTATGCAGAACTAATCGGAACATTCGCCATGATTTTTTGTGGTTGTGGTGCCATAGCTATAAACGAAATTACAAATGGAAGTATTGGTCATACTGGAGTTGCGGCAACTTGGGGACTGATTGTAATGGCAATGATTTATGCTTTTGGGGATGTTTCTGGAGCTCATTTTAATCCTGCCGTGACTTTTGGTTTTGCTATTGCCAAGAAATTCCCTTTGAAAGAAGTTCCAAAATATATTGTTGCCCAATCTATTGGTGCCTTTTTAGCTTGCTTCATTTTGTGGTTCTTGTTTCCAGAGAGTGAAACCTTGGGAAGCTCCCTTCCTGCTCAAGGATTTGAAGCTTATAAAGCGTTCATCCTTGAAATGATACTTACTTTCTTTTTGATGGTAGTTATCATTAATGTATCGACAGGCAGTAAAGAAATTGGTACGATGGCTGCCATTGCCGTTGGAGGTGTTATTCTATTGGAAGCTATGTTTGCAGGACCAATGACAAAGGCATCGATGAATCCAATCAGATCGTTAGCTCCTGCACTGGTTTCTGGAAATCTTCAAGATTTGTGGTTGTATTTGACAGCACCTTTTATTGGATCCTTTTTGGCTGTTTTTAGCTGTAAATTGGTTAAAGATGAGCAATGTTGTTAGTTCTAAAAAAAATCTACTTTATACTCTTTTAGTTAAATTTTGTTTAATATTTTATTGAAAACATTAAACATTTTGTATCTTTACCGTAACATTAAAAGGTTATGGCAAAAAAGAAAACAATTTCAGAACAAGACATTATCTCTTTTTACATGGATTATGTCCTAGAACAAAACGAGCTACCAAAATCAGTTTATGCTTTTGCAAAAACAAATAATTTTGAAGAATCAAAATTCTACGAATATTTTGGTTCGTTTGAAGGGATTGAGAAGCACGTTTTCAAAGCATTTTTTGATAACACTATTAAAGTTTTACATAAAAGCGAAGACTATCAATCGTTTGATGCTCAAAACAAGCTATTGAGCTTTTACTTTACTTTCTTTGAGAATTTGACTGCGAACAGAAGTTATGTTGCTTACGCACTTCACAAGTACAAAAACAGCATGAAAGGTTTGATGCTTTTATCTGAATTAAAGAAAAGCTTCACGCATTATATTGATGATCTTGATATTGAAACTTTAGACATCAAACAAGAGCAAATTGAAAAAATCCAGCGTCGAGCGCTTCAAGAATCTGCTTGGTTACAGCTGTTGCTTACTATGAAATTTTGGATGGATGACACGTCACCATCATTTGAAAAGACAGATATTTTTATTGAGAAATCCGTCAATACAAGTTTCGACGTATTGAATGTTGTCCCATTAAAAAGTGTCATAGACTTTGGAAAATTCATTTTCAAAGAAAAAATGAACATGATCTAAAAGCTATAGATGAAAACCATAGATTCCATTCCAACATCAAAAATAAGTCGTGCCTCAAAATTAGTTACCACTGGTGCTAAAGTAGGCGTCAATTATCTCAAATATTATGGTGATAAATTGACAAAAACTGAAGATGAAGCAAGAAGTCGCCTTAATGAAAATAATGCGGGCGATATTTACGATAGCTTAAAACAGCTCAAAGGAAGTGCATTAAAAGTGGCGCAAATGTTGAGCATGGAGAAAAGCATTATGCCGCAAGCTTATGTAGAGAAGTTTTCATTGGCGCAATTTTCAGTACCACCTCTGTCACCTCCTTTGGTGATAAAGACTTTTAAAAACTATTTTGGCAAATTGCCAAATGAATTATATGATTCCTTCAACACAACTTCAGTAAATGCTGCCAGTATCGGACAAGTCCATCTAGCAGAAAAAAATGGGAAAAAACTTGCTGTGAAAATCCAATATCCTGGAGTTGCCCAAAGTATTGCTTCCGATTTGGCTCTTGTTAAGCCAATTGCTATGAAAATGTTTAATATCAAAGGGAAAGATTCGGACAAATACTTTAAGGAAGTTGAAGGAAAGCTAATTGAGGAAACAAATTATGTGTTAGAAGTTGCACAAAGCAAGGAGATTTCGACTGCTTGTTCTCACATTCCTAACCTTTTGTTTCCTCAATATTATGAAGAATTATCATCAGACAAAATCATCACGATGGATTATATGCAAGGTGAACATCTATCAGAATTTACTGCTTATAATACCAATCAAGATAATGCCAATCTACTAGGCCAAGCTTTATGGGATTTCTATATGTACCAAATTCATAAGCTGAAAAAAGTGCATGCCGATCCACATCCTGGGAATTTTTTAGTGTCGGAAGATTGTAAATTGATTGCTTTGGATTTTGGATGTATGAAAACGATTCCTGATGATTTTTACATTCCTTATTTTGAATTGGCTAAACCTGAAAACATCACTAATAAAGACTTTTTCGTTCATAAACTTTACGAATTAGAAATTTTGAGATCTGATGATTCGAAAGAAGAAGCTGAATTTTTTACTGACATGTTCCATGAGCTATTAAGTCTGTTTACACAGCCTTTTCATGTTGAATCGTTTGATTTTTCTGATGGTGAATTCTTTGGTAAAATCACAGAGTTAGGACAACGCTATTCAAAAAATACGGAATTGCGAAAAATGAATGGCAACAGAGGTTCCAAGCATTTTATTTATATGAACAGAACGTTTTTCGGACTTTATAACCTCATGTTCGATTTGAAGGCTAAAGACATTAAGATTAATAATTTCAAAAAATTATAACATATACTTTTTATGAAAATTCTTGTCACAGGCTCTACAGGCTACATCGGAAAACGATTAATTCCTATACTCATTAATGAAGGCCATCAAGTGGTTTGTGCTGTAAGGGACAAATTAAGAACAGACAAGACCTATCTCGACGATGAAAATATAACCATTGTTGAAGCTGATTTCCTAAAATGGGACACCTTAAAAAATATTCCTAAAGACATTGATGTTGCTTACTATCTTATTCATTCGATGTCTAATACCTCAAAAGATTTTGAATCATTAGAAGCGCAATGTGCCGAAAATTTCAAAGTTTATTTTGAAAGTACTCAAGTCAAACAAGTTATCTATTTAAGTGGCATTACCAATCAGGAAAACCTATCAAAACATCTGCAATCTAGAAAAAACGTAGAGGATATTTTGAAGTCTGAAAACTATGCGCTTACCATTTTTAAAGCCGGAATTATTGTGGGCTCTGGAAGTTCTTCTTTTGAAATCATTCGCGATTTAGTTGAAAAATTACCAATCATGATTGCTCCTAAATGGCTAAATACCAAAACACAACCATTAGCAGTCAGAGATGTTTTGGCATTTCTGTCAAAAGCAAAAGGCAAGGAAGAACTCTACAATAAAAACTTCGATATTTTTGGCCCAGAGATATTGACCTACAAAGAGATGTTACTGAAATTTGCCAAAATCAGAGGATTAAAGCGCTATATCTTGACCGTCCCAGTAATGACGCCTAAATTGTCTTCATATTGGTTGTATTTCGTAACCTCAACCTCCTATAAATTAGCGTCTACACTTGTAGATAGCATGGGAGTTGAGATTGTTGGAAAACCAAGTAATATCAATCAATTATTGCATGTCAACCCAATTACATACAAAGAAGCCGTAGAATTAGCATTCGAAAAAATTGAGCAAAACAGTATCGTTTCGAGCTGGAAAGACTCCATGGTAAGCAGTGGTCGTTTGAACAACAATTTTCATAAATACATCAATGTTCCAAAATATGGTTGCTTTACGGATTATAAAGAACGTGGAGTCCAAGATGAGGAAACTACCATAAATCGTATTTGGTCCATAGGTGGCTCCACTGGTTGGTATTATGGGAATTACTTATGGAAATTGCGTGGCTATCTCGATAAGCTCTTTGGAGGTATCGGACTTCGTCGCGGTCGCACGCATGTGTCTGAATTAGATACTGGTGATGCTTTAGATTTTTGGCGTGTCATCTTTGCTGACAAAACGCAGAAAAAACTCCTACTTTATGCAGAAATGAAACTACCTGGAGAAGCTTGGCTAGAATTTAAAATAGAAGAAGGTATTCTTAAACAAACAGCTACGTTTAGACCTCGCGGTTTAGCTGGACGGTTATATTGGTATAGTGTTTGGCCATTTCATGGTTTCATTTTCAAAGGAATGATTAATAAGTTAGTTGCACCTAAGGTTTCAAACGTGTTATGTTAATTTTTGTTTAATGTTTGCAACAAAACATTAAACATTAATTATATTTGTGTATATTTATACCATGGTATTAAATACAACATACACTAATAAAGAGCACATCGAACTCATTAACGACTTGGTAGGTAAGCCTTTTGGTTTTGTTCAATCCATCAAAATGAAAGGAATTGGTTCTAAACGTATGATTATCGAGGGCACGAGCCCAAATATGAAGCAGTATCTCAACCTAGTGGCTGATGTCAATTATGCTAATCTCGAATTACGTCCATTAGGTGTGCTCATTCGAATAAACAAAGGTTTAAAAAATTATACGTGGGTCATTCCCTATTATCAGTTGGTTATATACAAAACCAATGGTAGTAGTATCCATGCTCAAGGTCGTTTTATTCATTTTAGAAATAGCATCACTTTTAAAGAAAACAAAGCTTTTTTCGACAAACTACTTGACGAAAAAGTGAAATACGAAGCACAATACTCCATCCTACCATGATATTGACCGATCAACATATAGACCGCATCATAGAAATGGCTTGGGAAGACCGAACACCATTTGAAGCAATAACATTTCAGTTTGAATTAAAAGAACAAGAAGTCATTGAGTTGATGCGACGCGAAATGAGACCAAGCAGTTTCAGAATGTGGCGAAAACGCGTTCAAGGCCGAGCCACCAAACATGAGAAATTAAGATCTTTTCACAAAGGTCGTTTTAAATGTTCAAGACAAAAACAGATGACAAATAACTCAATTTCAAAACGTTAACGTTGCTTTGCTTTAGGAGATGAGTTCCATAAAGACAGCACATAAAAAAGAAAATATGAATACCGAAACATTAGAAGTAAAAGAAAAAAACGGTCACAATCTAAATGGGTTTTCTCATCATGATATTGGCGATGATCATTTATACGCTGGTTTGGAAACTCCTATGAAAAGAGATGCCTTTAAACTTTCAGATTCCGAAAAAAAACAGCGCATTGCATTATTATTTGAAGAAATTATGGACGTTATGGGCTTGGATTTGACAGACGATTCTTTAAAAGGCACACCTGAGCGAGTCGCAAAAATGTATATTGATGAAATTTTCTCCGGATTGAACCCTGCCAATAAACCCAAAATAGCCTTATTCGATAACAAATACCAATACAATCAAATGTTGGTTGAAAAGAACATTACATTTTATTCCAACTGTGAACATCATTTTGTTCCAATCATAGGAAAAGCGCATGTTGCTTACATATCATCAGGAAAAGTTATTGGATTATCAAAATTAAATAGAATTGTTCAGTATTACGCAAAGCGCCCTCAAGTTCAGGAACGTTTGACCAATCAAATTGCAGAAGACTTAAAGCATATATTAGGAACTGAAGACGTTGCTGTCATTATCGATGCTAAACATTTATGCGTATCATCGCGCGGCATCAAGGATGAATCATCTGCCACTGTCACCTCATTTTACAGTGGAAAATTCAATACAGCACAGAAAATAGCCGAATTGCAAAATTATCTTAAAGATTAAAATCATGGATATTATTAACGAAGCCCTCAAGTTTGAACAACGTCAACTAAAATCACTTTCAACAAGCGACCGAATTGAAATCTCAAGGAAAGCTAAACACCTGATTTTAGCACTCAATGAAATTTATAAACGCAAAAAAGACGAGCAAATCATGGATATCATGAAACGTCTAACTGTTATTAAGCGTAAAGTCGAAAAACGACTAAAAGGCAAACCATTGGTTGCCAATATTTAAAACAAAGTACATGAAAACAATCATCATTGTTGGAGGTAGCAAAGGCATTGGGAAAGCCATAGCCCAAAAGCTCCTTCCAAACCATAACATTATCAATATAAGCCGGTCTTTTCCTGACTTTTCCCATAATAATTTCGTGCATCATCAATGTGATGTCTTAAAAGATGAATTACCACAAATTGACACTGCTGATGGCTTGGTCTATTGTCCCGGAAGCATCAATCTTAAACCTATAGCCCGTTTGAGTATGGATGATTTTCGAGAAGATTTTGAAATCAATGTGTTGGGAGCAGTGAAATCCATTCAAAGGTATTTGGATATACTAAAAAAAGGTAACCAATCTTCTATTGTCTTATTCAGTACTGTAGCTGCAAAACTCGGAATGCCCTTTCACGCAAGTGTTGCCACCTCAAAATCTGGAGTTGAAGGCTTGGTAAAATCTCTTGGAGCAGAACTGGCTCCAACGTTGCGAATCAATGCTATTGCACCAACAGTTACTGATACTGATTTGGCTTCCAAATTGCTACGAAATGAAAAAATGATTGAAAACATAACTGAACGCCATCCACTTAAAAAGTATTTGAAGCCAGAAGAAGTGGCTGACATGGCAGAATTTTTATTGTCTGACAAAGCGTCTTCAATCTCTGGGCAAGTGTTTGAATTAGATTGTGGAATCGTAACTTTTAAAATATGATTATACTTGGACTGTTCAAAAAAAAGTCAAAACTGATAAGCATTAGGATAAATATAAACTCATTAATGAAAGTGTGGCATACACTTTCGAGCACCAACAAAACTGAAAGTGATAGACAACATGCAGAAGCCCAATAAATTAATAATAAATTAGAGGCATAGTAAAAATAACCAGACTACTAATATGAAATTCCTGAAACCTTTCATTATATTTCTCATCATCAATTATGGCGCATTAGGTATTGGCAGTTGGTTAATGAACAATGGACCTCAAACCGAATGGTACACCTCATTAAATCAAGCACCTTGGACACCTCCTGGATGGGTTTTTGGTGTTGCATGGACTACCATCATGCTATGTTTTTCTATATACATGGCATTTTTATATCTAAAAAATCCATCAATGAAGGTGAAGGTTTTATTTTCCATTCAGTTTGTCCTCAATGTTATTTGGAATTATATCTTTTTCAATAAACATCTCATAGCGCTTGGTTTGGCAGTGATTATTGGTCTGACCATCGTAGTTGCATTATTTATGTTCATATATAAAAATGAACTGAAAGTTAAAACGCTCTTAATCCTGCCCTATTTTTTATGGCTTTGTATTGCAACGTCACTCAATGCATACATACTTCTTAACAATTAAATTTTGATGAAAATATATACGCTCCATAAAAAGCAGAATTTGCCAATAACAATAGAAAAAGCTTGGGAGTTTCTATCCGATCCAAAAAACCTTAAAGTCATTACACCAAACTATATGGGCTTTCACATCCTCTCTGGAGCTGATAGACCCATGTTTGCTGGGCAAATCATTCAATACATTGTGACACCAGTTTTAGGGATCAAAACCAAATGGGTTACCGAAATTACGCATAGTATTAAAAATGAGTATTTTGTTGATGAGCAACGTTTTGGCCCTTACGCATTATGGCATCACAAGCATTTTATCAAAGAAATTGAAGGAGGTGTAGAAATGGAAGATATTATTGATTACAAAGTTCCTTACGGCATTATTGGACAAATACTTCATCCCATTATTGTAAAGCCAAAACTGGAGGAAATTTTTAATTATCGAACTCAAAAACTAGAAGAACTTTTTGGTAAATACTAAATGAAACAACCTATCAACATATTTTGGTTTAGGCGCGACTTAAGACTCGACGACAATATTGGATTTTACGAAGCACTTCGTAGTGATAATCCAGTATTACCAATTTTTATTTTTGATACAGAAATTTTAGATAAACTACCTGAAGACGATGCTCGTGTAAGCTTTATTTTTGAAACGCTTCAAAACATGAGGAAGACTCTTCAAGACGAAAAGGAAAGCAGTCTAGCAATCTATCATGGAAAACCAATTGAAATTTACAAACAACTTATTGAAGATTATGACATAGATACGGTTTTCACCAATCGCGATTATGAGCCTTATGCCAAAGAACGTGATGCAGAAATAGAAAATCTACTTTCTAAAAAAAATATCAAATTCAAGACTTTTAAAGACCAAGTAATTTTTGAAAAGAGCGAGGTTGTCAAAAACGATGGTGACCCTTATGTAGTATATACACCTTATATGAAAACTTGGAAAGAGAAATTCAAAACAACCGATTTGGTGATTTTAAATACCAATGAAAATCTCGCAAATTTAGTGAAGAACACTAGACTTTCAAATTTAAGTTTATCAGATATTGGTTTCAAGAAATCATCCCAAAAAATTGCTGATTATAAGGTGACCTCTTCATTGATCCAGGAATATGAAAAAACAAGAAATTTTCCTGCCAAAGATGCCACGTCCCGATTGGGACCACATTTGCGCTTTGGAACCGTCAGTATTCGAAAAATGATAAAAAAAGCTGTTGCCGAAAAAAACGAAATATTCTGGCAAGAACTCATTTGGCGCGAATTTTTCATGCAAATCTTATGGCATTTTCCACATACTGTAACCAAAAGTTTTAAACCCAAATATGACCGAATAAACTGGCGAAACAATGAGGAAGAATTCAAACATTGGTGCGAAGGCAAAACGGGATACCCTTTAGTTGATGCTGGTATGCGACAGCTAAATGAAACTGGTTTTATGCACAATCGCGTCAGGATGTTAGTCGGTAGTTTTTTATGCAAACATTTATTGATTGATTGGCGCTGGGGAGAAGCCTATTTTGCCGAAAAACTACATGATTATGAAATGGCCAGCAATGTGGGCAACTGGCAATGGGTTGCTGGTAGCGGAGTTGATGCGGCTCCTTACTTTAGGATTTTCAATCCTACTACTCAAATCGAAAAGTTTGACAAAGACTTAAAATATATCAAGCAATGGGTTCCAGAATTTGAGGAACCTACCTATCCGCAACCAATCGTTGACCATAAAAATGCAAGAGAACGTTGTCTTGCAATTTACAAAAAGGCTTTAGACTGATATTTATAACTTTCTGTCGGTAAATCACATATAAGAATTTTATATTGATTTTTTTGAATTATATTTGAAGTACAAATAGTATAATTTACTTCATTATGATTAAAAAATTACTTTTACTTACATTAACCGTAATGCCATTTTGTGCATTTTCGCAAATTTCGTTTACGGATGCAAGTTCCACTTTGGATAATTCAAATTTAAAAAGCGGTGTTGCAATAGGTGTTTGCGATATGAATGGCGACCGTTTGGACGATATCGTCAGACTTTCGGGTGCATCCAGTCTTCAAGTAGAATATCAATCAGCTACAGGCAACTTTTCTAGATTAAACTATGGAAATGTTGGTAGTGTATGGGGAATGGCTATTGCAGATGTTGATAAAAATGGATTCAATGACATTATTGTTGGAGGATCCAACAATGGTTTGAAATTACTTAAAGCTAATAGTTCTGGAACCAGTTATTCCTATTCTACCCTTTCTGGCCCTAACATCTTTCTCCAAAATGCAAATTTTGCAGATATAGATAATAACGGAACCATCGATTTTTTTGGATGTCATGACAATGGCTTATCGGTCATTTATAGCAATGATGGTATTGGAAATTTAACTAAAACTACAAGTTTGATTTCACCTGTGGCAACTGTACCAAGTGGTAGTGGCAGTGATTCAAAAGATTCTGGAAATTATGGAAGTATTTGGACCGATTATGACAATGATGGCGATTTAGACCTTTACATTTCGAAATGCCGTTTAGGCGTCAACAATCCTAATGATGGACGACGTATCAATCTATTGTTCAGAAATGATGGAAGTAACAATTATACGGAAGTTGGTGTTGCGGCAGGATTAGTACCTTATGCACAATCTTGGGCAGCCAATTTTGAAGATATCGACAACGATGGCGATTTAGATTGTGTGTTGGTCAATCATGACCAAAGCAGTTATATTTATGAAAACAATGGCAACGGAACTTTTACCAATATCACATCGACCACTGGCATTTCGTCAGATTTAAGTAGTATGGGAAGTGATGGTATACAGGTCATTATGGAAGATTTTGATAATGACACCTTCATTGATTTTATGATTACTTCTCGAGGTGGTAGTGATAAACTATTCAAAAACAATGGAAATAAAACCTTCTCATTGGTTGCCTCTCCATTTCCTACAAGTGATCGTATTCAAACTGCTGCAGTAGGCGATTTAAACAATGATGGTTTTATCGATGTAATTGCAGCTTTTGGTAATGGTTATAACAATCCTTCCTCTTCAAAATCGGATAAACTATTTTTGAATGTTGGCAATACCAATAACTGGAGCGAAATTACATTACAAGGTGGCCCAAGTAATCTTAATGGTATTGGAGCACGCATCGAAATTTATGGTGCATGGGGAAAACAAATAAGAGAAGTCCGTTCTGGCGAGAGTTATGGTATCATGAACTCTATGTTGACACACTTTGGTTTAGGTTCTAATTCAAGTATTACAAAAATAGTTGTAAAATGGCCTTCTGGATTGGTAGATGAAGTGATGAACCCAAGTATTAACCAATCACTGCTTATTGTTGAAGGGGCTACCTTGGGAGTCAATCCATTCACTAATTCTAAATTGACCATCTATCCAAATCCTGCAAAAGATTTCGTAACCATCGAAGGTCTCGAAAATGATAGAGATGTTTCTTATGAAGTCATCGATGTCACTGGAAAAATCATAAAAACCAAAACAATGTTGCTATCAAACAAAGTAGATATAAGCACTTTAAACAATGGTGTTTATTTCTTAAATATTTTTACTGATACTCAACGCTTTGTGCATAAAATAGTTAAAGAATAACTGGATGATAGTTTATAAAACAAAAAAAGCTTCGAGAAATCGAAGCTTTTTTGTTTTTTTAGTTCTAAAACCTAACTCACTCGCGTAATCTTCGCACCAATAGCACGTAGTCGTGTGTCGATATTTTCGTAACCTCTATCAATCTGTTCAATATTGTGAATGGTTGAAGTGCCTTTTGCAGATAAGGCAGCAATCAATAACGAGATACCAGCTCTAATATCTGGTGAGGTCATCGTTGTGGCTTTAAGCATCGATTTAAAATCATGTCCAATAACAGTCGCTCTATGTGGATCGCACAAAATAATTTTGGCTCCCATATCAATCAGTTTATCAACGAAGAACAAACGGCTTTCAAACATTTTTTGGTGTATCAATACCTCACCTTTGGCCTGTGTAGCAATCACTAATACAATACTTAACAAATCTGGTGTAAATCCTGGCCATGGTGCATCAGCAACCGTTAAAATAGAACCATCAATGTAGTTTTGTATTTCGTAACCATCTTTATGTGCAGGAATATGGATATCGTCTCCCTGTTTTTCTACAGTGATTCCCAATTTTCTGAATACATTTGGTATTTGACCTAAATCATCCCAACTCACATTTTTAATGGTCAGTTCGCTTTTGGTCATAGCAGCAAGACCAATCCAGCTACCAATTTCAATCATATCTGGCAACATTCTGTGGTCTGTACCTCCTAAAGAGTCAACACCTTCAATGACCAACATATTGGAGCCAATACCACTGATTTTTGCTCCCATTCTATTCAACATATTGCATAACTGTTGCAAATACGGTTCGCAAGCTGCATTGTAAATAGTGGTTGTGCCTTCTGCCAATACGGCAGCCATGACGATATTTGCCGTACCTGTAACCGATGCTTCGTCCAATAACATATAAGCACCTTTTAATCGCTTGGCTTCAACTCCATAAAAGTGGTCTTCCCTGTTATATCTAAATTTTGCTCCTAGATTGATAAACCCTTCAAAATGTGTATCCAATCTTCGACGACCAATTTTATCGCCTCCAGGTTTTGGAATATAACCTTTTCCAAAGCGTGCCAATAATGGCCCAACAATCATGATGGAGCCTCTTAAACCTCTACCATCTTGTTTAAATTCGGCAGACTCGAGATAGTCCAAATTAACATCATCTGCTTGAAATGTATAGGATCCTGAACTGATTTTGTTGGTCTTCACGCCCAACTTACCTAAAAGTATGATGAGTTTATTGACATCGACAATGTCTGGAATGTTATGGATGGTGACGAGTTCTGGAGTGAGCAAAACTGCACAAAGTATCTGTAATGCTTCGTTTTTTGCTCCTTGAGGCTGGATACTTCCCTTGAGTTGATGACCTCCTTCAATTATAAATGTAGCCATGAAAAATTAGTAACGTTTGCGTTGACGATTTGAATTGCTTTTTTTGTGATGCGATTTTTTGGTGTTAGAAGAATACTTTTTCTTACTTCTCATTAAACTTGTCGCATCTGACAAGTCTTCATCGGCTTCTTTTAGATTGATTCTTCCTCCAGACAACTCACTCAAATGCTTAAAAATAACATCGTCTTCAACGGTGTCTTTATTCCAATTAAGGAAACATTTTTTCATGTGATTGGCTATCGTATAGATTAATGCTTCTTTGAGGTCACCATCTTCCCAAGTGTTTGCTACATCTATCATTGTCTTGATGTTGTTACCGTAAAAACGGTATTTGGGATGGTTTTGAGGATACTTTAAGCTCTCTGGTCTTGCATACAACTCTTCTCTCGAAGGAATTGGATATGGCGAATCGACATCTAAATCAAAATCAGCCATTATGAATAATTGATCCCAAAGTTTATGCTGAAAATCGGGAACGTCGCGTAAATGTGGCTGCATATTTCCCATTACAGAAATGATGGCTTTTGCTACTTTATTGCGTTCTTCCTTTGTTGGTTGCTCCTTTGCATATTGAATCATTTTCTGCATATGTCGTCCATACTCTGGAATAATCAAATGCTCACGTTCGGTATTGTACTCTAAATCGTCTATTGTCAAAATATAATGTGTAGTGTTTAATTTGTGTACATGTAGTCATTAATGTACGTGTGCAAAATACAAAAAAAAATGTAGAGTTGATTAAACTGTCACAAAAAGTATTGAAAAAGGGTTGTCAGTAATCAGTTTTAAGTACTCCATTTGCTATCATTGGTCTTCTAGCATCAGCCACCTGTCTCCCATCATCCGCCTATAATGAAATTACACCCTCAATTTTTTCGGCCACTTCTTTATATTTGGCAATGACTGCATCAGGGTTTTTCATCTGAACGTTAACTGACACGCTTGTGTATTTACCATTTTTTGATTCTGTGGTATTGATCACTGCGCCAATGTTATCGAAGAGCGCTTCGATTTTTACTATTTTTATTTTATCAGTAACTACTATAAATTTATAAAGGTATTCCGATGGCCACAACGTGGTATCGTACAATTGTTCCTTTAATTTTTTATAAAATTCTTCCGTTTTCTTGTCGTTGTTCATATCAATTTGTTCTCATGCAAAGATACATTTTACTTTACATTTTTTAATTCCTATTAAAATTACGATTTTTGTTACCAAAACCTTGCCAAATTGAATACAAGAAAAATTGTCATTACTGGTGGACCAGGAACTGGAAAGTCATCAATCATCAATGAATTAAAAAGAAGAGGCCATATCTGTTTTGATGAGATTTCACGACAAGTTACATTGGATGCTCGCAAGAAGGGTATTGAGCAACTCTTCCTTACTGAACCTTTACTCTTTAGCAAACTGCTTTTAGAAGGTCGAACAAAACAGTTTAATGAAGCGAGCAAACATAAAAACGACACTGTTTTTTTGGACAGAGGCTTACCAGACGTTTTGGCATATATGGATTATTTTGGAAGTGATTATCCACAAGATTTTATTGATTGTTGTACTACCAATCGTTATGATATGGTATTTATCTTGGCTCCCTGGCAGGAAATTTTTCAGAGTGATAGTGTTCGTTATGAAAATTTTGAACAAGCCGAACGCATTCATCAGCATTTATTGGCTACCTATAAAAACTTCGATTACTGCTTGCTCGATGTTCCTTTTGAAACTATAGAAAAACGTACCGATTTTATTTTAGATACCTTAAATTTATAGCGATGCAACATCCTATCGAAATTTTAGAACGCTATTGGAATCATACGTCTTTTCGACCTTTACAAGAAGACATCATCAATGCTGTTTTAAATAATGACGATGTGTTTGCATTGCTCCCTACAGGTGGTGGCAAATCGATTTGTTTTCAAATTCCAGCACTTATCAAAGAGGGTATTTGCATTGTTGTTTCGCCTTTAATTGCTTTGATGAAAGACCAAGTGAACCAACTCAATCAAAAAGGGGTCAAAGCGATGGCAATTACCAGTGGTGTCTCCTATTCCGAACTTGATACGCTTCTCGATAATTGTATTTATGGCAATTATAAATTCTTATACATTTCGCCAGAACGATTGCAACAAGACCTAGTAAAAGATAGAATTCAGCAAATGAATGTCAATTTGATTGCTGTAGATGAAGCACATTGTATCTCGCAATGGGGAAACGATTTTAGACCAGCCTACAAAAACATTGCACTATTGCGCCAATTACATCCAACGGTTAATATCATTGCTCTCACGGCAACTGCAAAACCCAAAGTAGTTGAAGAGGTTGTTAAAGAGCTTGATTTTATTTCGCCACAAATTTTTAAAGCCTCGTTTTCAAGACCAAATATTGCTTATATGGTTTTAGATACCGATGACAAACATTATAAAGTGGAGCAAATTCTAAAAAAACATCAAGGAACTTCCATTATTTATGTCAGAAACAGAAAGTCAACTGTTGAGTTTCATTCCTTTTTAAAGAGCAAAGGGTTTTCGAGTACCTTTTATCATGGTGGTATCAGCCCAAAGGACAAAGAAGAGCGTTTGGAACAATGGCTTACCAACCAAAAGGAAATCATGGTCGCAACTACGGCCTTTGGAATGGGAATCGACAAAGCTGATGTCAAAACAATTATCCATGTCAATTTACCCGAAAGTTTAGAAAGCTATTATCAAGAAACTGGACGTGCAGGTCGAAATGGCGAAAAGGCATTTGCAGTAATTCTTAAAAACAAAACCGACGAACATCAGCTCAAACATCAGTTTTTGGGCACTTTGCCTACCATCGATTTCATAAAGCAAGTGTATCGAAAACTCTGCAACTATTTCCAAATATCCTATGGTGAAGGCACTTTGACCGATCATCAATTCAATTTTAACGAATTTTGCAAAACCTATGAATTTAACTCAATGCTCACATTTAATGCGCTACAGGTTTTAGATCGAAATAGCATAATTGCACTGTCTCAACAGTTTAGTTATCAATCTAAATTGCAATTCATTGTTAGCAATCAAGCATTGTTCAGTTATTTGGAAACCCGAGGTCATCTGGAAGTTATCGTTAAGACCATCATGCGCACTTATGGTGGTGTTTTTGAACATTTACTGAAAATTGATACAAAGCTGATTGCAACTAAATCGAGTTCTTCAGAAGATGAAGTCATTAACACCTTACAGCAATTGAAGAAAGACGAGGTTGTTGATTTTCAGTTTTCCAATACAGACTCTGAACTTATTTTTCTTCAACCAAGAGAAGACGACAAAACCATCAACCGGATTGCTCGTATTGTAGAACAGCAAAACGAACTGAAAGTTCAGCAAATTCAGGCTGTTATAAATTATATCAACAATATTGATGAGTGTAAAAACAAACAATTGCTTCACTATTTTGGAGAAAAAAGCACAAAACCTTGTGGAATATGTTCGGTTTGCATATCCAAAGAAAAAAAATCAAAAGTAGCTGATACCAAAACCCTCACAAAACACATTATTTTACTTTTAGAAAACGAGCCATTGACATCGAGAGCTATTATAGAACAACTGCCTTTTGATGAAAAACAACTTTTAAATACCTTAAAATTAATGGTCGAGCATCAAATATTGAGCATTACATCGACCAATACCTATAAATTAAAACATACCTAATGAAAGACTTGAGAATTGTATTTATGGGAACACCAGAATTTGCTGTTGCCACCCTAAAAATGTTGATAGAGCACCACTACACTATTGTTGGTGTCATCACAGCACCAGACAAACCTGCAGGTCGTGGACAAAAACTACAAGAATCTGATGTTAAGAAATATGCATTATCTCAAAACCTGAACATTTTACAGCCTACCAATCTAAAGGATGAACATTTCGTTTCAGAATTAAGAGCATTGCAAGCTAATCTTCAAATTGTCGTTGCTTTTAGAATGTTACCAGAAGTTGTATGGAACATGCCCAAATATGGTACTTTCAATCTTCATGCATCCCTTCTACCAAACTATAGAGGTGCAGCTCCAATACATTGGGCCATTATCAATGGAGAAACAAAAACTGGTGTCACCACCTTCTTTATCGACGAAAAAATTGATACAGGTGCCATGATTCTTCAAAAAGAAGTTGCAATTGCTGATGATGAAACCGTTGGAAGTCTTCACGATAAATTGATGGTTCTTGGGAGCCAACTTGTTATTGATACCGTACAACTGATTGAAAGCGGAAACGTATCGACCACTATCCAACCCAAAAACGAGAACAGCAAAACAGCTTATAAACTCAATAAGGACAATTGCAAAATCGATTGGAATGCATCGTTAGGCACTATTTACAATAAAATAAGAGGATTGAATCCATTTCCGTCGGCTTGGTGCTATTTAGAAAACGGAACAGACACTTTAAGCGTCAAGATTTTTGAAGTTGAAAAAGAAGAAGCAAGTCATAAAAACGATTCTGGAAAAATCATCAGCTCCAAAAATGAGCTAAAAGTCGCAGTTAAAGACGGTTACATTCTTATTAAGGAAATTCAACTTCCTGGAAAGCGAAAAATGGATATCAAATCACTGTTGAATGGTTATGAATTTTTTGACGATGCAAAAATGCTCTAAACCCTTATTACCATTGGTTTTATAAAAAATCCGATAAAATGCATGTTCTTTATTAACAAATGACCAAAGTTATCAACAAAACCTTGTATTTCCCTTGCTATTACTTGCATAGATGGATATTCCGTATAAATTTGTAGAGGATTTTACAAAAACGTTAAACCCAACTATTTTTTAATCATTAAAAATTTAATTTTATGAACAAAACAGATTTAATCAATGGAATGGCAGAAAACGCTGGAATTACTAAAGCAGCTGCAAAAAAAGCATTAGATTCTTTATTAATTGATATCGAAGGATCTTTACAAAAAGGAAACAGAGTTTCTTTAGTAGGATTTGGATCTTGGTCAGTATCTAAAAGATCTGCAAGAGAAGGAAGAAACCCTCAAACAGGAAAAACTATAAAAATCAAAGCTAAAAACGTAGTAAAGTTTAAAGCTGGTTCAGATTTAGCAAAAGCTGTAAACTAATACAGTTTTTGATACAATTTTAAAGCCCACTCTTGAAGTGGGCTTTTTGTTTTAAGTAGGTTATGGGCAAATTTGTTGGTTATTTAGAAAATATTTTTTAGATTTAATCAAATTAATCATACTTATGATTACCCTTAAGCCCAAAAAAGGACATTTGCTCATTGCCGAACCCTCTATAATTGGTGATGTCTCCTTCAATAGATCAGTCATTTTATTAGCTGATTATACTGATGAAGGTTCTATTGGTTTTATTCTAAATAAACCATTAGAGTACACCTTGACCGATTTAGTGCCGAATACCGAAGCAACATTCAAAGTATATAATGGAGGCCCTGTCGAACAGGACAATCTTTACTTTATTCATAAAGTTCCGGAATTGATACCAGAAAGTATTGAAATTTCTCTTGGCATATTTTGGGGAGGCGATTTTGATATTGCTTTGCAACTTATCAACGAAGGCAAAATCAACGATACCGACATACGTTTCTTCTTGGGTTATTCTGGCTGGCAACCAGACCAGCTCGAAAAAGAGCTACAATCAAACGCTTGGGTGGTCACCGAAAACATCTACAAGAAATCAATTATCGAGAAAAGTGACAACTCTTTCTGGAAAGAAAAAATGTTAGAGCTTGGTGGTGACTATAGTATATGGTCGAATGCTCCAGAAAATCCGAGCTACAATTAAGATAACCTTACTTTTATATTCAATTTTTTAACAAGTGCTTTAGACAAGTCACTTGTGAACTCTTTCTTTCTATAATTAGAAATGGGCTGTACTCCAACTATAACATTGGTAACAAATAATTCATCTGCCTTTTGAAGTTCAAACGGAGACACTGATGCTTCAATTAATTCATAGTCATCCATCGATTTGATAATGTCTATGATTTGTTTACGCATGATACCTTTGAGACATCCATCTTCAATAGGTGGCGTTTTCACCAACCTATCTTTTACTACAAATAAATTTCCATTGAGTGCTTCGACGATGCTTTTATCTGTATTCAATAATAAACAATTATCAAATTTATTTTCTTTAGCAAAAATACTACCCAACACATTGATAACCTTGTTATTGGTTTTTAATGTAGAAAGCAAACCTGGAGCCACAAAAAAATCCTTGTATAAGTCTATGGTATAAGTTGATTGATTATGTTCATAAAGCTCCGAATCCAACATTTCACAAACAATATTGTATTGAATATTGTTGGATTGAGGTAAATATTTGCCTCCTTCTATTCTATTGATGTTCAATCGGACTCTCACCGCTTTATTGGACAAAGAATTAGCATCGATTGTTTTTATAATTTCATCTTGTAAAAACTCCATGGTGAAGTTCATCGGAATTTCCATGCGTAAGATTCGCATCGATGACATGAGTCTAAAATAATGATCTTCCCAAAATAAGATGTTGCCATTAACTATCTTCATCGTCTCAAAAAGAGCATCACCAAAAGCATAGCCTCGGTTGTTTATTAAATGCTTTTCAGAAGTGTTTTCTTGAAGTGTTCCGTTAAAATTTATCATAAAAAAAGTCTCGATGTTTTAAAACCGAGACAAATATATAACTTAAAATTAGTGTAATCCTATACTGAGCCTAAAACCTGTTTCAAATCTGAAATTTGATTTTCCCAAAGCATTTTGGCTTCATCAATTTCATCTTCGTCTATAAAGTCAGTGATTATTATTGACACATCTTTGGTGATTTCATCTACCTGAATACGAATTTCAAAATAACATGATTCACCTTCTTCTTCATCGCTCAACCATCTAAACTTGATGCGCTCTCCACTTTTCTTGCTTAACAATTTTGCTTTTTCTTCACTGTCATTCCATATAAAAGTAAAAATCTCACCTCTCGAATTGACGTTATCAGCGAACCATTCGGACAAGCCAGAAGGTGTTGATATATATTGAAATAAAAGCTGTGGTGAAGCATGAATAGGGAACTCCATTTCGAACTTAATTTTTTCTTCCATAGGTGTGATTTGTTTCATCGCCAATATATACATTAATTGTTTAGTTTAAAAACTAAATTTGAAAAAATAATTTAACCAAGTATTGTTTGTGAACATTAATTTTGTTTTTATATTTGCAGCCTTAATTTGGCGAGGTAGCTCAGTTGGTTAGAGCGTCGGATTCATAACCCGGAGGTCGGGGGATCGTGCCCCCCTCTCGCTACAAAAACCTTCTATCCAGAAGGTTTTTTTATTTCTACATTATTACAAGCTTCTATAAACCCTTTATTTTATAAAAAATTTAACAAATTGATTTTCAGTACATTAAAAAAAGTAAAATGTTAAAATATTGTATTTCATCGGATTTATTTGCATTTTGAGGATGTTTTTAAAAAATTAGTAATATATTAGCCACGAAATTTTACCTAAATCTAAATAAATCTTAATCTAATGAAAAAAATTACCCTCCTATTTGTAATGGTTCTTTTCTCTATATCATTTAGTATAGCGCAAAGCACTGAAAAACAAAAAGCTGAAAAGTACCTAACTACCAAAGGTGAAGTTTGCTTTACATTTAAAGCAAACAGTATGAGCCAATTTGAAGAGCTTTCAAACTTCTTATCAATTGGTCACAAAAGAGTTTCTCAAAATGAGTTATTAGTTGAGGCTTATGCAAATGAAGAAACATTTGCACGGTTTTTAGAGTATGGCCTGCCATATTTTATAAATAAAGATGATAACGAATTACCTTTCGATCCGCACCAAGCTGGTTTGTCACCAGAAGCTATCATGGCTAGATCTGCTAATCCTGCAGCAGCAGCACCAGCAGCTTGGGACACTACTTGGGATGCATATCCTACTTATACAGAATATGTTGCTAAAATGAACTACTATGCAACTACATATCCTAATTTGTGTTCATTGCAAAGCATAGGGACTACTGTCAGTGGTAGACAATTATTGGTTCTAAAAATCACCGATAATGTATCTGTCAATGAAGGTGAACCAGAGTTTTTCTATACATCATCAATGCATGGTGACGAATTGGTAGGTTTTCCATTAATGATGAGATTAATAGATTATTTACTTACAAATTATGGAACAAACACAGAAGTAACTAATCTGGTTAATTCTACCGAAATATATATAAACCCAAGTGCTAATCCTGATGGTTCATACAGACTTGGTGATACTAATGTTATCTCTAGCCCAAGAAGAGCAAACGACAATAATGTGGATTTAAATAGAAACTATCCAGATAATGCCATATCTGGTGGTGGTTTACATACAGATGGATTTGCTTATCAACCAGAAACATTAGCATTTATGAATTTTGCAAAAACCAAAAATTTTGTATTATCTGCTAATTTCCATGGAGGAACTGAACTTGTAAACTATCCATATGATAATGCTTATGTAAGTCAATATATACATGCAGATGGTGATTATTTTGAATATATAAGTGTCGAATATGCAACGCATGCTCAAAATAACAGCCCAGCAGGATACATGACTGATGATGATGACTCAAACGTTTACCCAAGTCCAGGTGTTACTCATGGAGCAGAATGGTATAGAGTATATGGCGGAAGACAAGATTATATGAATTATTATCTTGGAGTTAAAGAAGTTACCATAGAATTATCTGATGTAAAATGGGTAAGTGGTGCTAATTTACCAGCTCATTGGAATTACAACAGACAGGCTTTCTTGGATTATATGAAGCAAGCAAACTACGGTATTCACGGAACTGTTAAAGATGAATCTGGAAATCCAGTAGTTGCCAGAATAGAAATTGCTGGACACGATAAATTAAACACATTCAGAATGTCTGAAGCTGGTTTAGGTGAATACCAAAAACTATTAAAAGCTGGCACCTATAATGTCACTTATTCTGCTCCAGGATATGTTTCGCAGACAATCCCAGTAACTGTTGTTGATAAAGTAAAGACCATTCAAAACGTCACTTTAGTAGCTACTAATGCAATGCCTACAGCAAATAATGTATCTACATGTACCAACGAAACCGCTACTTTGACCGCAACAGGTTCTGGCACTTTAAATTGGTATGACACAGCTACCAGCTCAACTATTTTAGCTTCTGGTAGCCCATTTACAACGCCAACACTTACATCAACACGTTCTTATTTTGTTGAGCGTGTTATTTCAAAACCAGATGCAGGTCACACACAAACCAACACTAATGGTAGTGCTTTAGGTGGTGATGGAAGATATTTAATATTTGATTGTACAGAGTCTGTCAAACTTACTCAAGTTACTATTAATCCTGCTCAAACTGGAGAAATGGATGTTGAATTACAAGATGCATCTGGAAATGTTTTAGATTCTAGAATTATTAGAATTACATCAACAGGAGTACAAACTATAGACCTAAACTTTATTATTCCTGTTGCCAATAACTTACGATTGGTTGCTAAAAGATTATCAAGTGGGTTGAATTTATGGAGAAATAATACTGGTGTGAGTTACCCATACACAAGTGGAGGTATATCTATAAAAGATAGTAGTGCTGGGACAACATTTTATTACTTCTTCTATAATTGGAAAATTGCTTCACTTAAAAGCGCAAGAAAGGAAGTTGTCGTAACAGTAAATCCAAAACCAGTTGCTAATTTTACATTTGTAGTCAATCCTGCCAATAATGGTCAGGTGACTTTTACCAATACCTCAACAGATGCAACAACCTATTCTTGGAACTTTGGTGATGGTGTTGGTACCTCGATAGGAACAAACCCAAGCTATACTTATGCTGCATCTGGTACTTATACAGTACAGTTGACCTCAACCAATCCAAACTGTGGAAACAACATCATCACTAAACAAGTGACTGTTTCTGTAGATACATTAGGTGAAACTGAAATTGGATTTGATAATTTGAGTATCTATCCAAATCCATTTCATGATCAGGTAACTGTAAAGCTTCCAACACAATATTCAAGTAATTCGATAAATATAGAATTATATGATATCAGTGGTCGATTAGTACTTAAATCGGTTAACCAAAACCCAGAAAACGGTTCGGTTACTCTACATCACATAAACACATTATCTAATGGCGCTTACTTTATGAAAGTTATTGATAATGTAAATTCTAACTCAATTGTGAGACAACTTATAAAGGAGTAGAATATTTAAATTTCAATTTAAAAAAGGGCAGAAATAAATAATATTTCTGCCCTTTTCTCTTTATGAATATCATTGATTAACCAACCAATAAAACCTACCAAATAAAAAGATCGTAAATGTATTTCAAAAGACATTAAGCTTAATTAACTGACTATCAGATGATACAAAAAAAAAAAACCAAAAATGAAAATTCCAAAAAAATTATAATATTTAAACATCTAATAATCAGTTACTTAAAAACACAATATGCATTTCATCGATTTTATTTGCATTTCATAGAACAATAATCTACATTTGATCCTAAATATTACTTTTAAATTAATTAGTCCCAAACTATAAAATTTAACCGCTTATGAAAAATTATACTTTTTTAAGTAGTAAGAATCTTTTGATACTACTATTTACAGTTTTGATTTATAATACTGCATTATTATCACAAACTTGTGGTTCAACAATTTCTACATTCCCTTATTCAGAAAGTTTCGAAAACACATTTGGAGGTTGGACACAATCCTCTGGAGATAATTTTGATTGGACAAATTTAAACTATGCTCCACCTTCTAGTGGTACTGGACCTAATGCTGCGCATAATGGTTCATGGTTTGTTTATACTGAATCTTCAAGTCCAAACAGCCCTAGCAGGACTGCTATTTTAGAAAGCCCTTGTTTTAATTTAACTGCCGCTAGCGCTGCACAATTTTCATTTTGGTACCACATGTATGGAGCTGATATGGGAGTTTTATTTATTGAATTAAGCACTAATAATGGCACATCATACCCAAACCTTTTACAAACCATTTCTGGTCAGCAACACACATCTGCTACACAAGCATGGACTCAAGTTAATATAAACTTGGCTTCGTACGTAGGTCAGACTGTAAAGATTAGATTTAGAGGCGTTACAGGGTCTGGTTATAGAAGTGATATAGCTGTAGATTTAGTCTCAATGACTGCTACTTTAGTATCTGGCCCAGAAATAAATATTCTAGGAAACGCAACAACAATCGCTGATGGTGATACAACACCGACAACTGCCGATTTTACTGATTTTAGTACAGCTACAATTGGTTTTCCGATTACAAGATCTTTTACAATACAAAATACAGGTACAACAAACTTAAACTTAACCTCAGCATCGCCATATGTAGCCATATCTGGTGCAAATGCAGCTGACTTTTCGGTTACAGTAGTTCCTGTAACACCTATAGCAGCTTCTAATAGCACTACGTTTACTATTCGTTTTAATCCTGCAACAGCTGGTGTAAAAAATGCTACTTTAACCATTGCCAATAATGACAGCGATGAAAACCCTTATGATTTTAGTATTCGTGGAACTGGTGTAGCTCCTGCTCCCGAAATGAATGTTTTGGGCAATGGAATCACAATTGTAGATGGAGATATAACTCCAAGCACCACAGATGATACCGATTTTGGATCTAGCGGTGTTGGTTCTCCGATAGTAAAAACATTTACTATACAAAACCTAGGTACTGCGAATCTAAATTTGACTGCCGCATCACCTCGTATAGTAATATCTGGCTTAAATGCTGCTGACTTTGCTGTTACTGCTATTCCAAGTACTCCAATTGCAGCTTCAGGAAGTACAACATTCAACATTACCTTTACTCCTGGTGCTATCGGATTGAGAAATGCCATTTTGACCATCGCAAATAATGACAGTGATGAAAACCCTTACAACTTTAATATAAGAGGAACAGGAACTGCGGTTGGAATATGCCTGTCAACTGTAAGTTCTTTTCCATATACTGAAGACTTTGAAACAGGTTTAGGTTTATGGACTCAAGAAACTGGTGATAATTTTGATTGGACAAGACTTACAGGTACAACACCAACATCCAATACAGGGCCTTTTGGAGCTGCATCAGGCTCTTACTATATGTACACTGAAGCAGATGGTAATAATAGCAGAACTGCTAACTTCAAAAGTCCATGTTTCAATTTAATCGGTGTTACTAATCCGAGATTAACATTTGTACATCATTCCTACGGTTCTAATATGGGAACTCTAAATGTACAGGTAAGTACGGATAACGGTTTGACCTTTCCAACAACTCTATGGTCTAGAGTTGGTGAAGTTCAAAAAAACACTAACTCTGCATGGATACCTGTCAGTATAGATTTAAGCGCTTATACCGGACAAATCATACAAATAAGAATACAAGGAATTACAGGGTCAGGGAACAATAGTGATATAGCAATTGATAATGTTAGGCTTACAACAAGAGCAAATCCAATCTATGCACCAGGAGGCGTAACTTCAGATTTATCTATATGGTTAAAAGGAAATGATGGTAGCCATTCTGATGGGCAAAGTGTTTCTTTATGGCAAGACAGAGGGCTTGCTAGTAATGTGAAACCTCATCTACCTGGACAAGCACCTACATATAGAGATAATGCTACAAAAAATATAAACTTTAACCCTGTTATAGAATTTGACAATCCTTATGCCACCTATACAGTTGATAGTAATTATTTGTATGATGAGACATCAAGAAACTTTCTTGAAGGTGATTATGGGTTATATACACAAGAAATGTTCATTGTTTTAATACCAGACGATACACCTATCAATAATAGTTTTGGATTTATGGATGTGTTTTGTGGAGATGCCCATTTAGAAACAAATGCAGCAGATGCAACAGGTATTGGTTTTGGTGATTATACAGGTCGTGTCACTAATGAAATTATATGTTATGCACACGATTCATACACTACAGCCGAATCCGGTGATGGGTATGCAGTTGCCGAAATAGGTACAGGATCTAGTTATACTAATGTTGGAATCATTAACGCAAGAAACAACAGTGCTAATACACAACAAGAATTATTCTACAATGCTCGTAATATTGGTAACGTTCAAAATGACATTGCTGAATATATGAATACAAACGACTCTCGTTTTTGGATTGGACGAAGTGAAGGTTGGAGAGCCTCTTTAAATGCAAGAGTAGCTGAAGTAATCTCATATAAAGTTAGAAAAACGGATGTTACTTTATCCCAAGAACGTAACAGAATCCAATCGTATTTGGCAATTAAATATGGTATTACTTTAGGAGTCAATGGTACTTCACAAAACTATGTAGATAGTGATGGAACTGTTATTTGGAATCAAGCTGCAAATGCTGGCTATAATTACGATATTGCAGGTATTGGTCGTGATGATGCTTCACAATTAAACCAAAAGCAATCAAGAAGTGTTAATAACGCCTCAGATGGTACAGGAAGAACACAAGGAATTCTAACTATTGGATTAACCGATATCTATACAACAAACAATCAGAATATAAGCTCAAACCCAACTACATTAGCAAATAAACAATATTTAGTTTGGGGGAATAATGGTGCTAATCTAAATTCTGCAGCCACAACAATTTCCGTTAATATGAGTGCAGGAATATCACCTGCTTTGACCACTAATGTGTCATTTACTGCAATGCAACGTATATGGAAAGTGGTTGAAAACGGTGGAGATGTTCCAAAAGTAAAAATTTCTATTCCACAAAATGCGATCAGAAATATTTCTCCTCCAGGAAGCTATTATATGTTTATCTCAAGTACAGGTATTTTTGACCCTACTGCAGATTACAGATTGATGGTACCAGATGGAAGTGGCAACTTAACAACTGAATATGACTTTGATAACACTAAATATATCACTTTTGGTTATGCGCCTCAAGTAATCGTAGAACGTTCAGTCTATTTTGATGGAGCTGTTGACTACATCGATATGGAAAACAAACTTAACCTAAACTCTGCCGCTTTTACAATATCAGCATGGATTAAAAGAGATACTGGTTCTACTAATGCATCAATAGTATCTAAAAGAGACGCAGCATTTACTGAAGGTTATGATTTTAAAATAAATGCAACTGGCAAATTAGAAATGACATGGAAAAATGGAGGTACAAGAACAATAACCTCTAATACAACAATTCCAGAAAACATTTGGCACCATGTCGCAATTATTTATGGTGGAGGTTCAGCCAATCTATACATCGATGGTGTTTTAGACAGAACTGCAGCTTTAGCAGCACCTGCCAATACAAATCAGTCATTTTATATTGCGGCGGCTGGCAAAAACACTCCAACTCAATTTTTCAAAGGAAATATTGATGAAGTTCGTGTTTGGAATGTTGCATTAACTCCAGATCAATTGAGATTCATTATGAATCAAGAAATTCAAAACAACTCAACATTTGTAAGTGGCAAAATATTACCAACAACTATAACTAAAAATGAAGTAGGAACTATTCCTTGGTCAAATTTGGCTGGATATTATCCAATGTCAGTATATACCTATACAAATACAGAAGATGCATCAGGAAATGGTAACCAAGGTGCATTAAGAAACTTGGATACTGTTGACAGACAAACTGCACCACTTCCATATAAGTCAAATGCAAATGGTGATTGGTCAACAAGTGCAACTTGGTTAAACAATACTGTACAAACCATACCAAACTCATTATCTATTATCGATGGTGTCACTCCTATCGATTGGAATATTGTTGAAACAAATCACAATATCAAAATAAACAAAGATAATGTGCTAGGACGCGAGAGAGCGGTTTTAGGCTTGATGGTAAACTCTAATAAACTAACCGTTGATGGTAGTAACGCAGACACACCAACAGGTAATGGCTTAACCGTGACACATTATTTAAAACTCAATGGAAGTATTGACTTAAACGGTGAATCACAATTAGTACAAACACTAGGTAGTGATTTTGATGTCACTTCGTCTGGTACTTTAGAAAAAGATCAACAAGGTACAGCTGACAAATTTACATATAACTATTGGTCATCTCCAGTAGGTATAAGCAATACCACTACCAATAACAATAGCTATAAATTACCGAATGTATTAAGAGATGCTACCAACGAATCATCACCTATCACAATGACCTTCTTAACTTCTGGCTATAATGGAGCATCAGGAACACCTATAAAAATTGCTGATTACTGGATATGGAAATTTGCCAATCAAGCCGATGGCAACTATTCGGCATGGCAACATGTTAGAAGCACAGGCAACATGCTTGCAGGTGAAGGATTTACAATGAAAGGTCCTGGTACAGGTCTTATAACTGACTTACAAAACTATGCCTTTGTAGGAAAACCAAATAATGGTAACATCAACCTTACCATCAATGCAGGAAATGATTATTTAGTTGGTAACCCATACCCTTCAGCTATTGATGCCAATAAATTCATTCTGGACAATGGGCCAACAATTGCAGGTACTGGTGCAACAACAGGAACACTATATTTCTGGGAACATTGGGGAGGCGGATCACACGTTTTGTCTCAATATCAGGGTGGTTATGCAACTTATAATTTATCAGGCGGTGTACCTTCTGCCTCATATGGGACCAATGATCCTGATGTTGGTACCGGTGGAACTCCAACTAAAATACCATACAGATATATTCCGGTAAGTCAAGGGTTCTTCGTTGTAGGAGAAAACACAGGAACTATCAACTTTAACAATAGCCAACGTATCTATAAAAAAGAATCACCAGGTACGTCGACCTTCGTAAGGTCAGCTGAAGCTACTTCTTCGGTTAATTACGACTCTGATCCTGAAAATATAGATACTCGTATGAAGTTTAGATTTGGATTCAATTCAGTCAATACCATACACAGACAACTATTATTGACTATTGATGAGAATACTACAGCTGGCTATGATTGGGGCTACGATGGAAAGTTGAATGAAGACCAAATGGATGATATGTACTGGATGATTGACAATGGCAAATATAACATACAGGCAAGAAATGCAGTTACCAGCACTACAGTGGTTCCTCTTGGTTTACATTTGGACGATCCGGGTCAAAACACCATTTCTATAGACCATCTTGAAAATGTACCTAATGACATCAATATCTATATTCATGACAAAGTATTAAACCTTTTTCATGATTTAAGAGCAAGTGACTATAGTTTTTACTTACCAGCAGGTCAGTACTTGAATAGATTTGAAATCACTTTCGAAGCCAATACAGAAGCTTTAGGTATATCAGAAAACGAGTTAGATCAGATTGAAGTGTTCTATGCAAACGATTCAGAAAGCATTGTACTTGTCAATCCAAAACTTCAAACCATAAAACGCATTGAATTATTCAATATTATAGGTCAATCAATACTTACAATTGATGAAGTATCTCAAAATGAGCATTCAGAGTATAAAGTCAAAAACTTAAGCTCTGGTGGATACATCATAAAACTATATACTGATAATGGTTCAGTAGCAAAAAAAGTGTTAGTTAAATAGATAATCCCAAATCTTTAAATCTTAACTAAATTTAAGTCCCGAATTGCTTCGGGACTTTTTTTGTTTGTGCTATTATNNCTAACTTTTAAAAATATCACATTATTTAGTCCATAGGTAATTGGTTAATCCATAAGTTTTTTGCCCTAAATCAAAACTTATCCGCTTATGAAAAACTTTACTTTTTTAGGTATTAGAAATTTATTTCTAATCCTTTTACTTTTTGTTAGCACTACTGCTTTTTCGCAGTACTGTAATTCTAATGGAAACAATGATTACTATTTATCAGTTGGAAGAGTACAGTTAAACACCATTGATAATACATCTGGACCCGGAATATCTGGTACTGGTTATTCCGATTATACCGCTATGTCAACAAATTTGACAAGAGGCACTTTATACACAATTACTATCACCACAAATAGAATTTCGGCATATCCAATTGGATATCGTGTTTGGATAGATTATAATAATGATAATGATTTTGCAGATGCTGGCGAGCAAGTTTTTTCAACAGGAACCACAACAGCACTAACTGTATCTGGCTCTTTTACCATACCAGTAGGTGCAACATTAGGCAATACGAGAATGCGAGTTACAGAGCGATATAATGCTCTGCCAAGTAATTGCGGATCGTTCAATTATGGTGAAGTTGAAGACTATACAGTAAATATAGTAACACCTACTCCAGCACCAGAAATAAACATTACTGGTCTTGGAAATACCATAAATGATGGTGACACAACACCTGTTGTAACAGATAATACTTTATATGGAAGCACAAGCCCAGGAACCCCTATTTCTCATACATTTACCATTCAGAATACAGGAAGCTTGCCACTTACTATTGGTGCTATAACCTTTTCTGGAGCTAATCCTAGTGACTTTTATGTGTTGACACCTCCAGCCGCTACCATAGCAGCATCTGGAAGTTCCAATTTTGTAGTGAATTTCGATCCTTCTGGTAACGGAACTCGAACCGCAATCATTTCCATTGTCAATACTGACTCAAACGAAAATCCATATGATTTTACTTTGCAAGGCACTGGCGTTGTACCACTAACCAATGGGCCAGGTGGCGTCACAGCCGATTTAAGATTGTGGCTAAAGGCAAATGCTGGTTTAAGTTATACATCTGGGCAACCTGTCAGTTTATGGGCAGATCAGGGTCGAGGAGCTGATGCTACGGTAAATCTACCTTCACAATCACCAACATATTATGACAATGTCTCAAGAAATGTCAACTTTAACCCTGTCGTTGATTTTGACAATAGTGTAGACCCGGTTCCTTTGGATGGTGATTTTTCTTATGATGATGCCTCTACTCAATTTTTACAAGGTACTTCAGGATTGTACACTCAAGATATGTTCGTGGTTCTTATCCCAGATGTAACCGTAAACTCCACATTTGGTAGTATGGACGTGTTTTGCGGTGACGAACGACCAGCAACCAATGAAACCGATGCAACTGGTATAGGTCTTGGACGATATACTGTTAGGTTTAGTAACGAGATATTATGTTATGCTGTAGGCACTACAAGTGGTGGAAATGGATATGGTGTAGCTGAAGCTGGTACAGGAAGCACCTATAGTAATGTTGGTATTATCAATGCAAGAAACAATACAGCTGCAACACAACAACAATTGTATTATAATGCAATAAATAAAGAAACACATCAAAATGACATTCCAGATTTTTCTAATGTGAACAATTCCAGATATTGGATTGGACGAAGTGAAGGTTGGGAAGCTAGTACTGATGCAAGAATTGTTGAAATCATTACTTATTCAGCAAGAAAAACAGATGCCAACCTTACACAAGAACGCAATAGAATTCAATCTTATTTAGCAATCAAATATGGTATCACGCTTGGTGTTAATGGAACGTCCCAAGATTATGTCAACAGTGATGGTACCGTTATTTGGGATCAATCTGCAAATATTGGCTTTAATTATGATATTGCTGGTATTGGTAGAGATGATGCTTCTGCCTTAAATCAAAAACAATCAAGAAGTGTCAACAATGCAACTGATGTCATCGGTCGTACCCAAGGTTTGATTACTATGGGATTAACTGATATTTATGATACCAATAACAATAATATTGCGAGCAACCCTACAACACTAAATAACAAACAGTTTTTAGTTTGGGGGAATAATGGCGCCAATCTTAACCTAGCAGCCTCTGTTATTTCTGTAAACATGAGCGCTGGCATCTCACCCCCTATCACAACCAACACTTATTTTACAGGTATGCAACGTGTATGGAAGGTTGTCGAAAACGGTGGTGATATTCCTAAAGTAAAAATATCCATTCCTCAAAATGCCATTAGAAACATCAGTCCTCCTGGCTCTTATTTAATGCTCATTTCAGATTCAAGTGTTTTTGATCCAACTGCCGATTACAGAATTATGACACCTGACGGCTTTGGAAATCTAACAACAGAATACGATTTTGATGGTACCAAATACATCACTTTTGGATTTGCGCCTCAAGTTATCGCGCAACGTTCAGTTTATTTCGATGGAACCATTGACTATATTGACATGGAAGATACTTTAGATTTGAATCCAACAGGATTTACAGTATCGGCTTGGGCAAAAAGGGAAGCTGGTTCCAATAATACATCGATAGTTTCAAAAAGAAACAATCCTTATACAGTTGGTTATGATTTTAAAATTGATAATACTGGAAGGTTACGAGTAGAATGGAAAAATGGTGGTCCAACATTTGGATTGACCTCTTCAGTTGTCATTCCAGAAAATGAATGGCATCATCTTGCCATCATATACAGCTCTGGTGTAGCAACATTATACATTGATGGTGTAGCAGATACATCAACAGCACTTGTAGCTCCAACTGCAACTGATGAATCCTTTTTTGTTGCTGCTGCTGGTAAAACATCTCAAACACAACATTATAAAGGAAACATCGACGAAATTCGTATTTGGGACAGGGCATTAACCGCAAATCAATTAAGATTTTTAATGAATCAAGAAATCCAAAACAATGCAGGATTTGTAAGTGGAAGAGTATTACCGACAACAATTACTAAAAATGAAGTCGCTGCAATACCATGGTCTGATTTAGCTGGATATTATCCTATGACAAGATATACCTATACCAATGTTGATGACGAATCTGGAAACAATCATCATGGTGCCTTAAAAAATCTGGACACTGTAGATAGACAGACTGCTCCTCTACCATATGAATCAACTCAAAATGGTAATTGGGATGGAAAAAGCACTTGGACCAATGGCATGGAGCAAACTATACCAGGAGCAGCCTCAATAGTAAATAATAACATTACCATCGATTGGAATATCGTAAAAGTCAATCATAATGTGTCTATGGACAATTCTGGCCTTCCTGCGGTTAATGGAGGAAATCGATCAGTTTTAGGTTTATATATCGATGATGTTAATGATAAACTAACTGTAGATGGAAATACACTCTCTAATACTGGAGGCGGATTGACCGTAACCCACTATTTAACACTCGATGGAACAATTGACCTTGATGGTGAGTCACAATTGGTACAAACCACCGGAAGTGATTTAGATGTCACAAGTGCAGGTAAAATAGAACGCGACCAGCAAGGTACCGCTGACACATATACCTATAACTATTGGTCATCGCCTGTTGGGTTAAGCAATACAACATCCAACAACAATGATTACACAATAGCAAACACAATTAAAGATGGCACGAATCCAGCCTCACCATTAACGATGTCATTTACTGGTGGATTGAATGGAACTGCTGGTTCACCTATCGGAATTTCAAACTATTGGATATGGAAATTCAACAATCTTCCAGATGATGATTATTCATCATGGGTTCAAGTTGGTAGCACAGGAACGATGCTTGCTGGAGAAGGTTATACAATGAAAGGCCCAGGAACAGGTCCTATAACTGCAGATCAAAATTATGTGTATGCTGGTAAACCCAATAATGGAGATATCACACTTCCACTATTTGCAAACAATGATTATTTGGTTGGAAACCCTTATCCATCAGCCATCGATGCCCAAAAATTCATATTGGATAATGGCCCTACGATTGATGGTGCTTTACCGAGTATGACTGGAACCCTATATTTTTGGGAACATTGGGGAGGAGGTTCACATATCCTTTCTGAATATCAAGGAGGTTATGCCACCTATAATATGTCTGGTGCAGTACCATCTGCCACCCTTGGAGTGAGCGATCCAGATGTAAGCAATGCTGGAACACCTACAAAACTTCCTGGACGTTACATTCCTGTAAGTCAAGGGTTCTTTGTGGTTGGTGAAAATAATGGCAATATCACTTTTAATAACAGTCAACGTGTCTTCAGAAAAGAAGGTGTGGCAACATCTGTATTTTTGAGAAATGCTGATGCTAATGCTTCAACAGATGAAGATACACGAATGAAATTCAGAATCGGGTTTAATTCTGTAAATACTATTCATCGTCAGTTACTATTAACTATTGATGAGAATGCTACAAGTGATGTTGATTGGTCTTATGATGGTAAACATATTGATACACAAATGGATGATATGTATTGGATGATCAACAATGAGAAATACAGTATTCAGGCTATAAACACAGTTAATCCAATTACTATTGTACCACTTGGGTTGCATACCAATACTGATGGAGAAAATAACATCTCTATTGACCGATTGGAAAATGTGCCTGCTGATATTGATATCCTATTACATGATACCCTTACTGACACCTATCACGATTTGAGATTAAGCAATTATGTATTTAATCTGCCATCTGGCGAATATTTAGATCGCTACGAATTAGTGTTTGGTGAATCAGCGGAAACGTTAACTGTTTCGGATAATGAGCTAAATGATATAACTATTTACTATGCAAACGATACTGAACATATTGTATTATTAAATCCAAAGCTAAAAGACATTTCTTCTATTGAAATGCTTAACATGTTAGGGCAAACAATACATAAAGTCAATACTGTTGCATCAAATGAATATTCAGAATATGAAGTCAAAAACTTAAGTACAGGCTCGTATATTCTAAAAATAAATACTGTAAGCGGTTCAGTATCTAAAAAGGTGTTAGTTCAATAAAGACCCCAAATCTACATGAAACTAAACCTTAAAAGTCCCGAAGCAATTCGGGACTTTTTTATTTTAGTGCTTTTATGAGAGCTTCTAGACTTAACATTTGTTGCTCGCCAGAAGCCATATTTTTTAATGTGAAGGAATTAGATGCCAACTCTTCGTCTCCAACCAAAACCACATTAGGTATATTGCGTTTGTTGGCATAATTGAACTGTTTGATGGTTTTCTTGTTATCAGGAAACAACTCTGCACTGATGCCATTATCTCTCAATTGTTTAATCGCTTTGACACTTGCCATTGCTTCTGCTTCACCAAAATTGATGAACAATGCTTTAACTGTATTCGTTATTGTTTCTGGAAACAGGTTTAAGGCTTCCAATACCAAATAAATGCGATCCAATCCAAAACTAATACCAATACCACTGACATCTTTTAATCCGAAAATGCCAGTAAGGTCGTCATAACGTCCTCCTCCTCCTATAGAGCCCATATCAACTGTTTTTGGTGCTGCTACTTCGTAGATAGCTCCTGTATAATAGTTGAGTCCACGTGCCAAGGTGACATCTAGTTGTAAGGTTGCTGTTTTCAATCCTAATTCAGAAATGGCGTTGTTGATGAACTCTAACTCTTCGATACCTTTTTTGCCTTCTTCTGAAGAAAACAGAATTGATTTCAATTCGTTTATTTGTGTTCCGAAATCCCCTTTTAATGAAAACAAAGGTTGCAGTTTATCAATGCCAGATTGCGGAATGCCTTTACCAAGCATCTCTTCCTTGACCTTCTCCTCGCCTATTTTGTCGAGTTTATCTAAAGCAACTGTAAAATCAATCAATTTATCTTGTGCACCAATCACTTCGGCAATACCAGACAAAATTTTACGATTATTTATTTTGATGGTGACACCTTCCAGTTTCAATGCTGAAAATACAGCATCATAGAGCTGTACAAACTCTACTTCTTGCCACAAGGAGGTAGAACCAACCACATCGGCATCACATTGATAAAACTCTCTAAAGCGACCTTTTTGAGGTCTATCTGCTCTCCAAACAGGTTGTATTTGGTAACGTTTGAACGGGAATTCTATCTCGTTTTGGTGTTGTACCACATACCTTGCAAAAGGAACGGTTAGGTCGTAGCGGAGGGCTTTTTCACTAATGGAAGGTGTAATTTTATTTGAATCTTTTTCAGCGTATAACTTATCATCAACTTTACTCAAATAATCCCCAGAATTCAAAATCTTAAAAATCAAGCGATCGCCTTCTTCTCCATATTTTCCCATCAAAGTTTCAGAGTTTTCAAAACTCGGTGTTTCAATCGGTTGAAATCCATACAATTCAAATTGCTGCCTAATCACATTAAAAATGTAATTGCGCTTTGCAACTTCTTCCGGATTAAAATCTCTTGTGCCTTTTGGGATACTTGGTTTTTGTGCCATATCAACTTCCCACGAAAATGGGAATCTCTTTAAAATTATACTATAAGTGCAAAAATATCATAATTTTCAAAGGGAGTCATAAGATATTTCAAATTTATAGTAACTTTATTGGCATTTAGTAGTCTTATAGAAAATCAATCGTTACAAGAACACCAATAGTATGTTTTCATTATTCAGAGAGAATCTTAAAATTGCCTTCAATTCTATTAAAACCCAATTATTAAGAACCATCCTAACGGTCTTAATCATTGCTATTGGTATCACAGCCTTGGTTGGGATTTTAAGTGCTGTTTCTGCACTGGAAAACACTATCTCAAGTGATTTTTCTTCAATGGGATCTAATACTTTCAATATACAGCGTTACGAATTTAATACACAGCGTCAAAGTGGTCGAGAAACTCAAAAAATCAATCCTGTTATTAGCTATCGCAACGTTAAAGAATTTGAAGAGAACTATAAATTTCCATATACCAAAACCTCTATTTCGTTTGTTGGTACAAGAACTGCCGAAGTAAAATACGAAAACAAAAAGACCGATCCTGAAGTCACCATTTTGGGTGTCAACGAAAATTTTATACAAAATTCGGGCTTGGAGGTAAGTGAAGGACGCGAACTCAACTATTTTGATGTGCTCAACAGTAGCACAGTTTGCGTTATTGGTAGCGATTTGGCAAAGTCTATTTTATCTGATGTCAATCCGATTGGACAGACCATTAGCATCAGAGGTGCAAAATTTAAGGTGATTGGTGTCTTGAAATCTAAAGGCGCAACTTTTGGCAATAATCAAGATTTGAGAGTGTTGCTTCCATTACAAAAGGCAAGAACCATTTTTACCAATCCCGATATCAATTATAGCTTGAGTATCAAAACCGACAAAAAAGACATGTTGGAAGGCGCACAGGACGAAGCTATTTTGACATTTAGAAACATTAGAGGCCTCAATCCTGTTGAAGAAAACAATTTTGGATTAGAACGAAGTGATGACCTTATCAATCGTATTGGTTCGATTACACAATACCTCTATTTGGCTGCATGGATTATCAGTATCATAACGATAACTGGTTCTTCGATTGCCTTAATGAATATACTGTTTGTATCGGTTACAGAACGTACTCGTGAAATCGGTGTTCGTAAAGCACTAGGCGCCAAAAAGAAAACGATAGCAGCTCAATTCTTTATGGAAGCCATTATTATTGGCCAATTAGGTGGTATTCTTGGGATTATTTTGGGAACACTCATAGGATATGTTGTGGCAAAATTTGCAGATTTCCAATTTTCCACACCTTGGCTGGCGATGTTTAGCGCCTTTAGTATCGCATTTATAGTCGCAGTGATCGCTGGTTTATTGCCTGCTGTAAAAGCGGCAAAATTAGATCCTATTGAGTCTTTGAGATACGAGTAAATTTTGATTCTTTATTTATGGATGGAAGTTTAAGTCACTTTAAAGCAACTTTACAACGAAAAAAAGAACGTGCTGATGCTACAAGTGATCGGTTTAAACGAACTAATTCATACATTAACAATACTTCAAAACTTGAATTTAGAACTGAAGAATTATCAGAATCTGAATTACAGGAGCTAAAGAGAACGATTCGAGTTAAATTAAATTTTCGCAAAAAACTGGAAGCGATTATTTTAATTATTCTAATTGTCTCTTCATTAGCTTTGGTTGTGTATTCTATTAACTAAATAATGTCCGAATCCTATTTTTATATAAAATTGCAAGATCATTTTAAACTTTGTATCTCAATGAAAGATATGATTCTTTTAGATTCAGAACTTCAAAATAGCAATATTAGGTTTTATAACGAAATTGTTGAACAACCCCAAAATTCTGATACATTTAGGTACTATTTTCTTAATTCAGATAACGAAAGAGTAAATAATATTCTTGTAAAAAATGAGATTATAGCTTTTTCAGAATCTAATATAATTGGTGATTTTAAAGACAATCGTAAAACCTTGAAGCTTGTACTTTTGATTACAGTAATACTAATTGCAACATTAGTATTGGTTGGTGTATTTTTAAATCTATTTGGTTAAAATAACATTATTTTACCACCAACTTCTCAAAATACCTATACAAGTCCCCTTTTGTGATGACCGCACCTTGCTGAATAAGCTTGAACTTATCCAACGGCTTGTCGTCAGAATACGATTTGTTTGCTGTTAAAAACTCTACATCGTCCGACAATAAGTTATTTCTGAACCAATCAAACCCTTCACTTGTTGTCAAATCAACGTTTTCATTCTTTAATTTTATGGCAATCAAGGTCATGATGTCCTCCTTTAGGTGGAACAAATGCATTTGTTGTGGCGAAATGTGTTCTAAATATCTGACTTGTCCCAAGACACCTTCCCAAACCAAGTCGCTAAACACATCGAGTTCTTGCTCTGCAACTTCTGGCTTATTTTTCTTGATGTCTGTCCACTCATCGCCTGTAATAGACTGTGTTGCTAGGAAGTTGATAAATTCTTGGTGCAATTCTTCAAACTGTTCTTTGGTAAGTCTTGAATACTTCATAGGAAAATGAAAAAAAATTGAAAATAAAAAAGCCTCAAGTTTCGTTGAGGCTTTTAAAATATGTTTTGAAAATTAAGCTTCAGCTACAACTTCAAAAGTTAAATCGACAGTGACTGCTCTGTGAAGTCTAATCACAGCGTCGTACTGTCCTAAACGCTTGATAGTTCCACCATTGATAGTGATGTACTTTTTATCAATTGTGTGACCAGCTTCGTTTAATGCATTTGCCAAATCGATGTTTGATACTGAACCAAACAATTTAGCACCAGCAGCAGCACCAGTTCCAGCGTTAGCAGGAATCTTGATTTCTAAAGCTTTTATGGCATCAGCTGTTTTTTGAGCTTCATCAATAATTTTCTTTTCTTTAAATGCTCTTTGCTTTAAAGTTTCAGCTAATACTTTTTTAGCTGAAGGCGTCGCCATAACGGCTTGCTTTTGAGGAATTAAAAAGTTTCTACCATAACCGTTCTTAACTGTTACAATATCGTCTTTAAATCCTAAATTTTCAACGTCTTGTTTTAATATAAGTTCCATAGTTATGTTTTTATTATTTTAATAAATCGGCTACATAAGGCATCAACGCAAGGTGACGCGCTCTTTTTACTGCAACAGATACTTTTCTTTGGTATTTTAAAGAGGTTCCTGTAAGACGTCTTGGTAACAATTTACCTTGCTCGTTTACAAAACTCAATAAGAAGTCAGCGTCTTTGTAATCAACATACTTGATGCCAGACTTTTTAAAACGACAGTATTTCTTCGTTTTGCTTGTGTCGATATTTAATGGTGTAAGATATCTGATCTCACCATCTTTTTTTCCTTTAGCTTGTTGTTCTATAGATGACATAATTACGCTTTTTGTTTGTTTCTAGTTCTTCTCTTTTCAGCCCAAGCAACTGCGTGCTTGTCTAATTTTACTGTAAGGTAACGCATAAAACGTTCGTCACGTCTAAACTCTACTTCTAATGGATTGATCACTTCACCATCTACAGTGTATTCAAATAAGTGATAGAAACCACTTTTTTTGTGTTGAATTGGGTAAGCTAATTTTTTTAGTCCCCAATCTTCTTTGGCTATCATCTTCGCTCCTCTAGAAACAAGAAAATCTTCGTATTTCTCTACTGTTTCCTTTATCTGTGTTTCAGATAAAACGGGATTTAAGATGAAAACAGTTTCATAATGATTCATATAAATATGTATTAATAATTAAAAATGGCTGCAAAAATAGACATTATTTCTAATTCTGGCAACATATTTGTATGTAAATTTATGGTTATTGATAAATGTTAAAATTTTGTTAAAATCAACACTTTACCGATGTTTTTTGGTTTTTATCCGAATTTTTCGTACTATTGTCGATATCTTAACCTAATAAATACAATGTTATGACTTTAAACTGTGTAGTAGTTGATGATTCTGCGATACAACGTCTGTCGATAGTAAAGTTAATTGAGAATCATTCCTCACTTAACCTTATTGCAGAATACAGTAGTGCCCTTGAAACCAAGAACGGCCTAAATACCCATAAGGTAGATCTTATCTTCCTAGATATTGAAATGCCTGTTTTGAACGGTTTTGAACTGCTGGATGTACTCAACAATAAACCCCAAATTATTTTTGTTACTGGTAAAACCGAATATGCATTCAAAGCTTTTAACTATGATGCTACCGATTATTTACAAAAACCAATTACAAGAGAACGTTTTAATACTGCTGTAGAGAAAGCTCTAGAACAGCATAAGTTGAAATTAGATTTCAATGAAACTGATGGCGAACACATCTTTGTCAAAAGTAATCTAAAAAAACGAAAAGTTTATATAAAAGATATCAAATGGATCGAAGCTCTTGGTGACTATGTAAAATTAGTAACCGAAGAGAACAGCTTGGTCGTATTATCGACCATGAAAGCGTTTGAAAGTGAACTGCCAGAAGGCAAATTTTTAAGAATTCACAAATCGTATATCGTCAATCTCGACAAAGTGGACCGATTCAATAGTAAAAATGTTGAAGTTGGTGCTTATGAGATTCCGTTAAGTCGAAACAAAAAATCAGATCTGGTAGAGGCTCTGAACAATATTTAGAAAAATTACTAGTAAGATTTTAAAGGTCCCGATTTCAATCGGGATTAGTTCAATCACGAAATTTGCAACCAAATTTCTATTTCACTAATAATTATCGACATTTAAAATTACTCGGATTGCCCTAAAATCTTTGACACTAAAGAAGCTATTATTTATTTTGATGATAGCTTCTTTAGTTTTTACCAGTGACTGTTTTTGCGGAATTTTTACCAATATGTTTTTGTGGTATTGATTTCTTATACGAGATATGGGTGGAAACTCTGGACCCAATATATTGGTTTTAAACACTTGTTTTAAAGCCGTTGCATACCATTCTGCACCTAAATTGACCTTATTATAATCTTTATGCTTTAAAGTGATTTTTATCAATCGGTATATTGGTGGATACTTATAGATATGTCTATCGTTCATTTGCTCTTCAAACATCTCTACATAATTATTAGTGGATACTTGTTGAAGAATGCGATGATGCGGATTGTAGGTCTGGATCAACACTTTACCTCGTTTATCGGTACGTCCTGCCCTACCTGACACTTGTAACATCAACTGAAAGCTGCGCTCGTGTGCTCTAAAATCTGGAAAATTGAGCATATTATCAGCATTCATCACACCAACCAACTTTACATTTCTAAAATCCAACCCTTTAGTCAACATTTGTGTACCAACCAAAATATCGACCTCTTGCTGTTCAAAAGCAGTGATGATTTTTTCGTAACCATATTTTCCTCTGGTCGTATCAAAGTCCATACGAGCCACTTTATGCTCTGGAAACAATGCTTTTGCCTCTTCCTCTACCTGCTCTGTTCCAAAGCCTTTAGAATCAAGCTCTACACTGCCACAAGCCTGACAGTTTTGAAGCATGGCTGTATGATACCCACAATAATGACAGCGCAATTCGTTTTTATATTGATGAAAGGTTAAACTCACATCACAATTAGAGCATTGTGGCGAATGTCCACAGGTATTGCACTCTACAATTGGAGAAAATCCTCTACGGTTTTGAAACAAGATAATTTGATGCCCATCTTGTAAGGCTTCGGTCATTTCCTCAATCAATCGATCACTAAAATGACCTTTCATCCGTTTGCGCTTGTGCTTGTCTTTGATATCGACCAACTCCATTTCTGGCATCAGGACATTATTGAAACGTTTGGTGATTTCAACAAAACCATATTTATCCTGTTGTGCGTTGTAATAGCTTTCTAGGCTTGGTGTTGCCGAGCCCAATAAGGTTTTCGATTGAAATAAGCCAGCTAACACAATGGCAGCATCGCGAGCGTGATAACGAGGCGCTGGGTCGAATTGCTTATAGGACGATTCGTGCTCTTCATCTACAATGACGAGTCCTAAATTACTGAAAGGCAAAAAGATAGATGAGCGAGCTCCAAGTACAATTTGGGCTTTAGCCTCATTATTCAACACATTGTGCCAAACCTCAACACGTTCGTGTGATGAATATTTGGAATGAAACATGGCAACTTTCTCTCCAAAATAGTTTTGAAGTCGTGTCACTAACTGTGTGGTCAAGGCTATTTCTGGCAACAAATACAAAGCTTGCTTTCCTTTGGAAATAGCTTCTTCAATAAGTTTGACATAAATTTCAGTTTTGCCTGAAGAGGTCACTCCATGAAGCAAGGTCACGTTTTGGGTTTTGAAAGATTCCAAAATGTCCGTCAACGCTCTTTTTTGGTATTCGTTTAAATCTTTACTGTCTTCATTGTCATCACCAGAATATGATATTCTATCTGTTTGAATATGAAACTCTTCAAGGATGCCTTTATCAATCAATGTTTTAATGATTGTAGACGATGCATCACTTTCTTCAGACAGATCAGAAACTTTAACTGGTTTTTTTGTCTTCGCAGAGATAGAAAACAAAGTCATCACCACATCGCGCTGCTTTGGTGCTCTACTCAAATCTTCAAGCAACTGTTGAAGCTTTCCCTGCGAACTGTAAGTTGAGTGCAACTTAACATAGCGTACCAACTTTGGTTTGTACTTTTCGTACACTTCCTCCTCTACTTCTATCGCATTTTTATCAAGAAGGCGCTTGATAACAGGCAGTACATTCTTCTTATCAAGAATATTGGAAATATCTTGAATCTTCAACGACGATTGATGATGCAACGCTTCATAGACCAAGAATTCATCATCAACTAAATCCTCATCATTGATAATAACATCATTATTTTTAGTAACAACCGTTTCGCTTTCGAGTACAAATGCACTTGGCAATGCGGCTCGCATCACCTCTCCTAACGTACACATATAATAATTGGCAATCCACTCCCAATGCAATAATTGTGTAGCTGTCACCAAAGGAGCATCATCCAATATTTGATGAATATCTTTTGCTTCGTAGATTAAAGGTGCTTCATTATGAATGCGGTACACCAAAGCTGTGTAAATTTTAGATTTCCCAAAAGGAACTGCCACACGCATTCCAACCTTTAAAAAATCGGCTTCAGCTTTAGTAATACTGTAAGTGAACGATTTTTCTAAAGGAATGGGAAGAACAACGTCTATAAAATGTGGCATCTATCTTTATTTTTTATTCCTTTTTCTCAAACGTCTTAAAGTGGCATTCAACTCAAAACCAAGCAATAAGATATTGGAATTGAGCCACAAATAAAACAATAAGATTAACAAAGCTCCAATAGACCCATAAAGTTCATTATATCTCGAAAACTGGTTAATGTACACACCAAACAGATAGGAAAACACAATGATAAGGATGGTTGTAAACAATGCGCCTACAGAAAAGAATTTGGATGTTTTACCTTCTTTGGTTCCAAAATAATATAAGATAGCTGTCGCTATATAAACCATTATAACAAAAAACACATATTTAGCAACTGCAACCATTAGCTTACCTTGCTCTATGGTTTCATATCCCTTTTTATCAAGAATATATAAAAAACGTTGTATGATATAAATTTCAAAATAACCAAGAATGGCAATTGTGACTATCAATAAAAAAACCAAAATCACGGCAACACCAAGAGAATACAGATATTGTTTAACCACACTTCGCGTGAGTTGCTGATGGTACGAACTTTCAAAACCTGCAAACAAGGCATAAATACCGTTTGCCATTAAAAACAAAGACAAAATAAAGACTGACGAAATCAAACCAGCGTTACCGTCACTATATATATTTTGAAAGATATTTTCAAAGAAAAAATCGGAGGTTTGAGGTGGCAGAATAGAGTCGAGAAATTCTCTAAAATCGTAAGCGAATCCAGCCACAGGAATATAAGGGATGAGTATAATAACAAAGAGCAAAAATGGGAAAATTGCCGTAAAAAAACTGAAAGCAATGGCACTTGCTCTCGAAGTCACTGCACCTTTGACAATACCTTTAGCATACAATCTCAAAAAATCATAAAAGGTCAACCCTTCTAAAGCTGGCATCTCTATTCTTTTCAAAAAAGCAACGATATGCTTGATGACAGGTAGTTTTTCGAGCTTGTCTTCTATTTCGTCTTCAATATTTTCGTTGATTTCTTTTGACATTTATACTGCTTTAAGACTTAAATCCATGTTGTAAACAGAATGTGTCAAAGCTCCGGACGAAATAAAATCGACACCGCATTCGGCATACTTTCGAGCTGTTTCCTCATTGATTCCTCCAGAAGATTCTGTCAAACACTTGTTGCCGATGAGCTTTACTGCTTTTTTGGTATCTTCATAGTTAAAATTATCTATCAAAATACGATATACACCATCGGTTTTAAGTATCTCTTCTATTTCTTGAAGGTTACGAGCTTCAACAATAATTTTTAAATCTCTATTGGTATCTTTTAGATATTGCTTGGTTTTGGTAATAGCTTTTGTGATACCACCAGCAAAATCGATATGGTTATCTTTAAGCATAATCATATCATAAAGGGCAAATCGATGATTTTCACCTCCTCCAATCTTTACAGCCCATTTTTCGAGCGCACGAATGCCTGGAGTTGTTTTTCGCGTATCGAGAATTTGAGTTTTTGTACCTTCTAACAAATCTACAAATACCTTGGTTTTGGTCGCAATAGCGCTCATACGTTGCATGGCATTAAGCACTAAACGTTCTGCCTTTAAAATAGATTGCGAAGCGCCTTCGACATAAAACACGATATCACCATGCTCCACTTTAGAACCATCTTCTATCAAGGTCACAACATTCATATTCTTATCGACATAGTTGAACACTTTTTTGGCAAACTCAACACCAGCAATAATCCCTTTATCTTTGACCAATAATTTGGCTTTTCCCATGGCATCAGCAGGAATGCAAGCCAACGAACTATGGTCGCCATCACCAACATCTTCTCTAATGGCATTGGCAATGATGAGTTCTATTTCTTTATTGAATTGTTCTTGTGAAATCATTTGTAAGATATTTGATGTAAAAATACTAATTGGAAATTGAAAAATTCTAATTACAAATACCAAATTCTGAATACGAATAAAATTGTAAATTTGAATATGCAGATAAAACTCCTCGCCATAGGCAAAACCGACAATAAGCAATTGCAATCTTTGATTGATGATTATCAAAAACGATTGGGTTTTTACATCAAATTTGAATTTGAGATAATTCCAGATTTAAAGAAGGTCAAAAATTTGAGCGAAGACCAACAGAAACAAAAAGAAGGCGAACTTATCTTGAATAAGCTCAATGCTACTGATGTTTTGATTCTATTGGATGAAAACGGAAAGCAACTCGACTCTGTTGGGTTTTCAGATTATCTACAAAAGCACATGAATTCTGGAATCAAGCAATTGGTGTTTGTTATTGGAGGACCTTACGGGTTTTCACAAGAAGTTTACAACAAGTCACAAGGACAACTGTCATTATCAAAAATGACTTTTTCTCATCAAATGATCCGATTGTTTGTGATAGAGCAATTGTATCGTGGGTTCACAATCTTGAAGAATGAGCCCTACCATCACAAGTAGGTATTATTTTGTGATTGTTAATAGATTCTATTTAAGGAAAACAAAACTTGATTCCATCAATACTTCTTGACTAATATACTCTGCGGCTGAATATGCTTTAAAAGCCATAAAAGCCATCAAGCACAAAAAAACAACAATTTCAGCAGTCTCCAAATTCCTTTCTAAATTGCTTTTTAATTTCATAATTAAATCATTTTAGTTATGTCTATTGAAAGAAAATCGTCGCATAACTTGTTGGTAATTAGAAATATACGAAACAAAAATATCATTTATTAACAATTCTTTAACTTTTTTTGAAAAAAATAAATTGTAGCATTGTTTTAGCCGACATTAAAAGAGGTCTCAACCGAAAGCTTTATTGAAATCACTCCACTTTTTTTCTGAACGATTTATGAGTAAAAGCAACCCTATTGAGTAGACTTATGCCTCTATCTGACCTTATCAAGTAAAGTGTTCCTAATTTATTCCGTATTACTCAATAATTGCTTTTGATATTTTTAGTTTGTAATGAATGCCTTCTTATTACGTCTTAAAAAAACAAACCAATCAAACATTATGAAATACTGTATTTTATTTTTTATTCTTTTATCATTCAAAAGCTTTTCGCAAGGAAAAATAGATGGATTTTATCGTGGTAAAGGAAATGCAACGCTCGTTCTAGGTTTAGGGTTTGAAGACCCAAAACACTACTTCGCTGGCGATACCAAAACAGATTTGAGCAGAAGTGCCTATTATGTCAACCTTTTTGCATCGTATGGATTGACCGAAAATCTGGACGCACAAGTTGCCTTACCTTATATATCGAGTAATAAAAACAGTGATTTACAAGATGTTTCTTTGTTTTTGAAATATCGATTTTATAACAAAGAGAATGGCAATGGGAAGCTCGAAATGAGCTTTGGTTCTGGCTTTTCGACACCTGCAAGTGATTATGATATTGGTGGTTTGAATGATATTGGTCAACAAGCTACCATCATTGATACACGTTTGATGCTCCATTACCAGTGGAAAACACAATGGTTCGCAACACTACAGAGTGGTTTTTCCTTTAAATTTGAAGAGACACCCAACAGCCTTCCGGTCACTTTAAAAGTCGGAACCTCAAAAAACAATTGGTATTATGATGTGTATTACGATTACCAACATTCTTTTGGAGGCACAGACTATCTTGGTAGCCCAGCACCACAAAACTTTAAAGAATTTGGTGTCGATTACCATAAAGTAGGCGGAACAGTTTATACTTCGTTTTCAAAAAACCTTGGCGCATATATTAACCTATCCTATTTGCTAGCTGGACGCAATTCGTTCCAAGGAGCTGCCTATGGTATTGGTTTAGTGTACGATTTTAGAAAGTAAGCCCTTTCAATAGGTTTTATACGTTTCCTTACGCTTTTTGAGTTGTATGATTAAATCACTGATGGTTTCTTTCACAGCCAATTCATAATTTTTTTCATTTGAAGTAGCAAAAATTCGAGGTCCAGGCAAACTTAATTGAATATTACATATTTTTCCTTTTTCAGGCTCATTGCCTTCTTCTTTAAAAAACACATCGGCATTGATAAGCCATTCGTACTTTTCAGCTAATTTTTTTAATTTTTCTTCTGTATGTGCTGCCAACGTTGGACTGTGGTCTAAATTTACAAATTGAATGTTAATCGTCATAATTTCACTTTATTGGTTCATATTCATATCGTAATATATGAGATTTTAACCAATTTATTACTGATGAAAATCATAAATTATGTTTAAATTTTTAGGTCAGATACATTACTGTTAGTCTTAACTAAAATCCATTTTTATTCTATTCATATAGTTGTATTTTTGATTTTTAAAAATCATATAAAGATGCAACTTGTTTTCGCTACCAATAACCTCAACAAATTAAAGGAAGTCCAGAGTTTGATACCTCAACACATAAAGCTTTTAAGTCTTGAAGATATTGGTTGTTTTGAAGACGTTCCAGAAACACAACATACCATTGAGGGCAATGCTATTCAAAAAGCGGAATACATTAAAACACATCATGGTTACGATTGTTTTGCCGACGATACAGGTTTAGAAGTAGAGGCTCTTAATGGAGAACCAGGTGCATATTCGGCTCGCTATGCTGGAGAACAACGCAATGCTGATGATAATATGGACAAACTGCTCAACGAACTAAAGCCTCATACCAACCGACAAGCACAGTTTAAAACAGTTATTGCATTGCACCTTAACGGTAAATTGGAAACATTTACTGGTATCTGCGAAGGTGACATTACGGTTTCTAGACAAGGTGACAATGGCTTTGGCTACGACCCGATTTTTAAAGCAAAAGGTTACAAAAAAACATTTGCCGAGATCTCTATGGAAGAAAAAAATAGCATTGGACATCGTGGAAAGGCTGTAAAACAGTTAGTTGATTTTCTCAACTCAATTTAATATCTTAATAATCAATTGATTAACAATTAGGAATTGTCATATATAAAAGCGTATCTTTGCAGCTTGAAATTCCTCAGAGTGAGGATGTGTTACTAGAAGTTTAGGTTTAAGTATGTCGATTCGCTTCTCTTGTAACACCAAAGAACATAATCGAATACTTATTACAATCGAATGAACACATTCAAAGATTTAGGTCTTAATGAAGACCTTTTACATGCTATTACAGATTTAGGCTTTGAAACGCCAAGTGACGTCCAAGCAAAAGCAATCCCAATTTTATTAGAAAAAGACACCGATTTAGTGGCTTTAGCACAAACAGGGACAGGTAAAACTGCTGCCTTTGGCTTTCCGATGCTTCAAAAAATTAATATTGATAGCAGAACCACTCAAGGTTTAATTTTATCTCCTACTCGTGAACTTTGTTTACAAATTACAAACGAGATGAAACTTTACGGTAAGTACTGTAAAGGACTTAATGTCGTTGCTATTTATGGTGGCTCAAGCATTAGCGATCAAGCTAGAGAAGTAAAAAGAGGAGCACAAATTATCGTTGCTACTCCTGGTCGTATGAAAGATATGATTAGCCGTAACATGGTTGATATTTCTAAAATTGAATATTCAGTTTTAGATGAAGCTGACGAAATGTTAAATATGGGTTTTAAAGAAGATATTACAGATATCTTATCTCATACCCCTGAAGACAAAAACACATGGTTATTTTCTGCAACAATGCCAAAAGAGGTATCTAATATTGCAAAAAGATTCATGAAAAGCCCTATGGAAATTACTGTAGGAAACAAAAACGAAAGTACAAACCAAGTATCACACGAGTACTATTTAGTAAATTCTCGTGATCGTTATGATGCTTTAAAACGTTTAGCAGATGCAAATCCAGATATTTTTTCTGTGATTTTCTGTCGTACAAAACGTGATACTCAAAAAGTTGCAGAGCAATTAATTGAAGATGGTTACAGCGCTGGAGCATTACATGGTGATTTAAGCCAGAACCAACGTGATTTGGTAATGAATTCATTCAGAAAAAACCAAATACAAATGCTAGTAGCTACAGATGTTGCTGCTCGTGGAATTGATGTTGATGATATTACTCACGTTATTAATTACCAATTACCTGATGAACCTGAAACATACACACATAGATCTGGTAGAACTGGACGTGCTGGTAAAACAGGAATCTCAATGGTTATTGTTTCTAAAAGCGAAGTGCGTAAAATAAAAAGTATTGAACGTATTATTAACCAGAAATTTGAATTGAAGCAAATTCCTGATGGAATGGCTATTTGTGAAACACAATTAATGTCGCTAGCAAATAAAATCCATAATACTGAAGTTAATCACGAAATTGATAAATATTTAACCAGCATTAACGAACTGTTTGAAGATACTTCTAAAGATGAATTGATTAAAAAATTCTTCTCTGTAGAGTTTACACGTTTTTATAACTACTACCAAAGATCTAAAAACTTAAATGTTACAGATTCGCGTAGTAGCGATAGAGATTCTGATAGAGATTCTGGACGCGATTATGGTAGTAGTGATAATTCATCGCGTTACTTCATCAATGTTGGTAAGAAAGATGGTTATGATTGGATGAGTTTGAAAGATTTCTTAAAAGACATTTTAGAACTTGGTAGAGACGATGTCTTTAAAGTAGATGTCAAAGATAGTTTTTCATTTTTCAACACCGAAAAAGAACTACAGGAAAAAGTATTGGCGTTCTTCCAAGATTTTAAACATAATGGTCGATTTGTCAATGTTGAAGTAAGCGAAGACAAAGGTCGTGGTACAAGCAGAAACAAAAGACGCTCTAGTGGTGGAAGTGACAGACGTAGTGGAGGCAATTTTAAGCCAAGAGCTGAAAGACGTTCAGGTGGAAGTGACAGAAGAAGTTCTGAATCTCGCCCAAGACGTTCGGGTGATTCGTCTGGACCAAACAGAAAAGAAAGACGTTCCAGTGGTGATTTTAAACCAGCAGAATCGAGTTTTTCAAGACCAAGACGTTCAAGACGTAAAGACTAATTGTAATAAGTCTTCAGTTTGCGGCCTTCAGTCAGCAGTTGTTTGCTTTCATCAAGGATTAGTAAAAATAGTTTGCTTTAAAGAAAGTAAATTTTTAAATCTTAATTGTTGATCGTGATTGCTACCCGAAGGCTGTAGGCTGAATTCTAAACGTGTTAATATTAAGTCAATTTTTTATCTATTTTATCGTTTTCTGGTTTTGTTTACTATTTTTATATCGTAATTTTAACAAATGAGGCAATTCTTAATATTCATTTCTTTTGCTATGGTAAGTGCACTTGGTTTTAGCCAGGAGATTGCTAAAGTAAAAGGCATCATCATAAGCACCACTACAGAACAACCACTAGAGAGTGTCAATATCGTAAATCTTAACCAGGTTATAGGAACTTCGACAGACGACAAAGGTGCTTTTGAGATTAGAGCAAACGTGAATGACACATTACACTTTTCTTATCTTGGCTATAAATCAATAAAAGTTAAAGTGACCAATGACTGGTTGAAATTTGGTGAAACTAAAATTGAGATGACCGAATTGGCTCTAGCATTGGAAGAAGTCGTGGTCAATCAATTAAAATTGACAGGCTATTTGGTAGTTGACATCAATCAGGTACCCATAAAAACAAATTACAGATATAGTGTATCAGGATTATCTACAACTGGTTATGAAGCTGGTAACAACAGTTCAGGAATAAGCAAAGTCCTCGGAGCTATTTTTAATCCTGCCGATTTTTTACATAGTATTTTTGGTAAAAAACCAAACGAACTCCGTAAACTCCGTAAGATGAAAGAAGATGACGAAATCAGGAATTTACTGGCTTCGCGTTTTGACAGGGAAATGTTGATGGTACTGTTACAAGTGGATCGATTGGATTTGGATGAAATTGTACGTCAATGCAACTATTCAAAAGACTTCATACAAACTGCCAACGACCTTCAAATTCTTGATGCTATCAATGAATGTTATGAAGAATATAAAGTATTGAGCAAGAGTCGTTCTAATTAGTTTTAATTCATTTCAACTTTTACCATTTTTCTGCTCGTCCTATAAAAATAGACCGTCCAAAATACGATCCCAATAAATTTTGCGCCATCTTCCAATAATTGAGTAATATATTGCGATTCAAATTGCTTCAAAAAGTTATCGGTTAAAAGTGAAATCCCAAAAAAGCCAATAGCTAATGCAAACAAAACATACTCTGTACTTAAAAGTGTTTTTAAAAACTTAAATCCATAAAGAAGCATTAAAAGCGCATAACTTAAATACACTACTTTTTGAGGAACTCCTAATGAAGGAAACACAATTTCGTGAAACATAAAAATATCATCCAGACCCAAAAACAAAGAAATAGATGCTGAAACCAATAAAAAATTCTTGTTTGGCTTAGACATTACTAGGTTTGAGCTATAACTGCAAATAGCTGCAGTTGCTGCCCAAAAGAAAATTCCTATTTGAGATTGTATCCCAAAATATAATGGAGCATTAGCTGCCACAGTGACATCAGTAGTAAGTAAGTATAATGGTATATCATTGTAAAAATGTAAGCCTAAAACAGAGGCAATAATTAACAATGAAAATATTGCACTAACAATAACTGATGGGAAAATTGATTTAAGCTGTTCTAAAGGAAATAGTATGGATTTCATATAAATAGATTATTATCTAAACTATTTAATAACCACACTATGAACAAATAAAACATCTTAAATGCTTAAAAAATCGTTATAGACTAATTACTATCTTTAATTTCTAGAATGTAACGCAATCCTATTACCTTCAGAATCAATAAAAACAGCCATATAACCATGTTCTGGTGAAATCTGTGTCTTTGGTTGGTATATTGTTCCACCTGCGGCCTCTACTCTGCCCAATTCATTTTGTACATCCTCACAAATAAAATAAATCAAAGTCCCTTCTTTACTTGGTATGTATGTGCTTTGTTTAATAAGTGTGCCTTGTGCTCCAATGACATCGCCTCGGTCTGGAAACCATCCCATTTGCAAACCTCCAAAATCGTGTATGGAAATGTCCACTTTAAAAACGCTTTCATAGAACATTTTGGCTCTATTCATGTCATTGACAGGAATTTCAAACCATCCTACCATGTTGTGCTTCATAAGTTATATTTTTTCATTTCCACGAAGGTGGAAATCTTGTTTATTGCTCTAAAATCTCTTTCAAACTTGCCAACCCTTCATCAAAATCTTTTCCGACGTGCTTATCAATATTATAAAGCATCATAAAAATACTTGAAGGAAACTTATTCTTACCAGAAAATCCCCAAACAACTTCGGTATTTTGGTCATCCACCTTATTGACTTTTATGTAAGCATCCGATTGTGATTTCCAAGGTTTATAAAAGCGCAACTGGCTTTCAACGATATCATTTTCAACAATTCGCATGATTTCCTGTTCGCCAGTACCAACATCTTTATTGCCTTCCCATTTATTAATAAAACCTACATTCCCATCAGTTCCAACTGTTTCTTGCTTCATATTAGGGTCTTTCTTTTTCCATGGAGACCAATAATCTTGGTTCTTTATGAGTTTTAAATAATTGAATACTTCTGGAAGCGGCCTGTTGATAATAATACTGCGCTTTACGTGATAGCTTTTTGGTGCAATGAAGCCCAAAAAAGCTACAAAAGCAACAATTCCTAAAATTATATAGAGAAATAGTGACATGTTATTAAGTTTTAGTTAGTTAATTTAGTTACACTAAATTTAGTGATTATTTTGTTCTTCATAAAATCGATTAACGATTTTGTCATAACTGTTGATGGTTTTTTGCACCCAATCCATCCGTTTTTGAAGTTGTTCTTCATCTGACAATTGCCAATTGATATTGGTTTGCTTCAATTTTGTCGTCACATCTTGCAGTATGATAGCAGCCGAAACCGAAATGTTTAAACTCTCTGTAAAACCAACCATAGGAATTTTCAAATAGCAATCTGCAACATCTAAAACCTCTTGTGACAAGCCTTCTGTTTCCCTCCCGAAGAAAAAGCACGATCTTTTGGTCACATCAAAATCCTGAAGTAAAACATCGTTGGTGTGAGGTGTTGTTGCTACAATTTGATAGCCCTTTTGCCTTAAGTTTTTAATGGCATCTTTAACCGAATTGTAACGGTTCAAATCGACCCATTTTTGTGCTCCCATTGCAATCTCTCTATCAATACGTTTTGAGTTGCGCTCTTCAATGATGTTGACTTCCTGTATTCCAAAAACGTCACAAGTACGTATAACCGCACTTGTATTGTGCAATTGATAAACGTCTTCGATCGCAACCGTAAAATGCTTGGTACGTTGCGACAATACAGCTTCAAAACGTGTCCTACGTGTTTCTGTAAGAAATGTTTCGAGATGCTGTAGGAGTTTAATATCTATCATAAATCAAAATTAGTAAATTTATGCCATGAAAAAACACATAGTCGTACTTACAGGTGCAGGAATGAGTGCCGAGAGTGGTATCAAAACTTTTAGAGATGCTGATGGGTTATGGGAAGGTCATGATGTTATGGAAGTGGCAACTCCCGAAGGATTTCGTGCCAATCCAGAACTTGTTTTGGATTTTTATAACCAACGTCGCAGGCAATTATTTGAAGTCGAGCCCAATGCAGCGCATTACAATTTGGTCAAATTAGAAGAAGATTATAAAGTCTCAATCATTACCCAAAATGTCGATGATTTACACGAGCGTGCTGGAAGCACTAACGTTATCCATTTGCATGGCGAATTATTAAAGTCGAGAAGCATAATGGACGAGTTTACTTTTTTTGACTGTAAGACAGATATCAAAATAGGTGATGTTTGCCCTAAAGGATATCAGTTGCGCCCTCATATTGTTTGGTTTGGCGAAGCAGTGCCGATGATAGACAGGGCTATGGAGATATGCGAATCTGCTGATATTTTAGTGATTGTTGGAACATCTATGCAAGTGTATCCAGCGGCTGGTTTGATGCATTATGTGCCACAAGGAACTTCAATTTATTTTATTGACCCAAAACCTAGTATAGCAAGTAAACATAACTTAACCGTTATTCCTGAAACAGCGACTATTGGTTTAGAAAGATTGATAAAAATACTTAATTAAAACCTGGTGCTGTTTCACAAAGGGAAAAACTGTTTAGGAGTTTTTACGAAGCGTTGCCATTTTAATTGCTGCAACTGCAGCTTCTACACCTTTGTTGCCGTGTTTTCCGCCAGAACGATCAATAGATTGCTGTATATTATTGTCGGTTAGCACACAGAAGATAACTGGTGTATCGCTTTGGACATTTAAATCTTTGATACCTTGTGCAACAGCTTCGCACACAAAGTCAAAATGTTTGGTTTCTCCTTGAATAACACAACCTATAGCAATCACTGCATCTACCATTTGGTTTTGCATACGCTTGCTGCCATAGATTAGTTCGTAGCTTCCTGGCACATGCCAAAGTACAATGTTTTGCGGTAACACACCATGTTCTAAAAGGGTGTCAAAAGCACCTTTGTAAAGACCATTGGTAATCTCACTATTCCATTCAGAAACAACAATCCCAAACCGAAATTGCTTCGCGTTTGGGATTGCATTTTTATCGTAATCGGATAAATTTTGGTTTACAGTAGCCATATTAAAGACTTGCTTCTGCTCTTCCTATAAATACATCAATATTAGACGCTTCGGTAGAAGCAGGAAATTCTTGTTTGATTCTTTTATAATACTCTAATGCTTTTTCAGTTTTGCCAAGAGTAAATGCTACATTAGCAGCTTTCAATAAATACATAGGAGTTGTAAAATCATTGGTTTTCATTTCAGCAGCTTTTACATAATAGTCGAATGCTTCCGCTGGTTGCTCTAATTGCACAAACGCGTCACCTATACCTCCTTTGGCAATTGGCCCTAACATTTCATCATCGCTAGAAAAATCACTTAAATACTTTACTGCATTTTTGTAATCCTTCATGTTCAAATACGCCATTCCTGCGTAATAGTTAGCTAAATTAGCAGCAGGTGTTCCGCTGTATTCGTTGATGATATCGATCATTCCGTATTTTCCATCAGCACCTTTAAGAGCCAAGTTAAATAACGAATCTTTTTCAGTAGCATTGACTGCTTGGTCAAAATGTTGTTGCGCTTTGTACATTTCATTCATGGCTTCACTAGCTTTTGGTTCAGCGATGAATTTTTGATATCCTAGATAGCCCAATACCAATGCTGCTATCAAACCAACACCTATCATGATATAATTTTGGTTCTTTACAGCCCATTCTTCAGTTTTTGATGCAGATTCATCCAAAGTATTGAATACTCCTGCTGTTGTTGAGTGTTGCTCTAAAGCATCGACCTTCTCTTCTTGCGTTTTTGGTTTGTAACCTCTTTTCTTATACGTTGCCATAAATTGTCTTTTTGTGCGCCGCAAAAATAAAATTTTTATTGGTATTTAAAAGGTAAATTATTTGTTATTTTTCAATAATTTGCACATCCTTTGGCTTCAATGCCAAATAAAAATTGCTTTAGTACTGTTTTCTTTATGAATTTAAACACCCTTTCCCTTATCAATTATAAGAATTTTGAAAGCCAAACTTTTGAGTTCGACTCCAAAATCAATTGCTTTGTAGGTGCCAATGGTGTTGGAAAAACGAATGTTTTAGATGCTATTTACCATCTGTCTTTTGGAAAAAGCTATTTTAACCCCATAGCTACACAAAACATCAAACACGATGAAGATTTTTTTGTGGTTGACGGCGTGTTTGAAAAAGAAGAACGCACCGAAAAAATAGTGGTTTCTCTAAAAAAAGGACAAAAAAAACTCATCAAGCGCAATGGCAAGCCTTATGAAAAGTTCAGTGACCATATTGGTTTTATTCCGTTAGTGATTATTTCGCCAGCAGACAGGGATTTGATTATTGAAGGTAGTGAGACAAGGCGTAAATTTATAGACACTGTCATCTCACAAGGCAATAAGAGTTATCTCGACAACCTTATTAATTACAACAAAATACTGTCGCAACGCAATGCTTTGCTCAAATACTTTGCTTTAAACAATACATTCAACTCTCAAACATTGCAAGTGTATAACGAACAGCTTCAGACCTACGGAGCCGAAATTTTTAAAACGCGTTACGACTTTCTAGAAACGTTTATTCCTATTTTCAAACTGCGTTATAATGCCATTAGCAATCATAATGAAGAGGTCAATTTGTCATACAAAAGCGATCTGTTTGATGGTGAACTGGTTGCTCTTCTAAAAGAAAACATCAATAAAGACAAAGCCTTGCAATATACAAGTGTAGGCATTCATAAAGATGATTTGAATTTTGAAATCGATACATTTCCTATCAAAAAATTTGGAAGCCAAGGTCAACAAAAATCATTTTTAGTCGCTTTAAAATTGGCGCAATTTGATTTTATAAAGCAACAAAGTGGCGTGCCACCAATTTTGCTTTTGGATGATATTTTTGATAAACTAGATGAAAATCGAGTCGCACAAATTATTGAATTGGTGGATAATGATCATTTTGGACAGTTGTTTATTAGTGACACACATGCCGAACGTACCGAAAATGTGGTGAAGCAAATTCATCAATCTTATAAAATTTTTAAACTGTGAAAAAAGCTATCCTCTTACTTCTAATAGTATTAACATTTGGCTGCTCCAAAAACCCTGAAAACTATATCGAGCACCTCAACGGTTATTGGGAAATTGACGAAGTAACGCTTCCTGATGGCACTAAACGTGACTACAATTACAATGACACGATTGATTTTTTTAGTATCAACGATAGCTTAACAGGTTTTAGAAAAAAAATGAAGCCAAATTTTGATGGCAGTTTTTCAACTTCAAATGATGCTGAAACATTAAAAGTAGTCATTGAAAATGACAGCTTAAATATATATTACCAAACACCTTTTGCAGAATGGAAAGAAACAGTCTTGGAAGCTACTGAAGATAAACTTCTCATTCAAAACAAGGATAAATTACTTTATCTTTATAAACGTTACGAACCTATTGTAATTGAATAATGTCTAAACGCCGAAATAACGACCACTTACCCATTAGCGATATCATAAAAGAATTTGTTGATGCCAATCGACTACAAACCGGACTGGATAAAGTCAATGTGCAGGAAGCCTGGGCCAATATGATGGGAAATGGTGTTAACAATTACACCACAGCTGTACAATTGGAACGAGATACGCTTTATGTACAATTGACCTCTAGTGTACTTCGCGAAGAATTGAGCTATGGTAAAGATAAAATTATCGCCATGCTCAACGAATCGATTGGAAAAGAGGTAATTAAAAAATTAGTTCTTCGTTAAAAATCATAGATGACTTTTTGTTTTATAATTAAAAAAAGAATACTTTAGGCCTGTAATCAACTAACAGTCTGATAATTACACATGGCTAAAGACAAGAAAAAAAGCAAAGACAAAAAACCTTCTAAAGAATTACTAGTAGTTGAATACCAAGAACTCTGTAGCAATGTGCGGACGTTTTGGAACTTTAGGATAACCATTTTAGGATTCTCAATCACTATCATTGGTGTATTGTTCACTCACCTTATCAAACCTCAATTTCTTCAAAAGCTAACTCTGGAGATATGTTTAATGTTCATCATTTTTGCCTTAATAAAAACGATGATATCATTAACTCGACATTTAGTGGTTTATAGCTTACGATTAAAGGAAATTGAAGTTGCTGTTGATTCAAATTCATTCTGGACACGATGGGGAAAGTATTTAAAAGACAACTCTAAAGACAGTAATTCAAAAACCATTTCTATTATTGTAAACATCATAAACATTGTTGTAAGTGTCTTTATTCTATTCATCAATTGTATGGAATTTACTATGGTTAACGGTCAGACTGAAAAAATTATTCTCATTATTGTTTCTCTTTTTGTTATTGCTTGTTCCATCTACAATTTTGTTCAACTGGACAAATATCTCAATCCAACAAATCATTGGAATGACATAAAAGACGAGTGGAATAAAACCAAGTCTTAACAAGTATAAAACCCTAAAAATTACGTAGTTCTACGTATTGTTTGGCTTTTTATAGAGTTGTATCTTTCCTCTACTTTTTTAAAGTCTTCAATCATGGCGAACACAATCAAATATCTTAATGTCGAAAAAGCAAAGCTTTTCAAAGACAGCAGCAGCAACACAGAGCTTATGGAACTCCTTTGGGGAGATCGAGTAGAGTTAGTTTCTAACACCAAAGTAAATGGTCGTTACAAAGTCAATGCACGTTGGGCAAACAATGCTTATATAGATGCAGATGTATTGGGCGATACCTCTTTGTTAGAACTCTATTTTATAGATGTAGGTCAAGGTGACGGTGTACTTATTGTTACACCAGACCGCAAACATATACTTATTGATGGTGGTTATAAACGCTCAAAACAACCACATGGTAAGAGTGCAGCCGATTTTGTGGATTGGAAGTTTAAAAAGGAATACAAGCAAAACACCATTGAACTCGATGCTATGATTTGCTCTCATTGCGATGCAGATCATTATGGAGGCTTATGGGATTTGATAAATCCTGACGAACGTGAAAAAAACGAGCTTGATACCACAAAAACCAATGTAAAGAACTTTTATCATGCCGGAATTTCGTGGTGGAAGAATGCCGAAAAATCTCGATTTTTAGGCACAGAAAAAGATGGAGCCATGTACGATTTACTAACAGGTAAAACTTCCATAAAAAACGGATTAAAGGCCTCGGCGAGTTTGAAGTTACAAGGTGAATGGGCAAACTTTTTAAGCTGCATTATTGAAACTGATGCCAAAATTGAACGTTTATCCTACAATCCTAAAAAAAACTTTAAATACTTACCAGGTTTTGAAGAAGACCAACCAACATCTATAAAAGTTCTTGGGCCTATTGAGACCACTATCGATGGGCAAGCCACTTTAAAAGATTTGGGCACGTATGATAAAAACACCAATGGTAACTCTATTTTGTTACGAGTAGATTATGGTAGAAGCCGAATTTTACTCACAGGCGATTTAAACAAAAAAAGTCAGCGGCATATTATTGAATCGTTATCAGGCAATAAAATTGAACTCGCAGCAGATGTAGTCAAAGCCTGCCATCATGGAAGCGATGATTGCTCTTACGAATTTTTGCAATACGTTAATGCTGCCGCAACAGTCATTTCATCTGGTGATGACGAAACACATGCACATCCTCGACCAAACATTGTAGCGGCATCTGGTGTTACAGGGTTTCAAAAAATTGAAAATGACGAAATGATAACACCATTGATCTATAGTACAGAAATATCTCGAAGCCTAAAAATTGGTGACCCTTACGAAGTAAACACAAAAGACTATGCCACAGAAAATGGCAATATAGACGTACTGCTAACCGACGAAGCCAAAATAAATGTGCGTTACAAACACACCTCATCTGGAGCCCTTAAACCAGCCGATAAAATCAAAACCATGAACAGACTCAAAGTAGTTGATGGCATTGTATATGGCTTGGTAAATGTGCGCACAGATGGCCACAAAATACTATGTGCTACACTTAACGAAGGCAAAAGCAAATGGGAAATAAAATCGTTTTATTCGAGGTTTTAAGTATTTCCCTTCTATTTTTTGTCCAATAAAAAAATAAAATAACATTAAAATAATTTCATTTCAACTAACTTTAATCCAAACAAAAACTAGCCTTTGAAACACATTAGTAAAAGCGTTTGGATTTTATCTCTCATTAGCTTGTTTACAGATACGGCAAGCGAAATGTTGTACCCTATTTTGCCCATTTACTTAAAAAGTATAGGTTTTACTGTTGTACTAATTGGTGTTTTAGAAGGTGTTGCCGAAGCTACTGCTGGGTTGAGCAAAGGTTATTTTGGCAAACGGAGTGATACTAGTGGCAAACGAGTCCCTTTTGTGCAACTGGGTTATGCCTTTAGTGCGATTTCAAAACCAATGATGGCCGTTTTTATCTATCCATTATGGATATTTTTTGCACGAACTATAGATAGATTAGGCAAAGGTATTCGCACAGGAGCCAGAGATGCCTTGTTATCTGACGAGGCTACTCCACAAACCAAGGCTAAAGTCTTTGGATTTCATCGCTCTATGGATACGCTTGGTGCTGTTTTAGGGCCTGCTTTGGCTTTACTCTACTTATACTACTATCCTGAAGATTACAAAACCTTATTTTTTATTGCTTTTGTTCCTGGGCTCTTGGCCATCATAGCCTCCTTTTATCTAAAAGAAAAAAAGCAAGAGATTAAAATCAAAAAGAAAACGAGTTTCTTTTCGTTTTTAAGCTATTGGAAACAAAGCCCTTCTTCTTACAGAAAACTTGTTGTTGGTTTGCTTGCGTTTACGCTATTCAATAGTAGTGATGTGTTTTTGCTTTTGAAAGCCAAAGAAGCTGGTCTGGATGACACTTCTGTAATTGGTGTCTATATTTTTTACAATCTAGTTTATGCTTTATTTGCTTTTCCTATTGGCATATTAGCAGATAAAATTGGACTTAAAAAGGTTTTTATATTTGGATTAGTTTTATTTGCAATCGTCTATTTTGGAATGGCAACAAACACCAACTTGTATCTCTTTATTGGCTTATTCTTCCTTTATGGTGTTTATGCTGCAGCAACAGAAGGTGTTTCAAAAGCTTGGATTAGTAATATTTGTGACAAAAAAGATACTGCTACTGCAATAGGTACTTATTCAGCCTTTCAGAGTATTTGCACTATGTTGGCCAGTGCCATGGCTGGTTTTGTTTGGTATCAATTTGGTGCTTCTGTAATTTTCATATTAACAGCTATTGCAACCATTTGCATTATCATCTATTTACTGTTCAGCGTAACCTATTCGCAATCAAATCAGTAAACACCTCTTTCGTTTCAAAAAAAATGTAAGAAAAACCCAAAATAATAGTTTGTTAAATTTTATGGCACTATATTTGACTTATTATTTATAATTAATTTAATATTTATTACAATGAGTAAAGGAACAGTAAAATTTTTCAACGATGCCAAAGGTTTTGGTTTTATCACTGAAGAAGGAAACAACAAAGAACATTTTGTTCACATTTCTGGATTAATCGACGAAATTCGCGAAGGCGATGAGGTTGAATTCGATCTAACTGAAGGAAAAAAAGGATTAAACGCAGTAAACGTAAAAGTAATTTAACATATACGCATTAACTTTTTTAAATGTAAAACCCTGCAACTGTCGTTGCAGGGTTTTTTATTTTCATACTAATAGCAAATTAGTGCTTTATCAATTTTATGGTGCTTTTAGCACCTTGTGATGTAACAGACATAAAATAGATTCCAGAAGTTAGCCTACTTATATCAATATCTATTTCTGTTTGCATTGTTGTCAAATCTATTTGATTGACTAGACGACCATTAACATCAAAAACATCAGCTTTAATCAAATCGATGTTCCTAATCTTTTTCAATGTAAACTGACCATTGGAAGGGTTTGGAAATACACGTATTCCTTGATCTAAATAATCAGATTCAGATACTGATAAAGTAGCAGAACAATTGAATATCACTATATCATCTAAAAACCATCCTCTGGCTCCATTACAACCATCTGTACCCAATTCCCATCTTAATTGTAATGTAGAATTGGCTGTCACACCTATCGAAGACAAATCAACAACACTTTTTCCCCAGCTTCCTGTTAACGAGCCACCATCAGTGCCTGTAAAACTTGCCTGTCCTTGCATTGGGTTATCGTTTCCTTGAATTGTTGAATTCAAAGGACTGTTATATCCATTTGATGTAAATGCAGAATTGGGCAGTAATAACCAAGGTCCGCCATTAAGACTGTATTTAATATTTCCACCATCCCAAAGTTTTTCGGTTTCTACGTAATGTGAAAATACCATTGTAAAGCTTCCTGTATTGATATTTGGTATATTGATAACACGACTTTGGAGTCTAATAATACCATTTTGAAGGTCTGAAGTACAATTACCGTTTATAGGATCTATACCAAACATTGCTGTACCAGCTCTGTTATCAGGCAATGAAGAATTCAAAGTCCAATCTCTTGGAGTCCAAGTTGCTGCATTAGTCGGTAACTGACTTATAGTCCAAGCACCTAAACCATTTTCCCAATCTTCATAAAAAAGCGGATTACTAGTAGCAGCATCACACAATCTTGGTGTTGGGCCAAGAATTGGCGTATAGCCACATGCCACAGGGTCAATTCTTAATTCGACAGCTGTTATTGCTGTTGAAACGCTTTGACAATCAGACACCGTAATAATCTGTCCAGAAGGTCCTGCAGGAGAATTAGTTGTTGATAATCCTTGCAAATTTACCCCAACCAAATCAGCACAAGCTGCCTCTAGTGCGTCGGCCAAATTGGCAAAGTCACTAGTTGATGTTAAATACACATTTTGAGCTCTCCAAAATATGTGAGCGGCTTTTACAAACCCTATTGAGTTTACAATCAAACTATTATAACTACCACCATCTACCAAAAGTGCATAGGCATGATTAGGAACACCCGAATTGGTATGTACACCACCAGAGTCTCCATTGCCACATGCATATTGAGTATCACTTACTTTTCCTGGATCTCCATTGCATACAGGATTCCACATATCTCTAATAGCTCCACCAAAAGCAGACGCATCTTCGCCTATCTTCCATCTGGTAGAGTTACAATTTGCATTGGTACGAATAGCTAAATTCTCACCCGAATCTTCATAATTATTTAAAATATCTATGGTTTCTCCCCAAATGTCTGAATACGATTCATTAATCGCTCCAGATTGAAACGCATATATCAATCCACTATTATACTCTGTATAAGCATGTCCCCATTCATGTGCGATCACATCGTCGGAAGCTGTACCATCACAGTAATTGGCTGAAAAACCGTTCCAACTGGCATTTGGGCAAGAAATATTTGGATTGTTATTAATCGTTCTCATTGTTCCATCAACACCATCATAAGAAATAAATCCAAAGGCATTTTTGAAAAAGTCATAAACGTGACCAGAAGCAATAACTTCATTACGTTGCCATATAGTTAATGCTCCTGGAAGTGCGTTTCCTTCCTGCCAGACCAAATTTCCTGTATTATTTTCATAAACCTTACGGTCTATGGCATGTGCTATCCCTGTAAATTGCTCCACCAATGCACCTGTATGCGCATCAATAAAGACAAATTCTCTCACATCTAAATCGTTACGGACTTCAACTTCATAAACCAAATGGTGCGATACGATTTGCCCTTGGATAAGCCCTTTTGCAAAGACATAAAGTGTATTTTTATTAATCTTCAAAGGTGCTTTTGAATGATTTATATCTTGTTTAGAAATAAAATTTAATGCATAAGCTTCGGCTTGCTGCTTGCTTAAAGTCGGCACCTGATTTATTTTTTTGATTCCTGAAATATAATTGCCGTTAATTGCCGTGAGTTGTTTTTGTATGTTGAAATGGAAACGCAGCTCACCATCAAATACAGGTACGTCTTTATATTTTTGCTCTAAAATAACATGTTCCAACCCGTAGTTATCTGTTTTAATTGTTTTAAAAAACAAACTTTCATCAACAGATTCAATATTGAAAATAGACTTGTAGGTCTGTAAAAATGAGTTTACTTTTTCTTGTAGTGTATTCCCATTAAGACTCATCGCATTGCCAACAGGAAATCTAACAAATTCAGCGAGACCAGAATTTTTATCTATAGTAATAATGGCGTTAGAATCTGCTTTTAATTTTGCGATTGTTTTTTGAGCTTCTTGAGCATTAACAAAAAAGTTGATGAACAAAAAAGCAATCATAACTTGGGTAGATATTTTCATAGGTGCATTTTTTTAAGTGGTAAAAGTAGTAAAAAAAATTAGTCGATATTTTTTTGAGAACTAACAATAAAAAAAGCCTACATCACTTATGAGGTAGGCTTTTGTATATTTTAATTTGTTGAATTCTTAAAACATTTCTCTTCCTGAAAAATGAAAAGCGCTTTCAATAGCAGCATTTTCATCACTATCACTTCCGTGTACAGCATTCTCTCCAATAGAGGCAGCATATAATTTACGGATGGTTCCTTCAGCAGCATCAGCAGGATTTGTAGCTCCAATCAAAGTTCTAAAATCTTCAACAGCATTGTCTTTTTCTAATACAGCAGCAACAATTGGTCCGCGTGTCATGTATTCTACCAATTCACCAAAAAACGGACGCTCTTTATGTATTGCATAAAATGCTTGAGCATCAGCAGTTGTCATTTGAGTTAATTTTAATGCTACAATTCTAAATCCTGAAGCATTGATTTTTTCTAATATTGCACCAACGTGTCCTTTTTCAACAGCGTCTGGCTTAAGCATTGTAAATGTTCTATTCGTTGCCATTTGTTTATTTTAAATTTGCTGCAAAAGTAATGCATTTCTTAACAAAAACAATAGAAACCAATATTAAAAAATTGTATCTTCGCTGCTTATGACAACAGACGATATTAATAACATAAAGCAGCTTTTAACAACTCCAAAACACATTGTGATAGTACCTCACAAAAACCCAGATGGTGATGCCATTGGCTCTACTCTCGGTTTATACCTTTATCTCATAAAACAAAATCACACTGCAAACGTTATTGTTCCGAATGACTATCCAGATTTTTTAAAATGGATGCCAAAGCAAGACAATATTGTGATTTTTGAAAGTGATAGAAAAAATGCAGAAGATTTAATAGAAAAAGCTGATCTCATTTTTACTCTAGATTTTAATGCCTTGCACAGAACTGGTGACGACATGGAAGCAGTTTTAGCAGCTAACAAGGCTACTAAAATAATGATTGACCATCATCAACAACCAGATGATTATGCGACATTTACCTATTCTGATGTGAGCATGTCATCAACTTGTGAGATGGTTTACAATTTTATTGAGATGCTCGGTGATAAAGATAAAATCGATGTAGATATCGCTACTTGCCTATATGCTGGTATAATGACAGATACAGGATCGTTCCGTTTTGCATCAACAACAAGCAGAACACACCATGTCGTTGCTGAACTAATTGATAAAGGTGCCAATAGTGCTGCGATACATAATGCCATATTTGACACCAATAGTTATGAACGTATGCAGCTTTTGGGCTGTGCGTTGAGTAACTTAAAAGTAATTCCAGAATTGCGAACAGCCTACATTACCTTATCACAGGAAGAACTTAATAAATTCAACTTTAAAAAAGGAGACACTGAAGGTTTTGTTAATTACGGATTGTCATTAGACAATGTTGTTTTTGCAGTAATTTTTATTGAACACAAACAAGAAGGCATTATCAAAATTTCACTGCGAAGTAAAGGTGACTTTTCAGTGAACGAATTTTCAAGAGCTCATTTTGAAGGTGGAGGACACACCAATGCTGCTGGCGGAAAAAGCGATTTGAATTTAAACGATACAGTTGAAAAATTTATTAGTATCTTGCCTCGTTATAAAGATGCTTTAAATCTATGATAAGACCTATAATCATATTACTCCTTATGATAAGTGTGGTAAGTTGCAAATCGCCCGAAGCGCGACGACCTATCTCGCACAAATCGGGTTCGTTTATAAATGCTTCTATTGAGCGGAACAAAAAACTGAACCAAAAGGAGCAAGACATCATACAAACGCTCATAAAAAAAGACACCTCTAATGTTTATATCGCTTCAGAGAGTGGATTTTGGTATTATTACAACACAAAAATTGAGCAAGACACCATCACAGCTAAATTTGGTGACATTGTAAATTTTGATTACAACGTCAAAGATTTTAACAAAAACACCATTTATTCTGATGATGACATAAAAACCCAAAATTATGCTATGGATAAAGAGGAGTTGTTTACTGGTCTTCGCGAAGGATTAAAACTAATGAAGCCAGGCGAAACCGTTACCTTTTTATTTCCATCCCAAAAAGCCTATGGTTACTATGGTGATACCAATCGCATTGGCACAAATATTCCTTTAATATGTGAAGTAACCGTACATTCAATAACTCAAACCCAAAACGATTAACATTATGCAATTGATTAAGAAATCACTTCTATTTTTTATGCTCTCTTCACTTATAGTAGCAGCAGCATGTCAGAACAAATATCCAGATTTACCAGATGGATTATATGCTGAAATCATTACGAACCATGGCACCATGGTTCTTAACCTTGAGTATAAAAAAACACCGATAACCGTAGCCAATTTTGTGTCGCTTGCTGAAGGCACCAATACTTTGGTAGATAGCGCTTATGCTGGAAAAAAATATTATAACGGATTAACATTCCATAGAGTTATGGATGAGTTTATGATTCAAGGCGGAGATCCAACTGCATCAGGAACTGGCAGTCCAGGATATAAATTTAAGGATGAGTTTTCTCCAGATTTAAAACATGATAGACTTGGTATTTTATCGATGGCAAACCCAGGGCCCAATGCAAACGGAAGTCAGTTTTTTATTACCGAAGTACCATACCCATCGCTTGATGGCAGACATAGTGTTTTTGGAAATTTAGTGATAGGTGAAGATGTTTTACATACCATTGCTGGTATTGAAGTAAGTAAACCTTCTAACAAGCCAGTGAATCCAGTGGTAATGAAAGAAGTCAATATTATAAGAAAAGGAAAAGACGCTAAAAAATTTGATGCACCAAAAGTCTTTAAGGACCATTTTGCCGAAGCTGAAAAAGCTGAAAAAGAACGTATAGCAAAATTAGAAGAAGAAAAGAAAATCAAAGAGCAAAAAATGATTGCTGCTACTGCTGAAATGAAACCAATTATTGATGATTACGCTACTAAAACCAAAGCACTCCCTTCTGGCTTAAAGAAATTCACTATCACCAATGGAACAGGTGCAACACCAAAAGAAGGTGACACCATACAAGTTTTTTATCAAGGTTATTTTACGGATGGAAAATTATTTGACAGTAATATTCAATCTGTTGAAGAAAAATATGGAATGCTAAATGAAATGAAACTTCAACGTCAAATGTACGATGCTATGCCAACTCCTATTAAAGCAGATGCACAAATGATTCAAGGCTTTAAAGAAGCTGTAAAATCACTTAAGGTTGGCGAAAAAGCATTTTTCTATATACCATCACATTTAGCTTATGGCGAACGTGGTCGTGGCATGATAGAACCAAATACAGATTTGACATTTATTATCGAAAGAGTCGAGAAATCAGAATAATCATTGATTAACAACATTAAACAAAAAAGCAGCTCGATGAGCTGCTTTTTTATTTTCGTATAACGTATTATTTCTTCGGAATGTTCTTTAATATCTCCAATACAAAATTCCAATATTTTTGGACTGATGAAATTTGGGCACGCTCATCTGGTGAATGGGCTCCTTTGATATTTGGCCCAAAACTTATCATGTCCATTTTTGGGTAATTAGTGCCAAGAATGCCACATTCCAATCCTGCGTGGCAAGCAGCAACATGTGCCTCTTTACCATTTATATCTTTATAAAGTTTAGACATTACTTTTAAAATTGCAGAGTCCATATTTGGTGTCCAACCTGGATAATCACCAGAAAACTCTACCTCACAACCTGTCAATTCAAAAGTGGCACGCAACATATTGGCCAAATCAAACTTTGAACTTTCAACAGATGAGCGCGTTAAACATCCAATGTTAATTTCACCATCTTTAACGATAACTCTTGCAATGTTATTGGAAGTTTCTACCAAACCTGGAATATCAGCACTCATTCGATATACACCATTTAACGCTGCATAAATGGCTCTGGTCAATCCTTCTTGAACACCTAAATCCATAATGGTTTTTGGTGTTTTAACTTTAGAAACTTCAATGGTTAAATTTGGCTCCATGGTTTTTAATTCAGCTTTTATGTCGTTTGCCAAATCATTCATTTCTGACACAAAAGCTGCCTCATGTATAGAATCGATAGCCACAATAGCATTGCTTTCACGAGGAATAGCATTGCGTAAGCTACCTCCATCAATTTCAGAAATACGCAATCCAAAGTTTTCAAAGCCATCAAACAACAAACGGTTCATCAATTTATTGGCATTGCCCAAACCTTCATGGATTTGCATTCCGGAGTGCCCTCCATTCAATCCTTTAACTGTAATTTTAAATCCAGTCTTGAATTCTGGCGTTTCTTCCTCTTGATAACTTCTAGTAGCTGTGACATCAATTCCTCCAGCGCAACCAACACCTATTTCGTCATCTTCCTCTGTATCTAAATTGAGAAGTATTTCACCATTAAGCAATCCGCCTTCCAAACCTTTAGCACCAGTCATTCCTGTTTCTTCATCAATGGTAAATAATGCCTCAATAGCTGGATGTGCAATATCGTTACTTTCTAAAATTGCCATGATCGTAGCAACTCCCAACCCATTATCAGCGCCCAAAGTGGTACCTTTTGCTTTAACCCAATCGCCATCAACATACATTTCTATACCTTGAGTATCAAAATCGAATTTGGTATCATTGTTTTTTTGGTGAACCATGTCTAAATGCGATTGCATCACAATAGCTTTATGGTTTTCCATCCCTTTTGTGGCAGGTTTTTTTATAATCACATTGCCTACCTTGTCCTCAATAGTTTCTAATCCAAGTTTTTTACCAAATTCTTTCATAAACGCAATCACGCGTTCTTCTTTTTTTGATGGTCTTGGAACTGCATTAAGGTCTGCAAATTTGTTCCAAAGGGCCTTTGGTTGGAGTTGTCTTATGTCTGAATTCATAGTTTTATTATAAAGTTGCACAAAGATAAGTATTCACATACCTTTTATAAAACTATTTTCTATTTTTGATTCATGCGTCACTATATTAAGCCCATCATTGCATTTTCGATTTTGCTTCAGATTGTTCTGATTAAGATTTTAGCCCACTTTCCAGAATTCGTGGAACGTTTTTACAGTAATGGATTGTATAAATTCATCTCTAAAATGATGCACCTCGTTTTTGGATGGATTCCGTTTTCGGTAGGTGATTTACTCTATACCATCGCTGGAATTTACATCATAAGATGGTTTGTCATCAATAGAAAGCGAATCAGAAAAGATACCAAGAACTGGTTTTTGGATGTTATGGTGGCCATTTCTATTGGGTATTTTTCATTTCACCTGCTTTGGGCTTTCAATTATTACCGATTGCCACTTCACAAATCGCTAAATATTGAAACAAATTATACAACCGAAGAATTAATTGCATTTACAAAACAACTTATTGAGTCATCTAATGCCATTCAGTTGGAGCTGACGCAAAATGATTCTGTAAAAGTTGACATGCCTTATAGCAAAAAAGAGCTTTTAGAATTGACACCTCGTGGTTACGAACAGTTGACAAAACAATTTCCACATTTGTCATATAAAACCAAAAGTTTAAAGCGTTCAATTTATAGTTTACCTCTTACTTATATGGGCTTTAGTGGGTACTTGAATCCTTTTACCAATGAAGCTCAAATTGATGGATTGATTCCAACTTATAAATATCCTACAACATCAAGCCACGAGATTGCACACCAACTAGGTTATGCAGCAGAAAATGAAGCCAATTTTATTGGTGCCATGGCTGCTATGAACCATCCCGATCGGTTTTTTAATTACTCTGGTTACACCTTCGCTTTAGGGCATTGCTTAAACGATTTATACTTAAGGGCCCCTAAACAATATGAAGCTTTGGTAAAAACAATCAACAAAGGCATACTTAAAAATTATGATGAAGCCAGACGGTTTTGGTTGTCTTACGAAAACCCTTCGGAAGTGTTTTTCAAACATACCTACAGTGGTTTTCTAAAAGCAAACAATCAATCTGGCGGTATTGATAGCTATAGTTATGTAGTTGCACTTTTGGTTAACTATTACAAATCTAATTCACTATAAACGTTAAAAAACAAAATAATAGTTTCAACTCTTAACTTAATTTTTATCTTTAGAACTCTAATATTTCAACCAACATAACACAATGATTAAACACTATTTAACTATCCTCACGTTCTTGTGTGGTTTTGCACTATGTGCACAAGAGTATTTTCCAAAAAATTACGGTGTCGCAACAAAAAACACCAATTACACTGCAATCATCAACGCCAAAATCTATGTCACTCCAACTCAAGTTATTGAAAAGGGGACTCTTTTAATCAAAGATGGCAAAGTGGTCGCCACTGGAACGACTGTGAGTATTCCAAAAAACAGTACGGTTGTAGATGCTACAGGAAAAAGCATTTACCCATCTTTTATTGACATTTACTCAAGTTTTGGTATTGAAAAACCAAAGCGACAAGGTGGAGGTAGAAGTTCTCAATACGATGCAAGTCGTACTGGTTATTACTGGAATGACCACGTAATGCCAGAAAATAATGCGATAGAGAAATTCAGCTACGATTCAAAAAAAGCAGATGAACTCATCAAAGCTGGTTTTGGTGTGGTCAATACACACCTACAAGATGGCATTATTAGAGGAACAGGAGCACTTGTTGCTTTAAATAACAACGATGGTAACGAGGTAAGAGTTTTAGATACAAAATCAGCTCAATACCTGTCCTTTACTAAAAGTGTGACATCTAACCAAGCGTATCCTTCCTCTATTATGGGAAGCATGGCTTTGTTACGACAAATGTATTTGGATGCTGATTGGTACGCCAAAGGTAACTCTAAAACAAAAGACCTATCATTAGAAGCATTAAATGCAAATAAACAATTGGTTCAAATTTTTGAAGCTGGAAGCCGAGCAAATGACTTACGCGCAGACAAAGTTGGTGATGCCTACAACATACAGTATGTAATTGTTGGTGGTGGTGATGAATTTGAGCGTATCAACGACATCAAAGCGATGAATGCATCAATGATTATTCCTATCAATTTTCCAGACGCTTATGATGTAGAAAACGCATTCTTGGCTGAAACATTGTCATTAAAAGACTTGAGGGCATGGAACCAAAAACCAACAAACCCAAAGGTGTTGGCTGATAACAACATTCCTTTTGCATTAACAACCCACGATTTAAAATCACCTAAAGAGTTTAAATCTAACTTAATGCGAGCCATCAAATTTGGATTATCAAAAGACAAAGCATTGGAAGCATTGACAACCATTCCTGCTCAAATATTAGGTAAATCATCAACTATTGGTTCACTTAAAAATGGTGCTTATGCCAACTTCCTAATTACTTCTGGTGATATTTTTGAAGAGAAAACAACCGTTTATGAGAATTGGGTGCAAGGAAACAAAAATATTCTTGAGGACATGAACACCGTAGATATTAGAGGTGTTTATGAATTTTCACTGGCTGGAGAAAATTATAAAATGGACATCAAAGGCGAATTGAGCAAATTAAAATCGGAAGTTACTTCCGATGACAAAACCAGAGGTTCAAAAATTTCTTATGCTGATGATTGGGTAAATATTGCATTCACAACAAAAGATTCTACACAACAAGAGTTTGTAAGGATTGTAGCCAATGTCGATGACAATAAAAACCTAAATGGGAAAGCCATTTTGCCAAGCGGAACTGAAATGTCATTTTTTGCAAAACAATCTGAAAGCAAAGACACAGATAAAAAAGGTGAGGACAAAAAAGACGAAAAAGACGAGACGGAAAAAGTATCGCCTGTTACCTATCCTAATATGGCCTATGGTTTTGCCGAATTACCAAAACAAGAAACCTTGCTGTTTAAAAACGCAACCGTTTGGACCAACGAAAAAGATGGGGTTTTAAAAAATACCGATGTTCTCATCAAAAACGGAAAAATATCCAAAGTCGGCCAGAATATATCTGACGGAAGTGCCACAGTCATAGATGCAACTGGCAAACACTTAACTGCTGGTGTGATTGATGAACATTCGCATATTGCGGCAGCTTCCATTAACGAAGGTGGACAAAACTCTTCTGCAGAAGTAAGCATCGAAGACGTGGTTGACGATAGTGATATTGATGTATATCGCAATCTAGCTGGTGGTGTAACTTCTATTCAAATTTTGCATGGCTCGGCAAATCCTATTGGAGGCCGTTCGGCCATTATCAAACTAAAATGGGGAGAATCTGTAAATAATCTTATTTATAATAATAGTCCAAAATTCATAAAATTTGCTTTGGGTGAAAACGTCAAGCAAAGCAACTGGGATAGCAATCGCTTTCCACAAACCAGAATGGGAGTTGAACAGGTTTTTATCGATTATTTTACAAGAGCCAAAGAATATGATGCCCTGAAAAAAAGCGGCAAACCATACCGCAAAGACATCGAAATGGAAACACTTGCCGAAATACTTAACAAGGAGCGCTTCATTAGCTGTCACTCCTATGTTCAGAGTGAAATCAATATGCTAATGAAAGTAGCAGACCAATTCAACTTCAATGTCAACACATTCACCCACATTCTCGAAGGCTATAAAGTAGCAGATAAAATGGCTGAACATGGTGTTGGTGGCTCAACTTTCAGTGATTGGTGGTCTTACAAATATGAAGTGAATGACGCCATCCCATACAATGCAGCCATTATGCACAATGCAGGCGTTACAGTCGCCATCAACAGTGACGACGCCGAAATGTCAAGACGACTCAATCAAGAAGCAGGTAAAACTGTAAAATATGGAGGCATGAGTGAGGAAGAGGCCTTAAAATTTGTAACACTTAATCCTGCCAAATTATTGCATATCGATGATCGCGTAGGGAGTATTAAAGTCGGAAAAGATGCCGATGTCGTGCTATGGACAGACCATCCTCTTTCAATTTATGCCAAAGCAGAAAAAACAATTATTGAAGGTGTTACCTATTTCGATTTGAAACGAGATGAAACAATGAGAGACGCTATTATGAGAGAAAAAAGCGACATCATTAATGATATGTTGAAAGCAAAAAACAAAGGACTGAAAACACAGCCTATCAAAAAGAAAGAAAAGGAATTAATGCATTGCGATTCACTTGAAGAATAAAAGAGTTCAGTTAAACAAATAAAAAACATTCGTGTATTCGTGGCGAATAAAAAAAACATAAAATGAAAAACATAAAAATTATAATTCTGATGGTGTTGTGCAGTTCTCTATCGTTCGCACAACAAACACCTGCAGCAAAACAAACCAAAGACATTGCCATTACTGGAGCTACAGCTCACATAGGCAATGGAACTGTCATTGAACACAGCCTTATCATTTTAAAGGAAGGTAAAATATTTATGGTTGTTGATGGTAGAACAGCTAAAATAGACATATCCAATATGACCCAGATTGATGCTTCAGGAAAACATGTCTATCCTGGATTTATAGTACCTAATTCCACTTTGGGACTTATAGAGATAGATGCCGTAAAAGCTACAGATGACGATGATGAGATTGGTGATTTTAATCCACATATCAGAAGTGTTATTGCCTATAATGCCGAATCAAAAATTGTGGAGTCCATGCGTCCAAACGGCGTTTTGGTTGGACAGATCGCACCTCGTGGTGGACGTATTTCTGGAACCTCATCAATCGTACAGTTTGATGCTTGGAACTGGGAAGACGCTACTGTAAAAGCCGATGATGGCATCCATATGAATTGGCCAAGCAGCTTCAGTAGAGGTCGTTGGTGGTTAGGTGAAGATCCTGGTTTGAAAGCAAATGATAAATACAGTGAACAAGTGAATGAAGTGACATCGTTCTTTAACGAAACCAAAGCCTATGCAAGTGGTGACCAATCGAAAGTGAATTTACCTTACAAGGCAACCATAGGATTGTTCGATGGTTCAAAAAAACTATACATTCATGTCGATGACGAAAAAGGAATTACTGATGCCATCAATTTTGCCAATGAAAACAAAGTAAAATCAATGGTAGTTGTTGGAGGCGCAGAAGCTTATAAGGTTGCTGATTTACTGAAACAAAATAACATCCCAGTACTTTTACAGCGTGTACATTCTAGACCAAGTGCAGATGATGACGATTATGATATGCCATACAAAATGGCCACCTTATTGACTGAAAAAGGCGTTTTGGTAGCTTTGGAAGTCAGTGGACAAATGGAACGTATGAATGCTCGTAACCTTCCATTTTATGCTGGTACAACAGTTGCACATGGTTTATCAAAAGAACAAGCACTACAATTGATCACTTTAAATCCTGCAAAAATTTTAGGAATCGACACTATCTATGGAACGTTGGAAAGTGGCAAAAGCGCTACATTGTTTATCAGTGAAGGCGATGCGCTAGATATGCGAACCAATCAATTGACTCATGCTTTTATTGATGGTCGCCTCGTTAGTTTAGAAACCCATCAAACTGAATTATGGCAACGTTATTCCAATAAGTATAAATCTCAAGATTAACTATAAAAAAAAGCGACTCGATGGAGTCGCTTTTTTTTACTTGATAGCTTCTGCACCTTCTGGCATCATATACATCTTTAAATTCATTTTGTCAGTTGTCAACATCACGTTAGTAAAGGTTGCTTCATTCTTTTTGGTTGTTGGTAAATTATTTTCAACATGGTACCAAGTCAACGTTTTTGGCATCATTAAACCTTCAACATCTTGCCACTCATTGTATTTTATATAATGCCATTCTTTGCTTTTTTCATTAGAAAAATAAGTAACAGTATAAGCCAACCAGACCATTTTATAAGTGTCTTTGTCATAATACAGTACATATTCATCATCTGGTGACTCTCCTACTCCAGCTTCGTAACTAATTTTGATACCAGGATACGTTTTACCTTCAAAAGTCAATGGTTCAGCTTCAGTATAAGTAATTCCATCATCAGCTAACACAAAAGGCATCGCATAAAAATAGAACATCAAATTATAGTAAAACTTCGGATTGCCCTCATAAGGTGTTTTGTCCTTACTTTTGATCCAGACCGATTCTCCATCAAAGCCAATGGTATGTTTTGGCATTTCTACAAGCGAATAACGTTCTTTTAAATCGGTTGTGGTAATTTCATAACCTTCCGTTTTTTCTATACTAAATTCTAGCGTCCGCATTTGTTTCCAGGCCTCTAAAGTGCCATGAGCATCAAATACTTTGGTGATGCTTTCGGGATAGATGCTTGTGGTCACGTCAAGCTCTTCTTCTTGATAATCTACCGCAGGAGTTTCTACTTTTTTGTCTTTACAGGCAGACATCACAATTAGCATCAGAAATAATAAAAGAAGTTTTTTCATTTTTTAGTTTTTTAGATTGTATGATTTGACGTATCAAATTTACAAGGATTACATTAAAATCAATTATTTTTGCTCTTAATATGAATAAAGAAATAAAAAGCCCACAAAATTCTTATATCAAGGAATTGGTCCAACTAAAGGAAAAGTCGCGCGAACGTAGAAAAACGGAAAAATTTCTTATAGAAGGCCAACGCGAAATTAGTTTGGCCATCAAAGGCAATTATGAGATTGAAACAATACTGTTTATCCCCGAATTAATTTCTGAATTGCAAATCAACAAATTATCAAGTCAACATATTATCCTTATCGAAATCTCTAAAGAGGTCTATCAAAAATTGGCACATCGCGATACCACTGAAGGTATCTTGGCAGTCGCAAAAAGCAAGCCTCACGACCTAAAGAATATTCAATTTAAAACAAACAACCCTTTAGTAATCGTAGCCGAAGCTCCTGAAAAGCCTGGTAATATTGGTGCTTTATTACGTACAGCTGATGCTGCAAATGTGGATGCTGTTATCATTGCCAATCCAAAAACCGATTTATATAATCCCAATATCATTCGCTCTAGCGTTGGTTGTATTTTTACAAATCAGATAGCAACAGGTAGTACTTCTGAAATCATTGAATTTTTAAAACAAAACAATGTCAATATCTATTGTGCAGCATTGCAAGCTTCCGTCGAATATCATACACAAGATTACAAATTAGCAACAGCCATCGTCGTTGGTACCGAAGCAACAGGATTAAGCAATGAATGGATTGACCATTCAACCCAAAACATCATCATACCAATGCAAGGCGAAATAGATTCAATGAATGTGTCGGTAGCTGCTGGAATACTTATTTTTGAAGCCGTTCGACAAAGACGCATTAATTATTAATCACACATCAATAATTATTAATTTATAAAATTTGACCGCAACAACCCTATTCTACATCATCATCGCCATTATCATCATCGATTTTATAATTGACAAAATCCTCGATGCTTTGAATGCCAAACATTACAATGACCCAATTCCAAAAGAATTACAAGATGTATATGACGAAGATGACTACAAAAAATCGCAAGCCTATAAAGCCACAAACTACAAATTTGGTATTTGGAGTTCAGCTTTTTCAATTGCTTTGACTTTAGCCTTTTTACTTTTAGATGGCTTTGAATATGTTGACACCATTGCGAGAAGTTATAGCGACAACGCTATTGTCATCGCCTTGATTTTCTTCGGAATCATTATGTTGGGCAGTGATATTATTTCGACACCTTTTGGTTATTATAAAACCTTTGTCATTGAAGAACAATTTGGCTTTAACAAAACCACTAAAAAAACATTTTGGGTGGACAAACTTAAGGGACTTTTGATGATGTCCATTATTGGTGGCGCATTAGTGACACTCATTATCTGGTTTTATCAAATGACTGGAGATGCCTTCTGGCTGTATGCTTGGGGAATGGTAACCATTTTCACAGTGTTTATGAACCTATTTTATGCAAAACTCATCGTTCCTATTTTTAACAAGCAAACACCTTTAGAAGAGGGCTCACTACGTGATAAAATTTCGGACTATGCACAATCGGTTGGTTTTAATTTAGATAAGATTTTTGTCATCGATGGCTCTAAACGCAGCACAAAAGCCAATGCCTACTTTTCGGGTTTTGGAAGCGAAAAACGTGTCACACTTTATGATACGTTGATCAACGATTTGGAAGAAGACGAAATCGTCGCTGTCTTGGCTCACGAAGTTGGTCATTATAAAAAGAACCATATCATTTTCAATTTGCTGGCCTCGATAATGTTGACTGGTTTGACGCTTTACATTTTATCTATTTTTATATCAAATCCGTTATTGTCACATGCATTAGGTGTATCTATACCAAGTTTTCACGTTGGATTGATAGCTTTTGGATTGCTCTACTCACCTATTTCAGAAATTACGGGCTTTGTGATGAATCATTTTTCACGAAAGTTTGAATACCAAGCTGATGATTATGCAAAATCAACTTACAAAGGCGAACCACTCGTGACCTCTTTAAAGAAGCTTTCAAAAAATAGTTTGAGCAATCTCACACCACATCCAGCTTATGTTTGGGTTCATTATTCGCATCCAACGCTGTTAGAGCGTGTGCGGAATTTGATGCGATAAAAAACGCTTGATTTTATATCATATTAGTTAAACAAACCCTCCCAAAAAATTTCTCCCAAAAAACTATTGCCAATTAATTTTCTTTATCTTACATTTAGTTTATGACAGATGAAGCGTTAGAAAAAGAGAATGCAGCCATTGCCAAGGCTTACAAAAAATTGCTTAAAGTAAGTTATCAGGCGCTTACTGATGACGATAAAAAACTTATACGAAGTGCTTTTGATGTTGCAGTCGATGCACACAAAGACCAACGTCGTAAATCTGGTGAAGCCTATATCTTCCATCCTATTGCTGTAGCCACCATTGTAGCATCCGAAATTGGCTTGGATGCCACCTGTATTGCTGCTGCTTTGCTACACGATGTCGTAGAAGACAACCCAAATTATACGCTCGACGATATTGAACGCCTTTTTGGCAATACCATCATGAAAATTGTCGATGGGCTTACCAAAATTGCATCATTAAATAAAGATATGGATGTCTCTGCACAGGCAGAAAACTTCCGTAAAATGTTGTTGACACTCAATGACGATGTGCGAGTCATCATTATCAAAATTGCCGACCGACTTCACAATATGCAAACGATGGATTCGATGCATCCAGACAAACAGGTCAAAATCGCATCCGAAACCTTATACATTTATGCGCCTTTGGCACATCGTATTGGCCTGTATAACATCAAAACAGAGCTCGAAGATTTAGGTTTAAAATATACCGAACCTGATGTGTACAACGACATTCTTAATAAAATACAGGAAAGCAAGGAAGAACAAGATGCCTACATCAAAGACTTTTCTAAAGTCATTGTCGATTCACTCAATAATGAAGGACTCAATTATGAAATAAAAGGACGACCAAAATCGATTTACTCCATAAGACGAAAAATGGTCAAACAAGGCGTATCGTTTGATGAAGTCTATGATAAATTTGCCGTTCGAATCATCTATAAATCTGATTTTGCAAACGAAAAATTCCTCGCTTGGAAAATCTACTCCATAGTCACTGACCATTTTATCCCAAACCCAATACGGCTTCGCGATTGGATATCATCGCCAAAATCGACAGGTTATGAGGCTTTGCACATTACTGTAATGGGACCAAAAGGCCGTTGGGTCGAAGTACAAATTAGAAGTGAGCGCATGAATGAAATTGCCGAGAAAGGCTATGCTGCACACTACAAATACAAACAAGGCAATCAGGAAGACGCACTTGATACATGGATTGACAAACTCCAAGAAGCCCTTGAAAGTAACGAGATGAACGCTGTTGACTTTGTGGAGCAATTCAAACTCAATTTATATTCAAAGGAGATATTCGTATTCTCTCCAAAAGGAGATCTAAAATCACTGCCAAAAGGCGCTACTCCTCTCGACTTTGCATTTAGTGTTCATACTGAAGTTGGGATGAAAACGCGTGGTGCAAAGGTCAATGGAAAACTGGTGCCTTTGAGCCACGAATTACAAAGTGGCGACCAAGTTGAGATTTTAACTGCCGAAAATGCCAAACCAAATGTCAACTGGTTAGACTATGCTACCACAGCTCGTGCAAGAAGCAAAATAAAATCATCACTTAAAGACGAAAAGAAACTTGTTGCCGAAGATGGCAAAGAATTGTTGCGCAGAAAACTAAAACAACTCAAAATCAATCTTGACGAAAAATCGGTCAATGACATGGTGGTTTATTTTAAACTAAAGACAAGTTTAGATTTGTTTTACAGAGTGGGTGTTGGCACCATTGACAATGCCATGCTCAAGGAGTTTGCCAACTCGCGTAGCAATGCGTTTATGAGCTATATAAAAAGCAAAATACGCAAGCCAACTGTTGCACAAGACATTGATAAAGATGAAATTACAGCCAAATATGACCTGCTTGTTTTTGGAAAAGAAGAAGAAAAACTCGACTATAAACTTTCAGCCTGTTGCAACCCGATTCCTGGTGATGATGTGTTTGGATTTTTAACAATCAATGAAGGGATTAAGGTTCATAAAAAAAATTGTCCAAACGCTGTAAGTCTTCAATCCAACTACGCATATCGTATTATGAAAGCCAAATGGATTGATTCGTCCCAACAAGAATTTTCAGCTCAAATCACTTTATCCGGAATCGACAATCTTGGGTTGGTCAATAATATCACAAAGGTCATTTCTTCTAATATGCACGTTAACATGAAGAGTATCAGTTTTCAGACAGACGATGGCATATTTTCTGGAAAAATAAATGTAATTGTAAAAAATAACACAATGCTCAAAAAACTGATGGACAATCTTAAAAAAATTAATGGGATTGATAAGGTGACTAGAGTTTAATTTTGTGTAAATTTGCAACTTGAAATATGAGTCTAAAAACAGAACATACCAATCAGGAAATTGTAAAAAATGTATTTACTGCATTTCTTGAAGAAAAAGGACACCGCAAAACACCAGAACGTTACGCAATTCTTCAAGAAATCTACGATAGTGAGGAACATTTTGATATTGAATCACTCTATATCAAAATGAAAAACAAAAACTATCGTGTCAGTCGCGCAACCCTTTACAACACTATCGAACTACTTTTAGAATGTGCCTTGGTACGCAAACACCAATTTGGGCAAAATCAGGCACATTATGAAAAATGCTATTTTGACAAGCAGCATGACCATGTGATTCTTACGGATACTGGAGAAGTGATAGAGTTTTGTGACCCTCGAATTCAAACCATCAAAAAAACAATTGAAGAAGTATTTGATATTTCAATTTCAAATCATTCACTATACTTTTACGGAACAAAAAACAAACCTAATTAACTATTAAAAATGGCAGTAGATTTACTACTTGGACTACAATGGGGAGACGAAGGCAAAGGAAAGATTGTTGACGTGCTGACCTCCAAATACAACATTATTGCACGTTTTCAAGGTGGGCCAAATGCTGGACACACTTTGGTCTTCAACGGTAAAAAACATGTGCTTCACACCATTCCTTCTGGTATTTTCCATGAAGGAACTGCAAACTTAGTAGGAAATGGTGTGGTCATTGATCCTGTCATTTTTAAAAAAGAACTCGATAAGCTTGAAGATCAGAATGTAGATTATAGAAAATCGCTATTGATTTCGCGCAAAGCCCATATCATTTTGCCAACACATCGCCTTCTGGACGCAGCGAGTGAAGCTTCCAAAGGAAAAGCAAAAATTGGTTCAACTCTAAAAGGAATTGGCCCAACGTATATGGACAAAACTGGCAGAAACGGAATAAGAGTTGGTGATATTGAGTTAGCCGATTGGAAGGACAAGTATCGTGCGTTGGCAGACAAGCATGAAGCGATGATAGCTTTTTACAATGTTGATGTTCAGTACGATTTACAAGAATTGGAAAATGAATTTTTCAAATCGATAGAAGTTTTAAAAACCCTTACCTTTATTGATTCTGAAGAGTATTTGCATCAAGCACAAAAAGAAGGTAAATCTATTTTAGCTGAAGGTGCTCAAGGCTCGCTTTTAGATATCGACTTTGGAACCTATCCTTTTGTAACATCATCCAACACAACTGCCGCTGGAGCCTGTACAGGTTTAGGAATTGCACCTAACAAAATTGGTGAGGTCTTCGGGATTTTTAAAGCCTACACAACAAGAGTTGGTTCAGGGCCTTTCCCAACCGAATTATTTGATGAAGTTGGAGAGACCATGGGTCGTGTTGGTAACGAATTTGGTGCCACTACAGGTCGCCCTCGCCGTTGCGGATGGTTAGATCTTGTTGCTTTGCGCTATGCATGTCAAGTCAATGGGGTTACTCAATTAATCATGATGAAAGGCGATGTTCTTTCTGGGTTTAAAACACTAAAAGTATGTACTGCCTACAACTACAAAGGGAACATCATACAACATTTGCCTTATAATATTGAAGCAGAAAACGTCACTCCTATTTACACCGATTTTAAAGGTTGGAATGAAGATTTGACCGAAATGACCGACGCTTCAAAAATGCCAAAAGCATTAATGGATTATATCGTTTTCCTTGAAAAAGAACTTGAGATACCTATTACCATCGTATCAGTTGGACCTGATAGAAAACAAACGATTATAAGATAAATAAAAGCCCTGTTTTTGAGTTTATAGAAACAGGGTTTTTCTGTTAAAACTTTTGTTAACTGACAATACTACCTGAATAATATAGTTATTTTTGAAACAAATTAACAACACCTTGAAAGCATTCTCTTATATCTTAATCTTTCTCTTTTGTGTTTGTATGACAACTGAATCACAAGCGCAAAAGTCAAAAAAAATACAAATTGAGTATGTTGGTTTTGCTAATTCTGATAGCCTATTAGGTAAAGGAGTTACCGTATTTACTAGAGACAACACACAACAAGTTCATTTTATACACGAAGGTGTCAATATGTGGTGTGACAAAGCCGTTTATTATGAGCAAGAAGATTTTATAGAAGCTTATAGCCATGTTATCATGAAGCAAGGCGACACTATCAACATGAATGCCAAATATGTAGAATATAGTGGAAAAACCCAATTGGCTTTTGCAAGTGGAGATGTGGTGTTGACCGAACCAAAATCTGTATTAACGACAGATACGCTCTATTTTGACAGAACCAAACAACAAGCCTTTTACAAAACCAGAGGAAAAGTGGTCAGGGATTCTTCTGGAACCATTACAAGTCAAATAGGTCGTTATTATATGGACAGCAAAAAGTATCAATTTGTCAAAGATGTGGTGCTTGTTAATCCAGAATACACGCTCAAGACCAACCAACTCGATTACTATACCGAAAATGGACACGCTTATTTATTTGGCCCTTCGACCATTGTTGGCGAAACCAGTACGATTTATTGTGAGCGTGGCTTTTATGATACTAAAAATGACACAGGTCATTTTGTAAAAAAATCAAAAATAAATTACGAGAATCGGATTTTTGAAGGCGACAGTATGTATTTTGACAGGAAAATCAATTTTGCCTCAGCCACCAACAACATAAAAGTTACTGATACCATCAATAACAGCATAGTCAAAGGTCATTATGCCGAAGTTTGGCGAGCTAAAGACTCTGTATTTATTACCAAACGTGCTTTGGCAATTACCGTTCAGGAACGCGATTCGATATATATGCACAGTGATACCATACGAGTCAACGGAAAACCCGAACATCGGATTACCCGAGCTTATTACAATGCCAAAATTTATAAAAGTGACATGAGCGGCAAGGCCGATTCCATTCATACTGACCACAAAACCGGATTGACACGACTGATTAATTTGGCGCGCTTTTCGTCAACAGATGCTTTTAGCACCAAACGAAACCCTATTTTGTGGAATGTCCATAACCAAATGACTGGCGATACCATTCATTTGATTTCCAACCCTAAAACTGAACAGCTCGATTCCTTGATAGTATTCAATAATGCCATGCTCATCAGCAAGGATACTTTGGGAACTGGTTTTAATCAGGTTAAAGGGCAACGTTTGATCGGCTTGTTTAAAGACAATGCGCTTTACAATGTTGACATCATCAAGAATGCTGAAGTCATTTATTTTTCTTACGATAGCAATAATGAATTGATGGCCATTAACAAATCAAGATCTGGCAGTATCAATCTTAAAATTTCTGACAATCAGGTGGATGAAATCCGTTTATTGAACGAAGTCAATGGCGAATTATATCCAGAATCGAAATTTCCAGAAAACGCTCGAAAATTAAGAGGTTTTGATTGGCGCGAAGATGAGCGACCACAAAGTGTCGATGATTTATTTAAGGACGATCCACCTTTAGTCTTACCAATTATAAAAGGCTTGGATGACTACGTCCCACCTGAAGAGTTTTTTGATGAAGAACTGTTACAGCGCATCGAAGATGCGAGACCGAAAGATGCTAGGAAAGAGGATGTTAATAAAGCTGCCAGAAACATCCCCAAAGATGCTGTTTCGTTAAAATATAATAGTGATTTAAATTCAAATGGCTGGCAAAAAATTGCTGTCCAAATTAAATCTACTAAAGATAGCAGCCCTAATGGAAAAAAAACAGCACAAATAGTTACTGGGACTGGTACAGGAGATGGATATCTTAATTACGTCCTGAATAGAAGGTCAAAAAAATTAGAATGGTCTTTATGGCTAAAAGGTGATGGAACTATCAGAATATCAATACAAGAAAATGGTGGTGACTACACAATGTATGGTAGCGAAGAAGTTAACCTTACAAACGAATGGAAAAAATACACAGTTGCTGCAAATACTGATGATAGCGATGAAAATTTCCCTCGTTGTCTTATCTATGATATCCAATCAACTGACACTTTTAGTATTTGGGGAGCAGAATTAAACGAGCCAACAAAAGAAGAAAATTGATGTCTGAAGATTTCCTAAAATATCAAGCGCAAACAACACCTCATCCTTTAGCCATGGAAATTTCACATGCAGAGGGAAGCTATATATACGACACTAACAACAAAGCCTATTTAGATTTTGTTGCTGGTGTTTCTGCTTGTACTTTGGGTCACAGACACCCAAAAGTGGTTAAAGCCATAAAACAACAATTGGACAAATATTTGCATGTCATGGTTTATGGTGAGTATATTCAAGAACCTGCAGTTGAGTTGACCAAATTGTTAGCTAAACATTTGCCAGATTCTCTAGAAACGACCTATTTAACCAATTCTGGTACTGAAGCTATTGAAGGTGCTTTAAAATTGGCACGACGAGCTACAGGCCGAAGCCAAATCATTGCAGCAAAACATGCATATCATGGCAACACAATGGGCTCGATGAGCGTAATGGGCTATGAAGAACGCAAACAAGCCTTTAGACCATTGGTTCCAGATGTCCATTTTATTACTTATAACAATTGTGATGACTTAAAACTTATTACTCGTAGGACAGCTGCAGTTATCCTTGAGACCATCCAAGGAGGTGCAGGTTTTATAGAGCCCAAAGGCAAATATCTCGAAAAAGTAAGGACACGTTGTGATGAAGTTGGAGCGTTATTAATACTTGATGAAATACAACCAGGTATCGGTCGTACAGGAAAACTATTTGGTTTCGAACATTATAATTGCATACCAGATATTTTAGTTTCTGGAAAAGGTTTGGGTGGTGGCATGCCAATAGGTGCATTCACAGCATCAAGAGGAATGATGTCCACTTTAAAAGATCATCCAAAATTAGGGCACATCACAACTTTTGGTGGACATCCTGTAATAGCTGCTGCAGCCTTGGCTACAGTTAAAGAAATTACCGAAAGCAAATTAATGCCACAGGCACTAGAAAAAGAGCAACTGGTCAGACAACATTTGACACATCCGTTGATAGAAGAAATTCGTGGAAAAGGATTGATGTTAGCTGCTATTTTACCTTCAGCTGACCTAGTAAATGAAGTCATTTTAAAGTGTCAAGATGAAGGATTAATCTTGTTTTGGCTGCTTTTTGAACCCAAAGCCATTCGAATTACGCCTCCCTTGACCATTTCAAAAGACGAAATTATCAAAGGTTGCCAGATTATAACTCGAGTTTTGGACACTATATCTAAAAAATAAAAGTCCAGAAACAAACATCTATCCATCTGTATATCAGATACCAATACTTCCTTACCTAAAATTACAGTTCAACTGTTAATTACTTTGTTGAAAACATTAGCCTCAATTTCTTCAATTTCTTAATGATAACAGTAAATTTATTTCAACGAACAATAACCTGTGCTTATGGAGTTCAGTCAACATGACGACAACGACAATTTTTCGCTAACCAAATTTGAATCGATGTTAAAAACAAACAATGTTTTGTTTTTCGATTCTAATGAATTTGAAAACATCATTCAGCATTATTTTGAAATCGGCAAAATCGCTTTAGCCAAAAAAGCGATCAAAATGGGATTGGAACAACATCCAACGTCTGTCAACCTCAAATTATTCCAAGTAGAGATATATGTATTGGAAGACAAGCTGCAACATGCCGACAAGTTATTGGACGCCCTCTATGAAATAGAGCCTTCCAACGAAGAAATCTATATCCAAAAAGCAAGTATTCTTTCCAAAAGAGATGAACATCAAAAAGCAATCGATACGTTAATGATTGCTTTAAAATTGACAGACAATGATGATGATGAGGCCGATTTGTATGCGCTTATTGGCATGGAATACCTTTTTATGGATCAGTTTGAAAATGCCAAAAACTACTTCATAAAATGTTTAGAGTTGGATATGGAAGATTATTCAGCACTTTATAATATCATCTATTGTTTTGACTTTTTAGATTTGAATACTGAAGCGATCGATTTTTTAAATCAGTACCTAGACAAAAATCCTTATTGCGAAGTGGCTTGGCATCAATTGGGAAGACAATATTTTTCGTTGAAAGATTATTACAAAGCCATAGCTGCCTTTGATTTTGCCATCATTTCAGATGACGGATTTGTAGGGGCCTATCTCGAAAAAGGAAAAGTTCTCGAAAAGCTGAAAAAATATGAAGAGGCTATTGAAAACTACAAAATAACGCTTACGTTAGATGAGCCAACATCGTTTGCATTGTTGCGTATTGGCAACTGTCATGAAAAACTGAACCAGCTCGATCTAGCCTTGCAGTATTATTATAAAACTGTGCATGAAGACCCTTTGTTGGACAAAGGATGGATTGCTATTACCAAATTTTACAACAAACAACAAAACTTTCAGAAAGCGTTGTTCTACATTAACAAAGCCATCAATATCGATTGTGACAACGTTATATATTGGAAACTATATGCACAAATCAATCATCGTTTAAACTTTTTGGAAGAAGCAGAAAGAGGTTATAAAAAAACACTCGATTTAGGCAACTACGAGTTATCAACTTGGTTAGCAAGAGCAGATATTTTAATTCATCTAGGAGAGTATGAAGCTGGTGCACTGAACCTTATCCAAGCTGCAGAGTTTTATCCAGAAACTGCCGAAATTGAGTATCGATTGGCTGGTATTTATTACACCCTATTAGAAACTGAAAAAGGCTATTATCATCTTAAAAACGGCTTACTTCTCAATATTGAATTTGAATTTATTATCGCAGAATTATTTCCACTGATAGCAAAACAAAAAAAGATTCAAGACATTATTTCTGATTCCAAATCAAGATTAGAATAGCATTATTACATCCTTCATATCTAAAATTTTGTTAAGATAGGTTTTTTACAGAATCATATTTACATACCTTTAGCACACTTATTTTTATACGAATGCAAAGACGTTTTTTAGATTACGCTGTTATTTCCCTAAAAGGTATTGCAATGGGAGCAGCCGATGCGGTTCCTGGAGTTTCTGGCGGAACCATCGCTTTTATTTCTGGTATTTATGAAGAATTGATTACCACCATTAGCGGTGTTAACCTATCGCTTTTCAAAACATTAAAAACTGAAGGGTTCTCTTCATTTTGGAAACAGCTTAACGGAAATTTCCTGTTGGCTCTTCTTACAGGAATCATCATTAGCTTTGTATCATTCATGAGATTGGCAAAGTACCTTATTGAGAACCACCCCATACTCATCTGGTCCTTCTTTTTTGGATTGATAGTTGCCAGCATTTTTTTTGTTGGTAAACAAATAAAGACATGGAATCTTGCAGTTGTAGTGTCTTTATTTGCTGGTACTCTGGCTGCATACTATGTCACAACTTTGCCATCAATGGCAACTAATGAGAATGACTTTTTTATGTTTTTTGCAGGTGCTTTGGCCATTTGCGCTATGATACTTCCAGGAATTTCCGGCTCATTTATATTAGTGATTTTAGGAGCCTACAAAACCTTAAGTGATGCCTTGCACGATTTTGACTTCAAAAAAATAGTGATTTTCGCAGCTGGCGCTCTTGTTGGCATCTTAAGTTTTAGCCATATATTGAAATGGCTGTTTAAAAATTATCATAACGTAACCTTGGCATTATTGACTGGTTTTATTTTTGGGTCACTTAATAAAATTTGGCCTTGGAAATTGACTGATGAAGTTATAGAAAAGAGCTCTGGAAAGGTTTTGGCTTTTTCTGATATAAGCGAATTAGGAACACTTTCGGTTTATCAGCAACAAATGAATGATTTTGAATCTTACAAAATGGTTTCAGAAAAAAGTATTATGGCTTTTCAATATTCTGAAATCAACGATTACATAGATCCACAAGTTTTACCAGCAATCATCTTGATGGTCGTCGGATTTTTAACTATTTTCATACTCGAGAAAATAGGCTCAAAAAAAGAATAACATGCAAAGCACACGAACGTTTAAGGACAGGCTCTTCTTGGTCATTAAAGGCATAGGTATGGGAGCAGCCAACAAGGTACCTGGCGTTTCTGGTGGTGTCGTTGCATTTGTTGCTGGGTTTTATGAAGAGTTTATCTATTCACTTCAAAAAGTGAATAAAACAGCATTCCGCTTATTTTTTGATGGTCGATTTAAGAGTTTTTATAATTATATCAATGGTCGCTTTTTAACCTTGTTGATATTAGGAATGGTCATCAGTTATTTCAGTGTATCAAAAGTGCTGGATTATTTTTTTGTACATCATGAACTGTATGTATGGAGTTTGTTCTTCGGGATGATCATCGGCTCCATATACTATATCAATAAAGATTTTAATGATTGGAATTACAAAACCATTATGGCACTCGTTATTGGGATTGTCATTGGAGTCGCCATCAGTTTTTTAGATCCCGCAAAAGAAAATGACAATCTATGGTTCGTGTTTTTTTGTGGTATCATCAGCGTATCTGGAATGACACTTCCGGGATTTTCAGGCTCATTTATTTTAATTCTATTGGGAAATTATGTATTGCTTCTGGTTGATTCGGTCAACGCTCTTTTTGATACGTTTTATGAGATTTTTGGAGGGAATTTTGATTTCATCCATAATCAAGAACGTTTAAGAATGCTAAAGATTTTAGCAGTTTTCACCTTGGGTTCTTTAGCAGGACTCGTAACGTTTTCTCACTTTATAAGCTATATTTTAAAACATTACAAAAGCATCACAATTTCAACCATCATCGGGTTTATTATCGGCTCTTTAGGCGTTGTTTGGCCATGGAAAGAAACCATCTATAAAATGACCGAAAAAGGAGCGTTTATTTATGATTCAACTGGTAAAAAAGTGGTCTCCAATTACGAACGATTTATTCCTCAGCTAAATAGCGAAACGTATCTTGCAATTGTGTATATTGCAGTAGGTATTCTTATAGTATTGGCTTTAGAATGGTATGGACAAAAAACCAGAAAAGTGAATGCATAAATTAGGTTTAATAGGAAAAGACATCTCCTACTCATTTTCAAAAGCATTTTTTAATGCAAAATTTGAAGATGAACACCTTCCCTTTGTATATGAAAATTTTGACATAGAATCAATTTCAAAATTTCCTGATGTCATTAAAAACAATCCCCATTTGTTAGGCCTTAACGTCACAATACCCTACAAAGAACAAATAATTCCCTACCTAGATAGCATTAGTAAAAAAGCATCAAAAATTGGAGCTGTAAACACCATAAAAATCTCATCTTCAGGAAAATTAAAAGGCTACAATACCGACTATTATGGTTTTAAGAAATCAATAGAGCCATTTTTGAAACCACATCATAACAAAGCTCTTATTTTAGGAACTGGTGGCGCATCCAAAGCAATTGCATATACCTTAAAGAAGTTGAAAATTCCATTCGATTTTGTATCAAGAAGCACAAATACAAAAGCAAAATACAGTTATTCAGATCTCACCATAGAAATAATAAAACAGTACCCTATTATCATCAATTGCACTCCAATTGGCACACATCCAAATGTCAATGAATGTCCTGATATCCCTTACGATGGTGTCACCAAAGAGCATTTACTATACGACCTAATCTACAACCCTATACAGACCAAATTTTTGATTTGTGGAGAAATCAAAGGCGCAACCATCAGTAATGGTTATAGAATGCTAGAATTACAGGCTGAAAAGTCTTGGGAAATCTGGGGAAAAGGCTAAAATAGGCTCAAAAACAACTTTCTCTTTTGTAATCTAACCTCTTGTTAGTATCTTTAACTTTTTAAGTCACTTACGAACCTAAACATTGAAACAAATGTCAGAGAAAGATAACCTGCAAGATGCAGATGGAAACGAAGAAATAAACACAACCGAAATTCAATCGGAAGTGGAAGCAACCGAGACGCAAGAAATCATTTCGGAGCAGAAAACTTCAGATGAACATTCGACAGAAGATGATGCAATAAAACCTGTTTCAGAAGAAGAGCAGAAGGCTGAAGCAGAATCTAGCATTGAAGAAGAAACGTTTGCTGACGATTCTGAATCAGAAGACATTGAGGAGCCTGAATCCACAAAAAGTGAGAGCACTGAACAGAAAGCCAAATCTCATGTTGATGAGATAGATGAGGCCAATGCCGAGGATGCTGAAGATGAAGACAATACAAGTCGTCATGATTTAGAAGCCAAAGATTACCATGCCATGTCAATGGAACAATTGGCAAATGAGTTTGACTGGCTTTTAAAACATAGAAAAGTACAAACAATCAAATCGCATGTCGATGAGATTAAATCAGAGTTCAACTCAAAATTCTCTGAAATTTTAGAAGAAAAAAAAGAAGAATTCTTGGCTGATGGTGGAGACGAAATCGACTTTTACTATACTAGTCCAATAAAAAAACAATTCAACTCTCTATACAAAGAATACAGAAACAGTCTAAATGCTTATTATAAAAACCTTGAGAGCAATCTAAAAACCAATCTTGAGAAAAGACTTCAAATCATTGAGGAAATAAAAGGGTTGATCAATGTGGAAGAAAATATCAATACCACTTACAAACACTTCAAGGATTTACAAGAGCAATGGCGTAATGCAGGACCAATTCCTAGAGACAAATACAACACAGCTTGGAATACCTATCATCACCATGTTGAGATTTTCTATGATTTTCTGCATCTCAATCGCGATTTGCGCGATATGGATTTCAAGCACAACTTAGAACAAAAGCTAAAAATCATCGAACGAGCAGAGGAATTAGCCAAAGACGACAATACCAACCGTTCATTTAGAGAGCTACAGGTGCTTCACAAAATGTGGAAAGAAGATCTAGGCCCTGTTGACAGAGAGCATCGTGAGGCAATTTGGGAACGTTTTAGCAATGCCACCAAAACCATACACGATAAGCGACAAGCCTATTATGCTGATATTGATAAGGCCCAAGAAACCAATCTTGAAAAGAAAGAACAAATCATTTCCAAAATAGAAGAGGTTGCCAAGGACGATAGCAATACTCACCAAGCTTGGCAAAAAAAGATAAAAACAATAGAAGCCTTGCGTCAAGAGTTTTTTAATGCTGGAAAAGTACCCTTGAAAGTAAATGAAACGACTTGGTCAAAATTTAAAGCAGCAGTACGAACTTTTAACAAAAAGAAAAACGGGTTTTATAAAACCCTGAAAAAAGATCAATATACCAATCTTCAAAAAAAGCTGGATCTTATCAAAATTGCTGAAGACAACAAAGACAGTAAGGATTTTGAAACGGTCACACCTTTGATGAAGAAAATTCAAGCAGATTGGAAATCGATTGGACATGTTCCTAGAAAAGATAGTGACAAGATATGGAAACAGTTTAAAGCTGCCTGCAATCATTATTTTGACCAATTACATGCCGAACGCAAAGCAGAAAACCAAGTGGAGTTTGAAGCTTTTGATAAGAAATCGAAACTTTTGGACAGCTTAAAGGATTTGAAATTGAGCGGAAAGCCAGAACAAGATATTGAAACCCTAAAGCAAAAAATTGAAGAATGGAAAGCTATTGGCAATGTTCCTCAAAGCAAACGTTTTATAGAAGGCAAATTCAATAAAACCATTGATGGACTTTTCGGTAACTTAAAAATGGACAAAACCGAGGTTGAAATGATAAAATTTGAGAACAAACTCGAAAATTTATCACAGCCAGATGATACAAGATTGCTAGATAACGAACATAACTTTATACGCAAAAAAATAGACGAAGTCAAAGCAGAGATCAATCAGCTAGAAAATAACCTTCAGTTTTTCACAAACATTGACGAAACCAATCCGTTGGTAAAGGATGTGCTCAATAATATCGAAAACCATAAAAGCAATCTTGCTCTTTGGGAAGAAAAGTTTAGAAAACTAAAGGAACTTTATTAAATAATAAAATCCTATCTGCAAAAACAGATAGGATTTTACCCCTAACTAAACTAAATTTTAATCTTAACTAATACCGCTTAAAATATAATTAAGATTACCTACTTATGATTATGAAACTATAAGTTAAGTTTCAATATATACTATATACGATGCGACTTACCTATTTGGATGTCGAAGATTGATTTTTTTTTATTTTTTTTATTCTTCCCAAATCACTTGTTTTTCAGAAGCTTCGCCTCTTCCCAAAAAACATCCATTTCATCAAGAGTCATTTCTGACAAAGATTTATTTATTTCCAAAGATTTAGACTCTAGATACTGAAATCGCTTGATGAATTTTTTATTGGTACGCTCCAGTGCATTCTCTGGATTTATTTTTAAAAACCGTGCATAATTAATTAGCGAGAACAGCACGTCTCCAAACTCACTTTCTATTTTATCACGATTACCAATGGCAACTTCTTCTTTTAATTCCTGCAACTCTTCTTCCACTTTTTCATAGACCTGATGTGGTTCTTCCCAATCAAAACCAACACCAGCAACTTTATCTTGTATGCGATTGGCTTTTACCATAGCTGGCAAACTTTTAGGAACTCCTTGTAACACACTTGTTTTTCCCTTTTCCTTAAGTTTTATTTGTTCCCAATTGCGCTTAACGTCATCTTCATTCTCTACCTTCACATCACCATAAATATGAGGATGACGCTCAATGAGTTTGTCACTTATACTATTACAGACATCTGCAATATCAAAACTTTTGGTTTCGCTACCTATACGTGCATAAAACACAATATGTAACAAGAGGTCGCCTAATTCTTTTTTTACCTCTTCCAAATCGTTATCTAGAATGGCATCGCCAAGTTCATAAACTTCTTCTATTGTTAGATGGCGTAAGGTTTCCATGGTTTGCTTTTTGTCCCAAGGACATTGCTCTCGCAACTCATCCATTATGATAAGCAACCTTTCAAAAGCTTTTAGATGCTGTGTTTTATCGGTCATGATTTTGATTTATAGAACTCAAAAATACGACTAATAGAAGAGTTCAAAAAGAGATAAGACTATCTTTCTTTAAACAATTTATGAACTAAAAACTTATTGGGTTTAAAAAAAAAACTGCAAACAAAAAAGGAATCTCTTTGTGAGATTCCTTCTATAGTATAAATGACAATTTGCTTTATTCTTCTTCTGAAGTTGAAGCATTTTTAGTGGCTTCTTTTTCTTCATCAAGAGCCGATAGCAAATCGTGTTTTTGCAATAAATTATACCATTGCACTATCTTTTTAATATCGCTTGGATAGACCCTGTCCTCATCATAATCTGGTAAGACCTCAAAGAAATACTCTTCCAAAACGTCTTTAGAGTCTTTATGGTTTATAGATGTTGCTTTGCCATCTTCTTTGGTTCTTATCTTTTTGAATACATCACGCAATGGTAATTCTTCTGTCAAGGTATATACTGCAATTTCGCTCAAAACACTCACGTTGCTATGCGCATTGACCGTAATTCTTTTGTTGTCCAATAATGATTCGGCAACAAAACCGTTACGAATTGGAGTTACCACTTTGTATAAGCCTGGCTTTCCGGCAATTGATAAAATTTTATCTAAACTCATAAATTATATGTTGATGTTGGCAAATATAAAAGTTTGCCTTAATTGTCTTTAATTTTTAACGTTTCTTTTTTTGTGCAGGAAAACGCATCCTGTAATCCACATCAATATTTCCTTTTGAAATATTGGCCAAACGACCTTTGATTAAACGCTTTTTTAATGCAGATAGTTTGTCAGTAAATAAAATCCCTTCAATATGATCATATTCATGCTGAATCACTCGAGCAATCAACCCATCAAATTCTTCGGTATGCTTTACAAATTTCTCATCAACATACTCAATTTTTATTTTAGGTTTTCTAAACACATCTTCCCGCACATCTGGAATGCTCAAACAGCCTTCATTAAAAGCCCATTCGTCACCTGTTTCTTCTAGTATCCTTGCATTTATAAAGGTTCTTTTAAAATTTTTAAGTTGCTCTTGTTCTTCTTTTGTAAAATCTTCATCTTCAGAAAACGGTTCGGTATCTACCAAAAACAAACGAATAGGCAACCCTATTTGAGGCGCAGCCAAGCCAACGCCATAAGCACCATACATAGTGTCGTACATGTTTTCAATGAGAGCATCCAAGTTTGGGTACTCTTTGGAAATGTCTTCTGCCTTTTTTCTTAAAACGGCGTCGCCGTAAGCAACTATAGGTAAAACCATGAATTTTTGTTTTTCAAATGCAAAAATACAATTCTATTGTGTTTATAATAATGTTTGAGCATAAAAAAACTCCTTAATATTAAGGAGTTTTATAGATTATGGCATAAAATGTTATCTCATGACGACCACTTTTTTGGTTATTGCAAGGTTATCAATAGAGATTTTTAGTAAATACACTCCGTTAGGTAGGTTAACCAAACTCATTGGTTTAACCATTGAATTGCTTGTTTGATCCTTAATAACCGACTTACCAGTTATATCATATAAATTGAGTGTTGCAGAAACAGAGGTATTAAATTTGACAAACAAATCATTTCCGCTTACCAATGGATTAGGATACACTTTCAAACCGTTAAACAATGCTTCAATATCTTCAATTGAAAGCACTTCATTGGTTAAAGTTCCATTGGTATACTCACACGTTCCGTAACCAAAACCAGCTGTAAACATACTTGGATTTGACAAAGCCGAACCACTGGTTAAATCATAACGAGAATAAGAATCATCACAATACACTCTTGAGAACACACTTGCACCAACTGAAACGTTTAAAGGTCGATCCACACAAGCAGAAGTACCTGTATCATAAAAAAAGTACAGTGATGTTCCATTGGAAAATCCTGTTGGAGGGCAAGACTGGGCAACCAAACTTTTGGTAGTAAAAAGCCCAATGCATAACATTAATAAAAAGTAATAATTTTTCATAGATTTGGGTTTAAAGTTAAACAGCTTAATAACAGTCTGTTAAAACAAATCTATAAAAAATATTTCGATAAAGTGTTATAAATGTTCGATAAAGTGCAAATATTTAGTTTTTTGAGTATAAATAGCTTTGCAGGATAATGGTTGCACTAATTTCGTCAACCAAAGCCTTATTTTTTCTTTGATTTTTTTTAAGCCCACTATCAATCATAGTTTGAAATGCCATTTTAGAAGTAAACCGTTCATCAACTCTTACAATTGGAATTTGAGGAATCGCTATTTTTAATTTTTCAATAAATGGAATAATATCAGCCTCGTTTTCAGACACTTCATTATTCATTTGCTTTGGCTCACCTATTATGAATAGTTCAACGTTTTCTTTTGAAATATAATCTTTTAAAAAAGACAAAAGATCTTTTGTAACAACAGTCGTCAAACCAGAGGCAATAATCTGAAGTTCATCAGTTACTGCAATTCCAGTGCGTTTTGTTCCGTAATCTATTGCTAATAATCTTGCCATACATTTGCAAAGTTAGGGTTATTATAAAAGCTGACATATTTTTTAGTGTTCAATTTAATAAAATGAATTATAGAACTATCTTTGTAAAAATTACGATTAGATATGACACAACTGCAACAAATTATAGAAAATGCTTGGGAAGACCGTTCCTTATTGACTGACGACGTTACCATTAATAGTATACGAAGCGTCATCGATTTATTGGATGAAGGCACATTGCGTGTAGCAGAGCCAACATCTGATGGATGGCAAGTGAACGAATGGGTAAAAAAAGCGGTTGTGATGTATTTTCCAATCCAAAAAATGGAAACTTTGGAAGCTGGAATTTTTGAGTATCATGATAAAATTCCATTAAAAAGAGACTATGCCAACAAAGGAATCCGAGTGGTACCAAATGCTGTAGCTCGTCATGGTGCTTATATTTCAAAAGGTGTCATTATGATGCCAAGTTATGTGAATATTGGAGCCTATGTTGATGAAGGTACCATGGTCGATACTTGGGCTACGGTTGGAAGTTGTGCACAGATTGGTAAGAATGTACATTTATCAGGTGGTGTTGGTATTGGTGGCGTTTTAGAGCCATTGCAAGCGGCTCCAGTGATTATCGAAGATGGTGCATTTATAGGTTCGCGCTGTATCGTGGTTGAAGGTGTCCGAGTAGAAAAAGAGGCCGTTTTAGGTGCCAATGTAGTGCTGACAATGAGTACAAAAATTATTGATGTCACAGGAACTGAACCAAAAGAAATGAAAGGGATTGTGCCTGCTCGCTCTGTGGTGATTCCTGGAAGTTATACTAAAAAATTCCCAGCTGGAGAGTTTCAAGTGCCTTGCGCTTTGATTATTGGAACACGTAAAGAAAGTACCGATAAAAAAACATCATTAAACGATGCGCTTCGTGAATATAATGTGGCTGTTTAAAAATCAAGATTTAAACCTCATCTTGCGACCAGATTTTTTCAGCTTTTTGCTATCGACTTTACATTGAAAATATCGACTGTGCTTCAACATTAAATCGTGCGTTTCTTGGTACGTTTTATTGTAGAGCTTGGCATAGGTTTCTGACATGATTTTTACCATCGTTTTTGACAGCCACAAGCGACGGAAATTATGCATCCGTTTATCAAAATCCATAGATTGAAAAGTCATACGATTCAAATCTATCAAATAGAAATCGTAAAGACCATTCCCTCTTTTCACAATCAACGTGTTGCCTGGCGAATGGTCCAAAAAGTTAATGTCGTTTTCGTGCAATTTGAATGTAAACTTGGTAAATTCCTGCAGAATACGAACTCTATCGGGAAATTGTGGTTGATGGATTAAATCTCTAAAATCGAAATCATAATCGATATGCTTACTGATATAGTAGCTGTTTTTTAATCCTAAAGCCGAAAACTCTTCAATATAAGCGATTGGGAATGGTGTCGAAATACCGCATTCTATGAGTTTTTGAGCATATTCGAACGATCGCTTTGCTTTTGATTTTCGTAAAAATTTATAAACAAAAGCATTAAAAACATTAGGCTTCTTAAACGATTTAATGTTGATTTTCTCTCCTTTAAGGTCAAAACTCTTGATACTATTGCGCTCATTAAGCAATACGTTTTCGCCTTTATTATAAAAATCCCTAACAATCTCTAAAACATCATAAGCTTTAGATTCGTAATCCTTATGAAAATGTACCACTTGTTTTGTGTCGCTCATAGTTTTCAAAGATATGTCAATTGATATTTTAATAAAAGCAGAAAATATAATACTTTGCGATACCTTAATTCTAAAGCACGAGATTCCCACTTTCGCGGGAAAAAAGATGAAAAAAATACTGGTCATACAGAACAAACGGATTGGAGATGTACTCTTGGCATCGCTTATTGGCACCAACATCAAGCAGATGTATCCTAAAGCCGAAGTTCATTATTTGGTGTATGATTACACAACTGGAGTTATTGAAAACAATCCCAACATCACTAAAATAATTCCTATTAATGAGAAGGAACTAAAAAAAATCCCAAATCTCATCAAGCTTATCTTTCAGATTAGAAAAGAAAAATACGATATCATTTTTGATCCTTATGCAAAATTACAAAGTCGTTTGATTTGTTTGTTTTCTAAAGCAAAAGTGAGAGTTGGCTTCAAAAAAAGGAAAAAAGACCCAGTACTTGATTTTTATACCCATTCTATTGGTTTTCTAAAAGAAAAAAGTAAGCCTTGTGGTAAATCCATCGAAGATAGAGTGCATTTGGTAACCTCTGTTTTCCCTATCGATAATCCAGTTTTTGAGCCGAAAATATATTTGACCGAACAGGAAAAGCAATACGACAAATTAAAAGCTTACAACAAACCTGTGATTATGTTTGGGATTTTGGGAAGTACACCTCAAAAAACGATGCCTTATGATTATATTACCAAAATTATTGATTTTGTAACCGAAAACTATCAAGTTTATGTGTTGTTCAATTATGCTCCAAACCAAAAGGAAGACGCTCAAAGTATTTACGATAATTGCAAACATAAAGACGCCATAATTTTTGATGTATATGAAGACAGCATCAGAGGGTTTGTTCAGTTGATGAACCAATGTGATATGTTGGTAGCCAATGAAGGAGGAACAGTCCATATTGCAAAAGCACTCGATAAACCAACCTTCACCATTTTTTCTCCTTATGTTTTAAAAGAACATTGGGCAAGTTTTGAAGATGGCATCAAACATACATCTGTTCATCTATTGGAGGAAAAACCAGATTTATACACTGCTGCTTCTAAAGAAGAACGTAGAGATATTGAAGACAATCCTGTGATTTTATACAAACAATTGACACCAGAAATGATTATTCCAAAACTCAAATCATTTTTAGACCATCAACTAAAGTAAAAGCTTATGAACATCATTGACAAGTTTCATAATTGGCGACGTCAACAACGTTGGAACAAACAGTACAAAAAAGGAGTTTGGGACAATTTAAATAGCGAAGCAGAGCGTGTACGATACCAAAGTATCATCGATTTGATGTACACTTTTGGCACTAAAAACCCTTCAATATTAGATTTGGGCTGCGGTGAAGGCATCTTATGTAAACGGTTGGAGAACAACGATTATTCTTATTTTTTAGGAATGGATTTCTCATCAGTTTCTATTGATAAAGCCAACCTACTTCAACTCAAAAATGCCGAATTTATTTGTGCTGACATCCACACATTTGTACCAAAACAAACGTTTGATGTCATTGTGTTCAATGAAGTGTTTTATTATATCCACGATAGTGAAAAACAAAATGTACTTCAACGTATGATTAACAACCTCAATCCTAATGGAATTATTATTACTTCAATGTTTAGAGAAAGTAAAGGTTGTTGGGATTATTTTGAAAATACATTGACACAGCTTCAATTTAAAAAAATCACCACAGATGACGAAAAGACCTATTGGAAAATTGGTGTTTATAAGACACCTTAAGCTTTTTTCACAATCCCAAAATCAGTCCACACTTTATGCTCTGCTTTGGTTACGTCTCTAATGGCTCTGTTCTTATTTAGCGCTTCTTTGTTAACATAACCTCTACTATGGTCGAGATGTACACAAATTGCAGTATATCGCAATTGAATAGGTTTCACACCATTGTTCATCAAGCGTTCACCCAATTCTCGGTCCTCACCTCCATATTGCATACGCTCATCGAACCCATTAACCGCCAAAATATCTGTTTTATAAGCTGACGCATTGTGACCGTTCCATGTTGCTTTGGTAGGTGTCACTTTATTGAGCAACCAAGCTTTAAAATGATTGGTCGTGAGCTTGTTATTTTTAAAAGACGATTTCAATCCTCGCTTTTTTAACCAAGACAAATCAAAACAATGGCCATTATAAATGTCTTCTTTTGTGATGGCTTTTGATATATCCATTGGCAACTTAAAATAGCCTCCTGATAAAAAATAACCTTCCTGTCTGTATTTTACATGCTGCTCCACAAAATCAGCTCTTGGGATACAATCACCATCAGACATCATAATATATGGCGTTGAACATTTCAGAATGGCTTTATTCAAAATCTTGGTTTTTTGAAACCCGTCATCCTCGTGCCAAACATGAACAATCTTGTAGAAGACTTCTTTTGATATGTTTTCAATCAAGTCAAAAGTATCTTGCTTTGAACCATCGTCAGCAATGACGATTTCAAATTGTCTATATGTTTGATTGTTATAACCATATAGTACCTTTGCCAACCAATCTGGCGAATTGTAAGTACTGATAATAATAGAGGTATCTATGGTCATTGTATGGGCAAATATAAAGTTATTTTAGTAATTTTGCGCTTTACTTTTGACAATGCCAAAACTTACAGTCATCATTCCAACATACAACGAAGAGCACTACATTGGAGACGCTTTATATTCGGTAAGTTTTGCAGATGAAATCATTGTGGTCGATTCCTTTAGTACTGACAGAACATCGGAAATTGCCAAATCGTATGGTGCCAAGGTCATTCAGCGGAAATTCGATAATTTTTCAAATCAAAAAAATCACGCTTTGCAGTTTGCTACCAATGATTGGGTTTTGTTTTTGGATGCAGATGAACGCATTACCTATGCGTTGCAACAAGAGATAAAAGTAGCAATGCATACAGGAAAAATGACTGCCTATAAGCTCAATTTTCCACATTTTTATATGAATCGTTTTTTGTACCATCACAATAATGATGTGACACGATTGGTAAAACGTGAACAGTGTCATTTTGAAGGTGATGTGCACGAAAAATTGATTGTGAATGGAACCGTTGGAAAGCTAAAAAACCCTGTATTGCATTTTACCTACAAAGGTTTGGAACATTATATCAGCAAAAAGGATACGTATGCTTGGTTTCAAGCCCATCAGCAATTAAAAAAAGGAAAAAAAGCGACCTACTTTCATTTAGCTTTCAAACCATTCTATCGCTTTTTTCACAGCTATATTATTAGAGGTGCATTCTTGGATGGCGTGGCTGGCTTATCGGTTGCAACCATTGATGCTTATGGTGTGTTTTCAAGATATGCAAAATTGATTTTACTTCAGAAAAACCTAAAATAATTTCAGTTTTCCGAATTTCAATTTCAGCTTGAATTTCAATAAGGAGTCTTCCCCTTTGATATCGATACGTTTGACTTCATAATTGTTACTAAACGGAAACGAATTGACTCGGTTTCCGATTCGCAAACCGTATAGAATGTTGTGCTTTTTTAAACTTTGAAAGAAAGCTTTTTGTACTGGGTCTTTTCGAGGATATTTCCCGTAAGGATACGCCAAAACATTCTCAACTGGTAACTCATGTTTTTTAATAAAATCAAAACACGCTTCAAAATCAGCATCTATCTCTTCTATAGATAATTCGTTGTATTTGTTATGATTGAAAGAATGCATTCCTAATTGAACGACCTTACTATCCATTGATTTCAACTGATTGACAGACATTAGTTTTTCTTCATTGGTGTTCCAAGAATCGACACCATCAACATACTTGAACGGAATAAAAAACGTCGCCTTTAAATTGTATTTTTTCAATAAAGGATATGCCAATTCGAGTTGATTGACATACACATCATCAAAAGTTATAATCACTGATTTTTTAGGCAACGAATGCTCCGAATTGAAATCCTTTAGTTCTGAAAAATGAAAAGATTGATAGCCTCTCATGGACAGATAGGCAAACTGTGCTTCCAGCACATCCTTTGCAATGATCAGATCATTGCTGTCATTGATATGATGACAAACATTGTGATACATTAAAATTGGAAGACGTGCCATGGTTTAACAGTGATAAGAGTTAGACTTAAAAGATTCCAAAATAAATCTTGAAATAGTTCAACTAATATTTTTTATGTGATTTATAAGCTTCAAAAAATGAGTTTCACTACTTTTGTTCACAAATCTACATAATTTTATTTCTATTGAATGATTAGTGCGCTTGCTATAACTTATAACGAAGAAGAACACATCGAACGCTTTATCAAAAGCCTTTCATTTGTTGATGAACTAATTATAGTAGATTCTAACAGCACAGACCAAACCGTTACGATTGCAAAGCAACTGAATGCCAAAGTTTTCACCCGAGATTTTGACGACTTTTCTTCACAGAAAAATTTTGCTTTACAAAAGGCGTCTCACGAGTGGGTGGTTTTTTTTGATTTGGATGAGATTATTTCAAAAGATTTGGCTGATGAGATACAATCAAAAATAAAAACATCCAAAAATGTATCTGCCTTTAAAGTAAAACGTAATTTCTACTTTATGGGACGACGGATGAAATACAGCGGATTTCAAAATGATGCTGTCGTTCGTGTTTTTAAAAAATCTGATTGTAGTTTTGGAACTAGTCTGGTACACGAGACTTTGGACGTGAATGGCACCACAGAAACACTTAAAAACAAGTCAGACCATTATACTTATAAAAATTTTGATGATTATAATGAGAAGTTAACGCGTTATAGCAAATTGCAGGCAGAAAATTTATATAACAGCAATAAAAGACCTTCTTTTTATCATTTTTTAATTCGTCCTTTTTGGCGGTTTTTTCATCAATACTTTATAAAACTTGGGGTTTTGGACGGAAAAGAAGGCTTTATCTTGGCATATATCAATGCGTTTTCGGTATTTAAACGCTATTTGTTTTTATGGACTATGTATCGCAAAATTGATTGATTTATGAGATTACTACAAATTACAGCTTCCAATGTTTGGCGTGGACACGAGCAACAAATAGTTTACTATTATGACGAGTTCCAGAATAAAGTGGAACATCAAGTCTTGTTGTGCACTCCAGATACACGCTTGGCAGAGATTGCCAAAGAAAAAAATTATAATTATTACACATTGCCTTATGCGTCTGGGGAAAAGATAAAATGGATAAAAAAAATCAATCAGATTGTCAAGGAAGAAAAAATCGACATTATCTTAATCCATAATAGCAAAGCGCATACACTTTCTGTTGTGGCTTCGCTTCTTTTTAGGTTGAAAATTCCTATGGTATTTTTTAGAACACTTATTAAACGTGTCGATACTAATTTTTTAAGAACCTGGAAATACAATTATAAGTATTTAAAAATAGTTTGTGTCTCACAAGCTGTCATCGACGAATTAAAACCAGCCATAAAAAATCCTTCGACACTTTCTATTGTAGGCAGTGCAACCGATTTGGATGAATTTAAAAACACAAAAAAAAGCTACAAGCTACATGACGAATTAGGCTTGTCACACGACGCACAGCTTATTGCAAACATATCTGCTTTTGTGGAGTTCAAAGACCATTATACTTTTGTACGAACCGTCAAGTTGCTTAAAGGCAAACTTCCAAAAGCTAAATTTATATTGATTGGGAAAGGTGAATTGGAAGATGACATCAAGACATTTGCAAAAGAACAAGGTGTTGACGATGTTATTATATTTTTAGGGTTTAGAAAGGATATTCCAGAGATTTTTCCCGATTTTGATTTGTTCTTATTTACTTCAAAATTAGAGCCAACTGGAGGCGTTTTATTGGAAGCTTATGCAAGCCATGTACCAATTGTAGCTTCAAATGCTGGAGGAATCCCAGAAGTTGTGGTCAATGGAAAAACGGGTTTGCTTTGCGAAAAAGAAAATCCTCAAGCATTTGCAGATGCTGTTTTAAAAGTGATGAATGATGACATTTTGAAACAATCCTTTGTTGAAAATGGCTATGAACATCTGAAGCAAAATTTCACAAAACAAGTAATTGCTGAAAAAATGTATCAAGAATTAAAAAATGCTTTGAAAAAATAATCTATTTAGACTTGAATTTCTGCCTGATATTTTCTTTGAAAAGTTTAAACCTATACTTGTCGTAGCGCTTCTTCAACACCTTACTGGCAGCTTTGCTCAATATGTTACTTTCCAAAATGGGTTTGATGGTATTTAGACTCATGGTAATCATTTTCTTCTTATCGATAGATGTCCAAACGCCATTGTTATGAATACGATAAACACCCATTTCTTCATCAAACTTTTTTATTTTGGAGTCTTTAATTTGAATCAAAAACAAAGGCCAATCACCAACGGGAAGTAAGCTAAACCAATCTGGAAGCTCAAAATCATTGCGTAGCACCACTGTGTTTGTCCGTATGTAATTTCTGTTTGCTAAATCTAAAACCGTCGTGGTTTCTGGAACCTCTCCTTTTAAATAATCGGGTTCAATAGACTCGGTTTCTTGAATAAATACTTTAGAATTATGAAAACTCATCCCATAATCTGGATGTGCTTCTAAAAAATCGACTTGTTTTTGAAGTTTTAGAGGGTCTGTCCAATAATCATCACCTTCACACAATGCAATATACTTTCCTTTAGTTTTTGGGAAAACATAATTTGCCCACGGCTTTATATTTTGAGAATATTGATTTTCTGTTTGAAGTATTGTCACAATCCGATCATCTTTAGCTGCGTATTTTTTTATGATTGCAGCAGTATTATCTGTAGATGCATCGTCATGAATAATAATCTCTATTGGAAAATTGGTTTGTTGAATCAAAAACCCATTTATGGTTTGGTCAACAAATTTTTCGTGATTAAAAGTTGTACAACAGATACTTAACAGTGGTTTCATTCAATTTTTTCTTTAATGTTTTTAGCAGGATTACCGACAAGGACGCAATTTTCGGGGAAAGATTTTGTGACATTTGCTTTGGCACCAACCACACAATCATCTCCAATGGTCAACTTTAGAGGAACTATAAGTGAGTTCATTCCCATCAAAACACGTTTACCTATTGTGCAATACGAACCTACCATGGCAATTGATGACATATAGCTTGCATCTCCCAATGTTGCATGATGTGCCACAAGACTATTGAAATCAATTACACAATCATTCCCGATAGTACAATTGGTACTTATTTTTGCGTTTAAATGAATAAAACAACCTTGTCCTAAATTTGCTGAAGGGCTCACAAAGGCTTTTGGGTGAATTAGATTTGGTGTTATAGCTCCCAAATCTCTCAATTTAGATGCAATTTCATTTCGCATCCTGTTGTTTCCCATAGTAACTCCAAATGAGATTCCTTCTATATTTTTGTGATACAAATCTTCGGTGCAACCAATTATAGGAATTCCTAAAACTTTTTCTCCAGTACGATTGTGATCAAAATGATACAATCCTTTGACTTCAAAGCCACAGTCTTGGGCCAATTCTATAATGACTTCGGTATAGTTACCAACTCCTATTAAAAAAATCTCTTTATTCAATTTGGTTTAGGTTTTTATTTATTAAACCACAAATAGTCTTCACTTGCTCTTCTTTTAAATCAAAATATAATGGCAAGCATAGTATTTTAACCGATAGTGCTTCAGAAGCTGGCATTTTATCACTTTTAAGATAAGGCAACGTATTTAATGATGGATAAAAATAGCGTCTCGGAAAAATGTTATGATCGTTTAAAACCTTAACAATTTTAAGCAATTGAGCTTCTGATTCAAAAACTACTGGGAAATAACTGTAATTATATGTGGTTTCTAATCTAATTTTTTGAAATGACAAACGACTATCTAAATGCTTTAAATAAAGCTTATACAATAACTCTCGTCTAGAAAATATGCCTTCAAGATAAGGCCAAACAGTCAGCCCCATAGCTGCTTGCAACTCACTCATCTTGGCATTGATGCCAATGCCGTGAAAATGTTCTGGACCATTGTGCCCAAAATTATGATGATAGTAGAGCTTATCGTGCAATTCTTTATGTTGAGAAAACAAGGCACCTCCTTCAGCAGTGTGAAATATTTTGGTTGCATGAAAGCTGCAAGTACTCACATCGCCATAATTGAACATTGATTTACCTTTATAAACAACACCAAAACTATGGGCTGCATCATAAATTACTTTTAAGTTGTGTTTTTTGGCAATGGTTTCGATAGCATCAACGTCACAAGGGTTTCCAAAAACATGGGTCGCTAAAATAGCTGAAGTTTTATTGGTGACTTTTTCTTCAATTTTAAGAGGGTCAATCGTAAAAGTATCAACTTCAATATCTGCAAACACTGGTGTTAGTCCTTCCCATGCAATACTGGAGGTTGTCGCTACATAACTAAAAGGTGTTGTGATAATTTCGCCAGTCAGTCCAAGGGTTTTGATGGCTATTTGTATTGGTAACGTGCCATTGGTGGTGAGTATGACATTATTGATTTGATATTTAGATTTTAGTTTTGTTTCTAACTCCAAAACCAAATCACCTCTATTGGTCATCCAACATTTGTCCCAAGATGATTTTAATATCTTTTGATATTCATCTTGATTTGGCAAAAATACTTTGGTGACGTTAATACGTTCGTTTTCTATCACTATAAATTTCAATTATGAGTGCATACATTAACAAAATTACACTAATTTCTACATTTAGCTTTATATATATTATTTTTACTGTCACAAATTTGTTTTAAATGTTTCAGAAAGACATACAAGAATGTTTAAAAACCCTAAATGAAGGTGGGCTCATACTCTACCCAACAGACACTGTTTGGGGTATTGGATGCGATGCTACTAATGAAGAGGCTGTAAAAAAAGTATTTCAACTTAAGCAACGTGAAGATAGTAAGGCACTCATTTGCCTTGTTGTAGATGACAGAATGCTGAAAAAGTATGTCAAAAAAATACCAGAAGCAGCTTTTGATATCATTGATATTACTGAAAGTCCGATTACCATTATTTATGATGAACCTCAACACCTCGCGCAAAATTTAATAAGTGCTGATAACAGTATTGCCATACGCATTCCAAATGATGATTTTTGCTTTCAGTTACTTCGTCGTTTTAACAAACCAATTGTTTCAACATCAGCTAATATTAGTGGCTATCCAACTCCAAATTCATTTAAAGAAATATCTGAAGAGATTTTAAAAGGTGTAGACTATGTCGTAAATTTGCATCGCGATAAAATTTGCGATAACCCATCGTCAATTATTAAATTGAGTGCTAATGGTGTTGTGAAAATTATCCGAAAATAAGTACAAAAAGCTTATGCTTTTTACTGAACTGAAAACATGAACTACAAACAAGCCTTAAAACATCCTGTTTTTAAAATTATATCTCAATCTGCTAAAGAATTACAATTAGACAGCTATGTAATTGGTGGCTTTGTTCGCGATTTTATTTTAAAAAGAGGTACAGCAAAAGATATTGATGTGGTAGCTATTGGTAGTGGTATTGAACTTGCAAAACAAGTTGCAAAAAACCTACCTACAAAACCGAAAGTTCAGATTTTTAAAACTTATGGAACAGCAATGCTTCGCTATGATGATATTGAAATTGAGTTTGTTGGTGCGCGTAAAGAATCATATAATGAAGACAGTAGAAATCCTGTTGTAGAAAATGGGACACTTGTAGATGACCAAAACCGTCGTGATTTTACAATTAATGCGTTTGCACTTAATTTAGATGAAGCATATTTTGGCGATTTGTTAGACCCTTTTAATGGTTTGCAAGATTTAGAAAACAAAATTATTCGCACACCATTAAATCCAGATATTACCTATAGCGATGACCCTTTGCGAATGATGAGAGCAATACGATTTGCTACACAGCTTAATTTTAAGATTGAGAAAGAATCGTTAAATGCAATCACAAAAAATAATCACAGAATTGAGATTATTACCAATGAGCGTATTGTAGTTGAATTAAACAAAATATTAGAAAGCAAAACACCTTCTGTTGGCTTTTTGTTATTAGAACAAACTGGTTTGCTACACTACATTCTTCCAGAATTGATAGCACTTAAAGGTATTGATGAAGTTGAAGGACAAAAACATAAAGATAACTTTTACCACACATTAGAAGTAGTCGATAATATTGCTAAACATACTGATAATGTATGGTTACGTTGGGCTGCTTTATTACATGATATTGGTAAAGCACCAACCAAAAAATTTAGTAAAAAAGTAGGTTGGACATTTCATGGTCATGAGTTTGAAGGCTCAAAAATGGTATATCAATTATTCAAGAGATTAAAAATGCCATTAAATGACAAAATGAAGTTTGTACAAAAAATGGTGTACATGAGTTCTCGTCCTATTGTTTTAGCAAATGAAGAAGTAACAGATTCGGCTGTGCGAAGATTAGTGTTTGATGCAGGCGATTATGTTGATGATTTAATGACACTTTGTGAGGCAGACATTACCACAAAAAACCCAAAGAAATTTAAGAAATACCATAGTAATTTTCAGTTGGTTCGTCAAAAAATTGTTGAAGTTGAAGAGCGCGACCATGTACGTAATTTTCAACCACCTGTTTCTGGTGAAGAAATCATGGAAACTTTCAATTTAAAACCATCTAAAGAAATTGGTATTATTAAAGAGAAAATAAAAGAAGCGATTCTTGAAGGTGATATTCCTAATGAACATGATGCTGCATTTCAATTAATGTTAGCGTTAGGCAAAAAATTGGGATTAAGTCATAGTGTTACAAAGTAGCAAAGATGCAAAGCTTGAAAATTGTATAGAAATATTGGAATCAAATCATACATATAGAAAACTTTTAGTATGGCAAAAAGCTATGGATTTAGTTACTCAAATTTATAGTGAAGTAAAAGTATTTCCTACAGATGAATTATATGCATTAACCTCTCAAATAAAAAGGTCAGCAATTTCAATTCCAAGTAACATTGCTGAAGGATATGGAAGAGATGGTCATAAAGATTATTTGAGATTTTTAAATATTGCTTTAAGTTCATTATTCGAACTTCAAACTCAATTGGAAATCGCTTATAATTTAAAATTCTTAAAGAAAGAAAAATTCAATAAACTTTATGAAGACAGTAGAGAGATTGAACGAATGCTAACAAGTTTCATACGAAAGATTAAAAAATGAAGCAATTAATTGCTAAAACCCTGAAACTTTGAAACTCTGAAACTCTGAAACTTTGAAACTTTGAAAACAAAAGATAACAAAAAGGTCATTTACTGGCTACTCACTGGTTGCGTACTCATTTTTACAATGGTTGTTATTGGTGGCATTACAAGATTAACTCATTCAGGTTTATCAATTTCTAACTATAAATTAATTTCTGGCACCTTACCTCCAATGAATGAGGCAGAATGGCATGAAGCTTTTGATTTATACAAACAATATCCAGAATATCAAAAACTAAATAACCACTTCGGATTAGAAGATTTTAAAGATATTTATTTCTGGGAGTGGTTACATCGTTTTATTGGTCGTATGATTGGTTTGGTGTTCTTCATTCCGTTTTTATATTTCATAATCACAAAACAACTTACCTCTTCAACAATCAAGAAATCTCTTATTTTAATGGCTCTTGGAGCATTTCAAGGGTTTTTAGGTTGGTATATGGTAAAAAGTGGTTTGGTTGATAGACCAGATGTAAGTCATTACAGATTAGCAGCACATTTAACAACTGCGTTTTTAACCTTTGCGTACACATTTTGGGTAGCATTAGATTTAATGTTTCCAAACAAGAAAGACATTGATAAACGCTTCCGAAATTTAGTAAGAATTGGGCTAGCTGTTCTACTTCTTCAAATTATATATGGCGCTTTTGTTGCTGGATTAGATGCTGGTTTTATTCATAATCATTGGCCATTAATGAGTGAAGGTAAATTAATTCATGAAACCGTTTACACAGAACAACAACCACTATATAAAAATTTTATTGAAGGTAAAAGTGGTGTGCAATTTGTTCACAGAACACTTGCTTATATTGTAGTAATTTTTATCATTATTATTTGGTATAGAGCAAAACAAATGGTACTTACAAGTATGCAGCATAAAGTAGTAAATTCATTATTTATTTTGGTTGGCATTCAGTTTTTATTGGGTGTTTTAACCCTTATTTTACAAGTACCTGTGTGGTTAGGTGTTTTACATCAAGTTGGTGCATTTTTCCTATTAGCTGCAATGACATTTACATTACATAGATTCAGTAAATAAATAAAGAAAATAGTACCTTTGCAAAATAATATATTACAATGATTTACCGATTTAGAATTATTCTCGACCACGATTCAGAAGGCGATATATTTCGCGATATAGAAATTCGTGAAACTGATTCAATGGAAGATTTGCACAACACTATTAATCAGGCTTTTGGTTTTGATGGAACAGAAATGGCATCGTTTTATGTAAGTGATGATGACTGGAATCAAGGTGAAGAAATTTCTTTATTTAATTTAAGTGATGGTAACGAGACTGTTAAATTAATGAGCGATACAGCTATTAATGAAGTGGTTTTTGAGATGCAGCCTAAACTTATTTATGTTTACGATTTTTTAAGTATGTGGACATTTTTTGTTGAACTTGCAGAAATTGTTGATGAAGCAGAAAGTGTTGATTACCCAAACCTTATTTTTGCTCATGGTCAAATACCTGACGAGGCTCCAGAAAAATTATTTGAAGCTGAAGATTTTGATGAATACAATGAGTTTGAAGACGATTTAGATATAGATGATTACGACCAATTAGACTTTGATGAAAATTGGAATTAATTAACAAACAATAAAACTAAAAGCATTCTAAAATATTAGGATGCTTTTTTTTTATCTTGTAACAAAATATAATATAGTTCGTCATACTACTAACTAATCAATCATCACATATTTTGGATACAATTCTTACAATCAATAATCTCACAAAAAAATTTGGTTATCTCACAGCTGTAAAAGATTTATCGTTTACTATCAATAAAGGTAATGTTTATGGCATTTTAGGACCCAACGGAAGTGGTAAATCAACTACTCTTGGTATAGTGCTTAATGTAGTTAATAAAACAAGTGGCGATTTTAGTTGGTTTGATGGTAACACAACCACACACGATGCCTTAAAAAAAGTTGGAGCTATTATTGAGCGCCCAAATTTTTACCCTTACATGTCTGCTTACCAAAATTTAAAATTGGTATGCAAAATAAAAGGTGTTGACTACAGTAAAATTGACGAAAAGTTAGAATTAGTAAATCTTTTAGACAGAAAAGACAGTAAATTTCAAACCTACTCGTTAGGGATGAAACAACGATTAGCCATTGCATCTGCCCTATTGAACGATCCAGAAATATTAATATTAGATGAACCAACAAATGGTCTCGATCCACAAGGTATTCATCAAATAAGAACTCTTATAAAACAAATAGCTAGTAATGGCACAACAATACTTTTAGCTTCTCACCTACTCGACGAAGTTGAAAAGGTTTGTAGCCATGTTGTTGTACTTCGTAAAGGCGAAAAATTGTATTCTGGTCGAGTGGATGAAATGATTAGTAGCCATGGTTTTTTTGAATTAAAAGCAGAAAAACAATCTGAATTAATACAAGCGTTAGAAGCTGACGCTAATTTTGGCATCGTAAAAACCGAAGGTGAATTGATAACTGCTTTTTTAAACGAACCAATGGATGCTTCTGCGTTTAACAAATTGATGTTCGAAAAAGGCATTACACTATCACATCTTGTAAAGCGAAAAGAAAGTCTTGAAGAGCAATTCTTAAAACTAACAGACAACAACTAATTCTCAACCTGTACTGAATTCAATTCAGTATCAAAAAAAGCAATCAACCATGTTACGACTCATCAATTTAGAATTACAAAAACTGTTATTAAGCAAAGTAAACAAAGTGCTTATTTTTATATCGTTTATATTGCCTTTTACAGTATTGATTCTTTCATCCATAAAAATTAATTTCTTTGGTTTCTTTACTCTTGAATTAGGCGAATTAGGAATTTTTAATTTCCCAATTATTTGGCACATCACAACCTTTTTTGCGTCATATTTTAAGTTTTTCTTTGCCATTGTTGTCGTCAGCATGATCGGCAATGAATATAGCAATAAAACCATTAAACAAAATCTAATTGATGGCTTAAGCAAAAAAGAGTTCATCCTGTCAAAATTTTACACCATCATTTTCTTTTCATTAGTATCAACCCTGCTAATCGGTGTTGCATCTTTTCTTATTGGTCTCTATTATTCTAGCTATACAGAAGTGTCAATCATTTTTAGAGAAGTAGAATATTTGTTAGCCTATTTTGTTAAGCTTGTTGGCTTTTTCAGTTTATGTTTATTTTTTGCCATGTTGCTCAAACGTTCGGCATTTGCTTTGGCATTTTTATTCATTCTATACATTTTTGAGTGGCTCATTTTTTGGGGCTCTTATGAAGCCTTCGGAACAGCAGACATGGCTTGGAAAGTAAAGAACTTTCTACCTTTAGAATCTATGTATAAATTAATCGATCAGCCTTTCCAGCGTATAATTATCACAAAATATCCGGATAAAATGGATTTGGCCTACGACTATGCTGTGCATTGGTACGAAATAGCAATTGTATTAGGTTGGACAGCACTATTTATCTTTTTATCGTATAGATTATTAAAAAACAGAGATTTGTAATATATTTGATAGCTATAGCTATCCTATGAAAAAGATACTCTCATTTTTAATATTATGTATTAGTATTTCTACTATTGCACAAAATGAAGCTTCCAATTGGTATTTTGGTAAAAATGCTGGTCTGCGCTTTAATGCAGGTTCGGGTACTGTTACCGCAGTAACAGATGGACAACTGAACACTTTAGAAGGGTGTACGTCTATATCTGACACATCTGGTAACTTATTGTTTTATTCCGATGGTAGAACTATTTGGAATCGCTTACATCAACCAATGTCCAATGCTAATGAAGTTATAGGTACAGGGCTAAAAGGAGATGATTCTAGTACGTCCTCTGGGCTTATTGTTCCTAAACCACAAGATCCAAATTTTTATTACATTTTTACAGTGGATGAACCTCATCATTTTAATTCTGCTGGCTTTCCAAATGAAGTTGATGGTGATGGCGTAAATGATGGATTGATGTATTCACTGGTAGATATCAATCTGAATGGTGGCCTAGGTGACGTTGTACCTACTGAAAAAAATGTACAATTAGTCACTTATGATGTCAATAACCCAAATGAGGTAGATTTTAAATGTTCTGAAAAAATCACTGCCGTAAAAGCCGATGATTGCTCTTCTTTTTGGGTCATTACACAATTTGTTGACCGATTTTATTCATTTAAAGTAGATGTCAATGGAGTTACCACCACTCCTGTAATATCGGTAGTTGGCCCAACAGTCCCGGTTTCTGGATATAGACGAAATGCCTTGGGCTATTTAAAGGCATCACCCGACGGTTCTAAATTGGCTGTAGCCCACTTCGGATTTGCCACAACTCTCGCAGGCGAAGCTGCTGGTGGAGTGTATTTGTTTGATTTTGACAATAATACAGGGATCGTTTCCAACCCAATTGAACTCTATGGCCCTCAATTTAATGATAGTCCGTACGGCATTGAGTTTTCATCTGAAAACAAAAAAGTATATGCTACCATCAATCAAGGTCCAGCAGGAAATGGGGCGAGTTCGGTAATACAATGGGATTTATTGAGTGCAGATATTCCTGGCTCAATGGTAACAATACATACTTCAAATTCATTCAGTGCTGGTGCTTTGCAATTGGGTATCAACAAAAAAATATACAGGGCTCAAGTCAATTTTGGAAGCATCAATGGTTCTGGACGATTTCTTGGTGTCATTAATAATCCAGAAGCTGATGGAACCGCTGCAAATTATAATGAGAATGGAATTTTATTAGATATTAACGGATTTAATCAAAACTTAAGTCGGATTGGCTTACCTCCTTTTATTCAGTCATTGTTCAATACAACTATCGATATCATTCAAAACGGAATAAGCACAACCGAACTCAAACTTTGTACTGGTGACAGTTATACCTTAAACGCTATTGACATTCCTGGAGGCACCTATACTTGGTCAAAAGATGGTGTTGTTCTTCCAGCAGAAACGACATTTCAACTTTTTGTTGATACGCCTGGTTTTTATGAGGTATTTATAGAACCCAATAATGGAGAATGTCCTATTGAAGGAGATGCAGTTGTAGGTATTTTTGATATTCCTGTTGCCAATCAGCCAAACGATATGGTCAATTGTGATGCAACTACAACATCCTCCTTTGATTTTACAACACAGGATGCACAGGTATTGGACACTCAAGACCCTCTTACATATTCGGTCCATTATTTTACGAGTCTGCAAGATGCCAATGACAATAGCAATGAAATTGTTGGTCCTTTTACAAACACAACGAACCCTCAAGAGATTTTTGTAAGAATTGATAACAACAACAATCCTAATTGTTTTGACATAACATCATTTTTTATTGAAGTTTTTGTGACGCCAATTGTTACAGTTTTAGAGGACGTCGTTGTTTGTGATGATGCTTTTAGTGGTGATCCCATGGATGGAATTACAACTACCAATTTAACTTCATTTAATTCAGGCGTTTTTGGTAGTCAAGACCCAACTTTATACAATATTACTTATCATGGCTCACAAGCAGATGCAGATGCTGGTATTAATCCGCATCCAAATTCATACACAAATGTGACACCTAACAGTGAAGAAATTTTTGTACGTATAGAAAACAATGCTAATACCGATTGTTACAGTACAGATTCTTTTACTCTAACAGTTAACAATATCCCCATTGCTAACGATACAACCATCATTCAATGTGATGAAGATGGTATTCCAGAAGGGTTTACAATTTTTAATTTGAATCAAATTACTGATGACATTACAGGTGGAGCTGCAAATACAAGTATCACTTATTTTTTAACTCCTGCTAATGCTGCCAACGATGTAAATCCAATAAATGGTGATGCATTTCATAACTTTTTTAACCCTCAAACGGTTTATGCTAAAGTCCTCAATGATTTAACGGGATGCTATAATATTGCGACGTTAACACTTCAGGTAAGTACAACATCTGCTAATAATGCAACACTTGAGGCATGTGATGATGATGGAACTGAAGATGGCTTTGTTGGTTTTGATTTATCTGATGCTGATGCCAGTGTATTGTTCAACTTGCCAGCTGGTTTAGATTTGAATTATTACGAAACCTATGAAGATGCACTTTTAGAACAAAATCCGCTTTCAACAAATTACACCAACACAACCCCATATTCTCAAGTCATTTTTGCAAGAGTTGAAAATTCTAATGCATGTTATGGCATCAGCGAAGTTCAGCTTACTGTTTTTGAGCTCCCTAATATAGAAATTGCTTTTGAAACACTTTACTGTCTCAATTCTTTCCCAGAAACCATCACGATTGATGGTGGTGTGATTGGAGATTCTCCGAGCAATTATTATTACTTATGGTCAACTGGTGAAAACACCTCTGAAATTATGATTAACGCTCCAGGGACCTATACAGTAAGAGTCACCAATACTGATGGTTGTTATAAAGATCGGACTGTAACCGTTTTGCCTTCGAACATTGCGACCATAACAGATATCGATATTACAGACGCTACAGAAAATAACACAATCACTGTTTTTGTAACTGGTGAAGGTGATTATGAATATGCTATTGATAATGTCAACGGACCTTATCAGGATAGTAACACTTTTGATAATGTCTCTCCTGGATTGCATACTGTATATGTGAGAGACAAAAACGATTGTGGTGTGGTTGATGAATTGGTATCTGTGATCGGCTTTCCAAAGTACTTTACACCAAATGATGATACCTATCATGATTATTGGCAAGTTTATGGTATCACACCAGAATTTCAATCACAAACATCCATTTTTATTTTTGATCGTCATGGAAAATTATTAAAGGAGCTAGACCCTTTAAGCGCTGGTTGGGATGGAACATTGAATGGATACAAACTTCCTGCAACTGATTATTGGTTTGCCGTTACTCTTGAAGATGGTCGGGTTTTTAAAAGCCATTTTACATTAAAACGATAAATTACATAATTCAAAAAAAAATTGTTGTTACCTTGGCAGATTATTTAATGAAAAAATCAATTCAAATATCATTTTTGTTTATCATCTCACTTTCATTTTCTCAGCCAAAAGAAGTGACAACATGGTATTTTGGTCAAAATGCTGGGCTTTTTTTTAGCTCTCCAGAGGTAGTTTTTCCGATAGACAGTAATGCAATGAATACTCCCGAAGGTTGCTCTACCATCTCTGACAGCAATGGTAATCTACAATTTTACACTAATGGTGTCAGTGTATGGGATCGAACACATCAAATTATGCCAAATGGAGTTGGGCTATTGGGAGGCACTAGTATGACCCAATCGGCACTTATTGTACCTAAACCAGGTGACCCTAATATTTATTATATCTTTACTGTTGTTGGAAACCCCCTTAACCCTGATGGCCCTGGATTAAATTATTCGGTAGTTAACATGGCTGCCAATGGTGGTCTTGGAGATGTTATCAATAAAAATGTAAGCTTAAGGCGAGGTAGTTCCGAAAAAATCGCTGCTGTTTATAAAGATTGTGGTGATGATAGTCTTTGGGTGTTAACTTCTGCGCGTCAACCAAACGTTCTGCCTCCAATGATAAGTTTCCTCAATACTTTTTTTGCATTTGAAGTTACTGCTGCTGGTATAAACCCTACACCTGTGGTGTCTATAATGCCGAATTCAACTTTAGACATGGAAGGTCAGTTAAAATTTTCTCCAAATGGTTCTAAAATAGCATCTGCAAACTTTACAGGTGGACTTTTTTTGTATGATTTTAATACCCTAACTGGTATTGTGAGCAATCAACTAAATTTAACGATAGATCAACCAAATGGTATTCCTTATGGCGTTGAGTTTTCACCTAATAGTGAAATGCTTTATGTTCATTCCTCAAACAATTTTACGCCTTATGATGGCGATCATACTTTACCTTCAAATCACAGATCAAAATTAACCCAATTTAACCTCTCTGCTCCTGATATTCAAGCCTCTCAATTTCTGTTAGATGAGCGACAACTTTTCAGAGGTGCTCTGCAATTGGCTGCTGATGGTAAAATCTACAGAGCCTTGACCGAAACTGCGGCTATTGGTACTGATTATCTTGGTGTTATAAACAAACCCAATGAAGTTGGTAATGCTTGTTTGTATGAGCATGACGCTGTTTTTTTAAATCCAAATTCTTCCTTACAAGGATTGCCTTCATCAATTGCATCCTATTACAAAGAAGATATTGATATCATTCCAGGCAATGATGAAAGTAACAATATAATTGTATGCGAAGGATCTAATTTTAACCTTATAGGGCCAATAATTGCTGGAGCAACTTATACTTGGTCGCTGAATGACACTATTCTACCCGAAAGTGATTTTGATTTAGAAGTGACAGCCTCTGGACATTATGAACTTTCTGTCGAATTTACAAATCAGTATGGTTGTAAGACACTTTATGGACAGGCATTTATAAGTATTAGACCACTTCCTGTTGCCAATCCCTCTTCACTGTTTCAATGCCAAAATAGCAACAGTAATGGTAACTCACTATTCAATCTATATGAAACCTATGACGACGTCACAGGAGGAGAACCTAACAATTACTTAAAATTCTATACCTCTTTAGCTGACGCACAAAATGATCAAAACGAAATAGCAAATGCTGATGAATTTGAATATAGTGTAGCTGGTATTCAGACGCTTTACGTCAGAGTAACAAATAACAGAACAGGTTGTTTTTCTTTAACCACTGTAACATTGGAAGTAAGCACTACAAGTGCTAACAACGCAAGTTTGGCAACATGTGATAATGATGGTGTACGAGATGGATTGACCAGTTTCAACCTTTCTGATGCAGATGCCACTATTTTGGCTGGCCTTCCCCCCAACCTTAATGTTGTGTATTATGCAACCTATAATGATGCTATTTTAGAAGTAAATCCTCTTCCAAACGATTATACAAATACAAATCCAAACTCTCAACTTATTTTTGCAAGAGTGGAGAATGCAAATGCATGCTTTGGTATTAGTGAAGTACAACTCAATGTATGGAGTGTGCCAGATGTTGATTCTGAATTCGAAACAGTATATTGCTCCAACTTCTATCCAGAACCAATAACGCTAACAGGTGGTGCCAATAATTCGAACAACAATTATACCTATTTATGGTCAACAGGTGAAACTTCACCAGAAATTACTGTAAATGAAATTGGAACTTATTCGGTTCGAGTAACAGGCTCCAATGGATGTTTTGTTGATAGAACCATAACTGTTTCTACATCAAATATTGCAACCGTTACTAACATTGAAGTTGTTGAGTTTTCAAACAATAACAGTATTGCTGTGTTTGTGTCTGGTGATGGCGATTATGAGTATGCTTTAGGTAATATCAATGGGTCGTACCAAGAAAGTCATGTTTTTGAAAACTTGGCTCCTGGCCTATATACTGTTTATATAAGAGACAAAAACGGTTGTGGAATTGCCGAAGAAATAGCCTCTATTCTCGGATTTCCAAAATACTTTACACCAAATGATGATGGCTATAACGATTATTGGCAAGTATATGGCATCTCTGAAAGTTTCCAGCCAAATACCAAGATCTTCATTTTTGACAGAAAAGGAAAATTATTAAAACAATTGGACCCTTTGAGTCGTGGTTGGGACGGAACATTTAATGGATATAAACTGCCTTCTACCGATTATTGGTTTGAAGTTACTTTAGAAGACGGCAGAATATTCAAAAATCATTTTGCTTTAAAACGCTAATCAATAATTTGCGTAAATTAGTAGTTCAATTTAGTCATTAAAATGAAGTTTAACCTCCTTTCTGTTTGCTTTGTTTTTCTTCTGCCTTTAGGTTTTTTTGGTCAGAATATCGAATTATACCAACAATTCAATGGAAGGTTTGACTATACAGCTATTGGAAATACACTCAATCAATTTGAGAACAATTTGGACCAAAGTTTTTGTAGCACTTTACCATCATCATCGGCAAGCTTAAATGTATCGTCGAGCTCGACCATTGTTGCTGCTTACCTGTATTGGGCTGGTTCTGGTTTTGGTGATACCAATGTAAATTTAAATGGCATATCAATTGATGCACTACACACTTATACTGTTCAATACAATGACACGTTTAATGGAATCCTGACCTATTTTTCTTGTTTTTCAGATGTTACTGACCTCGTGCTCGCTCAAGGAAATACATTGTACGAGCTTTCTAATTTAGATATTTCAGAAACCCTTGCCAATAATCCTGGTTACTGCAATAACAGGACAAATTTTGCTGGTTGGAGCATCTATATTGTGTTTGAAGATGATATGTTGCCACTTAATCAATTAAGCATATTTCAAGGCTTGGAAATCATCGATCGAAATGTTCAGGAAAAAACTATCGTACTCGACAACCTAAATGTCATTGATAACCAAAATGCAAAAATTGGGTTCTTGGCTTGGGAAGGTGATAATAGTCTTAACTATGGGGAATCATTATCTATTAACGGTAATGTTCTTTCAAATCCGCCTCTCAATTTGGTCGACAATGCCTTTAATGGCACCAACTCATTTACAAATTCCAATACTTTTTACAATTGCGATTTGGACGTGTACAACATTCAAGACAACATACAAATTGGTGATACTTCTGCAACAATACGAATGACTACAGGAGCTTTTGATAGTGGAGGCATTTTTAGAGCAGATTTAATCATCATCAACAATATCATTACGGTTCTTAATAGCCAATTACCAGACGCTACCATTACGCTTGATGATTATATAGTGAATTGTGGTTCTTTAGTTGTGGAGCTCGATTATACCGTTTTTAACATAAATGCAACGGATGTGCTTCCTGCAAATACACCAATTGCTTTTTATGCAGATAATTTATTGATTGGGCAAACCGTTACCCAAAATGAGATTGCTGTTGGCAATAGCGAAAGCGGAACGATTATCTTGACTGTACCAGATAGTTTGGGAGCAAGTTTTACTTTAACTCTTGTAGTCGATGATGATGGTTCAGGTAATGGAACTGTAGCTGAAATAAATGAAGATAATAATACTAACGAAACCCAAATAGAATTGTTGACCATTCCGCCAATTCAAATACTTCCTTCTGTATTGGGCTGTGACGTAGGGTTAAATTCAGCTGTTTTTGATTTGGAACAAATTTTTTCTAGTGAAATAACAACATCTGAAAGTGTAAGCTTTTATTTGTCTTTGGAAGATTTACAACAAAATCAGTTTGAAGTTCTGACACCCGAAAATTTTTCTAATACGGTAAACCCTCAAACGATCTTTGTGAAAGTTGCCTCTCCTCCATGTTACAAGATTTACCAATTTGATGTTGAAGTTGAAAATTGCCCACCATTTATTCCTGAAGGGTTTTCTCCAAATGATGATACTTATAATGATTGGTTCAATATTCAAGGCTTGTATGATATTTTTGAAAACCATGAACTGCTCATCTTCAACAGGTATGGAACACTTATTTTTGAAGGTGACAATAGCAAACCTTGGGATGGAAAAGCCAATAGAGGGTTAAACAATCTTGGCAAATTATTGCCTGTTGGCACCTATTACTATATTCTCAACCTCAACGATCCAAAATACAAATCCATACAAGGCTGGGTCTATATGAACTACTAAATGTTAATTTTTTATGTATTTCATCGTATTTTTTTGCGTTTCATCTAATTTTAACATACTTTCCGAGCTTAAATAATTATCACATTTTAATCACGCTCCAAATCGTGCTCTTTTGTGACTAATAACTTAACCTATTAAGAATGAATAAGCTCAAAATTTCCCTCCTTGTTTTTGCATGTGTTTTGTGCAACCTTACATTTTCACAACAAATTACTATAGATAATAGTTTTACTGTTCAGCAACTTGTTGAAAGCAATCTGGTTCAAGGATGTGTAGAAACGTCAAATATTACATCACAAGTCAATGGTTCGGTCAATGGATTTTCAAGTTTTGGCTATTTTGATAGAGCAATGTCAAACTTTCCATTTCAAAACGGAATCATGCTTTCAACTGGAAATGCAACGTCTGGCGGCAATGGCCAAAACAATGCAGTGCTAAATGAAGGTCAAACAGATTGGCTAACCGATACAGATCTTGAAAGCGCTTTAGGAATCACTAATACATTGAATGCAACATCCATCGAATTTGATTTTATTTCTGCTTCCAATCTTATACAATTCAACTATATATTAGCGTCTGAAGAATATTTTGCTGATTTTCCATGTCAATACTCTGACGGATTTGCGCTTTTGATTAAAGAAGCTGGCACTAGCAATCCTTATGTCAATATCGCTGTGATTCCTGGAACTTCGATTCCTGTGAACACCAACACCATTCATGAAGAAATTGTTGGTTTTTGCAATGCTTCAAATGAACAATATTTTGATGGTTATAATCTAGGTGACACCAATTATAATGGACGAACTGCTGTAATGACTGCAACCGCAAGCATCATACCTAATGTGCAGTATCATATCAAATTGGTCATTGCCGACCAAACAGATAAAAATTATGATTCAGCAGTATTTATTGAAGGGAATAGTTTTAATTCGACAGTCGATTTAGGTGATGATATTACAACCTGCGCTGATTCTTTAATATTAAATGGAGATATTCAAAACTCGCAAGCGACTTATACTTGGTTGTTAGATGGCTCAACTATTTCTGGAGAAACACAACCCACACTAACAGTGAATCAATCTGGTGATTACACGGTCATGATAGAAATTCCATTTGGAAACTCGACGTGTCTGATTGAAGATACAGTGTCTGTCGCATTAAGCTCAACGCAAACTGCTGCTCCTGTTTCTGATTATCAACAATGTGATGATGCAAGTTCTGATGGCATAGAAACATTTGATTTAACCACCAAAGACAATGAGGTTTTGGGTTCAGTACCTCCTTCAAACTATACAATATCATATCATTTGACGAATGCTGATGTACAAGCAAATGCCAATCCAATTACAACACCAATTCAAAATACATCAAATCCACAAACTATCTATGTAAGAATTGAAGATACCACTAATGGCTGTTTGGCATATTCAACATTCAATTTGATAGTCAACACAATGCCAAACATTATGAATCCTACCGATTTGTTGGTATGCGATGATGCCAATTCAGATGGTGTGACTCAAATTGATTTAAGCGAAAAAGATGATGAAATCACTGGTGGACAAACAAATTTAATGGTCACTTATCATTTTACACAAGCAGATGCTGATTCAGGAGCCAATGCCATTCCGTTGCCATACGTCAATACCAACCCTAACGAACAAGTTTTTGTAAGAGTCATCAATTCTCAAACAGGTTGCGTAAATACAACGACACTGAACATTTCTGTATTAAACAACCCAGTAATCAATACCGATAGACATTATATAGATGCTTGTGACCAAGACCATGATGGTTTTGCGACTTTTGATTTAACATCAATCATTGACGACGTATTAGAAGGCCTCACTGGTGTAACAGTCACCTTCCATGAAACACAAGCAGATGCAATTTCTGGAAGCAACCCGATTGCTGATGACACCAATTATGATAACATTGTACCAGAAGAACAAATCGTTTACATAAGAGTTGTAGATGACATGACAGGCTGTGCCTCAACAACACCAATAGAGTTACATTCAAATCTTTTACTTACAGGAACAGAAATTCAAGATTTTTCACTCTGTGATATTGATAATGATGGTACAGAAGCATTTGATCTAATCAATATTTCTGAAGTCATCATCAACGGATTGCCAGATGTGAATGTGATTTTTTATGAAACACTTGACGACCAAAATAATCAAACCAATGCGATTGATGTATTCACACCATATTCACCTGCTTCTTTTCCGCAAACATTGTACATTACTTTAAACAGTCCAACATGTACCGAAGTTTCAGAATTTCAATTGATTTTGAATCCTATTGTTGAATTTCCTTCTATCGGCTCTGTTGATTATTGTGATACCGACCAAGATGGATTTACATCAATTGATTTACATAGTTTTGATGACCTAATAACTAATGGTCAAGCTGGTTTTACGGTATCGTTTTTTGAAACACAAGCCGATGCAGATGCCGACACCAATCAGTTACCAGCTTTTTACACAAACATATCTAACCCTCAAACATTTTATGTAAGAATACGCTCTAATATCACAGGTTGCGTAGATATCAACTCTTTTGAAATTGTTGTGCTGCCTGCTCCATTAACATCTCAACCATCTGATATTGTGATTTGTGATGATGACCAAGATGGATTTTGGCTTATTGATTTGGATCAAAAAATAAACGAATTGGTTGCCGATACTACTGACAGAGCTATAACTTTCCACAATTCGCAAGCAGATGCTGATAATGGTACAAATCCTATTGCAAACCCTTCAAGCTATAATGCCAATACTCAAGCGATATTTGCAAGAGTGGTCAATACGGTTTCTGGGTGTTATTCAACCGAAAGTTTTCAAATTATAGTGAATACACTTCCTGTGTTTGTAAACATCAGTAATTATAAAATTTGTGAAAATGCAAGTGATGATGTTGCAGATTTTATCTTCAATACCAAAGATGCAGAAATCTTAAATGGTCAGACAGGAAAACAGACCTTGTATTTTAGAAACCAATCAGATGCTGACAATAGAGTAAATGAAATTAATAAAAATGCTGCATTTCAGAATACCTCAAATCCACAAACCGTTTTTGTAAGAGTTGAAAATCTAACAGACCAGGATTGCTACGGAACGGCTTCTTTTATTATCGAAGTAGGAACCAACCCTCAATTCAATCAGCCTAGCGATTGGTTTGTATGTGATGATATTGCCAATGACGGAAGTGAGCTGTTTGATTTATCAGAAAAAATAACTGAAATATCACAAGGTATCAATGACACATTGGATATCACATTTTATACCACTCAAAATGATGCTGATAATGCAACCAATGCGATACCGCTACAATATAACAACACTGTAAATCCGCAACAGATTTATGTAAGAATTGACAACGGAACGATTTGCGTTTCGGTTACAAGTTTTGAACTCAATGTAGTGCAATCGCCAGATGTGAATGAACCACAACCATTGGTTCAGTGCGATACAGATAGTGATGGAAGTGTCACTTTTGATTTAACCGCTTCAGAATTTGAAATTTTTGATGTAAGACAAAACAATATAACCATTAGTTATTACGAAACATTAAACGATTTGGATGCACAAACAAACCCGATTGCAACACCCACAGCTTATAACAATTTGACGAATCCTCAAACGGTTTATGTAAGAGTGACCAACACGATTTCTAATTGTTATTTAGCGATTCCTTTGGAATTGATTGTCAACCTACCTCCTGCTATCAATCAGTTTGGAAGTACAGAAATTTGTGATAACGAAACTGATTCTTATGATTTAACTGAAGTCAACTCATTAATTGTTGACACAACAGCAAATACAAACATCACCTATTATGCGAATGCCACTGATGCTTTTGATGGAACCAATGCAATTGGTACCAATTACACGTATCAAACCAATAACGATACGATTCATATCAGAATTGAAAATGCAACGACTGGTTGCTACACCACCTACGCATTTCAATTGATTGTGAATCCATTGCCAATTGCCAACACACCATCAAATCTTGAAGCTTGCGATGATGATTTTGATGGCCTTTTAGAATTTGATTTATCTACGCAAAATGCTGCTATACTTGGTGGACAAAATACTGCGAGCTATTCCGTTACTTATTATAATTCGCAAGCTGATGCAGACAATGCCATTAATATTTTGCCAGATCTTTATACGGCTTCAGATAACGAAACAATTTATGCAAGAGTTGAAAACAATTTGACAGGTTGTTACAGTACCACTCAATTCACCACATTAGTTCGCCCAAGACCTATTGTTGATATTCCTGACCAAGTACTTTGTTTAGAAGACTTACCTTTATTGGTCAGCGCAAACACCAACATGCTTGGAGATACCTATTTATGGTCAACCAATGAAACCACTCCAGAAATTGACATCACTGTAGTAGGAGCTTATTGGGTAACCGTTACCACATCTTTTGGTTGTGAAACCACGCAAGTTTTTAATGTTACTGAATCAGAACAAGCAACTATAGAATTTACTGAAACCGTCGATTTCTCTGACCCAAACAATATCACTGTAACCATTAGTGGCATTGGTAATTATCTATACCAATTAGATGATAACGAACCTCAAGAATCTAATGTGTTCTATAATGTTGCTATTGGCTATCATACTGTAACGATTATCGATTTGAATGGTTGTTCGGAAATAACCAAAGAAGTGGTCGTCATTGATTTTCCAAAATTCATGACACCTAACAACGATGGTTATTTTGACACTTGGCATATTACAGGTGTTGAAAACCTACCAGGAACGGTTATCTATATTTTTGACAGATATGGAAAACAAATTCACTATTTAACAGCAACATCTCGTGGTTGGGATGGTACATATAATGGTGAGAACATGCCTTCAACAGACTACTGGTTTGTCGCTGATGTCAAAGGTGGTGGCTATAATTTTCAAGCGAAAGGGCATTTTGCGTTGAGGCGATAAAAATTGCATTCACAATCTTAACATTTATTTGAAGTTATACGTACGAAAGTATGCTTATCTTTGCAATCGGAAAAATTGTAAATGAAGCGCTTACTCCAGATTTTAAGTTTTATACTTCCAGTGGCTACTTTCGCACAAAACATTGTGGTCGATAGTCAAACCTATTCACCTCAACAGCTTGTTGAAGATATTCTTATCAATAGTAGTTGTATCGAAAATGTCGTAGTCAACAATGTTGTTGGTGGCGATTTTGGAGGAACAACACAAAGTTATGGTTATTTTGATGCCAATGGAAGTTCGTTCCCTTTCCAAAATGGGATTGTTCTCACTACAGGACGACTTACCAATGTGCCAGGACCCAACACCTCATTAAGCGACGACAATGCAGGAGGTTGGATAGGAGACAGTGACCTCGAAACTGCTCTAAACGAAAACAACACCATCAATGCAACGATTTTGGAGTTTGATTTTACAGCTGTCGCATCACAAATCAGCTTTAGATATATCTTTGCTTCAGAAGAATACCAACAAGGCAACCCTAATACCTGTCAGTATTCTGACTTGTTTGGGTTTTTAATTCGTCCTGCTGGAGGTTCACAATACACCAACATTGCCTTGGTACCCAATACTCAAACACCTGTAAAAGTAACCACAGTACACCCAGACATTCCAGGTGGATGTGCAGCCATTAATGAAACGTATTTTGAAAGTTGGAATGGGCCTTCTGCTCCAATCAATTTTAATGGTCAGACTAAAATATTGACTGCTATTGCTGATGTGGTTCCAAACCAAACCTATCATGTGAAATTGGTAATTGCAGATGAGCAAAATTATAGATACGATTCTGCTGTGTTTTTGGAAGCTGGTAGTTTTCAATTATCGACCGATTTGGGTCCAGATTTATTAATTGCAACCAATAACGCTCTTTGTGAGAATGATACATATACTCTGGATGCATCTCAAGCCAATGCCACAAGTTATAGATGGTTCAAAGATGGAGTAGAATTACTTAGCGAAACCAATGCAGTTTTAACAGTTACAGATGCTGGACTCTATAATGTAGAAGTGACGTTAAACAATGCCTGTATTTCTTATGGTGAAGTTGCCATTGATTACTATGCCAATGTCATTGCAACTGATGCGACGCTTACCGAATGTGACCAAGACCAAGATGGCATCACGCTTTACGATTTGTACGATGCTGAATCATCAATTATCAATAATGACAATTCGTTTTCGGTTGTCAATTATTTTCTAACGCTTGCTGATGCAACTCAAAACAGCAATGCCATAAGCAATTCAAACAGCTTTCAAAATGCATATCCAAATCAGATTGTTTTCGCTCGTGTAGAAAATCAGGCTGGTTGTTATAATGTAGCACAATTACAACTTGCAATATCGACTAATACAGTAACAATTGTACCTCAATTTGCTTGTGACAACATACCAATTGATGGTTATACTGATTTTAATTTGAATGATATCACAGCCACGTTTCAAAACCAAATTCCTGCTGGTGCAACAGTTAGTTATTTTTTAAATGAGGTTGATACCTTCAACAACACTAATAGTTTGAGCTCACCATATCAAAATGAAATTCAAAATTCGCAAACCTTGTATGTCAAAATAACAGACAACAATCAATGTTTTGCTGTAACGACTGTTCAATTAAATGTCCTGTATACACCTGTTTTACAAGAAGATGAAACCGTTTTTTATTGTTTGAATGATTTTCCTAACACCATAAGAATTTATGGAGGAGTGCTCAACGATTCACCAAGTAATTATTACTATGAGTGGCTTTTCAATGGAGCGATGACATCAGTCAACACCTCTTTTAATGATGTTAGTGAGGCTGGTACTTACACAGTGATTGTGACAGACCCTAATGGTTGCAATGCAACACGAACAATAACAGTAACTGCATCAGATATTGCAACGATTGATGAGGTGATTGTTGTAGATGCGAGTGAAAACAACACAGTAACCATTGTGGCATCAGGACAAGGTTTTTATGATTATGCTCTAGATGATGCTACTGGGTTTTATCAAGAAAGTAACACATTTACCAATGTGACTCCAGGATTTCATACGGTTTATGTCAGAGATAGAAATGGTTGTGGCATAACCGAACAATTGATTTCTGTATTAGGCTTTCCAAAATTCTTTACACCAAATGGTGACACTTACAACGAAACCTGGAAAGTAAAAGGCGTTAATGCGCAATTCTACCAAGGTATTGATATCAAAATTTTTGACCGAATGGGAAAGTTGCTTGCCCAACAAAACCATTTGAGCACTGGTTGGGACGGTACACTCAATGGCTATAACCTACCAAGTGATGATTATTGGTTTTTAGCAACATTGCCTGATGGGAGAACCTATCGTGGACATTTTGCTTTGGTAAGGTAATTATGTAATTTTAGTTTTTATTATTTATAACTGTCATTCCGCACTTGATGCGGAATCCAAAAAAATAGATTCTGCGTCGTAGCTCAGAATAACAAAACGCATGAAATTCAAAGTCAAATCCGAATTCAGTCCAACAGGAGATCAACCACAAGCCATTAAAAAATTAGTGGAAGGCATTGAAACTGGCGAAAAATATCAAACTTTACTTGGTGTCACTGGTTCTGGAAAGACCTTTACAGTTGCTAATGTTATCGAGGAAGTCCAACGGCCTACTTTGGTTTTGGCTCATAATAAAACCTTGGCGGCACAATTGTATTCGGAGTTTAAGCAATTCTTCCCAAACAATGCTGTAGAATACTTCGTTTCTTATTATGATTATTACCAACCCGAAGCTTATATTCCTGTTTCAGGAGTGTATATAGAGAAAGATTTATCCATCAATGAGGAAATTGAGAAGATGCGTTTGAGCACGACTTCCTCCCTATTGTCCGGACGTCGTGATGTTATTGTGGTGGCTTCAGTATCATGTTTATATGGTATTGGAAATCCTGTGGAATTTCAAAAAAATGTGATTCATCTAGAAAGAGATCAAGTGATTTCACGCACCAAATTACTGCACCAATTGGTTCAAAGTTTATATTCTCGAACCGAAGCAGATTTCAACAATGGAACGTTCAGGATTAAAGGAGATACGGTCGATATTTTTCCTGGTTATGCAGATAATCCATTTCGAATTCACTTTTTTGGTGACGAAATTGAAGAAATGGAGGCATTTAATGCTCAAACCAACGAAGTCATTGAGAAATATGATAAGCTGAATATCTATCCAGCCAATATGTTTGTAACATCGCCAGAAGTGTTGCAAGGTGCAATTAAGGAAATTCAGGATGATTTGGTAAAACAACATGATTATTTTAAAGATATTGGAAAACACCTAGAAGCCAAACGTCTTAAAGAGCGTACCGAGTTTGACCTTGAAATGATTCGAGAGTTGGGTTACTGTTCTGGGATAGAAAACTACTCTCGTTATCTCGACGGTCGATTGCCTGGTACACGGCCTTTCTGTTTGTTGGATTATTTTCCAAATGATTTCTTAATGGTTGTTGATGAAAGCCATGTGACTATTTCGCAAGTTCATGCCATGTATGGAGGCGACCGAAGTCGTAAAGAAAATCTTGTTGAATATGGATTCCGATTGCCAGCTGCCATGGATAATAGGCCTTTGAAGTTTGAAGAGTTTGAGGCGCTTCAAAATCAGGTAATCTATGTGAGTGCCACTCCAGCCGACTACGAATTGCAGAAATCTGATGGAGTCTATATAGAGCAAGTTATCAGACCAACAGGATTATTGGACCCAGTCATAGAAGTGCGTCCAAGTTTGAATCAGATTGATGATTTGATTGATGAAATACAACAGCGTGTCGAAAAAGACGAGCGAACATTGGTAACAACATTAACCAAGCGAATGGCAGAAGAATTGACCAAATATTTAGATCGCATTCAAATTCGTGTTCGTTACATCCATAGTGATGTTGACACCTTGGAGCGTGTCGAGATTATGCAAGATTTGCGAAAAGGTTTGTTTGATGTTTTGGTTGGTGTCAACTTACTTCGTGAAGGGTTGGACTTACCAGAAGTATCATTGGTGGCCATTCTAGATGCTGATAAAGAAGGTTTTTTACGTTCTGCGCGTTCATTGACACAAACTGTAGGTAGAGCTGCAAGACACCTGAATGGAAAAGCCATTATGTATGCTGATAAAATTACCAACAGTATGCAAAAAACCATTGACGAAACCAATTATAGGCGAGAAAAACAGATTGCCTATAATACAGCCAACAACATTACACCAACGGCATTGAATAAGAGTTTGGATAATGCTTTGTCCAAAAATTCGGTAAGTACATATAGCTATGAATTAGAAGCTTTGAAAGCTGCCGAACCAGAAAGCAAGTACCTGACTAAAAGTCAATTAGAAAATAAAATTCGTGAAAAACGAAAATTGATGGAACAAGCTGCTAAAGCATTAGACTTTATTATAGCTGCGCAGCTTCGTGACGAAATTAAAAAATATCAGGAAAAATTAGAAAAACTTAAAGTCTAATTATACTGTATCTTAAATATTTCAATCAAAAAATCTGGAGGAACAATTTTATTTGGAAAACTTTCCATGACATCTAATACACGATTGATAGATTCATGGCTTAAGCCCATTCTTAATCCAAAATTATGAAGTTTGACCAATTCTTTGGGAGAAATCTCTTTATCTAGATTCATCAATAAAACCAATCGATGAAACTGTACTATACGTTCGCTATGTGATTTTAAATGCACATAGGTTACTGGGTACATAAATAAATAGTCAAAATCTTCTTGAGAAATTTCCAATTGTTTAGCTACACCTAAAAGAAATTTATATTCAATGGATTTAATATTGGCGTCTGTCTGTGCGAAAGCTATCATCTCTGAAAGCAAGCTCAATTTTTCAACACGGTTTATCATACCTGAGGGAGTGTTAATTAATGATTATAAAGTTAATTATATTAAAAATGCTATTGTCATTGATAAAATGTAACTTGTCGAAAAATAATTGACATTTAATCGATTATATTTTAATTTCATCATTTAAAAATCTTGAAAATCAATGCGTTTTAGACATTTTATCACTCTTGTTTTTGGTGTTTTTAGCATTTCTGTTTTTTCTCAAAGCACTGCTTCACAACAAGTTACATCATTTTCTATTGAAGCTCCACAACTGGACACACAAAAGAAAATTTGGGTTTACCTTCCTAAATCATATGAAAATTCTGAAAAATCGTATCCTGTCATTTATATGCACGATGCACAAAATTTATTTGACGTAGAAACTTCTTATGTTGGCGAATGGAAAGTTGATGAGTATTTAGATACCATCTCCAATAACGAATCCATTATTATAGGTATCGAACATGGTAATGAAAAACGTATCGATGAACTCACACCATACAAACACGAAAAATATGGAGGTGGTAAAGGTGATTTATATCTCGATTTTATTATCTCCACTTTAAAACCAAAAATAGACTCAACCTTTAAAACATTAAAAGACGCCAAGCACACTACTATTTTTGGTTCTTCATTGGGTGGATTGATGGCTTTTTATGCTGTTATTGAATTTCCTGAAACCTTTGGGAATGCTGGTGTCTTTTCGCCTTCCTTTTGGATCAATCCAGAAATTTATGATTTGGTTTCGCAATCAGCTATCAATAAAAACACTAAATTCTTTTTTCTAATTGGTACAGAAGAAAGTGAAACTGCTGTTTCAGACCAACAAAAAATGGTAGATTTGCTTTACAAAAAGGGAGTTGATGCCAACCAAATCAAAAATAACATCATTGAAGGTGGGCAGCATAATGAAGCTTTTTGGAGCTCTCACTTTGCTGATGCTTATCAATGGCTTATAACTAATAACTAAACACTATTATGACCAACAACGATATATTCAAAAAACTCCGTGTGGCACTTAAGCTTCGCGATGACGATATTGTAAAAATATTAGCACTTGTTGATTTTAGAATCTCAAAAAGTGAACTTGGTGCTTTTTTCAGAAAAGAAGACCACCCAAAATATATGGAATGTGGCGACCAAGTATTGCGCAACTTTCTCAACGGATTAGTCATTCATTTACGTGGACCAATGCCAAAAAAGGAAGAAACCAACAAGCCCAAACAAAAAAAGAGCAACGTATAAAGTTGCTCTTTTTTTTATTGTATGTATAAATAATCTATTTGGATAGAACAGCCTGTACTTTATCTGCAGCTTCTTGAAACTCTGTAGCGCTCAACACATCCAATCCTGAATTATCTATCAATTCTTTAGCGATGTCAGCATTGGTTCCTTGCAATCGCACAATGATAGGCACGTTAATGGTTCCCATGTTTTTGTATGCATCAATGACACCTTGTGCTACTCTGTCACAACGAACAATCCCACCAAAAATGTTAATCAAAATCGCCTTAACAGCAGGATCCTTCAAAATAATTTTAAATGCAGCCTCTACTCGAGCAGCATCGGCAGTACCTCCAACATCTAAAAAGTTTGCTGGTTCACCTCCTGCTTGTTTAATCAAATCCATTGTAGCCATTGCCAATCCAGCACCATTAACCATACAACCAACGTTTCCGTCTAGGTCAACGTAGTTTAACCCAACTTCTTTAGCTTCGACTTCAATTGCGTTTTCTTCACGCAAATCTCTTAAATCTGTATAATCTTTATGTCTGTACAATGCGTTGTCATCAATGGTCACTTTAGCATCAACAGCCATGATTTTATCATCACTGGTTTTTAAAACAGGATTGATTTCAAATAATGAGGCATCAGATTTTACATAAGCTGTATATAAAGAAGTCACAAACTTGGTCATTTCTTTAAACGCGTTACCAGACAACCCAAGGTTAAAGGCGATACGTCTAGCCTGAAAGGGCATAATACCAACCGAAGGATCAATCTCTTCTGTGAATATCAAATGTGGTGTTTCTTCAGCTACTGTTTCAATGTCCATACCACCTTCTGTTGAGTACATGATCATATTTCGACCAGTTCCACGATTCAAAAGTACAGACATATAAAATTCACTTGTTTCACTCGCTCCTGGATAATACACATCTTCAGCAACCAAAACCTGATGAACTTTTTTCCCTTCTTTGGATGTTTGTGGTGTAATCAATTGCATTCCGATGATCTTTCCTGCAATTTCCTCAACCTCTTTAAGATTTTTAGCCAATTTAACACCTCCACCTTTTCCGCGTCCACCTGCGTGAATTTGTGCTTTGATAACATGCCAACCTGTTCCAGTTTCTGCAGTTAATTGCTTTGCAGCCGCAACAGCTTCGTTAGCATTTTGAGCAACAATACCACGTTGGATACGTACACCAAAACTGCTTAAAATCTCTTTTCCTTGATATTCGTGTAAATTCATTGATAGGTGTTTTTTAATTTCCTCGATTCACTCTAAACTTAATTTCAGTAAAAAAGAACCGCTTTAATTTAATGCTTGCAAAAGTAATCATACTAACTGTTTTAACCAATAATTTTTTGCTTATTCACAAGTGTATAAAAAGAGAAATCATCTTTTTTAGTTACCAAAGTGTTAATATCCACCTTTTTTTTGAATTATAAACGGATAACTTTTTTAGCTTTGCGGCTAATTTAAATTATATAAAAATGAACAACAACACCTTATTACAAATTGCAAAGGACCATGGAAGCCCTGTTTATGTTTACGATTCTGAAACAATTACAGGTCAGTATAAACGTTTAACCTCTGCATTTAATAAGGTGAAGCATTTAAAGATTAACTATGCAGTCAAGGCATTGTCAAATATTTCTGTGCTTAAATTGTTCAACACACTGGGTTCTGGATTAGATACTGTATCGATTCAGGAAGTAAAATTAGGCTTGGCTGCTGGTTTTTTGCCAGAGCAAATCATTTACACACCTAATGGAGTTTCCTTGGAAGAGATTGAAATGGCCGCAGAACTAGGTGTGCAAATCAATATCGATAATCTTTCCATTTTAGAACAATTCGGCACTCGCCACCCAAAAACACCTGTCTGTGTTCGTATCAATCCGCATGTCATGGCTGGTGGAAATACCAATATTTCTGTCGGACATATTGATAGTAAGTTTGGTATTTCAATACATCAATTGCCTCATTTGTTCCGAATTGTACAGAACACAAACATGAATATCAACGGAATTCACATGCACACTGGAAGTGATATTCTAGATATTGATGTGTTTTTATATGCAAGCGAAATCTTATTTGATACTGCAACACATTTTAAAGATTTGGAATTCATCGATTTTGGTTCGGGCTTTAAAGTACCATATAAAGAAGGTGATATAGAAACCAATATTGAAGAATTAGGTAAAAAGTTGAGCAAACGCTTTAACGAATTCTGTAAAGAATACGGAAGAGATTTAACTCTTGCCTTTGAACCTGGTAAATTTTTGGTAAGTGAAGCCGGCTTCTTTTTAACTAAAGTGAATGTAGTAAAGCAAACCACGTCAACAGTTTTTGCTCAAGTAGATTCTGGATTCAATCATTTAATACGACCAATGCTGTATGGTTCTCAACATGAAATCATCAATATATCCAATCCGAAAGGAAGAGAACGCTTTTATTCGGTTGTTGGATATATCTGCGAGACCGACACATTTGCCAATAACAGACGTATCAACGAAATCAGCGAAGGTGATATTTTAGCCTTTAAAAATGCTGGAGCCTATTGCTTTACAATGTCGAGCAATTACAACTCTCGCTATCGTCCTGCAGAAGTGTTGTGGCATAATAACGAGGCACATTTGATAAGAAAAAGGGAGACTTTTGATGATATCATGAAAAACCAAGTTGAGATTCATTTGAGTTAACCTTTCAACCGTTCTGAATTATTTGAAAGGTTGAAATTTAAGAAACTTGCAGTATCTTTAAATCGAAGAAATTAATCTTCATTTTTGAAAACATTACCATTTCATGAAACAGATACCTGCAAAAATAATTCGCCAACTATTTGTTTTACTTCTCATTCTCTTTATGGTAAGTCTCATTTTTAGAGAGATGTTGCCATACCTCACAGGTGTTCTTGGCGCAGTGACCATATACATTTTATTGAGAAAATGGATGTCAATTCTCGTCAATAAAAAGAGATGGAATCCTACATTGGCAGCTATCATACTCATGCTGATGTCTTTTGTGGGTATCTTGCTTCCAATTGTTGGAATTGTCATGATGCTTGGCAACAAAGTGGGTAAAGCCGTTGAAAACAGTGAGGCAGTCATCAAGGCAGTAAAAGACCAAGTTGGAAAAGCGGAACATTATGTAGGTTTTGATATCAATTCAAAAATTGACACAGGAGCCATTACAAGCTGGGTTTCTGAAAACTTACAGAACCTCGTAGGCGGCACTTTTAATGCATTTATTGCGATAGGTTTAATGTATTTTATGTTATATTATATGTTGACCAATCGTAAAACATTTCGCGAATCTTTAAAGGGATACATTCCTATGAGTCGGGAAAACTTATCAGAAATTGGTGATGAAATCCAAGCAATGGTTCGCTCTAACGCATTGGGAATTCCATTGGTAGCATTGGCACAAGGTTTAATTGCGCTTATCGGATTTTGGATTTTTGGAGTTGAAAATCCATTTTTTTGGTTCGTAATAACAACTGTTGGCTCCATGATTCCTTTTGTTGGCACACTCATCGGATTCCTTCCGGTATTTGTCATTTCGTTGTCTTCAGGGGATAATTTCCAAGCGTGGGGAATTTTGCTTTATGGTTTGATAGTTGTTGGCTCGACCGACAATATAATCCGTTTGTATGTCTTAAAAAAACTCGATAATGTACATCCATTGGTGACGTTGATCGGTGTGATTGTTGGCGTTCCTATTTTTGGCTTTATTGGATTGATTTTCGGCCCTTTACTTATTAGCTTATTCATGGCAATGGTTAAAATCTATCGCATTGAATATGGTAAAGATGATGACACAACTGATACAGAAAGATTATAACCGCTAACACGATTTAACTTTTTTGTATCTTTAAACAGAGCATAAAATCAATATTATGAGTGATTTAACCTGGACACAATTCACAAAAAAAATTCATATAAATACCAGTTTAGAGAAACTATATTGGTGTTGGGCAACAAAAGAGGGCATTACCACATGGTTTTTAAAAGACGCCAAGTTTATAAGAAATGGGAACTTATTGAAAGATAGTGACTATCTATGCGCTAAAGATCAATACACTTGGTTTTGGCATAATTGGGATGGACAAGAAGAAGGCTCCATCCTAGAAGCAAATGGCAAAGATTATTTCCGATTTTCATTTGCAGGTAATTGCGAAGTCGAGATTGCCATGCAACAACAAGAAAATGCCATTCTACTATCATTGAAGCAATCCAAAATTCCTCTGGATGAAAAAAGCAAATTGCAAATTTTTTATGGCTGTAGTAATGGCTGGACTTTTTGGCTTACAAATCTCAAAGCCTATTTAGAACACGGTATTTTACTCAACGAAACCAAGATAGATTTAAGAGGTTTTGATTTGGCAGGATACGAATTTGTAAATATGTGAGAAAAAAGTAGTATATTTAACTTTCTCCTCGAGTCTTTTAATAGCACTAACAAAGACTTATGACATATAAATTAACCCTATACCTTGTACTTTTTTGTACGACAATTGGTCTTGCCCAACAACCAGATTCTGTCAAGCTGGATTCTTTACTTGGTTGGTTAGATTCTCATATCAACATACCTCAAGATTCTTCTGTGATAGCTCTCAATTCATATAAAGCTGTTTCACTTTCCAAAAAGACTAATGATCTTAACGCTTTAGCCAAATCATATGATTATTTAGTTACTTATCATAAAGACTACTCTAAACTCGATTCAGCCTTTTATTATATTAAAAACATAAAAAACATCTATTTAAAGCAAAAAGATGATGAGAAACTAGCCTTTGCTTATTTACGATTAAAAGAGCTCCTCATGGTTAAAGCTGACTATGCAGAAGCCACAAAAACTATCTATCTAGCATTGGAATTATTTGAAAAAACCAAAAACCAAAGAGGAATTGCTCTTTGTTATGCAGGAATTGGTGATTTAAAATACTATGAACGGAGTTATGCAGAGGGAGTCGATTGGTGCAATAAAGCTATAGAGAAACTCAAATCATTAAATGCTACTGAAGACTTGGCAAATACATATCGCATCAAAGCCAGCGATCAATTATTTGCTAGTATAGACCATGAGGACGCACTTGTCACCATCAACAAGTCCATAGCATTATATAAAAGCCTTGGAGAAACAGGAATCCCGATGATGGCTTCCATCAATTGGCGCGGCAATATCTACAAATACATGGACAGATACGATGAAGCCATAGCAGATTATCAGACAAATTTTGAGAATTCCAAAAAAATGGGTTTAGAACGCTATTTAATTCCTTCGCTAGGCAACATTGGCCATGTGTATTTGATGCAAGGAAAATATAAAGAAGCATTACCATATCATTTAGAAGCCATTGACCTTATCAAAAAAACTGGAAATGTCAGAAATTTATGGGAAAACTACATGCACGTTTCCAATATTTATGAATCTCTTGGCGATTACAAGTTGGCATTGTATTACCATCATCTATATGCTACAGCACACGAAGAGTTCAAAGACAACACCATTAGTGGTCTGGAGTCAGAAGCACAGGCAAAATATCTATCTGGGCAAAAAAATGCAACGATTTATTTTCAAGATGAAAAAATAGCTCAACAAAAACGTACACAAACCCTTTACATAGTTTTGGCTGGTCTATTGGCCTTTATTTTATTTGGACTCCTCTATTATTACAGAAAACGCAAAATAAAAAATCAAGAATTGCAAGCCTTAAATTTGCAATTGGATACAAAAAACAAGCAAAACGAACTTCTTTTAAAAGAAATCCACCATCGTGTCAAAAACAACCTTGAACTTGTAAAGAGCCTGCTCGCATTACAATCGGCCCAATTGGAAGAATCAGCCACCAAAGATGCTATGATTGCAAGCCAAAATCGTGTACAATCGATGGGTATTATCCACCAAAAATTATATCAAGGTGAAAATCTAGGCCATATAGAAATGAAAGATTATTTCTTGAATCTAGGCGAAGGAATCTTGGACACATTTAATGCAGATGACAAAGTAAAAATAGAATGCGCCATGGACAATTTGGAGCTGGATGTAGATACTGCGGTTCCAATTGGATTGATTGTCAATGAGCTTTTGACCAACGCACTTAAATACGCATTCCCTAATGACGGAAAAGGCAATATTTTAATAAGTTTATCACAATCCACACCAGAAACATTAACCTTAAAAGTAGCAGATAATGGTGTTGGAAAAGTAGTAGGTTTGGCACCAAAAGGCACAGGTTTTGGCTCACAATTAATTCAGTTATTGACACAACAACTCAACGGCAAAATGATTGAAGATCATGTTGGTGGAACATCAGTGGTATTTCAATTTAAAACCAAAACGGCAGCATAATTATGGACAAACCAATAAAAATATTAATTGTTGAAGATGAGATGATTATTGCTGCAAACATCTCTTTGCAGTTATCTACACTTGGGTATGATGTGACTGGAATTGTACCTCGTGGAGAGGAGGCCTTATTACATATCAGACAAAACCAACCAGACATTGTATTGTTAGACATACAACTTAAAGGTAAGCTAGATGGCATAGAAACTGCCCAAGTAATGCAAATAGATTATGACATCCCTATTATCTACCTCACTGCAAATGCTGATGATGATAATTTCAACAGGGCAAAATCAACACATCCTTATGCGTTTATTTCAAAACCTTTCAAAAAACTAGACTTACAGCGTGCCATCGAATTGACGGTCACTCAATTTCAATCAGAAACACATATTGAGCCAACATCAAGTGGAAATCCTATTTCGCCATTTATTTTAAGCGATTGTATTTTTGTTCGCCATCATGAAAAGATGGTAAAAGTTGATATTAAAGATATTTTATATATCGAAGCCGAGCGCAATTACTGCCGTATTCATTCTAAAGACAAGGAATATTTATTGGTGATGACCTTAAAAGACATGGACGAAAAATTACCTCAACAACATTTTATAAGGGTTCATCGCTCATTCATAGTCAATCTTTCCCAAATTGATGAAGTTGCTACCAGTCACATTGTAATCGATAAAAAAGCCATTCCTGTGAGTAAAACCTTAAAAGAGGAATTACTCAATAGGCTGCAAACCATATAGTAATAAAACCCATTTTTACTTAAATACTTTCCGGTAAATAAAGTGATGCCTTCGGACAAGATTTTTAGAGCTTCGTCCTTAATCGATTTGTTTTGGTTATGATTATCAGTTATTTAGACTGTGAATCAATTATGATTCTATAAAATATTAACCATTTAAAAGCTATTAACTATGAAGACTTTAAAAACAACCAGCCTTTTAGCAATTATATTGCTATTAACCCCAATTCTTTCAATTTCACAAGATAACCAAGCATTTTGGGTACATGCAGACAAAGTAAAACCATCTAAACAGGCAGACTATGAAAAAGTATCTAAGGAATTTATTGAAGCCTGTAAGAAATATGACATTAAAAATTATGATTGGGCAGCAGCTCGAATAGACGACGGAACGTATTTGAACATCTCACCAATTACCAACATGGCTGACCTAGACAAAAACTCTCTTGCTCCTTTGGTGGAAAAAATGGGAGAAGAAAAATTTAGAGCTCTTTTCAGCCGATTCAATGAATGTTATGACCAGCATGGCAGCTATATCGTACACTTGATCAATGATCTTTCCTATATGCCTAATGGTTTGACACCCAATACTCCAGGTCAAGATTATCGCAAATGGCATTTTCTTTATGTAACGCCAAGCAATGCACCATTATTAGGTGCAAAAATCAAAGAAATAAAAGAGCTTTATGCAAAAAAAGGTGCTAAAGAATATTTTAGAATTTACCGTAGTGGATTTGGAATTATGGGTGACTATTTCCTTGCTACGATATCAGCAAAAGATGAACAATCTTATGCCAAAACTTCTGACGAAACTGAAGCGCTTTTGGGTGACGAAGGCAAGAAGTTATTTGCCGAAATGTTTGAGTTGCTTGATAAATATGAAGTAAAGTCAGGAAATATGCGTCCAGATTTAGGATATACAGCAAAACAATAACCAACCAAAATAAAACCTACTGTAATCATTGAGTAGGTTTTTTTTATTAAAATCAAATATTATGAAAAAACTATTTTTAATGGGGCTTGCAATAGCCCTTTTCACAGCTTGCAACCAACAAGACAAAAACTACACGCATGAGTCGCCTGAAATTGAAACCGTTAAAAAGGCCATAGAAAATTACAATAACAAAAATTATGATGCCAGCATCTATGCAGACACCTCCAAAACGTTCTTTAATTCATCTAAAGAATTCATGTCTCCATCAGAAACAATAGAATATCACAAAGCCAATGATGCCCTTTACTCTAGTCGAGGGTTTACAGATGAAGACCCACAGTATGAAATGGCAGTTACAAAAAAAGGAGAAACGTGGGTAAACGGCTGGTTTGAATGGAAAGGAACACTTGCTGGAAATAATAAGGAATATACCATCCCTATTCATTTGACCTATAGGTTTCATGATGGTAAGATCGTTAGAGAAGTCGGTTTTTGGGATCCAACAGAGATTGTTTTAGCGCTACAAGAGATTGAAGCAGAAAAGAACATGTCAGCTGATGAAAAAACGACAAAATCGTTAATAGACACTTGTGTAAAAGCTTGGAATGACAATGACAAAACCCTGATGGCTTCAATAATGACAAACGATTTTGTGAGAACAGAAAACGGAACTGTCATTGCAAAAAGCGCAGCTGAATATGGCACTAATTTAATGGATGTGTTTCATGGTTCCTTCCCAGATTTTCAAGTAATCTTAAATGATTACAAAATTGTTGGAAATACTATTCATATCGATTGGACATGTAAGGGTACAAACACAAAGCCTTTTCAAGGAAATGCTCCGACCAATAAAGCAATCACAACGCATGGACATAGTATCTGGACCGTAACTAACGGTAAATTGTCCAGAGAAGATGCTTTTTATGACAATCTAACACTTTATAACCAATTAGGTTATACTATGCCAACACCAAAATAAACAAGAGCAAATAAAAAACAGACAGATTTTTTGTGGAGAGAAATTTGGCAATGGTTAATACGAGATTTTTAACTGTTAAAAACAACCAATCAACCATTAACTATTGCCTTCTGTCTGTTTATATTAACAAGTAGCAAAAAAACAAATTCCCTTGCCAGTCTGCCAACAAACAGGTTCAATGGAATGAAAAAAATATTTTTCGATGAGAAAAGCAGGCATTATAGGAGGTTCTGGTTTTATAGGAAGCCATATAACCCAACAATTTTTGGAAAATGGTTTTGAGGTCAAAGTCTCAACGACAGACATTTCAAAACAAGAAAAGTATGAGCATTTGATGGAATTAAAACATGCAGATCATTTGTACATCAGTGAACTCAATGTAGAGAACAAATCGCAATTAAAAGAGTTTGTAAAGGATTGTGACATCGTCGTTCATGGAGGCACACCCTTTCAACTTGATTTTAAAGACGCAAAGTCAGAATTATTTGATCCAACGATTAAAGGCACCGAGAACTTTCTTCAAGTCATTAGCGAAACTCCAACGGTTGAAAAAGTAGTATTGATTGCTTCTGTAGCAGCCTGGAATACTAATTTTCCTCTACCAGCAGATGGCAAATTACCATCTGATACGTATAGCGAAACAGACTCCCCTTTTATGAGTGACGAAAGTCATCCATATGCACAAGCAAAATTTATTGCCAACCAAACAATAAATGATTTTATTGATAAACATCCTAACCTCGATTTTGAAATCACAAGTGTTTCTCCAGTAATGGTAATGGGAAACTCGTTATCAAATAGAGAAGATTCAACCTCAACAGGACTACAATTTTTGTTTAAAAACAAAATGGCTCCCAACCCATTTATCCAAATGTTTTATGATAATGATGTTGACTTTGCAATTGTCAATGTCAAAGATGTTGCCGAAGGTGTTTACAAAGCAGCAACCATTTCTGGCTTACATGGTAAGAATTATTTATTGAGCAGTGAAACCTATCCTGTTTCTGATGTATCGTTGATGCTGAACAATCAAGACCCTAAACATCAAGCCAAAAAAATCTATCAAAATCAAATGGCAGAACGCGAATTGGGATTGATGTTTCAATCGGTAAAAAAGACATTGAGCCAATGCTTTAATTAAATGTCGTTTTCAGAAAAAAACCAACCAATCAAAATTAAAAATCATGAAAAACGAACTGCCACACTGGACAAAAGAAGAATTAAAAGTGTATATCCTCTTGTTATGTGCAAATGCAGATAATGAGATAACCCAAGAAGAATTGACAGTTATAAAATCTAAAACTGACCATTCAACCTTTGAAAGGTTATACAAGGAGTTTTGTGAAGATAATGAGGATACAAATTTCGAAAAAATTGAATATACGATAGGACATCAAGAGTATTCACCTCATGAACTTAGCGAACTCAAAAGAGAAACCCTAGAAGTCTTTGATTCAGATCACAAATTTCAACAGCGGGAGCGCTATTTAGACAAAGTACTTGATAATATTCTGTATTAAATTACAAATTAAGATATCTAAAATAAAAAATCATGCAAACAATTAGACGCTATATCCTCTTCACCTCTATAATCATGGTGGTTATAACAAGTTTTGGACAATCTAAAACGCCAAACCAACAATTTACTTACAAAAGCGGAGATCCAACAAGTTGGCCTGCGGTATTTGATGCCATATTAGCAGCACCAAAAAACCACAAAATTTTATTGGAAAACGAAAAAACAAGAGTCTTGGAAGTGACCTTGCTCCCAGGAGAAACCGAAAACCTTCATCACCATCGCTGGCCAAGTGTGCTATATATACAAGAAGCTGGTGACTTTGTGGATTATGATGAGGAAGGCAATGTCATTTTCGATTCACGAACACTAACAGAACCGTTAAAATTCCCGCTGACTATGTATAAAGATTCTGAAGCACCACATTATGTGGTCAACTTGAGCAAAACAAAACCTATTAGATTGATTCGGGTTGAAATGAAACAATAAACCAAATAAACTTTTACAAAATGAAAACAAAAACTTTACTCATTGCCCTACTTTTTATAAGCATTGCATCATTTGCACAAAAAAGTAACATCGAAAAAAACCTGAAAATGTACACCCAAGTTTGGGACGACATTGTTAACAAAGGTCAAATTGACCTTATCAACGATAAAAACTTCGACCCAAATGTCGTTCAGATCAATCCTGCAGGGAATATTGAAGGTATTGCAGATTTTAAAGCTTATTACCAAAATTTCATCACTGGATTTTCTGATATCAAATTTACCGTTGTTGATGCCTTTGGACAAGGCGACAAAATCGCAAAACATTGGAGCTTTTCAGGGAAACATACAGGCGAATTCTTCGGTATTCCACCTACTGGAAATACAGTGAATGTAGAAGGTGTCACACTCGCAAAAATGAAAAATGGAAGGATTGTTCAAGAACAAGACTTTTTAGACAATTCGGTCATGATGCAACAATTAGGATTGGCTTCAAATCCAGAAAATGTTGGCCACATTGATGCTGCTTACAGTGCTTTTGCAAAAGGCGACATTCCTGCCGTTCTTGGTATGATGGATGCAAAAATTGTGTGGAATGAAGCTGAAGGCAATTCACTGGCAGATGGCAACCCATACATAGGTCCAGATGCTGTTTTAAATGGCGTTTTTATTCGCCTAGGCGAGATGTATGACGGTTTTACGTTAAAGAATATCGAACTTCACGATATGAGCAACAATCAAGTGCTTGCCACCTTAAGATATGATGCTACAGTTAAATCAACGGGTAAAAAAATTGACGTACAAGTCGCGCATCTTTGGACGCTGAAAGACGGTAAAATAACAGCATTTCAACAATATGTGGACACCAAGAAATTGGCTGATGCAGAACAAAAATAAAATTCTGAATAACGATGAAAAAAGCATTTAAGATTCTCTCAATAATCCTATGTGTCGGATTATTCAACACAAGTTGTAACAATTCAAAGTCCTCTACAAAGGAACTCGAAGACGTATTCAAAAAAATGTGGAACAATGTCACCTTAACCAATGCCAACGACTATTTCAAAACAGACGTTTCCGATGATTTTTATACTATCAACGCCGACGGTATTGTTCAAAACAAAGAAGAACTTTTGGTAGATAAAAAACGTCTGGAAATGCTGGAACTATTGGATTTCAAATTCTTTGACCAAGTCATAAAAGTGTATGACGATGTTGGGATTATCAATGGTCGAATACAAGCATTTTTAGAAGGCAACTACATAGGCGAAGTATTGTACACTGCTGTATTTGTAAACGAAAATGGCGTTTGGAAATATAAAAACTGGCATGGGACGTGGTCTAAGGATTCACCTCCTCCTCCATCATTTATTTCAAAAGATCAATAGAAGATTTACAATGTCCATATACTAACTATGATTAAACCCTTCAGTAAAATCCGCAAAAACCTTCTCGCAGAAGGAAAAACCAGTCGATACCTCAAATACGCCATCGGCGAAATCATCCTCGTGGTCATCGGGATTTTGATTGCGCTACAAATCAACAATTGGAACGAAAACCAGAAATCAAAAAAAGACGAACGCTACGTCCTGACTGAAGTTTTGAAAAATCTTGAAGAAGACGCGGTATTGGTCGATGAAATTATCATACAACGCCAGAAGGCAAAAAACGCAATCTTCGCTCTACAAAAATTTGTGAACCCGGAAGCTAATCATGTTGACTCCTTGCAGTTTTACATGGCGAATTTACTCACGTTTGAACGGTATTTCCCTATTAATAATGCCTATGAAATTTTGAAATCCAAAGGGTTGCAACTTTCAAATGACGGGCTGACCACTAAAATTTCTAGATATTATGATTATGAACAACCAAAAATGAGCAATAGTATCTTGGACATTGAAGTCACCATCCTCCAAATTTTTAATAACCCGAACGGTTTATTCAGGTTCTTTTCACTTATTAAAAAAGATGAGCGTGTTGTTGTAAAAAATCCAAGTGACCCAATCTTTAAGGAAGAACTCTCTTCTTTCTTATTGGCATTTCAGGATAACAATGGTGGTACTTTAACAAAGTTGCTAATCTTTCGGGATATTAATAAAAACTTAAGCCAACAAATAACAAATGAATTAAAAGAATTGAATTAAATGGAAATAAAAAACACTTAAAGCCTTGATAATTCGAAAGAAACACCTTTGATAACAATTATGTGCATTAGGGAAAGTTTTAAGGCACGTTTGTCCTAGAGGACTCGTTTCTCAATTATTAATTATTTAAGTTTATACATACGTATAAAACACTTTATATCAAATAATTAATCAACAAAAACAGTTCAGGATACTAACCAAAACCAACAACATGTCAACCAATGAAAACAGCGTACAAAAAAAATTCAGCAGATATCTTACAGAAAATTCAGTAACAAGATATATCACATTTTCAGCACTCTACATTGCACAGGGAATTCCTGAAGGGATTACTTATTTTGCAATTCCTGCGTGGCTTGCCATGAACGGTAAATCACCATTGGAAATTGCTGCTTTTCTAGGAGTCATAGGTATCCCCTGGAGTTTCAAAATTCTGATTGCACCATTGATGGACCGTTATACCATCCTTTCAATGGGCAAAAAACGACCATGGGTTATTTTTGGCCAATTGGGATTGATTATAAGTTTTTTATGTATTGGATTGATTCCAGACCCGTTGAACAATTCCTTTGGACTGATGACCGCAGGTTTTTTCATTAGTTTTTTTGGAGCCTTCCAAGATGTCGCAACAGACGGAATGGCTGTGGATGTAATTCCAATTAACGAACAAGCCAGAGCGAATGGATTGATGTGGGGAACTAAAATAGTAGGCACGTCATTGGCTTTAGTGGCTGGAACTGCGCTAATCAACAGTTTTGGTTTCACGACAGCAATTTCTTCTCTATCCATTGCGGTTGCATTTATCATGTTCATTCCTGTTTTTTTCAGGGAGCGTCCAGGAGAAAAATTGATGCCATGGACGCCAGGTGAAGCCTCTCTTGACTCCAAGAAAACACAATTGAGAAGTTGGAAACACATATTTAAAAGCCTCTATAAAGTGGTCAGTTTAAAATCAAGTGTCATCTTTAGTGTGGGCGTTTTAGCAACTGGAATGATGTTTGGATTCATTGACACGCTTTTGCCCATATTCACGATACAGGAATTAGGATGGACGAACACTTCCTTTTCAGAAGTGTTTTCAATCACAACAATCATCGGCGGATTTTTAGGAATGTTCATAGGTGGTTATTTGGTGGATTATTTCGGGAAGATAAAAATGCTGACCCTCTATTTAGCCATCATCACATTTTTGATTGCGGCCTTCGCTTTCATGAATAATTTATGGAGCAATAATTTCATCGTCTACGCCTTTATCCTTTCCTACTATACCTTTTATACGTTTTTATGTATTGCTGTTTTTGCTTCTGGCATGCATCTCTGTTGGAAAACGGTTGCTGCCACACAGTTTACACTTTATATGGCCATTTCAAATATGGGACGAGCCGCTGGAGCAGCATCGCTAGGAATATTAAAAACCAATTTTAGCTGGGAAATTGTATTCTTAATCATAGCTATTATGCCAGTAATCATGGCTGTACTCATACAATTTATCCATTTTGACAATCACAGAGCCAAAGTGGACAGCTTTGTGATTTTAGACCATACGCTGGTTGCACCAGCAGTAATTAAGGATTAAAACCAACACAAACCAACCAAAATGAATCTAAAACAAACACTTATAATTGCTTTGACGTTAAGCGTCATGAGCCTTGTTGCATGGGAACTCTATTGGCGATCTCAAGGTAAAATTCCAGATTTGGATGATGACAAAAATCTTTGGGCTGTACAACGTGCCAAAGTTAAACATGCCTCTCAAAACGATGTCGTATTATTAGGCTCATCTCGTGTACTATTTGACATTCAATTGAACGAATGGGAAAAAGAAACAGGCATAAGACCAATACAATTGGCAAGTGCAGGAACGTCTCCACTTCCAATGTTTCATGATATTGTAAATAATACTGACTTTAAAGGCACCCTTTTAGTGGGAGTCACGCCTGGCTTATTCTTCTCGACGACTTATCCTGAAGCAGGTCCATGGAAACGTGCTCAAAACAGGGTTGACTATTTCGAAAACAGAACCTATGCACAACGACTCAACCATTGGTTTTCTCTCCCGCTTCAAAAGAACTTTGCATTCGTATCTACCAGTGAAGAAGGCTGGTCTGACGATATTGATTTAAAATCATTGCTCAATAACATATCTATAAATAATAGAACAGGAAAACCACAATATCCGCCTTTTGAGGCATTCGCGTACATTGAAGAGGATAGAAACAATCCGATGAGTGAAAAAACAGCAACCGATACGGCATTTGCTAATAGTATCAAAGCTGCATGGAAATTTGTCATCTTGGGCAATACAAACCCTCCAGATAGAGAAGGTACAACCAACTTTTTTGTTTCAGATGCAAAGAAATTTATAGCCCGAGGTGGTAATCTTATCCTCTTAAGATGTCCTTCAAGTGGGTGGATTAAAGGCGGAGAAGACAAATTTTTATCTCGTACAGAGTTCTGGGAACCTCTCGTTAAGGCTTCAAATGCCAAAGCCTATTATTATGAAGATTATGAACAATTAAAAGATTTGACCTGTCCAGAATGGTCACATTTATCCGCTCCTGACGCGCGATATTTCACCACCGAATTAGTGAAAATCATGAAAGCTGATGGCGTCTTGTCTAACTCTAAAACTAATTAATTATGCTATTCAATTCATTAAGCTTCATAGTGTTTTTAGTTATAGTTTTAGCACTTTATTATTCAAAACTATTCAATTGGACTAACAAAAAACGAATGCTCCTTTTTGCGAGTTATGTGTTTTATGGTTTATGGAATCCACCTTTAATACTATTACTGTGGATTTCCACGATAGTAGATTGGACCACAGGAAATAAACTAGCAGTTGAAGAAAATCAAAAGAAAAGAAAGCTATGGTTATTATTAAGTATGGTCGTAAATCTTGGTTTTCTAGGGTTTTTTAAATATGGTAATTTTCTTTTGGAAAATTTCACTGCTTTGATGAACTCTATTGGAGTTGAATATCATGCACAACCTATGGACATTATTCTTCCAATGGGAATTTCGTTCTACACATTCCAAACAATGTCATACACCATTGACATGTACAATAAGAAAATTCAGCCTGCTAAAACATTTTTAGATTTTGCATTATATGTCACGTTCTTCCCTCAACTAGTCGCAGGGCCAATTGTAAGAGCTGGTGATTTAATCACACAGTTTTATGAAGAGAAAAAAGCAACTGTCAATCAATTTATTTGGGGAACATTCTTGTTAACCATCGGATTGTTTCAAAAAGTAGTTTTAGCTGATACGCTTTTATCAGATACTTCAGATGACGTATTTGGGGCAAAAGAAGTATTGAGCGGACTAGATGCTTGGACTGGTACACTCGCTTTTTCAGGACAGATATTTTTTGATTTTGCGGGTTATTCAACTTGCGCTATTGGTATTGCTTTAATGCTCGGGATTATTTTACCCGATAACTTTAGGTATCCTTATGCGGCAATAGGCTTTTCTGATTTGTGGAAACGTTGGCATATTTCATTATCTAGCTGGTTGAGAGATTACTTGTACATTCCGTTAGGAGGAAACAAACATGGTCTTGTAAGAATGTATGTAGCCTTAATGCTAACCATGTTATTAGGTGGTTTGTGGCATGGTGCCGCTTGGACCTTTGTGATTTGGGGAGCGTTACATGGTATTTATTTGGTGGTAGAACGTTTATTGAAAAATAAAATACATATTAAAATCAATGCATTCAGCGGAATTCTATTGGCACTCCTCACCTACACACTTGTCAACTTTACTTGGGTGTTTTTTAGAGCTCGAGAGTTCTCAACTGCCAAAAACATGATAACTTCTATGTTGTTTATGAATGGGGATGGTGAAAAGATTTTACAGTCTTTTGACATTATAAAGGTATTTGTACTCATCACAATTTTATTTATTTGTCATTGGATAATGAGAAACACCTCTATGGAAGAAGTGTCTAAAAAAACATCACCATGGGTTTTAGGTGTTGTTTGGGCAGTCATGTTCTTTTTAATAGCTATTGCACAAGGTAGTGGCGAACAGTTTATTTATTTCCAGTTTTAACAAACTGATAGTAAAGTCAAAATTGAATTAGAGTTATGGAACTAACAACCAACCAAAACCAGTTACGCCCTATCCAGACAAAGGATCGCATCAAGTTTCTTGATGTGCTTCGTGGTATTGCCATTTTATTCATCTTCATGGCAAACATTTTATCATTTGCTGGATTTTTCTCCTTTCCAGATGAAACCATTATTTCGGGAACAACATTTCCCATTGACGAAACTTTTGATTTCATAATGTACACTTTGGTAGATGGAAAATTTTACTCCATATTTTCTCTCTTGTTTGGAATTGGTTGTGCTATGCAGTTCAATAAATTAGACACTCATGATAAACCCTTTGTGCCTTTTTTCAGAAAGCGAATGTTTTGGCTATTGGTCATTGGTCTAATTCACCTGTGTCTTTTCTGGCTGGGAGATATTTTAACTTTATATGCCTTGCTGGGTTTTGTGCTTATTTGGTTCGTGAATTTTTCAGATAAAAATTTAATCAAGTTTGCTGTCATTCTAATCTTATTGCCAATAGCAAATTGGCTTTTTATTCATTTTACCAACCTCAATTATCCCAAATATTTTTTTGACCTCAACGCTGCTTATTATCAACAGCATGGTTTGCCAACAGAAGAATGGAATGGCAATTTTTATGCAGATTTCCATCAATTTATAGCCAATAAAAGCCTTTCTGATTATTTTAAATATAACATTGGAAATACCTTGATAAGAATTGGTGCCATTTTGGAAGAAGGACGCATTTTTAAAGTTCTGGGTATTTTCTTAATTGGTCTTTGGGCAGGACGTAAAATTCTAAACGAAGATTTGTTGAACAATGTCAAATTTCTAAAAAAAGTTACCCTTTGGGGAATTATTATAGGTCTCCCAATAAGCACGGTTAGAACTTACATAGAGTTTTTCGGAGGACGTGAAGACCTTTGGGGATTTCTTAAAACTATTGCCTATGCTTTTGGCACTGTTCCTTTGGCAATGGGAATTGCTGCTTTATTGGCATTACTATATAAAAAGAAACCAAATCTTCTCAATGGATTCGCTCCTGTCGGTAAAACTGCATTGTCCAATTATCTTTTTCAAACTTTTATAGCTGTGACCATTTTTTACGGCATAGGGTTTGGCTATGCTGGCAAGTTTGGCTTTACTGTGATTATGGCAATTGCAATTAACATTTTTATATTTCAAATGCTGATAAGTGCCTGGTGGTTAAAACATTTCAGATTTGGCCCAATTGAATGGATATGGAGGCAATTGACCTACGGCAAAGCAATTAAAATCGTTAGGAAAAATCAAGAGAAAATATCAAAACCATGAAAATCAAAACCAACAGAATAGAATCCATTGACGTCCTGCGTGGTCTTGTGATGGTCATAATGGCATTGGACCATGTACGGGATTATTTTCATTATGGTTCGTTTTTCAATGACCCGACCAATCTGGAAACCACAACTCCAATACTGTTTTTCACACGGTTCATCACCCATTATTGCGCACCAGTATTTGTGTTTTTAGCAGGCACTTCCGCATTTTTATATGGTAGTAAAAAAACAAAAGGAGAACTTTTTAAGTTTCTTTTCACTAGAGGTTTGTGGTTGGTTTTTCTTGAATTTGCAGTCAATAACCTCATTTGGACATTCGACTTAAGCTATAGCTTCCCAATTGTGCAAGTCATTTGGGCAATTGGCGTCAGTATGGTTATGTTGTCTTTTCTTATTTATTTACCAAAAAAAGTAATCCTTGGAATTGGCCTGATATTGGTTTTTGGACATAATGCACTGGATGGAATTGTCATGGAAGGCACGAGTTTTCAATCCATAATTTGGTATTTTTTACACCAACAACAGATGCTTGTCTATGGTTCTGATTTTATATTTCTGATTCAATATCCGCTGATTCCATGGATAGGATTGATGGCATTGGGTTACTGCTTCGGACAATTATATTCAAAGGATTTTGACGCTAGTATCCGTAAAAATTGGTTGCTCAATATGGGTTTTGCAGCCATCGGTCTGTTTTTGCTTTTGAGGAGCTTAAATATCTATGGCGATTTAATTCCTTGGACTATGCAAGATACTACTGCAAAAACAATTATGTACTTCTTTAACGTTACTAAATATCCACCTTCGCTACTATACTTCTGTATAACCCTTGGCCCTGCAATGTTGTTCCTGTATGCATTTGAGACCACTAAAAACAAACTGACGGATTTTTTTTTAATCTTTGGTAGAGTACCTCTGTTTTACTACTTCCTTCATGTGTTGGTAATTCATGCTTTAGCAATCATAGGTATGCTGATTTTTGGAGGTAATTGGCATGATATGATATTGGATGCCGAAGGTTTCATGAACGAAAATCTAATGTCATACGGCTATTCACTTTTTGTAGTATATTGTGTATGGATTAGTGTTGTACTTCTCCTCTACCCATTCTGTAAAAAATACATGATGTATAAAGCAACTAATAAAGATAAATGGTGGTTGAGTTACTTATAAAATAATTAAATGAAAAATCAGCAAGAAGAATTAATCAGAACCGTTGGAGTATTAGGGCTATCGGCAAACATCATTAACATCATCATTGGAGCAGGGATTTTTGCATTGCCAGCTATCATTGCTGCTAATATGGGACCATCTAGCGTTGTAGCCTATGTCATTTGCGGAATTTTGCTCGCAATGATCATGCTCTGCTTTGCCGAAGCTGGTAGCAAAATAACCAATACTGGTGGAGCCTACACCTATATCGAAACTGCATTTGGCGACTACGCAGGTTTTTTAGGCGGTATTTTTTCTATCGGAACAGCACTATTGTCAGATGCAGCAGTGTCCAATGCATTAGTCAATGTCATGGCTTCTTCTTATCCTTTTTTTGCCAATGAAAGTGTACGATTAGTGTTTTTGTTCATTGTCTTTTTCGGTTTGGCTTTCATTAATGTCATTGGCATCAAACAAGGAATTGGTTTGGTAAAGTTTTTTGTCATTGCAAAACTCATTCCTTTATTGTTGCTCATTATTTTTGGTTGGTTTGCTGTATCTCTTCAAAACTTATCTATTGATACCATGCCTACCACAGAAGTAGTAGCCAAAACTTCACTTATATTGTTTTTTGCTTTTGTGGGCGGTGAAACAGGTTTGATTGTAGGTGGTGAGGTCAAGAATCCTAACCGAACTATACCGAAAGGTATTTTTATAGGTATTACTTCAGTAGTTGTCATTTATATTTTGATACAAATGGTATCACAAGGTGTTTTGGGGAGTGATTTGCCTAACCATACTGCTTCGCCATTAGCTGAAACAGCCAAAGTGGCTTTTGGGCCTATTGGGTTCATGGTGCTAATTGTTGGTGCAGCCATATCTATGTTTGGTTTTTTAAGCGGAGAGATTTTAAATGCTCCAAGAGTTCCATATGCTTTGGCAAGGGATAAAGTGATTCCATTACCATATTTGGCAAAAATACACCCACGATATAAAACCCCTTATATGGCTATCATTACTTATGCAACTATCGCATTTATCATTGCGGCAACAGCAAGTTTTGAACAATTGGTAGTGGTTGCAACCAGTTCTATTTTGCTTCTTTATTTAGGTGTTGTGCTGTCGGTCATCAAACTTCGGTATTCCCAAAAATCTAAACCAGATGAATTCAAGATTCCTGGCGGATTGACCATACCTGTCGTTTCGATAGTGGTCATCTTCTATTTCTTGTCATCATTGACCACAAAAGAAATGTTGGGGACAGCTATTTTTATTGGAATTCTGACACTTCTGTTTTTTATCAATAAGGAACTAAAAAAACGAAGTTTATGATTAAATTCTTTAGAAACATCCGCAAAAACCTTCTCGCTGAAGGTAAAACCACAAAATATTTTAAATATGCCATTGGCGAAATCATCCTCGTGGTCATCGGTATTTTGATTGCGTTGCAAATTAACACATGGAACAATAACAATGAGGAGAGAAACTTGGAAGTTAAAATCATGAAAGAAATGCGAAGCAATCTTAAACTTGATTTAGTGGAAATCCAAGAAGACATTGGCATCATGGACGACATCAACAAAGCTTGCAGATATGTCCCTACTTACTTAAAAACGAAAGAACAGCCTTCCGACAGTTTATACTACTACGCTGCAATCTTGCGTGTGACGCCTCATTTTGACCCCAATAAAAGCGGATACGGCCTTTTGGTGTCCAAAGGAATAGGGATCATCTCCAATGACAGTTTACGCAATGACATTTCGGTACTTTATGAACGTCTTTATAATTATTACAAACGATATGAAGAGGAACGACTTCGATTTCATGCTACTCATAGCGAACCAAGATTACTAGAGTATTTTAATATGAAATATCAAGAAAATTTTAAATATTACGCCAATTTTGAAATTTCTAAAGAAGACTACCTAAAACTGAAAAACGATGAGGAATTTCCCAAATTGACATCTGCCATTGCGTTTGAAAACTCTAGTGTACGAAATCGAGCTAAACGTGTAGAAACCAAAATACTAGCATTAATTGACGCCTTAAGCAATGAGTTAAACAATAATTAAACTCTTCAGACATAATTAAATATCTAGTTAATACTGGTATAAAACGTCAATCCGTTTTTTGTAGAATCCTTCCATTATTGTTTTACAGTACCCATAAAATGATTCACATTTGGGTTGATTGGGTTGCCCGAGCTTCTTCTAAATGAAGCAATTTGTCCGCAATGCCAGATGGCATCAGATATTGGACCATTAACATTATTCCAAAACGGAATTTCACGTTCACCAAATAAGATTTTAAATTGTGAGATATCATCACTTGTTCTTAAAATATCGGCTGCTGTTTTTAGATTAATAAGTGTTTGTTTTCTCTTATCGTATAAATCCATTTCTGAATAATCGTTTTTGCCGTTTTGCTTCTTTAAGGTTGAATTCAAAATGATATATGATAAATCTAAAATATGATCGATGGTTTCGCCAGTAGAACGTACATCATCATTGGATTTATAAGCCAAGTCGCTTTTTTTTAAGTCTTCTGTTGCCCAGTAGTAACGAAAGCCAAGCGCATCAACCATTCTTGCTGCCAAGGTGCCTGCTGTATATGTTTCAGGATAATCTGGTAGTTCATGATAGGGAAATTGCTCTTCAGCTATTTGAGCCATTCCATTTTCAAATGTAAACAACATACATATTAACAAAAACCATCTCATATTACTAATCTTTTAGTTCATTTTTGTTGGAAATCGTTCCTGTTCCGTATTTATCAAATAAATACACCAACGATGCCATGGTTGCAGCTCCAAGTTCCAATTCACGCTTGTTTACGGCATCAAAAGTATCGTTACTTGCATGATGATAATCGAAATAACGTTGCGAATCTGGCACTAACCCTGCCAAAACGATCGATTCGTTTTTAAGTGGGCCAATATCGGCACCACTATGTCCTTTTTCAAAATAATGGATTAAATAGGGCTTAAACAATGACTCCCAACCCATAACTTTATTAAAAACGGCATCGTTGCAATCAAAGCTAAAGCCTCTTGGTGTAAAACCACCCGAATCACTTTCTAAAGCAAAAATGTGGTTTTCGCCCTTGGCCTTTGCTTCTTCTGCATATTTATTGCCTCCTCGCAACCCATTTTCTTCATTCATGAACAAAACAACTCTGATGCTACGTTTTGGTTTGATACCACTTTCTTTCAATAATCGCAAGACATCCATTGATTGGACACAACCTGCACCATCATCATGTGAGCCATCACCTAAATCCCATGAATCGAGATGTCCTCCAACTACAATAAACTCGTTTGGGAACTCACTTCCAGTGATTTGACCAATTACATTATATGATTGAACATCCTTGAGTTGTTGACAATTTTGACTAAAAAATAGTTTGATATTGTTGTCTAAAGCTAACATACCACTCAATAACTCGGCATGGTTGGTACTAATGGCTGCCGAAGGAATACGTTGAGAGTTTGGCAAATTGCCATAACTCATACTTCCTGTGTGAGGATAATCGTCCATTCGTAAATTCATGGAGCGAACAATAACACCAACTGCCCCATATTTGCCAGCTTCCATAGCACCTGCATAGCGTTGATCGACACAACCACCATAAGCATCAAACGTATTTACCAAGTCGGCTTGCATTGGTCTATTGTAAAACACAATTTTGCCTTCAATTTTATCTTTGCCCAACACTTCCAGTTCAGCAATACTTTTAACCTCAATAACATTAGCTTTCACACCTCCATTTGGTGTGGCCACAGAACCACCAAGCGCACAAATATTTACTGCAGTTGTCTTACCTGGAATGGTTTCAATGTAAGCAAATTCTGGAGCTCCTCTTACCCACTTTGGCACCATCACTGGCTGGAGCCATACTTTATCGAGGCCTAACTTTTCGAGTTCTTCTTTAGTATATTCTACAGCTCTCTCGGCACCTAAAGAGCCTGAAAGCCGTGAGCCTATTTGGTTAGACAAGTGATCTAACCACTCGTAGCTTTTGCCGTTGGTTAAGGAGTTTGAATATATTTTTTTAAGATTGTCAGCATCTGTTTGTGCTGATACGTTAAGTGAAATTAAAATACAAAAGAGAACGATTAATTGCTTCATGTGGAGATTATATAATTTAAAAAAAATAAATATACTATTAAAAAAACAGTTCAAGTCTAAAAGAAAACTTAAATAATTTCTCTTATCAACATTGTGATTATTCGCTACGGAGCTGTTGCATATACAATTCTAAATTGGCTTTTATTTCATCATCCAATTCAGGCTCTTGAATGTCTGTATAGGTTTTAAGCGTGTCATACATGATTTTTGCAACAATATAACGTGCTGTTTCTTTATCGTCAGCAGGAATGGTGTACCAAGGTGCATGAGGTTTAGAAGTCCGGTTGATGGCGTCTTCGTAACAATCCATATAGTTGTCCCAAAGTTTGCGCTCTTTTAAATCGCCTGGTGAAAATTTCCAGTTTTTCTCTTGTTTCTCAAGGCGACGAAGCAATCTGTTTTTTTGTTCTCTTTTTGAAAGATTAAGAAAGAACTTAAAGATGATTGTCCCATTATCAGCTATATGCTTTTCAAAATTATTGATTTCTTCCATCCTTTTATCCCAAAAGGCATCATTGATATCATCGACAGTATTGATCGTGGGTATGTTTTCGCCCAAAATATATTCTGGATGTACTCTAGTGACCAAGACATTTTCGTAATGTGTACGATTAAAAACACCAAATTTTCCTCGTGGAGGAAGTGCGATATAATGTCGCCATAAATAGTCGTGTTTTAACTCCAACTCGGTAGGTACCTTAAAGCTATGCACAACAATACCTCGTGTATTGAAATCTTTAAAAACCTCACGGATTAAACTATCCTTACCAGCTGTATCCATACCTTGTAGGCATACCAAAACTGCATATTTACCGTGAGCATACATTGTGTCTTGGAGTTTACCCAGATCTTCTCTTATTTCTTCCATCTCGTCTTCGATGTTGTCTTCGGATGCTTCGAGATTGTAAGTAGAGCTTAAGTTTTTAAACTGTATTGGCTTGGTAACTTTAAACTCGTCAATACTGATTTTTTTCATTCCTTATACTTTTATTTGGACGCGAACAACTTCACATCATTTTCGCTGACTTCTTTTTCACCAAGAATAATCAATCGCTCCACAACATTGCGAAGTTCCCTGATATTACCTGTCCAGTCATACTCTTGTAATAATTTGATGGCTTTATTGGAAAATGATTTTTTTGCGGTTCCTTGTTCTTCAGCAATCTTACTTGCAAAGTAATCAACCAATAATGGAATATCCTCTCTTCTGTCGTTTAAGGATGGAACTTGAACTAAAATAACGGCCAAACGATGGTACAAATCTTCTCTAAATCGGCCTTCGTCTATTTCTTTCTTTAGATTTTTATTAGTAGCAGCGACAACTCGCACATCCACTTTAATATCCTTATCATTGCCTACTCGTTGTATTTTGTTTTCTTGCAACGCACGCAATACTTTAGCTTGTGCAGACAAGCTCATATCACCAATTTCGTCTAAAAAAATGGTGCCACCATTGGCAGCTTCAAATTTTCCTGCTCTATCTTTTACTGCACTGGTAAAAGCACCTTTAACGTGTCCAAATAATTCACTTTCAATCAGCTCTGACGGAATTGCAGCACAATTTACTTCGACCATAGGTCCATTGGCACGTTCGCTTTTTTGATGCAGCCAATGTGCCACAAGTTCTTTACCAGTTCCGTTTGGCCCTGTAATCAGTACACGTGCATCCGTTGCTGCAACTTTCTCAATCATGTCTTTGATATGTGCTATCGCCTTGCTTTCACCAATCATTTCGTAATTCTTACTGACTTTCTTTTTGAGCATTTTATTCTCAACAACCAACTCTTTTCGGTCTAAAGCAATACGAACTGTATTTAGCAAACGATTCAAGTCTGGTGGTTTTGAAATATAATCAAAAGCCCCAAGACGCATTGTATTGACTGCTGTATCGAGATCACCATGACCAGAAATCATCACAATTGGTATTTCGGGCTTGATTTTTTTGACGGCTTCCAATACTTCAACTCCATCCATTTTTGGCATTTTGATGTCGCACAATATTAAATCGTAATCGTCTTTTTTTATTTTTTCTATTCCAATCAATCCATCTTCGGCTTCTTCTACTTCATACGAGTCGTTCTCTTCAGTTAATATTTTAACCAATACACGTCTGATGGTTGCTTCATCTTCTATGACCAATATTTTTGACATCTTTTATGTTTTTTTGATTTTAATGTTTCAATTTTTATACCAATTATACCACTTGCTTTAGTCTTTACTCAAATCGGTATGAGGATCTGAATTATCAACGCGAAGATTTATGTTTTGATCGGGCTTTTGAATAATATGGATATCTCTTTGAGGAAATGGAATGCTGATTTTATGTTCTCTGAACAATTTGTCAATTTCAAATCGAATATCACTTTGTGGAAAACGTGCATTAAAACTATCATTAATAGTAAATGCAACTTTAAAGTTAAGCGAGCTATCTCCAAAGTCGGTGAATAACACGGCTGGTTCAGGGTTTTCCAATACGTCTGGATGGTTGTTAGCTGCTTGCAACAACAATTTTTTTACCAATTGCACGTCGCTACCATAGGCAACACCAACACTTACGCTTTCTCTTGTAGTGGTTCCGTTTTGGGTCCAGTTATACAAACTGTTTGTGAGGTATAAATGGTTAGGCACAATCAACACTTTATTATCGATGGTGGTTGCCCTTGTAGTTCGTAGTTTAATTTCTTCGACACGGCCTACTTTTCCTTCCAATTCTATAATATCACCAACATGGACTGATTGGTCGATAAGTATAAAAACACCCGAAATGATATCTTGAAAAAACGTTTGAAGCGCCAGACCAATCCCAATCAATAAGGCTGCAGAAGCTGCAAAAATACCTGTCACATTAACTCCTAGAGTATGAAATGTGATAAGCATGATGGCCACATAGATAAGCCAACGCACATACCCAAAAACAACCTTGAACTTACGCTTGTCATCATAAGGTAAGTTTCGACTCATTAATTTTCTGATAATCCTTAAAACCAATGTAGCTATTAGAAGTACTGCAACCAGTATGATAACATCCATTAAACTGACCGACACTTTATCTGTTAGCTTATAAGGCTCATTCAAAAATTCTAAAATCTCCCTCATTTATCTTAATACTTTAACCATTTATATAACTCTTTATAGGTTGGCTTTTTGCCATACATTAAAATACCGACTCGGTAAATTTTAGCTGCAAACCACACAGCCAACATAAATGTACCAATTAATAGTAATAAAGATACAACTTGTTGCCATATTGGTACACCAAAAGGAATCCTCATAAGCATTACCACTGGAGATGTAAACGGAATGAACGAGAAAATAGTTGAAACGGTACCGTGAGGATCTTCAATAACAGTGAACACGCCAACATAAACAGCAAGAATCAATGGCATTAAAATTGGCAGCATAAATTGTTGGGTGTCAGTTTCATTATCGACTGCAGCTCCAATAGCAGCATACAACGAACTATACAATAAATAACCTCCGATAAAGAAAAACACAAAAGCTATGACCAAATTCAATATTGGTAGTTTAAAAAATGCCATCATGACATTTTGCATTTCGTTTTGCACTTCTGGTGATTGCATGGCCTGTTGCATCATTTCTTGCTGTGGCGTTTGCATTTGAGCAATATCAATCCCAAAAATGGCAGATAATACAAATACCATAATGCCTCCCAAAACCATCCAAATAACAAACTGTGTGATGCCTGCCAACGAGGTACCAATGATCTTACCCATCATCAATTGTATTGGTTTTACCGATGAAATAATGACTTCTATAATACGACTTGTTTTTTCTTCGATAACACTGCGCATAATCATGTTGCCATAAATAATAATAAACATAAAGAGCAAATAACCTGCAATGCCACCGAAGGCAAGCTTCATAATATTGTCAATTTTAGAGGTTTTTTCTCCAGTAAAACTTTCTTGCGCAATATCAATTCTTGTTTTTGAAGCTTCAATTTTTTCGATATCAACACCTCCTTGAACAAGTTTTAAGTCTGTTAATTTCTTTTCGATTTTATTTTCGAGACTTGACATAATGGTCAAGGAAGGTGAATCTTCTGAATAAAATCGTATGGCATTTGTGATTTGTGAAGAATCAATACCTTTTTCAATATACAGCAATCCATATTCTTCTTTGGCCTTTACTTGCTTTTTTGCTTCATCCAAAGTGATGTTTTTTAAAATAGAATACGTTGTGTTATCTGTATTTTGAAAAACATCACTGACCAATCCTGTTTCATCTAAAACAGCAATTGTACGTGCTTTATTGTTATTGATTTGCGATAAATATGCCACAACTGCAATCAGAGCAATCATAATCATTGGGCTTAAAAACGTCATAACGATGAACGATTTATTCTTCACTTTAGTGAGATATTCTCGTTGAATAATGAGTGGTAAATGGTTCATATATTAGTTGTTTTTTACAGTTTGAATAAATATATCATTGGCACTTGGTATCACTTCTACAAAATGATGCACCTCGGCTTTTGAGGTTAAAAATGACAACAAATCGTTAGATGACGCATTGCTCGGCAATTTGACATTGAGCTTTATGTCGTCATTCAAATTTTTGAAGGTTGCTGGGAACACTTCAAACTTGTTTTTGATGGCATTGACAACTTCGTCGGCTTGTGAGGTTTGTAAACCAACTTCGAATGTGTTTGTTTTATATTGGCGTTGAATGTCTGTCAGTTTTCCATCCAAAATTTTATTCGACTTGTGAATCAATGCAATATGGTCGCACAATTCTTCTACTGATTCCATTCGATGTGTAGAAAATATGACTGTTGATCCTTCATCTCTTAATTGCAATATTTCATCTTTGATAATCGACGCATTGATTGGATCAAAACCTGAAAAAGGTTCATCAAAAATAAGAAGTTTTGGCCTGTGCAAAACAGTCACAATAAACTGAATTTTTTGCGCCTGTCCTTTACTTAATTCTTGGATTTTCTTGTTCCACCAATCGCCAATCTCTAACTTATCAAACCAATATTTTAAACGCTCTTTGGCTTCCTGTTTGGTCAACCCCTTCAACTGTGCCAGGTATAATGCCTGCTCGCCAACTTTCATGGATTTATATAAACCACGCTCTTCTGGCAGATAGCCAATATGCTGAATGTCAATCGGTTTCAGTGGTGAACCGTCCAAAAGCACTTGACCTTCATCAGGCATTGTTATTTGATTGATAATTCTAATAAGTGTGGTTTTTCCGGCTCCATTAGGACCAAGTAATCCAAAAATACTGCCTTTGGGTACTGAAATGGATACATTGTTTAGTGCTTTAAAATCTCCGAAGTTTTTAGATACGGAGTTAGCCACTAATAAGTCATTCATATAGTTAGTTATTGAGAGGGTTACAAAATTCTGTTTTGTAAAGATATTAAATGTTATAGTTAGTGTGAAATTATAACACTATAAGTTTGCTTAAAAAAACAGTATAAAAAAAGTAAGGATGCCATAAAAACAAAACCCACCCTTAAAAAAGATTAAGGATGGGAAAAAATTGCTATGAAAAAGAAAAATACCACTAAAATTAATTAGTGATAATCAAATATAGTGTTTTTTCTTAAAATATCTAATTTATTAAGAAAACATATCTTTTACTTTTTCAAAAAAAGATTTATCTCCACTTTCAGGTTTTGGCTGAAAATGCTCATCATTCTTCATGTTTTCGAAGAATTCTTTTTGTTCTTTACTTAAAGTTTTTGGAGTCCAAACATTGACGTGCACCAATAAATCGCCACTTCCATAGCCATTGATGCTTGGTATCCCCTTACCTCGTAATCGTAAGATTTTTCCAGATTGCACACCTGGTTCTATTTTAATACGTACTTTTCCAGTAACAGTATCTATTTCTTTTGAGGTTCCAAGAACAGCATCGGGCAAGCTCACATACAAATCATAATGTAAGTTATCACCTTCTCGTTTTAAAGTAGTGTGTTCTTCTTCTTCTATTACAACTAACAAATCACCTGCAATCCCATTCCCTGGAGCGTCATTTCCTTTTCCAGAAACTTTGAGTTGCATGCCATCAACAACACCGGCAGGTATTTTTACAGATACTGTTTCTTCTGCTACTTTTAAACCTTGAGCATCAGCATCGGCTGGTTTCTTGTCAATGGATTGTCCAGCACCTCCACAAGTTGGACATGTAGAAGCTGTTTGCATTCTGCCCAAAATAGTGTTGGTCACTCTTGTAACCTGTCCATGACCATTACAAGTGCTACATGTTTTATAGGTCGTTCCTGGTGCTTGGACTTTTCGTTTTACTTTTAGTTTTTTCTCAACACCGTTGGCAATCTCTTCAAGGGTCAAACTCACTCTAATACGCAAATTACTGCCTTTGACGCGACGTTGTTGGTTACCACCAAAGCCACCTCCAAAACCAGAGAATCCGCCTCCACCTCCAAAAGCGCCACCAAAAATATCACCAAATTGGCTGAAAATGTCATCCATATTCATTCCGCCTCCGCCAAAGCCACCAGCACCATCAAAAGCCTGATGACCAAATTGGTCATAACGTGCCTTTTTTTCTGGATTGCTTAATACCTCGTAGGCTTCTGCTGCTTTTTTAAACATCTCCTCGGCTTCTTTATTGTCCGGATTTTTATCTGGATGGTATTTTAAAGCCTTTTTTCGATATGCTTTTTTAATCTCGTCAGCAGTTGCGTTTTTGCTAATCTTTAATATGTCGTAATAATCTTCTTTCATTAATTATATTTTTCATTTCCGTAAAACGGAAATCACAATCTTAATTATTTTAAAATCCTGTTACTACCTTTGGAAATCGAATCACTTTCTCGCCCAATTTATACCCTTTTTCGACCACATCGATAATTTTTCCTTTCAAGTCATCGCTCGGAGCAGGTATTTGAGTGATCGCTTCATGTTCATCGGCATTGAACGTGTCACCTTGTGCAACTTCAATTTTTGCCAATCCGTTTTTTTCTAGAGTTGATAGTAATTTTTGGTAAATGAGCAATACACCTTTTCTTAAATGCTCTGCTTCTTTATCGTCTTCTGCGTGCAATAAAGCGCGCTCAAAATCGTCTAAAACTGGTAATAATGACAGCATGACGTCCTGACTTGCCGTTTTGAACAGCTCAATACGCTCTCTTGAAGTTCGCTTTTTATAGTTTTCAAACTCGGCAAACAACCTCATGAATTTGTCTTTTTCTTTTGCCAAATCTTCTTTGAGTTGTTCTTCAATGCTCACTTCTTCTACTTGTGCTGCATTGTTTTCGGCTTCGTTTACTTTGTTATTGTTGGCTTTATCTTTATTTTCTTTTTTGCTCATAGGTTCAAAACACATTTGTATCTTCATTAAAACTTGGCAAAAGTACTGCCATTATTGTTAAAATGTCAAAATGTCATTAAGTTTTTTTTATTATGAATTATGTAGTACTAGCTATTTAGTTTCTCATAAAAAAACCAATCCCTTTAAGTTATCTATGTAGCTAATATAAACTATGTTTTTGAAATCGCTTTTTGTATAAACAAAACCCTAACCCAACAAATCTTCAAGAGCTGGTTGTAGATTGGAATATTTATAATGAAAACCATGCTCTTCAATTTTTTTTGAGCTGACGCGCTGACTTTCAAATAATAAAATGTGCATCTCTCCCAAAACCATTCTCATAAAAATTTTCGGAATATTGGGCAACCATAAAGGCTTATTAAAGGTTCTTGCAACTGCTTTAGTCAGGTCTTCGTTGGTAACAGGGTTTGGTGCAACCGCATTGTAAACACCTTCCAATTGTTGCTGCTGCACATAAACAAATAGGCGAGCCAAATCAGTGATATGGATCCATGATTGCCATTGTTTGCCGCTTCCAAAGGCGGCTCCAGCACCATATTTTATAGGCTTTGCCAATTGTGGTAATGCGCCTTCTTTTTCATCGAGCACTAAACCTATCCTAACTTTTGTGGTTTTAATATTAATCTTTTTGAAATTGTCCACTTCATGTTCCCAAGCTTCAACAACGGTTCCCAAAAAACTGGAAGAAGTTTCTGTGGCAGTTTCTTCATAATAATTCGTTAGAGAATCTGGATAAACACCTATAGCGCTTGCCGAAATGATATGCTCCACATTATGCTCAATAGTCCCTAATGAGTGCTTTAATAACTGTAAGGTTTGTATGCGACTTTGTAGAATTTCTTTTTTATAAGATGATGTCCAGCGTTTTGATATCGTAGCACCAGCCAAATTGATAATTGCATCCACACCATCAAAACAAGCGTTGTCAATTTCATTTTCGCTAGGATTCCAGTAAAATCCTTTGTAGTTTTCTTCTTGACTTAATTTATGTTTTGAGGTTGTCAAATAGTGAACCAACACACCTTTCTTATGACATTGTTTAACAATGGCTTTCCCAATCAATCCTGTTGCTCCTGTAATCAACACCTTCATATAGTTTCCTTTTTTATAAAGTTAGTGAATACCAAGACTAATAATAAGACATTTAATTTAGGTTTAACACATTTAACTATTCTTAAGAAGTTAATAATAGTTATGTGCTTTTCTGGCTTATAACATTTGGACCTAACGCTTCGGTCTTTTCAAATGGCATTTGGCTCTCAAGTTCGCCTAATGCTTCATTGCGCGAAGCATTTCTCTTTTACCAGGTGGTCCAGGCAATTTTGTAACACTAAACCCGACAGCCAACATAGCACGACGCACACTTCCTTTAGCTGAATAGGTAACCAAAATACCTTTAGGCTTTAAGGCTTCAAACATAATTTTAAAAATGTCTTCTGTCCATAATTCAGGTTGCACTCTGGCACCAAAAGCATCGAAATAAATAAGATTGAACGTGTTTTTTTGTTTGATGTCTCCAAAAAATTTTTGCTGTTTGGTCAATAAAAACAATGGTCCTATTTGATGTTTTGTTTCCCAAGTAGATTGGTGCATCAATTCAAACTGATGTGCTTTTGCTTCTACAGATAGTTGTTCGACATAATTTAATGCGGCAATTTCATCGGGTTTTACAGGGTAAGCTTCAATACCAACATAATCGATACAGTTATTCAATTTTTCGGCTTCAAGTAAGGTCAAAAACGCATTGAGACCTGTCCCAAAGCCTATTTCGAGAATGGAGAGGTCTTTTTGAAAAGGATTTTGTTCTACAAAAAAAAGCAAACCATGTTTTATAAACACATGGTTTGCTTCTTGTATGGCACCATGAATAGAATGATAATGTTCATTCCATTCTTCTATATGGATTGTTTTGGAACCGTCTGCTGTAGTAATGATTTTGCGTTGCAAACTATTGTTTTATCAACACGCCATCAGCCTCGAAAGAAAAGGTCTTTTTAGGTGCTGTGATGGCTGCAATTTCTTCAGGAGTTGCACCACCATCTTCAGCATAATGACGTTGTTCGTCCACAGGAACCTCGTTTACAAAGGCCTTTCCATTAAGTATAACTTCTTTACCTGCAATGTCTTTTGGCATAAAAAATCCGTAGTCTTTAAATTTAACCATTACTTGTTCGCCATTTTCCAAATCTACATTCATCCAACATCCTTTTGCTTGACAAACATCAATAACCTTTGCTACCATTTTAGAATTTACAGTATCTCCAATAGACATTGATTTGTAATGTTCAGCCATACGAGCGGCAGGCATTGCATCAGCTTCGGTAATTTCCATGCCAACAGATGTGTAAGCAATTTGCTCTTGCTTTACCTCTTGAGTTTCAGGTTGTTTTTCATTGTTTTTACATGCTACAACAGCTATAGCAACAAGCATAATGGTTAATGTCTTTTTTATCATGATGTTATGTTATTTTTGATATTTGGATACAAATATAATGGTTTTTTAAAAAACAAATTAAGGTTTTTTATCCAGCATAATTTCACTAATTTTGCAGAATATAAAAAATAAGAATGACAAAACTTACTACTTACGAAATCGATATCGTAAAATCAGAAAAGACTAAAATTAACGATGTTGATTTTGATAATCTAGTTTTTGGAAGAACATTTACAGACCACATGTTTTCTTGTGATTTTATCGATGGTGAATGGCAACAACCAAAAATCACACCTTATGGACCGCTAACCATTGATCCGTCAGCAAGGGTGTTTCATTATGGACAGGCTGTGTTTGAAGGTATGAAAGCTTATAAAGATGACGAGGGCAAGGTGTTTTTATTCAGGCCAGAAGATAATTTTATACGTATTAATAAATCTGCAGCTCGATTGGCTATCCCAGAATTTCCAAAAGAATTTTTCTTTGAAGGTTTAAAAGCGCTTTTAAATTTAGATAGAGCATGGATTAAAAGTGGAAAAGGGAACTCTTTATACATACGTCCTTTTGTAATAGCAACCGAACCTGCAATTTCAGCTTCACCTGCAAGCACCTATAAATTCATGATTATTTGCTCTCCGGCAAAAGCATATTACACTCAAAAAGTAAGAGTTCTTTTTGCAGAAAAATATAGTCGTTCGGCAAATGGAGGTGTTGGGTTTGCAAAAGCCGCTGGTAACTATGCTGCTCAATTTTATCCGACAAGTTTGGCGCAAAAGAAAGGATTTCAACAAATTATATGGACCGATGCCAACACTCACGAATATCTTGAGGAAGCAGGTACCATGAATATATTTTTCAGAGTCAATGATACCTTATTGACAGCACCAACAAGCGATCGTATTTTGGATGGAGTTACAAGAAAAAGCGTCATACAGGTTGCCGAAGACCATAACTTATCGGTTGAAGTAAGACCAGTAAGTGTAAAGGAAATAAAAGAAGCTGCCAAAAATGGTAGCCTCAAAGAGATATTTGGAGCAGGAACAGCAGCTGTCATCAGTCCGATTTCGGCTTTTGAACATGGTGGCGAAGTTTTTGAATTGCCAGATTTAGAAAATTCTTATGCCACACAAATAAAAAGTTATATACTCGATATTCAACACAACTTATCGAAAGACAGGCATGGTTGGAGATATGAAGTTTAATGCTCAATACAAATAAAAAAGAAGCCACATGGCTTCTTTTTTATTTTTCTAATATCTCTGCAATATTAGGTTTAAAATAGTTTGGCCCTTTTAGCACCTTGCCATCTTCCCTGTAAATAGGCTCGCCATTTTCTCCCAATTTACTCATATTGCTACGCTGTATTTCATCAAAAACAGCTTCAATTTTGTATTGCAAACCATGTTCGATGATAGTCCCACAAAGGATATATAACATATCACCCAAAGCATCAGCGACCTCAACCAAGTCGTCATTATTGGCCGCTTCAAGATACTCTTCGTTTTCTTCTCTCATCAACTTATAACGGAGCATGTTTTTTTCTAATCCCAAACTAGCTTTTGGAGTTTCTCTGTGGCCAATTTTAAAAGCCGTATGAAAAGCTTTGACGGCTTCAATTTTGTTTTTCATTGCTAAATTATTTTTTTAAAACCAATAGTTTAAATATTTCGTAACTATCATACATCAAATGAGTATTTAATTACGATATTAACATCTTTTAATAAGCTATTTCAAGGCTTTTAAATTTTGTTTAATTAATTTTGCATAAAAATAGCTATATGTTTACAAAAGGTCAATGGATTTTCGGGATTTTATTTGCGATCGCATTCATAATAGCACTCATCTATACCTATAGAAAAGACCTCAAACTTCACAAAAAATATTACAAAGGCAGCATTTGGGTACTGATTGGCTTTATTGCTTTTATACTGTTTATTGTTTTTATAAAGTTTTCTTTTACATAACCACCGAGAAAAATTGATGACATTTTATAACTTTTTATATGTAGTATTATAAATACTACCGTTATGAATCTTTTATTGTTAATTTTTATCCTTTTAATCATCAATGCTTTACTATTAAAATTTAGCATCAACAAATAAGAGTCATCGACCTTAAAACCTGCTTGGCTTAAAAATTATCAGGATGCTCTAATTTTGATTATCTTTGATACATCATCAAACTGATCTAAACTAATGAAGGCATTCAAATACATTTTATTTTTACTTCTTATTGCCATTATTGGCGTTTCTATATATATCGCTGTACAACCGAACTCATTTGAGGTGACTAGAAGTCATACCATTAAAGCACCAACAGCAGTCATTTATGATAATGTTATTGATTTTAAAAATTGGGAAGCTTGGTCGTCATGGAAAGAAGAAAATCCGGAAATCGAAATCAAGCTACCTGAACAAACCAAAGGTATCAATGGTTCTTACTCTTGGGTTGATGATGGCGAAAAAGGAACGATGACCACCATCGCTACCAATGGACCCAATAGCATTGAGCAAAAAATGCAAATTGATGACTTCCCTGCTTCAAAAGTTGTTTGGAAGTTTGAAGCCAAAGGCGATGGCACCACCAAAGTGACACGGACTATTAGTGGAACGGATTTACCTTTTATGTTTAAAGCCTTTATGACACTTTCTGGCGGAATGGAAAAACAAATTGGTCCTCATTTTGAAAGAGAGTTTGAAAAATTAGACAGTATTGTTGTCAATGGCATGAATGCCTATACCATAAAAGTTGATGGTATAACCGAACATGGTGGTGGATTTTATATGTACAAAACGACTTCTGCTTCATCTAGCAACATCAGTAATATGATGGCTAAACAATATGCTGACATTTTAAACTTTATGCAAGACCATTCATTATCGATGAACGGAATGCCTTTTACCATTTATAACGAAATGAATGCCAATGGTGACGTCATCATGAGCAATGCCATCCCAGTAAGAGACAAGGTAATTGTTGCTGATGACAGTAATGTACTGTGTGGCTATATGGATAAAGCACGTGTGGTAAAAACTACACTAAAAGGCAATTATACACATTTAGGGAAAGCATGGGAAAGCGCCATGAAGTACATTAAGGACAATCATTTAGAGCAGTCTGAAGCGCATCCTTTTGAGATATATACCAACGACCCTGGAAATACGCCAAATCCAGCTGATTGGACGACCGAAATTTATATTCCCATAAAAGAGGAAGTCATTGTAACAGAAACCGAACAACTTTGAAACAACTCTTTTTAGTTTTTATTGGAGGTGGAGTTGGTAGTGTGCTTCGATACATCATAGGCAAATACCTCAATAGTTCAGAAAACGGAATTCCGTATGGTACGTTTGCAGCCAACATTATTGGTAGTTTACTTATTGGGATTATTCTTGGTATGGCTGCCAAGAACAATTCATTATCAACTAATCAAACCTTATTGTTGGCAACAGGTTTTTGTGGTGGCTTTACAACGTTTTCAACCTTTGCTTATGAAAACCATGTGTTTTTAAAATCTGGTGACTTTACCAGTTTTGCGCTTTATACCATTGCAAGTTTTGTCATTGGGTTTTTGGCTGTTTTTGCTGGGATTTTTTTAGTAAAAGCTTAAAAGACAGAAGACTGATGACCGTATAAAATTGAATTCAACAAAACTGAAAATTGTTACTGAACACTGTTTACTCTTTTTTAAAAGCCTTTACTCCTGCTCTTACTTCGGTATCCAGATAGTTTTCTCTTGGCACTATTGGACAAGAATACTTTTCGTTATAAGCACAATACGGATTATATGCTGAATTAAAATCAACAATTATAGTATCACCAGAAGGAATTCGCATATCGATATAACGTCCTCCACCATAACTCTCATCACCATTGGTATCATCTAAAAAAGGTAAAAACAAATAGTCTTCATAACCTTCTTTAGTAATTAAATCCTGATTTTGATACACATTCAATTTGAATGTTTCTCCCTTTAGACTAAATGAAATTTCACCATACTTTACATACACTGGAAGCCTATCTGTGGTAGTTTTCATCTGAAATGGTTTTTCATGCAATGCCTTTGTAAATGTTGCAGTGACCACATAAGTCGAATCAAATTTAAAAAAATCTAAGCCTTTAAAAACCTCTCTATCCTTTTCCTTTAAAGGTGATGTTGAAGCATCTTTATACTCGGCATTCATTTCACGCTGAAAATCGGTTTCGCCCAAAACTGGCTGCTTTCCCTGCCCACAACTTAAGGTTGACACAAACAATAAAAGAATTAAAATATGTTTCATTTTCTATTTTTTTTCAATTCAAAAATACAACTTCCAATTATTTTATTTAGCTTTGAGTCTGAAAATACAAAAAACAATGCGTAACGTCGTCAGAATTAATAAGCTACAATGTACCTCTTATACAAAGAGTCGGACTTGTTATATGTTATGATGATATGAATATGCATTTAATCAATATATAAAAGTCCGACGTTAACGTCGGACTTTTTATTTTTATACCAATCAATCAAGATGAAACTTTTCAATTTTTTATACTACAATTTGGGCCATGCCTATATCAATACCTTTAGAGGTTTGTCTAAAGAAGTATGGTGGCTTGCATTAATTACGCTCATCAATAGAGCTGGTACGATGGTCATTCCGTTTTTGTCATTGTATTTAACTACCAATCTAAAATTTTCATTAGATGATGTCGCATGGATTATGACTGCTTTTGGGCTGGGCTCAATTGCTGGCTCGTGGATTGGCGGAAAACTGACCGATAAAATAGGTTATTACAAAGTAATGATTGTCAGTCTTATGTTGAGCGGACTCTTATTTATTGGTTTTCAATTTTTAAAAACCTTTGTAGGTATCTGTACAGGTATTTTTGTACTGATGACTGTAGCTGATATGTTCCGACCTGCCATGTTTGTGGCATTGAGCGCCTATAGCAAACCAGAAAATAAAACACGAAGTGTCACGCTCATTCGTTTAGCCATCAACCTTGGGTTTTCGGCTGGGCCAGCTATTGGTGGTTTGATAATCACTACCATGAGCTATGGTGGACTTTTTTGGGTAGATGGTATCACCTGTATGGTTGCTGCCATTGTTTTGCTCAATGTATTGCATCCAAAAAAATCGAAAGTATTGGATATGGAAATCAACCCAAATCCAAAATCTGCTTATAAAGACAAACCATTTTTGATATTTTTCTTTGCAATGGTCATTTTTGGAATCATTTTTCTTCAATTCATATCAACGCTTCCATACTTTTATAAAGTAGGTGCTGGTTTGTCTGAATTTGAAATCGGGCTGTTAATGGCATTGAACGGTATCTTGATTTTTGTTTTTGAAATGCCACTCATCAAGTGGTTAGAACAAAAAGGATATACAAAAGTAGGATTGATGTTATTTGGACTGATATTGACCACAGTGAGTTACTTGTTTTTAATGTATAATACGCTAATTGCCTTGATAGTGATAAGCATGATCATCGTCACCTTTGGCGAAATGATTGTGTTTCCATTCTCAAATGCATTTTCCTTAAAACGTTCAAAACGTGGATTGCAGGGCGAATACATGGCTTTGTATAGCATTGCGTTTTCAATATCACATGTGTTTGCCCATAATCTAGGGTTTCACATGATTGACGGTCTTGGCTTTGACAACACATGGATTCTCATGGCTGTTTTAGGGCTTATAGGCATTGTTTTACTGGTTATTCTTAAACGTTACATGCATTCAAATAATGAGATACAATGAATTTAAATCAGGTTACAATTCCGTCATTACATGTTGAAAATGCTACCAAGTTTTATCAAACATTAGGCTTGCGTCTCATTGTAGATGCTTTACCAAGATATGTTCGATTGGAATGTCCTGACGGAAATGCGACATTATCGATACATCAAGTTGATAAATTGCCAACAGGACATGGCATCACTATTTATTTTGAAGATGAAAATTTAGATGAGCTTGTTAAAAAACTTCAAGAAAAAGGGATTATTTTTACAAGCAAACCAAAAGACCAATCTTGGTTATGGCGAGAAGCTTATTTAAAAGATCTGGATGGCAATGCCATCATTTTATATAAAGCTGGAGAGAACCGAAAAAATCCGCCTTGGCGAGTCAGTTAATAATCATATTTAATAATAGAAACCTAATTATGGAATCTTGGAAGAACCTACCTATTTACATAAAAGCAAAGGAAATCGAAAAAGTGGTGGCCTCTCTGATTGAGTTTATCAGAGATTCCGAACTACCACATGCTGATGATGTTGACCTTGAACTCATGGAAGGAAAGTTTGTAGAGATGATGACAAATGCCAAAGAAATAACAAGTTATATCGTTTCTGCTTCAAGACCCAATACACCATACGACTATGCCATGGAAAATGCGGTGTTTATTAAAACAGCAGCTTTTGAATTGTTAGGTGATAGTGCTTATATTGAAGAGTTGGGCTTCAAGGACATTGATTATCTCGACCTGTTATATGATGAAATAGAAGCGTTACGAGTGCTATTTGTAGATTGGATTGAAACCTTCCCAAGATGGAGGTATGGTAGTGATAACGAATGGAACCTGTTCAATCCAGAAGGCATTGATATCATTTATTTGAATCAAAACGATAATATTGATGAAGACGATGAGTATGAAGACGATGATATTGACGATGACGACATCTAAACACACATCAACAAATCAACACCAAGGACTACCTCACAGGCTTTACATCATTAAAGCTAACCACGTGTGACAATACAATTTGTGTCTTGGTTTCACCATAAGTTATAAGCTGGTCTATGAATGTTTCTAAATGCTTTTGGTTTTTTAGGACGACTTCCATCACGATATTTTCATTGCCAGTAATACGATAACAGTTTAGGACCTCGTCATAGGTTTTTACTTTTTCCAAAAAGGGCTTCAACATTCCCATAAAAGCGCGTAAAGTAATGATTGCTTTAAGCTGATAACCAACCTCTATAGGCGCAATATGTGCATGGTAACCACGAATTATACCTGCATCTTCCATCTTTTTGATACGTTCAGAAACTGCTGGTGAACTGATACCAACCTGCCTTCCAATTTCGGCATTAGATTGCCTTGCATTGGCCTGTAAGCACTTCAAAATCTTCCAGTTGAGCGAATCGATAATCATTTAAAGAAAATTAATATTAATACCTTTATATTTAAAGCAAATATACGCAATTACCTTAAAATCAAAAGAAGTAAATCATTGCTTATCGCTAATTTTGATAAAATTGCTATTAAAAATGTTGTACCCCATCCCATCGCATCTGTCTGATTTGCCTATTTATAAAAAGGCTTTGGACATTATTATTTTGTCGAGAAGTATTTCTACCTATCTCAATCAGGATCTTTGTTATCTAAAACCAGATGGAAGTGAAGATGCAAACATCTATTTTTCTGGTGATATTGTGCAGCAATCAGTGAGTTTGGCTCCTGAAATTGCCAATGCCGAACGTGAGCGCTTTACCGACAAGAAGCATAAGCATATAGACTCTTTAGAACGATTGACCAATATGCTTTACAAAAACTGTAAACGATTGGAACAATCCAATAGCAATGGTAAAGACTACTTACCTATCTTACGTAGTGAGCTGCGCAAGTTCAGACGTTTGCAGCATACATGGATGTTGACCCTTTGATACGTTTAAATACTTAATTTCAAACCAGACTTATCATGAGTCACAATCTGACTGTCAGCCTCATGGTATTTTTCAGATTTAATGGTGTACAAAAGCCATTCAAAATAGTTTTTTGATTGTCTCTTAAAGTGGTAAGGTAATGTTGTTTCCATAATCATATCAATTAGATTAAACACAAGTTGATAAATTGAGGGTAAACAAAAATACAACCCATTATAACCGACCCATAATTTATTAGATGAGATGCCATGTTAAGTACACCAATAGCAATCTAGTGCATTATTATACGACCAAAAGCAATCTCATTATCATTGAGTGCAGTGGTCTTCAATTTTTGTACTTGCATGTATTAAAATGATTGTGAAGGAAGGTTTTCTTTTACTATTTCAGATTTTGTAAACAACCTGATAACAACACCCTCCTCATGATTCCATTCTAACATAATAACATCATTAGAAACCAAATCCCTTTTATTTTTTGTCCAAGGAATGATATAACATCCCAATACATTTTTTTCTTTAGAAACCCTCTTGTTTACTTTTTCAATGGTTCTTAATATGGTTCCACTTGCCAAATCGGTTTCTCTTGTTTTTAGAAAAAGCCACATGTCATTATTAAGCGGTGTTGCGTATTCATAAAATCCTTGCCTACGATAGGCATCAATGGTTTTTGATTGGCTTTCTGTAAAAAAATATGTTGTTTGAGTATTACAACCTACCGAAAGCATCAAAAGAAATAATGGCTGAAGAAACTTCAAAGTTTTCATATCTTTATCTATTACTCGACAAAGTTGAAAAGCGTCTTAATTTTTTACAGAATGAAATGTACTGAACGTGAATTTTAGTGCCATGAACAAGTCATATACCGATTCATGACATTAAAATTCACTTTCATGACCAAATTTGAAAATGATAACTGTTTTCCGTATAAATTTGGATAACTTTTTAAAAAGGTTTGAAACATGAATTTTAAAGTCACTTTCATCTTTCTATGTCTCACTTTCGGAACACATTCAGTTGCTCAAACTGCAAAGGCTTCCATTTACCAAGACAGTCTGAATGTGCTTATAAAAAAATCTTCTATAGCACCAGAACAGACCATAAAAATATCAGACTCCTTGATGCTATTGGCAAAAGAACAACATGATATAAAACGATATGCCTCATTGGTTTTAGCAAAGGGAACCGCCTATTCCTTTTTAGGGAAAAATACGGAGGCCCTAAACCATCAAATGAAGGCCTTTAAGATTTTTGATTCTATAAACGATCCTACGGGAAAGGTTGTGAGTCTCGTCAACATCTCGTATTCACATGTTCATCTGCAAAATCATAAAAAAGCAAAAGGTTATCTATTAGAAGCTTTGGAAATGACAGACTCAAATAATAGCAAGCTTTTAATGAGCATTTATGCCAATTTAGGCAACACCTGTGTAGAAGCAGGAGATTTGAGCGAAGGGATTGGTTACTATGAAAAATCATTGACCTATTACAAAAAGAACGATAATGCCTATGGCCAGGCCATGATTTATCATGGAATGGCCATGGCATATCAAAAACTACAAAACACATCATTGGCAGAACGCTATTGCCTTTTGGCTTTGGAGCAACAGAAAAAAACCGATTCGGATTATGCACTATCAGGCATTGCACTAACACTTGGAGAGATTTATTTAGAACAACAAAAGTGGGAACTTTCAAAAAAATATCTCAATATGGGTAGGGAAGCTGCAGAACGCATCAATTCACTTTACTTTTTAGAAACCTATTATAAAAATATGATGCAATGGCATAAAGCCAAAGGAAATTTTCAATCTGCATTGGAGAATTACGAAAAGTTTACCACCTTAAAGGATTCACTCTATTCCATAGAGAACACAAAATCCAATAGCGAATTGGAAGAAAAATTTCAAAATGAATTGAAATCAAACGAAATACAGCTTTTGAAAACCCAAAAGGAATTGGCGACCGCAGAAATAGAGAAAAACCGTTTTTGGGCACTCATACTCATTCTTATCACAATCCTTTGTCTTGCTGCAATTATTGTTTTATATCAAAGTTACAAAGTAAACAAAAAGTCCAATGAATTACTAAAAATGGAAAAAGTGCAGCTTGCCGAACGTAATCGTCTATTGGAAAGCGAGAATATTTTAGTGCAATTTGAAACCTTAAAAACACAGGTCAGTCCACATTTCTTGTTTAATTCCTTGAGTGCCTTAACATCCTTGATAAAGACCGATCCAGAGAAAGCGATGCAGTTTACAAAGGAATTTTCAAAAATATTTAGGAGCACGTTGGAACTGAAAGAAAAAAACCTCATCACATTAAAAGAGGAACTGGAGCATGTCAAATCGTATCTCTACCTACAAAAAATGAGATTTGATTCCAATTTAATCACCCATATCTCCATCGATTCAGAATATTTAAACGACTATTTGCCACCTTTCTCGCTTCAGATGGTCATCGAAAATGCCATCAAGCACAACATCATTACCATCGAATCCCCATTGACCATTGAAATCTTTGCCAAAAATGATTTTCTGATAGTCACCAACAATCTTCAACCTAGGCAAATTACCGAAGACTCCACTAAAACAGGCGTAAAAAATATTACCTCTCGCTATAAATACATTTCGGAGTTGGAGCCAACCTTCGAGATTGTGGATACTCTTTTTTATGTCAAATTACCATTAATCAAAGAAGAATCATGAAAGCCGTAATCATTGAAGATGAAAAATTAGCATCAAACTACCTGAAGACCCTACTTCAGAAGGAAAGTCTAAATATTGAGGTCGTGAAGATTATTGACAATGTTAAGGAAGCAATACATTGGCTTTCCAATCATACAATAGATATCATATTTTTAGATATCCATTTAGGCGATGACACCAGTTTTTCCATTTTTGAAAAATTGCACATCAATACACCCATCATCTTTACGACAGCCTATAACGAATATGCCATCAAGGCTTTCAAATTGAACAGTATCGATTATCTCTTGAAACCAATTGATGAAGAAGAATTGGGATTAGCCATCAAAAAACTTCGCACCCAAATTGCAGAGCACACCACTTTCGATTTTCAAAAACTTTTAGATTCCCTACAACAAAAAGAAGCCTATCAAGAGCGATTTATGGTCGTGAGTGGCCAAAAAATAAAAAGTATTCCTATTGAACAAGTGGCTTATTTCCTATCGGAAGGTCGCTATGTGAAATTGGTTACCAAATCCAATGAAAAATACCTCATAGACCAATCTTTGGAAAGCTTGGAGAACAAACTGAATCCTAGCCTATTTTATCGTGTCAACCGTCAAGCCATCGTAGGTTTTACCAGTATCCAACAAATGATTGTATGGTCTAAAAGCCGTGTTAAACTGGAATTAAACCCACCTTCAGAGTTTGATATCATTGTGAGTATTGACAAATCGGGAGAATTCAAAAAATGGCTCAATCGTTGAAATTATCTGTATGATTCTGTCATTACAGCTTCCAATCTTCATATTTACAGCACATTCATATCAATTTTTTTCCCCTTCGTTACATTTTGAAATGTTGTTCGTCTAGAGCCAAGATATATTTGTACCACAATAGAAATATATCTATTAAATCAATCATTAATCAAAAAACGAACAATTATGAAATTTAGAATTTTATTACTTACAGGCTTAACGTTGTTAGTTTGTAAAATGGCTTCGGCCCAAGATGTAACATTTGGTGTTAAAGCAGGAGCGAACCTGTCCACTTTAAAAACCGATTTAGATGGTGAAAAGTATTTGCTTGGATACCATTTTGGTGGATTGGCTGACATCAAGTTCAGTGAAAAATTTTCTATCCAACCCGAATTACTGTACTCGTTGGAGGGAGCAAAAATTGATGACTCTTTTAGTTTTGAAGACGAAGGTACCACCTTTGGTATCGATTACAAAGAAGACATTAAGTTGGCTTACCTCCAACTTCCAGTAATGTTCAAGTATCAAGTGGCAAAAAACTTGAACTTGGAAGCAGGTCCACAAATTGGCTATTTATTGAGTGCCAAAAGTGATTATGATGTCACTTTGCGCTTTGATGGTGAAGTCATGACCGATTCTGGTTCAGAAAAAATAAAGGACCAAGTCAAATCATTGAATTTTGGACTGAACTTTGGATTGGGCTATGAGTTCAGCAACAAAATGTTTGTACAGGGACGATATCATTTAGGTTTATCAGATATCAACGATTCTGAACCAAGCGCAGATGAAGACTCCATCGATAGAGGAAGCATAAAAAACAGCAGCTTTCAGGTATCTGTAGGTTACAAGTTTTAAACGTTAGTGTTTAGTTTCATTTTAAAAAAAAAAGGGGTTTCACAACATAGAAACTCCTTTTTTATTTCAAAAAAACTGTTTAGTACAAACCTTTAAAATCAAAATCATGAAAAATATACATGCTATAAGGGTCGTTCTTTTTATTGTCATATTGGTTCTTTTGACCAGTTTTCAAGATGTTGCGCTAACAACTATTGAAAACCAAGGAGTCAAGACATTTCTCATTATGTGGATACCAGGAATTTCAGCAATACTTGTGGCCCTTTTTACAAAACTCTCTTTAAAACGTTTTGGTTGGCGCATTTCAATCAAATGGATTTCTGTTGGATGGATGTTGCCAATTTTGTATGGAACCATCGCCTACTCATTAGTTTGGGTATTTGGCCTCGGTGATATGCCCAATCCTACCTTTTTGGAAAGAGCACGACTTACTTTAGGAATGACAACTGATAGCGATACGTTTAACATAGTAGCTGCTTTTTTCTATATAACAGTCGTTTGCCTTTTACCAAACATGCTATTTTGTTTGGGCGAAGAGTTAGGATGGAGAGGGTTTCTTGTTCCAGAATTGACCAAATGGATTTCTTTGAAAAATGCAGGATGGGTCAGTGGAATCATTTGGGCATTATGGCATTTTCCTGCAATAATTTCTGGTGCTTATGCCGTAGAAGACGTTCCTTTATGGTATCAGATCTTTTGTTTTACATTATTGGTTATTTCTACAGCAGTGATTTTGGCATTTTTAAGGATAAAATCCAATAGCATTTGGCCTGCTGTCGTATTTCATGCTGTTCACAATGGCATCATTCAAAGGTTTTTCGATAGAATTACCATAGATAATGGATTGACCTATTTATTCATAGGAGAATTTGGAATTATCCTAGCTACAGTCACCTCTTTCTTTGCTGTTTATTATTACAATTGTTCAAGAAAAATTGAACCGCTTCGGTTTAAAATGTGATGCCCTTTTATCTAGTCTGGCAGAATTTCAAAATAGAAATGGCGCCATAAATCGACATGGATCAAGGCCTCTTCACTACTATGGTAAAACCCTTTAAAAACAACTGTTTCCACCATTTCAACTTAAGAAACATTAATGAAAAATGGCTGTCGATATCTCTATAAACAGCTCATTTATAACACTTTCATTACAATTTTTTACCCTTTCGTAACATTTTTTAATGAGTGTCGTCTCTAGCTCAAATACATTTGTATTCAAAACAATAAATCATCATTAATCAAAAAAAAATCAAGAGTATGAAATTTCATCAAACTTTAAAAAACCCAAACAGTATGTTATGTGCTTCACATAGCAATGTGATTCTCGGTAGATATTATTCTAGGAGAACGATAGAAGACATCGCATACACATTACCTACTAATTTAAAAACACTATTAATCTAAAATGAAAACAATTATGAAAACAACGCTTTTAAAAACGCAGATGTTCCTAGTTGCCAGTTTGGTAGTTTAGGATGTAATGATTCTGACAAAAAAACAACCGATTATGAGCCACAGGTAACTATCGAGGCTCAAATTGAGAAAGGAAAAAACCTAGTGAATGCTATGGGATGCAATGATTGCCACTCGCCAAAAGTAATGACCGATAGAGGTCCGATACCTGACCCAAACCGCTTATTATCTGGGCATAACTCCAACGAAATCTTACCAGCCTATGATAGCGAAACGGCAAAATCGTATGTGCTATTCAATATGAACAGTACTGCTGCTGTTGGCCCTTGGGGCATTTCGTATTCAGGAAATCTAACGCCAGATGATACTGGTATTGGCACTTGGTCTGAAGCACAATTCTTAAAGGCCATGAAAGAAGGAAAATACAAAGGGCTTGAAGGTAGTAGACCTTTATTGCCACCTATGCCTTGGCAAGCGTATTCTCAAATGCCAGATGAAGACTTAAAAGCGATTTTTGCTTATTTAAAAAGTATCAAACCTGTAGAAAACATCGTTCCGGCAGCCAAAATAGCTGGAATGTAATGCACCATTTTAAACAGATATGATAATGAGAACACCAATCTTACTATTAATGCTAATCATTACTGGCCAATTGACCGCACAACAAGCGAGTAAATCAATATTGGGGAATGTTAATTTTAAAGACCTATTAAATTCCGTTCCAGTACTGCAAACAAGCCCAGAAGAAGCTTTTGATTATGCGTGCAACCGAAGCATTTATTGTGCAGGCGAATCGGAACTTCAAAAACAGTATGATATATTTAACCAAAAGAAGGAGCAGTATACAGCCCAATTACAGGCCAACTTTGCACCGCAGGTAGATGAATTTAACGCTGCCTACAGTGAAGATGGGTATAAGAAGCTTGCCGAAGAAAATGCGATGATCAAAAGTATGGGTGGTATGGATAAGGCAATGCAAATGACCGAAAAAGAACGAGAGGTTGCTGCCAAAAAAGCCATGGCCTCCCAACTCTCTTCTTCCAAAACTGGCATGTTTACAGAAGAAGAACTCCAAAAAATGATGAATGATCCAGCCTATGCCAAACAAATGGCAGCCAAATACAACAACATGAGCGAGGCCGAAAAGCAAGCCATGGTACATCAAAAAATTGCAAAGGGCGATTATAAGATGACCAAGGAAATGAAAGAGGAGTATGAGAAGGAACGAGAACTGGCCGACAATACACAAATGATCAAGGCTTTTGAGGAAAAGACCAACGCCCGAATCATGACAGCTGTGGAAGCTTTTAAGAACAAGGTCAACCAGTTGAGGAGTGCAACAGGCAGCCATGATGACTTGGATAGAAGCTACAAGGAATTGTACGATAAAATCCCGATGCTGTACGATGTCGTCGAGGGCAAGTATAAAGACCCTGTAAAGGTAAAAGAACTGAAAATGTCCTATGCTCTAAAACATAAAGACAGAGCCACCTTTGAGCTTTCTGAAGTGCAGGCTGAACACAGCAAACTGAAGGTGATGATCAATGAGGTGATTGCCGAATATCAGTCCTTTTTAAAAACCAACGGACATCTGGTAAAGGGCAAGGTAATCAACCTTATGAACGGGACCAATACAGAGTTTTCTTTATTGAGTGTAGAGCAACACATCATTGGGTCTATTGATATGCTGGCAGGCAGTATCAAAACTGAAAATGAGTTGGCTTCCAAACAAGAGCAGTATTACCAGACCATCAAGAACCTGCATTAGTTTTTGGCACACCCATAACATCCATCAAAAGTTGTAGGTTAGTGCTTGGCTCTCTCCTTTTGATGTGCCATAGATATCAAACCACCATCTCTTTAAAAAGAGGTTGTGGTTTTTTTATTTAAAATTTAAAAAATCATTTCATTGATGAAACCCATGAAAGGCTATTAAGCAGTTTATTTTGACTAAATTTGGTTTATCATTTTTACCAAGACAATGAGCAATAAATCCGAATTACAAGAGCGCATAAAGGAATTAACATGCCTCTATGAAGTATCATCCTTTATTGTCAATGCTGATTCTGAACGATTGGAGCCTACGTTTCAAGCCATTGCTTTTAGCTTGAAAAAAGCCTTTCAATTTCCAGAAAAGACTAATATTGCAATTGAATCACAAATTGCGACTGCAAAAACAGGTGGAAGTGGCTTTGGAGGCTCTTTTATAGTTAGTAACATCCCTATTTTTAATGAGCCCAAAGGAAAAATTGTTGCTACGATAGATCATTTAGATTTAAAAACAGAATATTTTCTTAAGGAAGAGCAATTATTGCTCGATAACATTGCCCTAAAAATAGGGAATCTTTTAGAGCGCATCGAAATCAAGAACAGTGAACTTTCCATGAAACGTCAGATGGAACGTGCCGACCGTCTCGCAATTTTGGGTGAACTCACAGCTGGTATCGCCCACGAACTCAACACACCTCTGGCCAATATTCTTGGTTTTGCCGAACTCTTACAGTCTAAATTAGAAAGCGACCCACAATCTTTGAACGACTTAAATAAAATCATCACCAATGCGATTTTTTCAAGGGAAGTTGTTAAAAAACTCATGTTCTTTGCTTGTGAAATGCCGCAGGAGATGAAACCGGTAAATATAGTTTCTATCATAAAAGAATCCGTTAAGTTACTGGAGCCAGCATTTCGCAAAAACGAAGTAAAATATATTGTAAAAATTGAGGATGCATCCTTGATGTTACGTGCCGACACGGTGCAGATGACACAAATCATTTTCAATTTATTGATGAATGCCATTTACTTTACACCAAAAAACGGTTTGGTGACTATAGAAGCTACGCAAAGCGACAAAAACATTATTCTTAAAATTAGTGATGAGGGCAAAGGCCTCTCGGAAGAAGATTTACAAAAAGTCTTTCAGCCATTCTATACAACAAAACCCGTCGGAGAAGGTTCAGGTCTTGGATTGAGCGTTGTACACGGCATCGTATTGAGCCATAAAGGTTCCATTACCGTTAAAAATAACATCAAAAAAGGTGCTATCTTTGAAGTGCGATTGCCAAAATAAAACAGATGCAACTCAAAAAGGAAAACATACTCATTGTGGACGATGATGTCCAAATCTTGGAACTCTTGCATCGCCACCTTCAATCGTGGAACTATCATACCTATAAGGCCATATCTGTACGTGAAGCTGTTGCCATTTTAAAAGATACGTCCATCGATTTGCTTATTACTGATTTAAAAATGCCAGAGGTGGATGGATTTGAACTCATCAAATTTGTATCTGAACATTATCCGAAATTGCCCAAACTCATTGTAACAGGTTATCCCAATGTCCAAGACTCGTTGGCTGCCATCAAATCTGGAGTTGTGGCCTATCTTACAAAACCATTCACGAAAGACGAATTGAAAACTGCCATCGACAAATCGTTGATTCCTTCCAATACCAAAACACACAAATCCATTCATAAGGCTCCAACGACTGACAAAGGTTACGGAGACATGATAGGTGTTTCAGAAAAAATCCAAGAGGTTTTTCAAGTCATAGAACGGGTCAAAGACAACAAAGCTACCATTTTTATCAAGGGCGAAAGCGGTACAGGTAAGGAGTTGGTGGCGCGTTCCATCCATTACCAAGGTAAATTTTTAAAGGCTCCCTTTATTGCTGTCAACTGTGGCGGCATTCCAGAAAACCTTTTGGAGGCCGAATTGTTCGGTTATGTCAAAGGTGCTTTTACAGGAGCAGAGACCAATAGAGATGGTTATTTTCAGGCAGCTAATGGTGGTACTATATTTCTGGATGAAATTGGCAACGCTTCATTAGTAGTACAGTCCAGATTGCTACGCGTTTTGCAAGAAAAAGAAGTCCTTAAAGTTGGTTCACAACAAGTAGAAAAAGTAGATGTTAGGGTTATTGCTGCAACCAACAGCGATTTGAAGGAAATGATACGAAAACAAACGTTCAGAGAAGATTTATTTTATCGACTGACCGTTGTTGAAATTGAGGTTCCACCACTTCGTGACCGCAAGGAAGATATTCCATTTTTAGTGGATAAATTTCTCTTTAAATATGGTGTGGAGTACAAAGATGGCTTTGTAAAGATAACGCCAGAAGCGCTAGATGTGTTGCTGCGCTACCACTGGCCAGGAAACATCCGTGAGCTTGAAAACAGTATCCAACGTGCCGTCATTATGTCGGACCGCATCATCGATGTGAGCCATTTGCCAGAGCACCTCAAATATGTGATTGATTTTCCAGAAAAAGGTTTGTTGACCCTCAAGGAAATGGAAAAACGCTACATTCAAAAAGTCCTGAATGCTACCCAGAACAATAAAACCAAAGCAGCAGATATCCTTCAGATTGACCGCAAGACCTTGCGCGAAAAACTAAAAGATTAACTTTTCCGAAAGTGAGTAATTTTTACCCATCTGGGTAATTTCGTTCCGCTTCATAAAATGTCATTTTTTTATTCGAAATCCCTTAAACCCTTTGTTTATAAGGGTTTCTTTGTTTCTTATAATTTTTGGCACGCCCAATGGCACAACAGTTGCCTTTAATGAGAAAACTTAAAACAATTGATTTATGACCGCAAATCCTTTTAACATATGTCCGACGTGTGCACACATCCATACATGTGTGCTAACCGAAATGAAAGAAAAAGTTTGGTCGTGCAGCGAATATGATGAAGCACAACCAGAACACAAAACAATAGAAAAACCCAAGCCGGAACATCAACTCGAATTGGCTTGACATAAAAACAAAAACATGATTTTAGAAAAAGCAAGAATGATACTAATGTCTAAACAAGTATCTAAATATGAACTAAAGTTTAACACCATTAGAACCAGTCCTTATAAATTCTCTAACAAAAGTAGATTGTTAGGAAAAAAATTGACAGCATCCATTTTTTAATAACAATTATATATAAATCTTTTAATGATGACATATTTAATAATGACACTTATACTAGCTTATATAGAGAGAAAAGCACATCGGAAAAGTGATTTGGTCACCATTCCTATCGCACTATCGCATAAGCCATTTTTATTACCCCAGAAACAATGAACAATTCAATAAATGACGTATCACACATCAAAAACAACTCAAACACAATGGAAATGACACTCACAAAAGACGTAAAAAAAGCAATGAAAAAAAATGCCAAAGGCATGGTCGAAAATGTACTGGAACAATTCAACAGTGCTGCTGACCAAATTAATTTGCACCCAAGTATTCGAAAAATATTAAGCATTACCAATAACGAAATCATCGTTAACTTTCCAGTAAAGATGGACAATGGCGAGGTGGAAATTTTCCAAGGGTATCGTGTGCAGCACAACAATGCACTGGGTCCATATAAAGGAGGATTGCGTTACCACCCAACAGTGGACATCGATGCCGCAAGGGCATTGGCCATGTGGATGACCTGGAAAACCTCTTTGGCAGGACTTCCTTATGGAGGTGGCAAAGGAGGCATACAGATTGACCCATCCAAATATTCAAAGAGTGAATTGGAGCGCATTACCAGACGTTTTACGTTTGCCTTGGCAGATAATATTGGTCCAGAGCACGACATTCCTGCTCCTGATGTGAATACCAACGACCAAACGATGGCATGGATAGCTGATACTTATATGAGTACACGTCCACCAGCCGAGCGTACTGCAAATCAGCATGTAGTCACAGGGAAACCTGCAGGTAGCGGTGGACTCGAAGGCAGAGACCGTGCAACAGGATTCGGTGTATTCTTGACCATTAAATTTTGGGCTGAACAAAACCAAGAAGACCTCAACGGGAAGACCTTTATTGTACAAGGTTTTGGTAACGTTGGCTATTGGGCAGCTCATTTTTTAGAGCAGGAAGGCGCCACAATGGTCGGTGTACAAGATGCGTACGGAAGTATTCAAAATATGAAGGGCATCAAGGTAGAAGACCTATTCAATTATACCAAGGCCAACAAAGGAAGCCTTGTAGGTTTTCCAGATGCCACTGACATTGAAAAGGATGATTTTTTTACACTTGATTGCGATATCTGTATTCCAGCTGCTTTGGGCAACCAAATTACAGAAAACAATGCACATGGTATCAAAGCACGATTGATTGCAGAAGGTGCCAATGGACCGACCAATGTTGAGGGAGAAAAAATATTGCTTCAAAGAGGTGTGACCATTATTCCTGACATTCTGTGCAATTCAGGAGGTGTCATTGCCAGTTATTTTGAATGGTTGCAAAACCGAAATGGCGAACTGTGGCACATGGAAGAGGTCATTGATAAACTCGAAAAGAAATTGAAAAACTCTTTTGACAAGGTTTCAGATTATGCCACAAAAGAAGGGTTAGACATGCGCACTGCTGCTTATTGCATCGCCATTGCTCGAATTGAAAAAGCATATATACAACGAGGGATTTTCCCATAAAGAATAATAAAATGAAGTACGGAAGTTTAATATTGGAAAAGAAAGAGTATGTGTACATTAAGCGCATCCTCAACATTTCTGGATACACGGGAGACCATGAAATACAGAAATCTTTAACGAAGTTTAGCGAAGAGCTGAAAACAGCCCATATCATTGATGAGGAAGAAATGCCTGATGATGTCGTGCGAATGAACAGTGTTGTTACTGTTAAGTCAGGCAATGAGTGGGAAAAAACCTTGCAGATTGTGCAACCATCAGAAAAGGACATGAAAAACAACAAGATTTCCATCCTTACACCAATGGGTGCAGCATTGTTTGGATATTCGGTAGAGGATGTTGTCACATGGCACTTCCCTACTGGAGTCAAAGAGCTTAAAATCATCGAGGTGGCACAAATGGAACCAGATAAAAACATGGATGTACTCATTTAAAATGCAACGATTATGACACAAAAAACTTTTAATCACGATACTGATGTGGATGTTGTACACAAGTACAATTCCATTGAACTGAAAGCATGGATCAACCAGCTACAGTATATCGATAAGGAAATTGACAAGCTATTGAACCTATACGCCCAGTCTATACAGAACAGGGAGATTCCTGAAGGTACATTGGTTCTTTTTTCAAAACGAAAGGAAGCCAACAAGCAGTTGTATGAAACCGTCTTGAAGTACTCTAACATTTATAGCAATGCGGCAGAATGTGACGATATTCAATGCGACATGGCCTATTTGGAAGAATATGAGCGCCTTCGCAAAAGCTATCAATATCATTTAACAAGATACCAAAAGCTAAAAGATACTTTATATGATAATGCCTTACAGAGTTTTTGAACCTGATAACACGTAACGACAATGAAGCAACAGAATATAATGATAGAACAGATGAGAACCTTTAGATATTACTTCGTATTGGGCGTGTTGACAACTGCAATTGCAACCCTATTGCTTTTGATGTTTTGACCCCAATAAATACAAAATCATTGATTAATAGCAAATAAAAAATATCCAATGATTGTTGTATAATGACCGTGGATGACATGTTTGTCCACGGTTTTTTATCAAAGGCCATTGAGTGCCAATGTGCCCTTTAAAAAACAACTAAAAAAATGAACACCATGAGTCCTGTTTCAACCAATAGTAAAAGTCTTATAGAAGATATAGCACGTGCCGAAACCAAAGGCTATGTTGAAGACTTTATATATAAAGAAGATAAGCTTTTTGGCAGGACAAACAAAAGAGCCTATTCGGCAAAAGATTGTATACTGGTAAAGCATTTTGTACAGGAAGCATGGAGCAATCCTTCAGACCAATCCATCATATTCCTTATTGAATGTACCGATGGCACCAAAGGATGTTTGAGCAGTGCCTATGGTATTTATGCCGAGCCAACATTGATTGCCTTTTGCATGTCGTTAAAACAGGCAAGCTCAACCTATCAGAATTAATTATAAATAGTCCCTAAAATCTTTTTATGAGTTTTAACAATGACCCTCAAATTTCTAGAATTATCGAATCGAAAAGACGGCTGTTGCTGCAAAAAGACCTGTTTGAATTGCTGCAGTGGATGGACGACATTGAACATAGCCATTCTGAACTCAACGCATATACCATCATTGAAAAACATCTTGTTAAGAAAAGCGGCGTAGCCTTGAGCATAGAAGCATTGCGTAGAAAAAACACGCTTTTGATGGGGATCCTTTGCAAGTATGAGCTAACCCTCAAAACCGAAATAGAATATGGGAAAACCGATTATGATATAAAACGATCTAAAGAACATGAAAAACAAAGACAGCTCTATTTAGACCTTATAAGCGACTACCGTGTTCTCAAATTGGATATCTTAAAACGATTGTGCCAGTTGCGTAAAGGCTAATAGATTTTTGTGTTAGTGTTTGTTTGCAACCACAATCCTTGTCATGAGGGTTGTGGTTTTTTTGTGCTGATAATGAGCTGAATCGAAGGGTTGTAAAATACGTATAACTACGTATTTGAAATATGGTTTATTTTGACGAAATTGCTGTTAATTACGAATGCTGTTTGACAATAAAAGCAACCTTAATAAGGATTGCGGCTTACTGTAAGGCTCATTGTTATGACATGGGTATATTGATAGCTGAAAGTAATATTACTATTATTAAAAAACAATTATAAAAGTGAGTCACCAAAGTGCGTATATCTGTTACATTTGAAGGGATATACGTATATTTAGTACTCATATAAGGAGTTCTATGCAATCTGAAAACAACTAATGAGAAAAGAAATTTGGAATTGGATACTTAAAAACTTCGGGAATATTTTCGGTGTGCTCGGAGTTGCTGCAACTTTATACTTTGGACTATTTTATATTCCAGATTATATCGAAGAATCTCAAAATGCAAAGCTCAATACTGCTTCCAAAGAGGTCGTTCAATCCATAAAAGAACTTATATATTCAGATTCAACTGCGACTGACAAAGAAATAATTTCTCTCGTCAGAAGTAAAGAAGTTGGAGCAAATGTTCAATTTCAACATTCTAATAGGTGGTTTCTATTGAAAGCTGAAGAATCTTTTATGGAAGATAAATTTATTCCATTATCTAAGAGAAGAGAGTTAATTGAAGAAATAGAAATTCTTGCAAAAAAATTGCCACCAACAACAATAGAAGAATCAGAAGATACTCAAAAATCCAAAACAAATTGGATATCAACTTTACTTTCAATACTTGGGACATTAATCACACTACTGATAGGATATTTATCAGTCAGAGCAAATTACCTAACTAAAAAAAGTAAAGACGAAGAAATTGAGAATGAATTGAGAGAAGCGAGAGCTGAAATTGGGGCTACCAAGTATTCGGTTGATTATATGTCAATTGAAAATGACATTATTGACATACTTAAAAATCTGAATTATGAATTTAATCCCAATTCATTTAACAAGACAGATAAAGAGTTTGACTTGGAGTTTTGGAGTAATAAAAAACGATATTTCATTGAAGTAAAAGTCCTAAGAGCAAGTAGGGTTGGACTAAAATCAATTGAATCTTTTCTTCTTCAGTTAAGGAGTAAAAGAGGAATCGGAATTTTTATTTACAACACTGATTTAACACCTCTTAGCGGAAGTAGACTAAGAGATTTCAATAAAATAGAAAAACTATCAAAGGCTTTTGCTATTAAATTCACCAGTAAAGAGGAAATTAAAAGGGAAATAGAAGAAATAGTAAAAAAGACTGCATAGAACAATGGCTATAAGTAATTGCTTGTTCTCGCCTACTTCTGAAAATCCTCTCGGATTTTCAGTTTGGTGTGTACTTGCAAAGTTTAGTGCAAAACCACGCAACTACTCATAGA